>JARLHL010000054.1 GCA_031292275.1 Desulfocapsaceae bacterium | reverse complement strand
TCACTTCAGCAGCTATCTTTACCGAGAAGTCACTGGCATCAAAACGGGTTATATGCCTCACCCCGCTCACACCGGCACAGATATTCTTCCAGGATTTTTCAACCCCTGTACCCAGCGGCGTTACAAGACCAACACCTGTAACCACAACTCTGCGCTTCACTTTTTCCGGCTCCTTGAAACTAGGTATCATCAGCGATCAAAAAAAGGGGGGATAATCGCTGCAACTGAAAATTCCGCCTATTTCTTCAGTCGGTTAACGTAATCTATCGCATCTTGAACAGTGCTGATCTTCTCTGCATCTTCATCGGGGATCTCCACATCAAATCCTTCTTCCATGGCCATGATCAGTTCAACGAGATCCAGAGAATCAGCCCCAAGATCATCTACAAATGAGGCATTCGGTACAACTTTTTCTTTTTCAACACTCAACTGCTCAACAATAATATCGATCATCTTTTGATCTACAGCCATTGTAATTCTCCCTTAATTTTAGGTAATCCACAGTATTAGCATTGTGCTTGATCCATGCCGCAACCGTTCTTTTTTTTCAACGTGGAAACGCCGCTCATCTGCATCCGCCGACAAAGACGGATTTAAAAGACAACTATTACATATTTTCAAACAATCGCAAGTGAAATCATTGCAATAATCCTACATATACATACCACCGTTCACATGCAGGACCTGGCCTGTCAGATAACGACCATCGTCACTGACAAGATAGGCAACAGCCCCGGCGATGTCCTCGACGGTGCCCAGGGTGCCCAGGGGGATCTCCGCTTTGAGTTTTGCCTGAACATCGTCTGCCAGGGCCGCCGTCATCTCGGTCATTATATATCCGGGGGCAACGCAATTGACAGTAATATTTCTGGAAGCATATTCTCTGGCCATTGACTTTGCCATTCCCACCATGCCGGCCTTTGCCGCCGCATAATTGACCTGCCCGGCATTCCCGGAAATCCCGACCACCGAGGTTATATTCACAATTCTCCCCCAGCGTTTCTTCATCATGGTCTTAGATACCGCCTTCGCACAGAGAAAGGCCCCCTTCAGATTGGTGGCAAGAACCGCATCCCAATCTGATTCCTTCATACGGGCAATCAGTCCATCCCTGGTAATTCCCGCATTGTTCACCAGGATATCGACAGATCCAGCCTCAGCTGTTATCTGTTTGAAGGCAGACTCAACCTGACCGGCATCGGCAATATCAAAACCGATAATCGTCGCAGAGTCCCCGGCATCTTCAATCATTTTTTTGGTCTCTTTTGCTGCCTCGGGCCGGCTCACATAATTAATGTAGACCATGGCCCCCATTGCCGCAAGCCGCAAGCAGATAGCCCTGCCAATGCCCCTGCTGCCTCCGGTCACTACCGCCGTCTTACCCGCAAGGATCTTCATGAACCGCGATGCTCCTCTATCTTTGCTATTAATTTGGGAATTACTTCGTAGAGATCGCCAACAATTCCGAAATCGGCTACATCAAAAATCGGGGCATTCCGGTCCCTGTTGATCGCGACGATCGTATCAGCAGACTGCATGCCGGCCACATGCTGGATCGCCCCCGATATTCCACAGGCAATATACAGTTTGGGCGCAACGGTCTTCCCCGTCTGGCCAACCTGATGCGGATACGAGATCCAGCCAGCATCGACAGCGGCCCGGGATGCAGACACATCGGCATTCAGGGCTTTCGCGAGTTCCTCTATAAGGACAAAACCTCTTTCACTATCCAGGCCGCGTCCCCCCGAAACAAGGATATCAGACTCCTGGATGTTGACCTTTGCGCCCTCAGAGGCAACGGATTCAATGACCTCAATCCTGCTCCGGAGCTGATCGGCGGGCGGTGCCACATCCACGATACGTCCAGTCCGCAGGGTATCAAATTCCAGGGCCTTCATTACCCTGGGGCGCACCGTCGCCATCTGCGGTCTCGTGGACGGACACTCAATAGTGGCCATGATATTACCGCCGAAGGCCGGACGGGTCTGAAGCAGGGCCCCATCATCACTGCGGATCTCGAGTTTGGTGCAATCCGCCGTCAAGCCCGTATGCAGCCGTGTCGCAACACCCGGAATAAAGGACCGCCCGATGGCGGTGGCCCCGGCAAGGACAATTTCAGGCCGATGTTTTAGGATGAGGGCGGTCATAACCGCCCCGTACATATCATCGGTAAACAGGGCCAGAGCACTGTCCTCAACCCTGTAGACGGTGTCGGCACCATGCCCTATCAACTTTTCTGCAGCATCCCCGGTTTCATGCCCCATGAGAACTGCACTCAACGGAACTCTCCGCACATCGGCAAGCTTCCTGCCGATGCCGAGGAGTTCAAGCGAAACCTGAGCCAGTTCCCCCCGTCTGAATTCGCAGTAGACCCAGACGCCGGACCAGTCGGCCAGGTTCATCTGCATGCTTTTTTCGGTGCCGGTGATAGAAAGGGCCCCCACCTCGCAGGCATCGACACAGGCACCGCACAGGGTGCAGGAGTCTCCCACCCTGGCAGTTCCGTCAGCAACCTGGATGCCCCCGAAGGCGCATTGCGACTCACAGATACCACAACCAATGCACAGATCTTTATCTATTTGCAACATTTTTGATTCTCTCGCAAGGATTAGGGCAGATACGGCCGCAGTTTGACAACGAGCTGCTCAACCTGTTCATCCACGGTTCCGGTGAGCATGCACCGCTCGCCCCGCGGTTCGGGCGGAAAGACTTTAACGACCTTGGTCGGTGAGCCGGAAAGCCCAATAAGGGCAGACTCAGCCTTAATGTCAGCCGCAGTCAGGGTTTTAATAACCGCCTTTTTTGCCTTCATGGTGCCCTTCAGTGAAGGGACGCGGGGCTCGTTCAGGTCCTTGACCACCGTCAGAAGGACAGGATACGTGACCTTGATGACATCATATCCATCATCCATCATCCGCTCCACGACCATACCGGTCTCACTTGCCTCGCGAACCTTCTGAATACAGGTCACGAAGGGCATGTCAAGCCTCATGGCCAGCCCAGGACCCACCTGGGCCGTATCGCCATCGATGGCCTGCTTGCCGCAGAGAACGAGCTCAAAGCTCCCCAATGTGGCAATGGCCCTGGCGAGTGTATAAGAGGTTGCCCAGGTATCGGCGCCCGCAAAGGCCCGGTCGGAGACGAGTACGCCATGATCAGCACCGCAGGAAATGGCCTGCCGCAACACAGCCTCAGCTTGGGGAGGTCCCATTGTCAAGACCGTGACCTCACCGCCCAGCGACTCCCTGATCCGCACGGCCTCCTCGACGGCATGCTGGTCATAGGGATTCATGATCGACTGCACGCCTTCACGGGACAGAGTATTGGTCTTGGGATCAAGACGGACATCCTTGGCGTCAGGTACCTGTTTAATGCATACAATAATATTCATGAACAATCTATTTGCCTACAATGTGGAGGAAAACTGCAAATATGACCAGTTGGGAGGCAGAGTTTCTCTCCGGAAGCCCCAAAAACGCAACCTCTGACATACCCTGCCGCAGCAGATAGGATTGAGCCTGCCCCAGCGCATATCAGACCTTCAGAGGCCCCGATTACTTTAATCTGGCATATTCCTTGTTGAGTTCCTGGCCGACGACATTACGCTGGATCTGGTTCGTTCCCTCATATATCTGCAGGATTTTGGCATCTCTCATCATTTTTTCCACAGGATATTCACACATATAACCATATCCGCCCATCACCTGGACCGCATCGGTGGTGACCTTCATGGCAACATCTGTTGCAAATACCTTGCACATGGAAGAGACCTTCGACATATCACCTTTGTGCGCATCGATGTGCTTCGCAGCCCCATAGACCAGGGAACGTGCGGCCTCAATGCCGATGGCCATGTCGGCAAGCATGTGTTGAACAGCCTGAAAGGCGACAATCGGTTTGCCGAACTGGACACGCTGCTTGGCATAACTTGCGGCCTCATCCAAAGCGCCCTGGGCAAGTCCCACGGCCAGTGCGGCTATACCCGGACGTGAAGAGTCCAGGGTCTTCATGACCGTGATAAATCCGGTACCCCTCCTGCCGATAATCCTGTCGCTGGGAATCCGGCAATCCTTAAAAATAAGCTCAGTGGTGGACGAGGCCCTGATCCCCATCTTCTTCTCCTTATGCCCGCAGGTAAAGCCAGGGTCACCCTCTTCGACAATAAACATCGACGCACCCCGGGCACCTTTGCTCCTGTCGGTCATAGCGACAACGGTATATATCTGGGCCTCTCCACCGTTGGTGATCCACTGTTTGGTGCCATTGAGCACCCATTCGTCACCATCCAGCACGGCCGTCGTCTGTATACCTGACGCATCTGAACCGGCATTTGCTTCAGTCAGACCAAAGGCGGCAAATCTTTTGCCCGTAGCGACATCGGGGAGATATTCCTTCTTCTGCTCATCCGAACCGGAGATGAGGATGGGATAAATGCCCAGCGAACTGGCGGCAAAGGCAGTGCCGACGCCGATACATCCACGCCCGAACTGTTCAAGGGCCAGTACTATGTCGAAACACCCCCCGCCAAATCCGCCAAATTCCTCAGGGATAGGTACGCCAAACAGATCGGCGCGGGCAATGTCGTTTAAGATCTCTCTTGGGAACTGATGCTTTTCATCCAGTTCGGCACGAAGGGGAACAATCTTTTCATCCGTAATCTGCCTGGCAATATCAACGATCATCTGTTGTTCTTCAGATAAGAAATAATCCATTTTGTCTCCTCTTTACCACTTAATCAGGGATGCACCCCACGTAAAACCGCCGCCAAAAGAACAGAGCAGAATCGTGTCCCCTCGGGCGAATAGTCCTTGCCTGTTCGCCTCATCCAGCGCAATGGGGACAGATGCAGCCGATGTGTTTCCATAATCGGACACATTCACAAAGACCTTCTCTTCAGGAAATTGCAAACGTTCAAGCAGGTTTTTTAAAATTCGTATATTAGCCTGGTGGGGAATGAAGAGTTTGATCGAGTCCATGCTGATGTTTTCCTGCTTCAGTAAAGCGCAGACTGAATCCTCCATGGCCTTGACCGCATATTTAAAGACCTCGCGCCCCTCCATGATAATGTGGGCTCCAGGATTGTCCGGCACCTCGAGATCGGGATTTGTGCTGGGGGCAGTATGCATATGGAGCAGACGCCACAGCCTCCCGTCGGAATGCAGGTTGGAACCGACCACGCCCCTTGTACTGTCATTGCTGTGACCAAAAACCGCGGCTCCTGCCCCATCACCGAAGAGGATGCAGGTATTACGATCCTTCCAGTTCAAACGTCCGGAGAGGGTCTCGGCACCTATCACCAGAATTTTCTTTTGGTTTTCTGACCGAATATATTTATCGGCCATATCCATGCCATAGATAAACCCCGAGCAGGCAGCGTTGATATCATAAGCAAAGGCGTTGACAGCACCCAGTTCCTTCTGGACGAAACAGGCGCACGACGGCATCAGCATATGTGAACTGATGGTGCCGACAACGACGAGATCAAGTTCTTCGGGCAGGATACCGGCCATTTCCAGAGCCTTGCGCCCAGCATCAGCAGCAATCTGATGCGTCTTCTCACCTGCCCCGCCAATCCGTCTGTTCCTGATCCCCGTCCTGGAAAAGATCCATTCATCATCGGTATCAACAATGACTTCCAGGTCCTTGTTGGTCATTATTCTTTTCGGCAAACTCGAGCCGGTACCAAGAATTACGGTCCCCATCATGCCCCTAAAGAGATGTCATAAGCGCCAAGGTCTCTGGCAATAACATCATTGATATTGTTACGAACCATATGGACCGCCTCAAAAATTGCGTTCTTTATGGCCTGCCCACTGGATTTGCCGTGGCAGACTATCCCCGTCCCGTTTATTCCCAACAGAGGAGCACCGCCATATTCGGCATAGTCCACACGCTTTTTGAAGGCCTTGAAGGCAGGCCGTGACAGTAAATAACCAATCTTTGCCGCGGATGATTTAACAATTTCGCTTCTGAGCATCTCCATGGCAGCTTCGGCCAGACCTTCACTTATTTTCAGGCAGATGTTACCGACAAAACCATCGCAGACAATAACATCCACATTTCCTTGAAAGACATCGCGTCCCTCAACATTGCCAATGAAATTCAAAGAACTCTCTTTCAGCAGTTCATAGGATTCTTTAACAAGAATATTCCCCTTGCCGGTCTCTTCTCCAATGGTCAGCAATCCCACCCGAGGCTGCTGAATATCATATATCCGTGCAAAAGCAGCAGCCATAACCCCGAACTGATAGAGATGCACGGGACGGCAATCAACATTGGCCCCGACATCCATCATCACAACAGGCTTTTTCAATGTAGGGAAAACAGAGGCAATGCCGGGCCGGGAAACATTTTTGATCCGTCCGAGTTTACGCAAAGCAGCTGCCATCGTCGCGCCGGAATTCCCGGCGCTGACAACCGCCTCCACTTCTCCGCGCGCAACCAGATCAAAGGCTACGACAATAGAAGAATCTTTCTTCTTGCGAATAGCATCAACAGGATGTTCGTCCATTCCCACTACTTGGGATGCATGAATGATCTGCAGACGATCTGCAGCCTGCGAGCCAGATGCTATTTTCTTCAGATGCGATTGCAGAAGAGACTCATCGCCCACAAGGCTTATGTACAGGTCAGCCTGTTCTACGGCAAGTAATGCCCCGACAATCAGCTCCTCTGGACCATGGTCGCCGCCCATGGCATCCAGGGCAATACGCACGATATGCTCCTATTCTGCTTCAGTTGCGAGATTAAAAACAGTCCGCCCCTTGTATTTTCCGCAGCCCCCGCATAGACGATGGGGTTCTTTGGGTTCTCCACACTCCGAACAGAGGGACAATCCGGGCGCAGTCAATGCATCATGAGAGCGTCTTTTGTGGGTTCGCGAATGCGAATGTCTTCTTTTCGGCAGAGCCATATTTTCCTCCAGTAATAAAAAATTGCCGATAATCCGGCATTTTTCAATGATTTTTTAATTTTCCCAAAACAGCGAAAGGTGAATTCTGCGCTTTGGGAGGACATCTGCATGCCTCGCGCGCCAAAATCACTCCACACCCCGGGCAAAGCCCCTTACAGTCCTCATTACAGACCCTTCGAAAAGGCACGGCCAACACTATCTGTTCCCTGAGAATCTCATCGATATCAATCACCGGTTCATGCAGATAAACAGTATTGATATCCTCCTCACTGCATTCCATATCCTGAATATGCAGCGAAACATCCTCCCCTATCCTGAAAAGATACTGAAAATCGGTGACGAGGGAATACGGATAAGACTCCCCGCATCGATCACAGAGAAATGTAAGGACGAGGCGCATCTCCCCTTCAATCCCAAACGTCTCACCATCTCTTTTCGACAAGTCAATGTCAATCCGGTCAACCCGGCTCAGAGTAAATTCTTCAGCCGGAAACCACCCCGTATCCCGAATGGAATAGTGATTATTCCCTGCTGCTATCTGATTCAATAAAACTTTCATTCTCTCACTCAACAACCAGCACCGACTCTTCCAGAATGACAAAGAAGGCAAAAGTAATCAATTTATAGGAGAATGGCCAGAAAAAAATTGGCCGACAGGAAAATTCACTGCATATCCCGACGTCAATCCATTCCTCATTACAGTCCTGGCTGCCGTCCCCAAGCCACAAGCAGTTCAGAAGCTGAAAATGATCAAGGACATCACATCAATATGCCGAATTAAAGCCAAAACTGAAAAGGAAGGTCTTGAAAATATTCACGCAAATCGCACAGTGGACCTTTCAGAGTATATGGGCCAGCCGCTCAGAGCATTTCTGCAGGCGCAGATTGGAAACGAAGAGAAGCCGTTTAACGAGTTTGATAAAGACCAGAGGGTTCCTCTCACCCAGACTTTCAAGGCCTTGACTGTTGAGATAATACAGCAATGCGTCCTCAATGGCGACAACGGTAGCTGTCCGCAGACTTTTCCCGACAGCTCCTCCCTCACCGACGGCGGATCCAGGTTCCAGGAGAGCCACGACCTGGGTGCGGTCATTAAATCCTGTCCCCTGTAAAACTGCAAGCCGGCCCTTCTCAAGGAAAAAAACCCCGTCGGAGACGTCACCGGCATGAAAAAGCGCATCTCCCTTCTGGACCAGCATTGATGTCGCCACAGCCAGCAGCCCCAGCGCCTCATCGGAAGTGAAGCAGCGAAAGGCCTGCGGCGTCACATTATCCCCAGTCATGAAGCCTTGCTGGCCCCTGCAAACGACTTGTTTTTGTCCTCGATGATCTTAATCAGGCCTTGAAAACTATCCGTTCTAAGAATTGATCTGAACTGTTCCATATAATTGCGGACAAGACTGACCCCTTCAATATTGATATCATAGACCATCCATCCCGCAGGCGTTAACTGGAGGACATAATTAACCGGGAGTTTTACATCATCCTTGCAGACCACCGTCGTCACCTGAGCCCTGTCATCCTGGACCTTTTCATCAACATATTCAATGGTCTGGTAGTGATAGTCTTCAAGTTTCCCGATATAAACATTCTCCAAAAGCTTGGTCATCAGTTCGGTAAAATAGGTCCTGTCGGCAGGAGTGATTTCCTGCCAGGTCTTGCCGAGAACACGTTTGCACATCTCCTGGAAATCAAATCCTGACTTGATTGTACTCATTATTTTTTGCCTCCGCTCATCGCGGTGGGCGTCACCCTGCAATCCCGGATTGTTGAGCAGACTCGTCAAGTCGACAAGAACAGGTTTGATGGTTTCGGTCGGACCTTTTGCCGCCTGTGACGAGGCCGCAAGCGCAAAGACCAAAAGAACTGTCCAGAGGTACATGCAGAAAATGTGTTTTGTTTTCATCTTTTTTCATGTGTGAATAATAAATATTGGCAGCATACCGAACTCCTGACATCAGGACTCCCGTGCCTACCAGCAGTTCATTGTTTCTGCTTCTCGATTTTTCCCTGCCGATGTTCAAAATACGCCTGACGGATGGCCACATAGGGGTCAAAGGAGAATTTTTTCACATCCTCATACACATCTGGACTCAACGACTGGGCATTGATCTTACTGAAGATATAATAACCGCCCTCCTGCTCCAGCGTCCAATTCAGATAAGTCACCGGATGTGCATACACGTCAGCGGTAAGCCCAACCGTATCCCTGATGTTGGAGGGGCCGAGGAAGGGCCAGAACAGATACACACCCTCGCCAAATCCATAAACACCCAGAGTCTCTCCGAAGTCCGCCGGCCGCGGGGTCAGGTTGAACGACACCAGGGCCGGATCCCCAAAGCCATAAACACCAAGGGTCGTGTTTATCACAAAACGCGACAGCACCACTCCCGCATCCTCGAATCGACCCTGAAACAGGTTATTGACAAAACTTACAGGAGAGGAGACATTGTCGAAAAAGTTCTGGAAACACTGCCGGATTCCCTCGGGAAGGACTGCGGCATACCCTTTCTTTACCGGCTTTACGACCCAGAAGTAGAGCTTGTCATTGATCGTAAAAAACACCCGATTCATGGGTTCCAGCGGATCGTAACTTGCGACCTCGGAAGATTTTTCCTCAGCAGTATAATCATCACTGAGCAGATCGGGCCCCTTGGCCGTGGCCGCCTTTTCCCCAGCCCGAACGACACCTCCTGACGCAAAAAGCAGGATGAACACGATAAAGAAGAGTCTTCTCTTCATAATACGAACCGTTGATAAAAATGAATTGAGAAAATATAGTAAAATACTCCCTACTTAGCGCTACCAAAGGCGAATTTGCTTATAATCGACTCGATATCCACCGCAGATTCAGTATCACGGATTGTCCCGCCGTTGGCAAACATTTTCTCATCCCCTCCCAACTCCAGCTGGATGAACTTATCCCCGATAATCCCCTGAGTCTTGACCGAAGCCATACTGTCAATGGGGACCTGCACGTTTTTGTCGATACGCAGGGCCAGCAGGGCATACCCCTTGTCACCCAGCCACACCTTGCTGACCTCTCCGACAACGACACCCGCCACCTGAACGGAAGCGCCCTTCTTGACTCCCGTGACATTGTTGAACTGGGCGTCGATGGTGTAGGTGGAGCCCTTGGTCAAAAATGACACCTCGCCCAAGGTCAGGGCCATATAAATAAAGGCCAGGAATCCGGCGACCATAAACAGACCGACACTTATTTCGATGCTATTCTTTTTCATTTTTCAACCAGATGACTCTGATAAATCTGTCCCATTGTTGTTTTCACAAATTCGCGGATATTTTCCTTTGTCGACCATTGGATCTCTTCAGGGCTTGCAAATACATCAACTGCACCGTGGTTCAGGATGATAACGTGGTCAGCCAGATTCAGGACCTTGGGGATATCGTGGCTGACGATGACGGATGTATAGCCGACCAGCGCCTGGGTCCGCGAGAAGAGATGATAAATATCCCGGGTCATGATCGGATCAAGCCCCGTTGTCGGTTCATCGAACAGCATGATTTCCGGGTCCAGCTGCAGCGCCCTTGCCAAACCCGCCCGTTTTTGCATCCCCCCGCTCAGCTGAGCGGGGTATTTCTCTTCATGACCGGAAAGCTCAAGCTGCCGCAGGGTCTCCATCACCTTCTTCCGGATGTCTTCCTCCGGGATCTTTGTCCTCTCCCTGAGCGGCAGGGCCACATTATCAAAGACGGTCATGGAATCAAAAAGCGCCGCCCCTTGAAAGAGGACGCCGAACCGTGTGCGCAGTGATTCAAGTTCTGCCCCGCTGATATCTGTAATATCTCTGCCATCGACAAAAATCCGGCCGGCATCGACCCGCATCAGCCCCAGGACCAGCTTCAGGGTGACACTCTTGCCCTGTCCGCTGCCTCCGGCAATCACGGTGGTCTTTCCGGCAGGAATCGAAAAACTGACCTTATCAAGCACGGTCTGCTTTCTGCCATCCTCGGAGGTGAATGTCTTCACCACATCCCGAAATTCTATCGCAATATTCTTCATAGAAGCACAGCGGTCAGGAGATAGTCAAAAATCAGTACCGAGATCGAGGAGAGGACAACAGCCTGGGTCGTCACCCTGCTGACACTCTCCGCTCCAAACCCTGCCCCCCGTATCTCCCGAACAAAGTATCCGCGCCCAGTGCAGATCCAGACCACCAACATTGCAAATACAACGGATTTGATGAATCCCAGCCGGATATCGTGATTGGTGATACTCGTCTGCATACCGTCGATAAAACTGCCGGGATTCACCCCTTTGAAATTGACCCCCACAAGATAACCTCCGGCGATCCCCACCAGATCAAAGATTGCAGTCAGCAGGGGTACAGAGATTAAGGTAGCCAGGAATTTCGGGGAAATCAAGTATCTGAACGGATCGACCGCCATGCATTCCAGCGCATCGATCTGCTCTGATATCCTCATGATTCCCAACTCCGCACACATGGCCGATCCGGCTCTGCCGGCCACCATCAAGGCCGTCAGCACCGGTCCCAGCTCCATGATGATAGTCAGGGAAACTGCCGAGCCCAGCATGCCCTCGGCACCAAATTTCTTGAGTGAATAATACCCCTGCAGGCCCAGGACCATCCCGGTGGAAAGGGCCGTAAAAAAAATCACGGCAGTGGAACCGGCCCCTATAAAGTGTATCTGGCGGATAAGCTCCATAAAACGGAAGGGACGCCTGAAGACGCCCCGCAGCGCCCGGAAAAGATACAATCCCATCCGACCGAGATCACCGAGTATATACAGCCCGGTATTGCCGAGCTTAGCTATTGGATTAGGCTGCATGAGTCATTAACAATCGGGCATTTCATCCACATTTTATATACTTCAACAAAAGATTTTTTTATTTTGGCGATCCAGTTACGAATCTGAACTACAATAGAAGCTCAATTAAGGTATGTCAATATTAAGAAAAAATAATTTTGAATAGGAATCCGGAAAAAGGATACCCTTGTCAGGCATCAAGAGGCGCCGCCCCGGTTTCACCTCTGTCGGGGGTCGAAGGTTTCCCGCAGGGCCTCACCGATAAAAATGAGGAGAATGAGTGTTCCGACCAGGACGATGAAGGCTGATAGCGAGAGCCACCATGCATCGATATTGGCCTTTCCCTGAGCAAGCAGTTCACCCAGGCTGGGAGTAGAAGGCGGCACACCAAGCCCGAGGAAATCAAGACTTGTCAGGGCCAGTATGGCTGCCGACATCCGGAAGGGGAGGAAGGTAATGACCGGGGCCATGCCGTTGGGCAGAAGATGGCGGTACATGATAGTAATGTTGCTCACACCCAGGGCCCTGGCAGCCTGGACGTAGTCCATATTCCTGCCTTTGAGAAATTCGGCCCTGACATAATCGGACAGGCCCATCCAGCTGAACAGCGACAGGAGCAGGAGCAACAGCAGCAGACTTGGCTTGAAGATCGACGCAAAAATGATCAGCAGATAGAGTTCAGGCATTGAGCTCCAGATCTCGATGAATCTCTGGGAAAAGAGGTCCACCCGACCGCCGAAAAATCCCTGGACGGCCCCGGCGATAATTCCCAGGACGGTCCCGACCAGGGTCAGGGCGAAGCCGAACAGCACGCTCAACCTGAAGCCATACAGCAGCCTGGCCAGGACGTCACGGCCGCGGTCATCGGTCCCCAGCAGGTTTGTCTTTGTCGGGCGCGACGGCAGGGGGCCGTCAATATTCAGGTTGATAGAATTGTATCCGTGCCGGTTGGGAGGATAATAGGCGCTGTTGCCGTCATGTCCCATCTGGGTGAGGAAGAACGGGTCCTGATAGTCTGTCTCCGTCTCAAAATCGCCGCCGAAAACCGTCTCGGGATAGACTTTCAAAAAAGGGAAATAATATCCACCCTTGTAGACGACAAAGAAGGGCACATTATTACTGAGAATCTCAGCGCCAAGGCTGAGACAGAAAAATACGCCGAAAATCAGCAGGCTGTAATAGCCGCGCCTGTTCTTTTTAAACCGGTTCCAGCGTCTTCTGCCGGGACTCAGATGCTGTGTCGCCTTGGCTTCCATTCCCGTTTGTTTATATAAAAATCTCGTTTGAGGAGCGGCCTTGCCGTGCCGGAGTAATGCGCCTTCATATTTCGTTGTGGGGCCGGCCAGTACGGTCCAGCCATGCTGGTTTATCGATATCCAGGACCGACATGATGCCTACTCGACACGCTCAAAACTGATCCGGGGATCCACAAGCACATAGCTGAGATCGGAGAGCAGACGGGAGACAAGCCCGATGAGCGTGAAAAAGTAAAGCGTCCCCAGCACCACCGGATAATCGCGGTTCATGACCGACTCATAGGCCAGCATGCCCATCCCGTTCAGAGAAAAAATGGTCTCGATGAGCAGGCTTCCGGTAAAAAACGAGGCGATGAAATACCCCGGGAACCCGGTGATAATGGGAATGATTGCGTTTCTAAAGACATGCCCGTAGAGGACCTGTTTTTCTGTCAACCCTTTGGCGCGGGCAGTGAGGACATACTGCTTGCGGATCTCTTCCAGAAAAGAATTCTTGGTAAGCATGGTCATCACGGCCAGGCTGCCCACTGCGCTGGCGGTGATCGGCAGGACCATATGCCAGAGATAGTCTGTAATTTTCAGGAAGAGGCTGAGATCCTTCCAGTTGTCCGAGACCAGTCCGCGGAGAGGAAAGACATTCCAGAAACTTCCGCCGCCAAAGAGTACGATCAGGACAATCCCCAGGACAAATCCCGGTATGGCGTAGCCGACGAGAATGACGGCGCTGCTGACGATATCGAATCGGGAACCATTCCTGACGGCCTTTTTGATACCCAGCGGCACGCAGACGCCATAGACGATGAGGAAACTCCAGAGCCCCAGCGACATGGACACGGGCAGGCGGGAGATGACGAGATCCACGACGCTCTGGTGATAGTAGTATGACTCGCCGAAATCGAAGAGCAGATAGTTCTTCATCATGATCAGGAACCGTTCCACCGGCGGACGGTTGAAGCCGTACAAGGCGTTCAGCCGGGCGAGCCGCTCATTATCAAGCCCCGAGCTGCCCCGGTACATTGATGAGACGCTGGTTCCCACCTCACCCCCTCCCCGACCATGGCCCTCGATTTCGGCAATAAGTTTATCGACCGGACCTCCAGGGACGAACTGAGTAATGATAAAAGTGATCAACATGACCCCAAAGAGGGTCGGAATCATTAAGAGAATGCGTTTTGCAATGTAAAAAGTCATTGATTCTTCACGGTATGGCCTCTGTGACTGCAGCAGTGTGTTGTCTCCGATTTGGTTTCTTATGTCTTGGCTGCCGCAAATTGTCAATCTCTTTTCAAAATAACGCGGAAAAACCGAACCTCCCATTCCCTCCGGCTCCAGAATGGCAACGACGGATAAAATAATGGTTTTCTTATCAGGTTGTAATAATTCCCCTTGTCTTTTTCCTTACTTTATGTCTTTTTGGTTGCATACGGATTCAATCAGGACATGGAGTCCTTATTTTTCAGAGACTCGCCAGCATGGCCAGACCGGACTTTCCCAGCCGCAGGAATGTAAGTCTGCTTGGTACGTCTGATTCAATGCTTCAAACAAGACTTTCCAAACCCGCATGGCTGGACCGGATCGACCGGCCATAATAAATTATGAAAGCTCGTCATTCCAGCATGGCAAGGCCGCCGCTCAAACGAGACTTTCATATAATAAAATAGACGTATGCTCTTATGATCACAACCCAAACCGAATTACATGAGCTTGTTGAACGGGCCAGAAGAACAGACGCAGTAGCACTCGACACTGAATTTATCTGGGAACGCACATACTATCCTCGTCTGGGCCTCATTCAACTGGCCCTCTCCGATGAGGACTGCTTTTTGATCGATCCGATTGCCCTGCAGGATCTTTCCAACCTCGGCGACCTGCTGGCTGATCCGCAGGTCGTCAAGATATTTCATGATGCGCCGCAGGATCTGGCTATTCTCAGCCGGGCCACTGGCTCCAGTCCGAAGAATATCTTCGATACCCGTCTGGCGGCGGGGTTCACCGGTCTTACGGCCACATTATCCCTCTGCAATCTCGTAAAAATTCTGCTCGATATCGACCTCAAAAAAACCGAGACCCGGACCAACTGGCTCAAGCGCCCGTTGGCTCCCGAGCAGATTGCTTACGCCCTGGACGATGTCCGTTATCTCCGGGCGGTCAGGATTCTGATACTCAGTAGCATCATCGGCCCGGAAATCAAATCATGGCTGCAGGAGGAACTGCAGCATCTGGACGATCCGGCCACGTATACGAACAATAAAGACGAAGAGCGATATCTGAAGATCAAGGATGCCGGCAGTTTGAATCCTCATGGGCTTTCAATCCTCAGGGAGTTGGCCACCTGGCGGGAAAAGGAGGCGCGCAGCCTGGACCGTCCTCGTGGTCATATCGTCCCCGATGCCGTCCTGCTCGGCATTGCCCGCAAACAGCTGCAGGACGTAAACGACATCAGAGAGGGAACAAGCATTTCCGCACGGGCAGCAGATAGGTATGGAGAGAAGATGGCGGCCGCGGTCAAGCTGGGCCTTGCCTCACAAATTCCCGCAGAGCCCCCCCTCTCACGGGGGATCAAACTGACCAAAAAAGATCAGGAGGCCCTGGCCAGGCTGAATCATCTGATCCAGCTCAAGGGTGAGGTACAGGGAATCGATCCCGCCATCATCGGCAACGGTTCGGAATTCAAGCTGCTGGTCAAAATCCTGAATAAATCATGTGAATCGAAGATGCTCCGCCAGATGGAAGGGTGGAGGAAAACCTTCCTGAAGGATTTTTTCAGGCAGGCGGCTTCGAGATAACGCGTCTTCTCTATGATCCTTGCATTTTCACTCTCCATGCCTGAACGTCTCTGCAGTACAGAACTCCTCGGCAAGGCCAGTTCTGCACTGCCGTATCCGCAAAAAATTCCTGCTATTGTATAAGCGATGCCCGTCCTCAAAACAGGATATCAGACCCTCCTTTCTTTACGACAGAAGGGGCTGAAGCGCTGCCGTTGTCTGCGGATCGGCAAGGGCCGCCCGATACCGGCACTGACGATACTTTCAGGATATTGTTCTGATTATAAACTAAAGAGCAGTTATGAATATGAAAAGAGTTCTGCGGCTGACAGGAAATGATCTGACCTGCCGGGACATCGTCGCCATCGGCAATGGAGAGGTGGAGGTCGCCCTTGACGGCGAGGCCATCGAACGTTGCCGCGAGTCCAGGAATTTTCTCGAACAGGCCATCCGGGAAAAGAAGATTATCTACGGAGTCAATACCTCCTTTGGCCCCATGTGCAACAAGATCATCCATGAAAAGGACATCGAAACCCTGCAGACCAACCTGATCCTCAGCCACGCAGCTGGCCTGGGAGAACCGATCCGCCCTTCCGTCGCTCTGGGCATCCTGGCCGTGCGGCTGAATACCCTGGTCAAAGGCTTCTCCGGCGTCCGCATCGAACTCCTGGAGCTGATGCGCGACATGATTAACGCGGGGCTTGCGCCCTCTATCCCCGAGTCGGGGAGCGTCGGTGCCTCGGGCGATCTGATCCATCTCGCGCACATGTCCCTGGCTATCATTGGCCGCGGCAGAGTCACGCTGCAGGGAGAGCCGATGGATGCGGGGACTGCGCTGGCCAGGGCCGGACTTGCACCGCTCTCCCTCAGCTATAAGGAGGGCCTGGCACTGATGAACGGCACTGCGGCGATGACGGCCATCGCCGCATTTGCCCTTTTCGGAGCGGAAAAACTCCTTAATGTCGCCTGCGTCAATGCGGCCTTCGCCATCGAGATATTCGGCGGCATAGACGACGCCTTTGATGCCGACCTTCACCTGGTCAAACCCCATCCGGGCCAGATGGAAGTTGCCTCCATTATCCGGCAGCTTTACAGCGGCACCGGCAATATCACCCTCCGAGAGGATATGCACCAACGGATCCGGAGACAGAGTACCGCCGAGGTCCCGGTCTTCGAGACCAGCATCAACGTCCAGGATGTCTATTCCATCCGCTGCACCCCGCAGGTCCTGGCCCCGGTGCGGGAGACCATCGCCGCGGTGATCAGGACGGTGGAAGTAGAGGCCAACTCATCCAACGACAACCCGATCATCATTCCGAGGCAGGGCAAGATCCTGCACGGCGGCAATTTCCATGGTCAGAGCATCAGCTTTGCCATGGACAGCCTTTGCATCGCGTTGTCCACCCTCTGCAACCTGTCGGAACGACGGATAAACAAGCTCCTGGACCGAAGCCTGAACGAGGGGCTGCCAGAGCATTTGATCCCTGGCGAGGTCGGCCTGACCATGGGTTTCATGGGGGCGCAATATCTTGCAACCTCGTCGACTGCCGAAAACCGGAATCTGGCCTCGCCGATGAGCGTCAACTCCATCTCCTGCAACGCCTCCAACCAGGATGTGGTCAGCATGGGGACGGTGGCCGCCCGCAAGGCCCTCAGGCTGGTCGGTAACGCCAAGCATATCATCACGCTGGAGACGCTGGCCGACCTCCAGGCCCTGTCCTTCCGCAACGCGGACAGACTCGGTTTCGGCACCGGAAAGATCTTTGCCATTCTGAACCGCGATTTCCAGGTCTACGACAACAGCCGCATCTTCCACGACGATCTTCAGGAAGCTGCTCTTTTCCAGCAGGATATTCGATGATCTGACCACGTATTTTCCGGCCTGAACCGGGCCGCAGCCGAGGGTATTACCGGCCCCACCAGGGCCTTCCTTCTCTAAGCAGGAGACAGACTCTCATGAGAACCGGAGAGAAATTCTATTCTTTTTTTGCAATACTGTTTATCATCAGCCTGACGGCAGTCCTGATCCGCTGCCCGGAATACCGGCAGCTGCGGTTTCTGCTGCCGATGACCCTGGCAGGACTGGTCGTCAATATCATTTTTATGTTTATTGTCCTCAGGGATATATTCCTGCGGATATTCAAACGCTCGGAGATGAAGATCATCTGGGTGATCGTGATCCTGGTCTGCTGGCCGGCGGTCCTGGTCTACCTCCCGATGATCGGTTTTAAGGACAGGAATCAGCCAGTATGATGGCCGGGGGATCAGTCCGGGCCCCTATGGTCCGGCTCCCCTGCCCGGCGGGGCTGCTTATGCCCCACCGGCCGCCCATGCTCTTCCTCGACAGCCTGATTGAAAAGGCTGGCGATACGGCCATTGCCCTGGCGCATGTTCCTGAAAGCGCATTCTTCATTGATCCCGACCGGGGACTCCTTCCGGAATTCTTCGTCGAGATCATGGCTCAGACCATGGCTGCAGCCAGCGGCTATGATGCCCTGACCGGAAGACAGCCGCCCGTTTTCGGTTTCCTGGTCGGCCTGGATAAGTTCCAGCTGTGGAAGACTCCCGCTGCCGGGGCGGTTCTGCGGATAGAAATCGTAATGATTTTTGAGTTCGGTCCGGTAAAAATCATCAAAGGCACAGTTTTTGAGGACACGGAAATCCTTGCGCACGGAGAGGTGAAGGTCTGGGAGGCAAAAGACCAGGGGCCGGCCCAATGATACCTCAGCTCCGGATCGGACGGGCCGGTGGGACTAACAGGAGGATGGACATGCAATCACTGCAACGGCAGCTCTCGGCCTGCTGCCAGGAATTCCAAACTGAAAGACAGGTGCATGGTCTGTCGGCATCCTCTGTTTTCTGTTTTCCGGCATCCTTTTCCGGCTTTGCAGGCCACTTCCCGGACCGGCCCGTGCTGCCGGCCATCGTCCAGCTGGCTGCCATTCGCCATACGGCCGAATTGGCCCTGGCCCGCCCCCTGATCCCGGCAGGCTTCGGACGGACAAAATTCCAGGGGATGATCCCGCCCGACGAAAAGATCCGCTGCACCCTCCTGCTGAAAGAAACAGACGGCCTCTGGACCGCCGCTTTCTCCATCAGAAGGATGGATAATACGCCCGTGGCCAACGGCAACTGCACCTTTTTCCCCGAGCATTGAACATCATGGGATATCCGAAGACTTACTTCAAAGAGAGGCCGGGCTCCCCCGCCCCGCTCCTGGTCACGGCCGACAGACGGATCCGTTTCGAGGAGGTGGATGCCGCCGGCATGGTCTGGCACGGCCGCTATCCAAGCTTTCTTGAAGATGGCAGGATTGCCTTCGGGGATCGGTACGGTCTGGCCTATGGGGCTTTTATCCGGCATCGGGTGCTGGCCCCCCTTGTCCAGATGCATCTGGACTACCGATCTCCGCTGCGATTCGATCAGATCATCCGAATCGAGACCAGCCTGCACTGGAACGAGGCTCTGCGCCTGGATTTTTCTTATGCCATCATTGATCCGCAGGGGCAGATCGCAACCACCGGCTATACCGTGCAGGTTCTGACGGATCTCGGCGGCGGTCTTCTTCTGGCCCCGCCGGACTGGATGCTGGATTTTCGGGAACAATGGCGAGCAGGCCGGTTCGAATGAAGGCCGTCCCGTTCGTGACGGAGGCCGCACAGCAGGAGCAACCGGATTCAAAGTACACCTATGCCAAAGCTTCGTTTAAGCCGCGGCCTTGCCATGCTGAAATGACAAGCTTTCATACTTATTGTGGCCGGCCAGTCCGGTCCAGCCCTGCTGTTTTAATGAAACACGATGAAAATATGGGTTGACGCTGACGCCTGTCCCCGGGTCATCAAGGAAATACTGTTCAAGGCCGCAGACCGGCTGTCACTGCCGCTCTATCTGGTCGCCAACAAACGAATCGCCGGGCCGCCGGGAAGCCGGTTGATCCAGTCCGTCACGGTACCGGAAGGCCCCGATGCCGCCGACGATTATATCGTGCACCACGCCGCTGCCGCCGACCTGGTGGTCACCGCCGACATCCCTCTGGCCGCAAGGATCGTGGGCAAGGGCGGAGTCGCCCTGGATCCGCGGGGCGAACTCTACACCGCCGACACTATCGGCGAGAGACTCTCTCTGCGTGATCTGTTGACCGGGCTCCGGGACGAAGGACAGATTCAAGGGGGGCCGGCACAGTTCAGCATGGCCGATCGGCAACGTTTCGCCTCATCTCTGGACCGCCTGCTGACCCGTCTGCTCCGCGGGGAAAGCCCTCGCTGAGCGCCCTGAAACCCGCGGCCATATCACCTGCCTCAATCCGGCTTCCACCCGGTCGCTGGTCGGAAGAGGATCGGTCCGTCGGTGCAGGCTCCCTCGATATTCGCATCCTGGATATGGATCGGCCCTAAAAGGTCACCTTTTCGGCCTTGGCCACCAGGCGGGCAAATTCCTCCTTCCAGTTCTCTCCGCCCACAGCTTCGGCCAGAATGACCGCCATATGCTTCGGGCTGATGCCGATCTCCCGGCTGCGACCGAGCCCCGACAGGCAGGAAGGGCAGTTGGTGGCGATGACATTATGCCCGGCGATGACCTTTTCCAGCGACTCCCGCTTCCGTTGCAGCATGGCATGAGCGATATCGGGCCTGGAGATGGCCAGGGTGCCGGCCTCTGAACAGCAGTTGGGGACGCTGCGCACCTCGGCGAAGACCCGGCCCAGCAGGCCGGCGCCCTCGCCATCCAGGGAATCATGGCAGGGGGTATGATAGAGCATGGCGGTCGGGCGCTTTACGGTGAAACGGCCGTTGGCGTTCTCCATGACGAAACGGGACACGTCCTCGATGCCACAGTCGAAGATCTCACCGCAGCCCATCCCCTGCAGGGCCTCCCGGCAGGTGCCGCAGCTGACCACCAGGGCGTCAAAGATCAGATGCCCCAGCATCTCCCTGATCTGGGTGAGGATGATGGTATCCCTGAGGCTGATGACCCCCGCCATCTTCTTCCTGGCGTTGGCCCTGGCCGGAAAACCGCAGCAGAGAAAGGCCGGCGGCAGGATGACCCGGATGTTGCTCTTGACCAGCAGGTAGATGGAGGCCATCGCGATCTCGGCATACATGCGGGCCGAACCGCAGCCCGGAAAATAGAAGACGGTCTTCTGCACCGGCCCTTCGGGATCGACCATCAGGGCCTCCCGTTCCGAATACTCCGGAAGGGTCGCCCCCAGCGACAGCTGCGAGACCGGCATCATCGGCGATTTAACCATGTTCAACAGCCGCCAGCCTCTGTCGGTGATCGCCGGCGGCGCCTTTTTATAGGCCTGAGCGGCCAGCCTCTGGGCCTCGCCGCCCCACTCCAGGATCCCTTTTCTAAAGATGCGGTTGACCGTCCTGTTCCTGCTCTTGAGATATAGAAGTGAGAGACGGGTGGCCGGAGCGGTATGCTTGTAGCCAAGATCGCTCAAGATCTCCCGCTCGAGCACAGAGACTTCGGCAGTGTCGATATCCACCGGGCAGGGGGTCAGGCACTTATGGCACAGGGTGCAGTGGTCGGCGATCTCCTCAAGATTCTTCAGCTGGTTGAAGCGCGGCAGATGGGAGCGCTGCATATCGTAGAGCAACGCCTCGATCAGGGCGCCGATGACCATGTTTTTGTTGCGGGGATGGAAGAAGAGATTGCTCCCGGGATGATAGACGCAACAGACCGGCATACATTTGCCGCAGCGGACGCACTTGGAGATCATAGAGGAAAGCTGGGCCAGGGAGCCGTACTGGAGGATTTTTGCCTCCAGCTCCAGCAGATTGAAGGAGGGGGTGAAGACCTTGTCGATGATCGCCGGATCATTGAGCATGCCCGGATTCATGAGCCCCCCCGGATCCACCTCCCTGCGGTAGGCCCTCAGTTCTTCAAGCCGTGTCTTTTCGAGGAACTTCATCTTGGTGATACCGATGCCGTGCTCACCGCTGACGACGCCGTCCAACTCCACAGCCTTGGACATGATGTCTTCAGCCGTCTTCTCGGCACGCTTCATCATCTCGCGATCATTGGAGAAGACCGGGATATTGACATGGATATTGCCATCGCCCGCATGCATGTGGGTAGCTATGATGATCCGCCGGGAGCGGACCTCGTGGTACATGGCCTCGATGATGGAACTGACCCGGCTGTAACCGCTGAAAAGCTCCAGCAGATCGTCCAGCAGCTTCCTGATATGCCCTTCATGGCGTCTTCCATCTTCGCGGCGCAATCTGAGATTTTCCAGGGTCTCGCTGCACAATTCATTGGCCTTGGGCATTTTAGCCTCCAGCCAGTCGGGATCCTCGATGGGCTCGGCGGTCTTTAGATACTCAATGGTCCTGCGGACAAAGAGATCCTTGTTGTAAATATCCTCGTTTCTGTTGTATTCGTCGACAAAGCGGGCAAACTCAGCCAGGGCTGGCAGGGGAAGAACAATGTCCTCGTTGAGCTTGAAGGCGTTGGTCCGGGCGGAAATTGCCCCCAGCCGTTTGCGGTCGCGCCAGAAGCGGGCGGCCTCATCGGCATCCTGGGCGGTAAAAAGCTCGGTATTTTTATACGGCTCAAGAAGCTTTTCCAGCCGCTGCTTGCCGCCCAGGACCTGAGCGCTGTTGTGGCCGACCATATCAATAAGCAGAACCGCCTTGGGCCTCTCGCTTCTGGCCGCCTTGAACTTGTACTTTATGGCACCTATATACTCCTCGTCAAAGTGCTCAAGGGCCATCAGGGCCTCTTTGCCTTCGTTGACGAATTCCTCGGAGATCTTGACGATGACCCGGCTGGCCTCGTCCATATCCTGGCCGTAAAATTCCAGGCAGAAGGTGATCTTCTTCTCATAGGCCTGATGCAGCACGAATTCCCCGGAGGTGATCACCCCGTCGGTCCCCTCCTTCTGGAAACCCGGAAGCCCCTTCAGGGCCTTATTGGTGATATCCTTCCAGAGCCCCTTCTTGCGGATCTCAGTCCCGGCCAGTTCCACCTCCCTGATGACCCGGCCCCTCTCCTCGACGACCTGGAACCTGACCGTATCTCCCGGCAGGATCTTGCGCATGGGATGCTCGACCCGCCGCACGGTCAAAAGCCCCCTGCCGGGCATGGCGATAGTGTAGGCAAGGATGTTGTCGATGGCCGTCCCCCAGAGGACCGCCGTCTTGCCGCCGGCATTCTCGGCAATATTGCCGCCGATGGTCGAGGCCCAGGCGCTGGTCGGGTCAGTGGCAAAGACCAGATTATGGCGGGCCGCACAGGCGATGGCATCGGCGGTGACCACCCCCGCCTCGACCTTGAGTACCGGCACCCTCACCCCCTCGCCCAGATGGGGAAAGTCCCGGTAGGCGATATCATGGATCCGGGTCAGTCTCTCGGTATTCAAGATCACACAGCTGCTGGTCACCGGCACGGCGCCGCCCGTAAGTCCGGTGCCGCCGCCTCTGGGGATGATCTGCAGCCCCAGTTCCGCCACAGCCTGCATCATCATCGGGACCTGCGTCTCATGGGACGGCCGCAGGACCGCCAGGGGCAGAAACAGACGCCAGTCGGTGGCATCGGTGGCGTGGCTGATCAGGGTAAAGGGATCGAAGCGGACATTTTCCTTGCCGACGATGGCGCCCAGCTTTTTCTGCATCCGGGCACGGGCGGCAGGCGCGCCGACTATCTCCTTTTTTAACTCGCTGAGCCGGGCGCGGCAGATCTTCACCAGATTGATCACTTTGCTGCTGCGGTCCATGCCGACTCGGCCAACCTTCGCAGACTTTTCAATTATATCCAAATCCTCCGTCGCAGTTTTGATAAACTTCCGTCGCCGCAGCGGTGAGTCAATCAACTCTTGAAAGAGGAAGGGATTGCGCCTGAGGATGAAGAGATCGCCCATGAGGCGCATGACAAGCCGGGCCGACCGGCCGGTGATTCTCTGGCTTCGCAGCTCCTCCAGGTCCTCCCAGACGCCCGCTCCGAAGAGAAGATTGATGATGAGTTTGTCGTCGGCCGAGGTAAAGTTATAGGGAATCTCGCGATAATTTTTCATATATACAGCCTTGATAGCAGAAAGAATGAGCCGGAGAACCGGATTTACAGGAGGCTATTATAGGAACTGTCCTGCCCATGTCAACCTTAGAGCGTATCTGTAAACCGGCATAGCTGGACCAAACTGGCCGGATCACCAGCTCAAGCGATACCCTAAAGTGATTTGCCAGGGCACGTCATAGGTATCGGCATGGGTGTAACTGCAGTCGATGAAGAACTGCTGGTTGGCACCGGCCTGCCAGGCCATCCCGGCCCCAAGCTCATAGCGCTCGGAGTTGCGCCCTGTTTGCGTGCGGTAACTGCCGTCGGCCAGACTCAGGCCGCCTCCTGTCATCCAGCTCCTGCCATACATAAAAGACAGATAAGGCTGCAGAAAACCGTCGGCTAGTGCCAGATCTTGCCCCAGCCTGGCCCCGGCTCGGATATCATAATCATCGGCACCGTCCAGCTGGACGGCAAGGTCTTGATTGGTCGCATATGCGGATCCGCCGAAATGGACAAAACTTCCCCGGACCTGCGGTTCGACGAACCATTGCCCAGCCAGCGGAATCTGCCTCCCCACCTCCAAAGAAGCGCCATAGCCGGTATTGCCGTATTCACCGCGCACCGGGCCGAGATCGTTTGCGGAACTGATGGTATTCTTATAATGACCGACCTGCATCACCGCGTCCAGATACCAGCCGCTCCGGTACAGCTGGGAGACATAGACGCCGCTGGAGGTCAGCTCGGACCTGGCATCGCCAGGGCTGCATTCGATGCCGCGTTCGCTGATGCCTGCACCGATAAACAGGCCAGTGGACAGCTGGCCCTGAGGCAGGGTCCAGGATCTATCGGCGCCAAGGTTGAAACCGCGGTAGTCATCCCGGTAGCGGATTTCATCCAGATCGGCCCTGGTCTGCCAGCCATATCCGCGCCCCCAGGCCTGCAGAGCGTCCTGGCTGCCCGCAGGTTCGCTGATTCTGAGCTGCCCCATCCGCTTGAACAGGGAATCGTTGCTGATGAACCAGTTCCGGGCCTGACTGGCAGCGCCGCCCAAGACGATACGCGTCTGTGGACTCAGGCCCTGGGCTGCCAGATACCAGCTGCCCGGATCGAGTCCCAGCGCCTGGCCCGTCATAGAGGCCGAAACGGTAGGGTTCCACCGTCAGGGCATCGTTTTCCAGGCGGAAGACGGTATTGCCGGATTGCGGCTCGCTGACACTGACGATCTTCAGCGGCGCCGGTTTGCCGCTTGCAGCCTGACGGTTGTCGGCAATCTGCACCAGGTAGTCACCGCTTACCTGCTCGACGCTGATCAGATCGCCCTGGTGGCCGGCAATATTGGTATTGAGGGCGAAGGTGCCGTTGCCGCCCATCGAGGTCGCGCTCAGGGTTTTGAACGCCCCGCCGGGTTCAAAGCTGATCAGGGCATCGGTCAGCGACAGCCGGGCGACGATGGAGTCCGCCGTAAGATCCCCAGCGGCTGTTGCGGATATTGACGTCGGCGGGGTCGATCATGCCGCGCAGTGCAGCGCGGTTATGCAGATTGAGCGTGCTGCCGGCGACGCCGTAGATATCGCTGTTCAGCTGCCCTCCGCCGTTGCTGCCGTCAAGGGTCAGGGTGCCCTGTCCCAGGTGGGTGTCGCCGGACCACCCCGTCGTCCCGCTGAGGATAAGTTCCCCTGCTCCGGTCTTTACCAGGTCGCCGGCGCCAACGATATTCCCGGCGTAGTGGCTGTTGTCCCCGTCCATCGCATTATTGACGCCCAGTGTCGCTCCGCCCAACTGAATCGTGCCGCCGAGACCGCTCAGACGGTTGAATGTCTGATCATACCTGCCCAGGTCAAGCGTGCCCTGGTGGACGATGACATCCGAGCTGCTGTCGATGACATGCGCGGCAGCAAGCTGCACCTGGCCGGTGTTCAGCGTGGTCGTGCCGGTGTAGGTCTGGCCAGCCGAGAAGATCAGCGTCCCTTCGCCGGCCTTGGTCAGATCACGCCCGTTCCAGGGCAGGTCAAAGCTCCCGGTCTGATTGTCCAGCCCCAGGTCGAGCTCGAAGGTGCTGCCGGGGTCAATCGTGAAACTGCCGGAGAAATCGGCATTGTCGAGCAGGCTGCCGCCCAAGGCGCCGATGCTGCCCAAGCTCAGCGTCTTGCTGCCGAACTGGACGCTGCCGTTCCCTTCCAGCGAACCGATCCAGGCATCGCCGGTCAGCGACCGCAGGTCAAGAGAACTGGAGGTTCCAGTGAGCCTGACATGCGAGCCTGTCGCATCAGCCTGATCCTTCAGGACCAGGCTGCCTGAGGAATTGGCCCACAGGGCGCTGCCGCCGGTCGAGCTGCTGCCGGTAAAGGCAATGCTGCCGAGGCCTTCGGCCTTCGCCCCCCAGGTGCCGGCGCCGGACATCATTGAAGTACTTAAGGCCGTCGTCCCTGCCAACGTCAGAACGCTGCCCGACCCTGTCGCCCTCAATGCCGCCGAACCGGCGCCTGTGACCGCGACCGTCGGCAGGACATTGCCGGCGCTGCCGTCGAAGATCTTTTTCGCCCCGCCGGAAACGCTGATTGCATGCGAATCGGTCCCCGCCGTGGTGATGCTGTTCCCCTCGCCGTTGAAGAGAACAGAGCTTGCGGACGTCGTCAGGGAAACGCCCAGGGCACCTGCGCCCGATGTAAAAATACTGCTGTTTGTTATGCCTATTGTCCCGTTCGACGCCAGCAAGCCACGGCCGTTATTGCCATAGACTTCAAGATCCGTGTTGGCCGCCAGGATCTTGGTGTTGGCATTATTGGTCATCATCCCGGCACGTCCCGCGCCGTGCACGATGATGGAGCTGGTGCCGGCCGTCGGCTGCAGCGTCGTCCGGTCGGTATTGACATAGACGGTACCGGCATAATCGGCCACAATGCCGTTACCGCCGGCGCTGGTGTTGAAGGCGTAGGTATTATCGGCATTACGCAGCGGCGTACCGTCGGCGGCCATCTGTACGCCGGTGACGATATTGCTGTTGTCGATGCTGATCCAGCCGGCACTGTAATAAATATGCACCCCGTTCGAATTATTCCCCGTCCCGCCGGAGGTATAAATATTGACCCCACTGGCGTTTATGCCCGTCGTATTCGTGGCCCCGCCCCAGGTCGTCTGATAGAGATCGGCCCCCGCGCCCAGCGTACTGATGCGGCCATTTTTCAAATTCAAGGTCGCGCTATCGGCATAAGCCCCATGGCTGGGGCTGGTGCTTTTGGTCGTGATTATAAAATTATGGATATTGACCACCGTGACAGCACCCGATGCACTAACGCCATGGGCGTTTAAACCTGTCGAGGTATCGATCCGGGTCGTGCCCGTCAGATCGATGAGTCCTCCGTTGGCCGCCTGGACGCCGACATCGCCGCTCTTGATCTTCACCGCCCCGGTCGCGGTAATCGTAGCGGCGGCCTGCGCCAGCATGCCCCTGGCCGCCGCCGTCGTGACAGTGACGTTTTCCAGGCTGACTTTTCCCGCCCCCGTTGCATAAATGCCAATCGGATCGCCGCCGCTGCTATCAGTATTTGTCGTCGTGACTGTCAGTGTCGAACCCGGCGCGGCGGTAATCCGGCCTCCAAGGTTCACAAAGAGGCCATAGGCCTTTTTGCCAGTAGTCGTGACCGTGGTTTTGGCCCCATCCAGAAAGATCTGGGAATACTGGTTATAGGCATAGATACCATGGGCCTCGGAGCCTGCGGTATCAACGGTAGTGTCCTTTAAGAAGATTTCGCTGAGATTTTTGGCGGTATTAGAAGAACCGGCATAAATACCGTACGAATTAGCGGTCTTGGTGTCGACGGTCGTCGTCCCGTTAAGCATGATCTTACCGCTGTAGGCATATACACCGGGGGAGGAGCTGCCCGTGGTAAAAATTTTGACGTCTCCGGCGCTCTGAACGATGCCGCCGGTGCTGGACAATGAATACTGCCCTTCAGCGGCGACGCCCCTGCTGCCATTGCCGCTGACGGTGATGCGGGTCGGGCCTTTAAGATCGACCAGTGAGCCGGTTTTATTGGCATAGACACCATCCCCATCGGCGGTAATGGTGGATGTGCCGGAGATACTCATCTCCCCACTGTTATCTGCGTGCAGGCCATCGCCTGACGCGGCGATGACCGTCGGACCGGCAAGATTGATCCGCGAATGAGCCCCCTGGGCAGAGACGGCATGCGCCCCCAAGCCTCCGGTCGTAGTGATAGTCAGGGAGCCAAGACCGGTGATCGTTCCATTGGTTTGGTTCAGTCCGATCCCGGCGACGGTAAGGCTGTCGCCATCCTGCAATTCCTGCGTGCCGGTAATGCTGCTGGTGTAATCGGTGGCATAGGCCTGCAGGGAAAATAGGCCGCCGCAGAACAGCTGGGTTACAAGCAAGAGGGGATCCGGGCAGGAGGTGGAAGACCAGGGTCATTTTTTTGCGCAGGCTCCTTTTATCAGAATACAGACTTATGGTTTTGAGGCGAAAGCTCCGCTTGATTGAAATAGCCAGTTCAACCGGAAAGGCAGCATTTGGAATATGCGCCATCGGGCGCTCTTCCGGGCCCTCTTGAGGGGGTTATAAAAAAATTGCGGGAAATTCTTACAGGAAAGTACAAAGACTCTTTGTAAAAGATAGGATATGCGATATCAGCGAAGAAATCAAACCCAAGAATAAATTGGCCAAAGACAGTTCCTGCCAGAAGATTCCTGCTTGTATCTCTTTGAAAATAAGAATGTATTGGCGATGAAAGCCTCTTGGGAAAATCAAAAGGAATGTGCCGTCCCTGAAAAAAACTGGGGATACTCTCACACGCAATTATGACAGAACCCCTTTGACTTTTTCGCAGGTATCGTCAGGGGCGGATATCCTCAATATTCGAGGGAGGCTTCATTCAGGGAAGGATGAGGCCCGGACCGGTTTACACCGGTCAGTGCATGCGTGTTAGTCCAATTCTAACCAGCAGGGCTGGACCAGATTGACCAGCTTCAACGAAACATGAAAGTTCCTCATTTCAGTATGGCCTGTGGCCAGCATCGTAACGAGACTTTCATATAAACCAGCAGGGCTGGACCAGATTGACCAGCCTCAACGAAACATGAAAGTTCCTCATTTCAGTATGGCAAGGATGCTGCTTCCGGGAGACTTTCATATAAAGTCAGACGATAACTTTGTCGGCTGCGCCATGCGGCTCCTCTCCGCACTTCATGTACTGTCTCGTCGCTGCTCGCTTGCCTTCGCGTTCTCATGTTGATTTAGAAATAGAATTATTTATCGCAGGTTGCCATGGGAGGCTTGGCGGATTTGTGTTTCTTCACACCGCCTTTCGGGTTGGATCGGGCCAGCACGGTCCGTGTCATTTCGTAGAGCTCCTGGTATTGCGGGTTTCCGGGCCACGTCAGCTTCAGATATTCGGATTGGCGTAATGCTGCCGCCATCTTTCCTTGGTAATAGAGGGCGAAGAAGATGCCCTTCTGGGCCTCTTCCAGGGGTTCATCTCCTTTATAGCATTGCGCCCCCCTGAAGAGTTTTTCGGCCTCGGGAGCCAAAGCCGGATCGCTGTTCACCCACAGCTTTGCCAATTCAAGCAGGGCGGGAATGTGAGCCGGATTGGCGGTAAGCAGGGCCCTCAGATCATCCGTCGCCCCCTGCCATGCCCCGGGATAGTCAAAGTTATGCCCCATGCTCTGCAGGTACCCGCGCATGAAGAGGAGTTCCTGGTCTTCGGGGTGATCCGCAAGGCGCCCGTCAAGTTCCGACTTGATTTCGGCGTACTGTTTTTTGACCGCATGCAAGTCCTCCTCGTTTTTGATGTTAGGAGGATAGACACCGATGCTCGGCTCCAGTTGCCTGATTCGGTCCATCAGAGGGTCTGCCGCAATGGCGTTGGCCGAACACCAGAGGCAGGCGACCATGACGAGCAGCGGCCACCATAGAATTTTCATTTGATTCTCCAAAAATATCTTTCTCACAGCCTTCAGGAGGCAATGCCCTCGGCGTGGAGTAAACGTTGCCTTCGGCAAATTCCGTGATGTTCCTCTCTCTCGGAGGATTCCTGCGGCGACGGGCTCAGGACCTGCCCGGATATGCTCTGGGCACGGATATGACAGAATTTGTTTTTGGCACAATGCTTTGCCGTTCGGATTCCGACCACGGGATTACCCTAGCCATGGGGCTACAGGCTGTCAATAACAAAAATATTGTGCAGACGTCCCGCATCACAGCCTCCGTTTCTTCCGGAGTAGAAAGATGGCCGGGTAGATGATCAGCTCAAGAATGGTTGAAGTAACAACGCCACCCACCATGGGGGCGACAATCCGTTTCACGACATCGGTGCCGGTGCTGAAGAGGATGGGGACAAGCCCCGCCAGGACTATGATACCCACCCAGACCGCGATGCTCGTATTGTCATTGAGGATGTAGAGCAGCCGGAAGGAGCTGAATCCGAATCTCTTGATCCGGACCAGCAAGGCTCTCTCCATAATTTAAATCCCCATGCAGGTCCTTAACCGGACATTCATGATATCAGTGTGCCGATTCAATTCGAAATCGATGAATGATGCCGGTCAGGCGGGCGGCAATATCCTGGATGTTGTCGGCGGAATCAGCCGTCCGATGCGCCGCCGACTGGGCTTTATGCAACAATTCGACGATATCCTGGGAGAGATGTGTTATCTCCTCGCCGGACTGATCACCCGCTGAGATGGCATCCGAGATTGCGGACACGACATTGAGGACCTTACCACTCTCCCGTTCGATCTGGGCAACGGCCTCACCCGCCGGGCGGGTGGCCGATATGCTGGCGTTTACAAGATCGATCATCTGATGCATCTCCGAGGCTGAAGCCGTCGAAATGCCCTGTATATCGACAACCCTTCGTCCGATCTCATTGGCGGCCTTCTCGGTTTCTGCAGCCAGATTCCGGACCTCACCCGCCACCACCGCAAATCCACGTCCGACGGTACCGGCCCGGGCGGCCTCTATGGTCGCATTCAGGGCAAGCAGATTGGTCTGCTTGGTGATATTCTGCACATCCCCGACAACACTGCCGATCTTCTTCCCGGCATCAACCAGGGTGAAAATACGCTGGGCAGCCTTGCTGACTATGGCCTCCACACCGTCGATCTCGGCTACGCCCGAGCGGATGATTTCGGCGTTGCGCGTGGCGATCTGTCCTGACTGCTGGGTAATGTCGGCGGCTGTCCTGGTATGTTGAGAGATCAGCCGGATATGGCCGGCGATGTCCTGGGCTGCACGATGGATATCCATTGAGGCCCGGGTTCCCGTTTCAGCAATGTCCTCGACCACCTTGGCCTCCTGGCGCATGATTTCAGTTGCCTGGATGCTGTCGTAAATCACCGCAATCATCTCGGCCAGACTTCTCTGCAGAGTGGCGAGGAGATGGTTCAGGGCCTCCATTGAGCGTCCCAGCTCATCATTTCCCTGCCGAGGGATGCGAAGGGTGAAATCCAGATCATTGGTAATCTGCTGTATGGTCGAATCCATCAGCTGCAGCGGATGGAGAATGCGTCGCTGCAGTATGGTGCCAATGCTCAACAGGACAACGACAGCCAGCACGGCAAGGCCGATAAAGCGAAGGATTGCCCGCCGCATGTCCCGGCCAAGTTTCTTGGTGGCAGATTCCTGGTTCCGTCCGGCCTCGACCTTCAGGGTGTCAACCACCTGCTCCACCTCAACCAGAGAGGGATTCACTGAACCGGCAAGCACAGCCTGGGCAATCTCCAGATTTCCGGCAACAGCCATTTTCCGGACGTTGTCGACGGCCTTGAAATAGCCCTTCAGGCTCCCGCGCAACTCCTCCAGTAAACCGCGCTGCCTCTCGGACGTCAGCAGATCCGGGCACTTATCCAGCATCTGCTTGACCTTCCGGTGGGCCAGATCCACCTGGTCCCTGGTCTTCTGGTTTCCATCAGTCTCCAGCGCCATGCCAGAGACATCGGCCTGCAGACGTTCCAGGGTGGATTCCAAATCCGATACCAGCAGAATCCCGGGAAAGCTTTGCCGGATAATATGCTGAATGGCGTCCTGGTTCCGATGGGCCTGAAACAGGCTGATGACAATGATAAAGAGGAGAGTAGTGCAGGCCACTGCATTCCACAGCCAGATGCGGCCGCGAATGGACAACTGCACACTCCCGATCGTTTTGCCATACGCACAACAAACTGGTTTTATAAGGAAATTGGCCATTGCCCCGATCATTCTCGTCATAGGTATTCACCACAGACAAGGGTCAGTTTCCGGAAGCTCTTCCTCTCTGATTCAACGCATGCAGAAGCAGACAGACCGCAGCCTTTTCCTTCCCTGTAGACCTGAGCATTTATCCGCAGGACTCCATGAGGCATTATATTCTCAACCATTTATTTTCGTTATCCTTAATTGGAGTGTAACCACTCCCTGACAGACCACGGGAACAGAATCAGCCCGCAGGCCTGACTTCTCCATCCGGCCAGTTTACCCCACCCAGATTCAATGGCGTCTGCAGACACCAGAAAATTCATTCTTTATTGTTTATATCAAGATAGTTACATCACAATAACCCTCTTCAGGCCATCAAAATCCACGGCAGTAACCAGCATATGGACATGCTGGTCATACTGTTCACCGGTCTGCTGACGATTATCAGGGAAATAAATTTTGAATGCGTTAGGATTGGATAAAGAAGCTGTTCGGAAAAGATATTTTTTCTACTTTTCCAACAATCCCGGATCTTCGCGGAGAGGTGATGATACATTCAGGCGACTTCGCTGCAGCGCCAGCCATGAGAAGAGATACGGTTGTGCCACAGGCAAGGCCGGGGAGGAGAAAAGCAAATTCCTGTGGGGCAACCCGGCAGCAAAACCAGGGTGCCTCACAGGAAGGCAGGATCGGGAGAGCCTGTTATTTGGGGCTGAGCGCCTCTATACTGACCAGGATCTCGACATCCTTGCCGACTAGGCCCATGGCGTAGAATTTCGGATCCCCGACATTGTAGACATGCCGATCGAGGGTTACGGTCCCATTGAAACCGATCACCTGGCTTTTCGGATCGGCAGGATGGTCTTTGATGCCCGCCAGTTTGAGCGGAAGGGTCAGATCATAGGTCTTCCCCTTGATATTCAGTTTCCCGGCCACCTGATACATCCCGTTTCCGGCATCCGTGATTGCGGTGGAATCGAAGGTGATCGACGGATACTTGCCGGCGTCGAAGAAATCTGCCGAAAGGAGGTGCTTGTCTCGTTTGCTGACGTTGGTATCAATGGAGTCCACGGTAATGGCAAAAGAGATCCGGCTTTCCCGCAGATTGGCCGGATCGAAGTTGACCGTGCCGGTGAATGTATCGAAACGCCCGTTTATCTTGGCATAGATATGATCCACACTGAAATAGATGTTGGAATGATCTTTATCCAGGGTCCAGTCACGAACGACGGCAAAGCTGTTATGGGCCATAACGACAGACAGCAACAGTGCAATCCCTAATCCAGATATTCTTTTCATGCCAGCCTCCAGAAAATTATATGCGACATATTCTCCCCTAAGACAGCCTGAACGCTCTCTTCAGGGGGCCTTCACCAGTTTAGCATTGCCTTGCAGCCAGCCGATGCGACAAAGGGCCAGCCCGACCTCACGACCGCGCCCTCCAGCGCCCCGTCTTCACCAGGACGGCAAACAGGGTGAGTACGGCAAAGACAACGAGCAGAACCGCTCTGGGTGCACCCTGAGCGAACGACTCGCTGACAAAAAGGACGTGGATCAGGGCCAGGACCGGAATCAGATAGCCCAGGGGTCTATGCACGGCCCTCCAGGTCTTATAGTCCAGCTGCAGCCTGGACCGGAACTGCGACAGGAGAACCGTGGCCAGGAGGAGTATAAAGAGCCCCTCGCCTACCATTTCCGGCCAGTATTTTTTCCCCATGGGGATATTGCCCAGCCCCTCAGGGGCCAGGACCAGGATCGCATGACAGCAGGCCGTGCAGGCAAGGAGCGGACCGTTGAACCGATGCCAGCGCAACAGGCATGCAGCACCGAAAAGGCCTTCGAGGAAACGCCCCCGCAAGGAAAGAACGATTTGCGCAAGCAGCAGGACGAGGGTTGTCAAACCGGCCTGCTGTCCTGTTCGCAGCAGGACCTTATCGACCCCGGTCTTATACCAGAGTGTTTCGGTCTGGTACTGGAACGGAACCGCCAGCGCCCCGCCCAGAAGGACAGCAAAGCCCAGGACAACCATAAGTCTGAAGGGCACCAGCCGGCAAGAGCCCTGTCCGGATTTTTTTGCTCTGTCCATTGCCCCAAAAGCTCCTTTATGCTGCGGTGCTCACGCCCAGACGCAGCCGCTGCAGATTGCAGGGAATGCGAAAGAAACAGCAGATCAGACGATGTCCTTACTATTGCCTCAATAGAGCAGTAATTTCAAACATAAAATCACCCTTAAGGCCTGGCCGGAAAGTTCATGTATCTTTTTGGGCGCAATCAGCATACAATAGGGGACGGAAATCGATGCCGGGAGAAGCGGGATGAGTCGGATGACTCATCCCCCGCCATCTCCTGCGGCATACCGTTTCGCAGAGGAAATGGAAGATTATATTGCAAGACTGAGTGCAGTTGGCTAAATCATCCTTATAATCAAAGAATGCAAAAAGACACTGGTGCCGGCCGCCTGTCCGGGCCTGCCCGGACAGGCGCATGACGGCCAGAGCATATGTCGATATATTTTACCAACGAAATAAGGAGGCTTCCATGTTTTCAGGACTTTTTCAACCCATGCATCTGATCCTCATTTTGATCGTCGTTCTGATCATTTTCGGGCCGGGAAAACTGCCGGAGATCGGCGAAGGTCTGGCAAAGAGCATCAAATCCTTCAAAAAAAATATGAAGGATGTGACGGAGGACAAAACAGATTCAGTTGATGCGGCCCCGATCGAGCAGAAGAAGGAAGAACCCCAGAAAACGGTCAACAAGGAGGTCTGACGGGCCCCTCCTGTCCGGAAAGCCATAGATCAAGCCTCTCGCCCCCGGACATCCATGCGACTTTTTTTTCGGACACAGTCGGCCTGGACCGAGGCGAGGAAGAGCAGACCTGACGGGGAGGAAAGACAGGATCTGCAGAATCCGAAGAGGTGCTGGCCTCTCCTCTCTACAGGGCCGAAGACGGCCTTCTCACCGTATACGCAGAGCCTGTACAGCAGGGGAAGTCCTCCAAGATATCCGGAGATCAGAAATCTTACCGCTCTGCTGGCAGGAGTTTATGGCCGGCACAATCGCGCAGGTCCTTTCAGCAGCGTGCCCGCCGGCACTCCCAGCCAGTCCTTTGGGTAACAGAAGCCAGCCAGGACAAGGCATTCCCTGTTCCGCTCACCTTAACGACAGAGACAGACCATGAGTATGCTTTTCTCACCCCTGAACCTGCGGGACCTTACCATCCGCAACCGGATTTTCGTGTCTCCCATGTGCCAGTATTCCAGCAGGGAGGGACTGCCCATCGACTGGCATCTCGTGCATCTCGGCAGCCGGGCCGTCGGCGGCGCCGGACTGGTCATGCTAGAGGCCACCGCGGTCAGCCCCGAAGGACGTATCAGCCCCGGCGACAGCGGCCTCTGGAATGACGCCCAAGCAGAGGCCTTTCTGCCGATCACCCGTTTCATCCGGGAACACGGTGTCACGGCCGGCATTCAGCTCGCCCATGCCGGACGCAAGGGCTCCTGCAACCTTCCGTGGCTGGACGGCGGGCCGCTGGGAGCCGATGAAGGCGGCTGGCAGACGCTGGCCCCGACCGCGACCCCCTTCGACAGCGGGCACCAGGAGCCATGCGCACTGACACCCGACGATCTGGATCGGGTCGAAGCGCAGTTCAGGGCCGCCGCCCAGAGGGCCATTGCCGCCGGATTCCAGGTCGTTGAGCTGCATATGGCTCATGGCTACCTCCTCCATGAATTTCTCTCGCCATTGGTGAACCAGCGTCAGGATCACTTCGGAGGCAGCCTGGAAAACCGTCTGCGCTTTCCCCTGCAGGTGGCTCGGGCGATACGCGAAGAATGGCCTGCGGAACTGCCGTTCTTCGTCCGGATCTCAGCTACCGACTGGCTTGCCGGAGGCTGGGACGCTGACCAGTCGGTGACCCTGGCCCGAGCCTTGAAAAATATCGGTGCCGACCTCATCGACTGCTCATCAGGTTTTGCCGTCCCCCGTGAGCCTATCCCTTTCGGCCCCGGCTTTCAGGTCCCCTTCGCAGCCAGGATTCGCGCCGAGGCCGGAATTGCCACGGGAGCAGTCGGCCTCATCACCGATCCGGCCCAAGCCGAACAGATAGTCGCCACCGGCCAGGCCGACGCCGTGCTGCTGGGACGCCAGATGCTGCGCGACCCCTACTGGCCCCTGCACGCCGCCAAGGCACTGCAGGTGGAGGCCGTCTGGCCCAGGCAGTATCTGCGCGCCGCCCGGTAGATACGCCAGACCTTCATAGACGAAGGGGTTTTACAAGAGCCTCTTCGTCCGTGCCGAGGCCTCTGATCAACGACCGGCGTCCCTGCATTTCATCATCATGCCACCAACCCCTCACCCCGGTAATTGAGGTCTTCGATCTCTGAATAGAACCTGTTTGTCGCATACCTGTTGACGACAAACTGCCCTCCGCTGTCAACAAAAATGGCACCATCGCAGTCTGGGCCGAAGGCGTTGAGGATGCGGGTCTTTCTGGATACGGCAATGTTTTCCGGCCGTGCCTCCGGATCCCTCCAGGCATTGATCGCATCAATCCGGCGGCGGAACAGACGGTAGGCATTCCGGGAGAGGAGATACTCTCCCCCCTCCATGGTTCCGACAACGCCATAACACCCGGACGGCCCCTCCTGCAAGAGGTAGATAAAGCCTTCCTCATGGGATGGTCCGAGTACCAGACCGCCTTTCCTGCCATCGACGAGTATCCCTGTATAGAGCATTTCCACTATCTTTTCCTGGCCTAATCCGCACGCCTGCGGCGTGCTGCCTGCCGTCATTGCACACATTTTTTCTCCCTGCCAATCGCAGACGCAGACCTCTTTAGCCTTGCTGGAATGCTTCATGGCGAATCCTCCGCACAATCTCCGGCAGGTCGGGACATCCCCGCTGCCCTGTACAGCCTTGAGTATCTGCGCCCATCCTTGTTTGCGCCGGTTCCTCTCCACAGAAAAGCATAATCACGATACATACGGGAGCAAATACCCGTAATTACGATCCCGTCAGCCAGCAGGCGGAAGGCTGCACGCTGTCCTCATAGCAGGTAATCCTGAGAAATACCGGCGGCGGGGGGAGCTTGTTTATCTCCTGCCCGTTCTTACATTATTTCCATAAGGCGGAAAAAACTCGCTCTGCCCTCATTGAGAGACTACGGAGGCTGCCATGAAGATCACCAAAGAGGAACTTTGCAAAAAAATCCAGGATGTTTTCCCCGACGCCGGCGTCTGCGGGGTCGATATCGACGTTGACTACAACGAAGAAATCAAGGCCTGGGTCGTTGCCCTGCACCATCAGAACCGCTTTTTGCGGACATTCATTGAAACAGATGAGGCCGCCAGTTGCCTGGAAGGAAGATCATGCATTCCGCTGGGGATGCAGATTGCGCAGCTCAAACACAATTTTGATCTTCCGTCCTGTGCAGAGCACTAGGAGCCGTAACCATCTGCTTGAGTGTATTCCGGCCGGCAGGGAACTGCAGCCTGTGCCGTCAACCGGCCTAAGCCGGGCGGCTCCATGAAAGGCGGTGCCCGGCCTGGCCGCGGGATCACAAAGGAGCAGCAAAGGGGCGCACATCATCTACCTCCTGGCACAGCCAGGCTTCATTTTCCCTCTTGCCGGATGAGCATGCATATGGTAGAGGCTCAGATTGTATCGGAAAACATGAACGATGGTCCCGAGTTATAACTTTCTTTTACCGTATCACCTGGGTATCCCTATGCCGCACAGCCCACCGGGACCTTCAACGCAGGAGGGAGACCTCAGGCTTTTTCTCGACGCCTTGGGAGTTGAGCTTCCCCAGGATGAGAGGGGACATGCGGACGAGTATCTCGTGATTCGCCTGGAGGCCCCTGCCGCTGCATTGCTGGAGGCCAATGATAATACCGCCGTTCTTCTTGCCTACCGCGTTCAGGGCAGGGTTTTTCCGATTTTCATCGTCTTTCTGAGAGGAAGCGACGAGATCCTTTTCTGTCATTCAACGCTCCTGCTGGACGCTTATACGCAAGGGGAGTGGATTCTGCCGATGCTTCGAGGGGCCGTGGAGGATTTTTTTTCGAAATCCATGGACGACATGATCAAGGCCCTGGAGCCGTCCTGGCTGGACACGCCTCTATCCGGCCAGCTGGACTGCAGGATTTTCTGGAATACCAGGCCTGAGATCAAAATTGTCACCGATCTGTTCAGAGAGACACGAGGCGGCGTCTGTACGATCCCTCTCTTTCCCAGCGTCTTTTATTACAACAATTGTTATGATCAGAATCTCCTGGAGGCCGTCCTTGCCGATCTCGGCGACTGCGGGGATATCCTGGTCCTGGGGACCGGAGCGGGCCTTGAGGCCATCTGTATCGCCTTGAAATATGGAATTCATGTTGACGCCACCGACATCAACCCCATTGCCATTGCCAATACCGTTGCCGCCTGCAGGCGAACCCGGACGGAGCATCTGGTGCATGCATGGCTCAGCGACGGCCTGACCGACGTCGAAAAGGCCTATGATGCCATCCTCTTCGAGGCCCCGCTGCCGACCAGTGACAGCCGGGTTCAGGATCCCAACCGGTACGACTTTAAAGGCAGACTGCTCATGCGGGTATTGGCGCAGCTGCCCTCTCATCTGAAGCCTGAAGGCCGGATGTACCTGATGTCGCGCCCTGACCTCAGCCCCTATTTTCCTGAGACAGGCCTGCAATGGGAGGTGCTCCGGTACTTTGAAGAGAAAAATAATCTGGCCATACACAGGATCTGGCGGGACTGAACCTTCGGCGGTTTGAGGCCGAAACAGGGACAGGGCGACCCTGCCTGTCCGGCAGGACTGGCGCAAATACCCGAAGATGACTAGAGTGAGAGCTGGTTAAGGACAGAGGCGCTCCATCCAGAAATTTCCGGAAGCAACGTTAATACCCCATGAATCCCCGTACCCTTGAACTCCTCTCTCCCGCCAGGGACTGCGCCACCGGCATGGCCGCCATCGATCACGGGGCTGATGCCGTCTACATCGGCGCTCCAAAATTCAGCGCCCGGGCGGCAGCGGCCAATAGCATTGCCGAGATCCGGGAATTGACCAACTATGCCCACCGCTTCCATGCAAGGGTCTATGCGGCCCTGAACACCCTTCTTAACAACAGAGAGATCAGGGAGGCGGCGGGCATTGCCGCAGAACTCCACTCCATCGGCGTCGATGCCCTGATCATCCAGGATATGGGGCTGCTGGAGTGCGACCTGCCGCCAATCCCCCTGCACGCGAGCACCCAGTGCGACAACCGGACCGCAGAAAAGGTCCGGTTCCTGGAAGATACGGGTTTTACCCAGGTGGTACTGGCCCGCGAACTCAATCTGGAACAGATCGCGGCAATCAGGAAGTCCACCTCGGTTCCTCTGGAGTTCTTCGTCCATGGGGCGCTCTGCGTCTCATACAGCGGCCGCTGCACCATGAGCGAGGTAGTGGCTGACCGGAGCGCCAACCGGGGCAATTGCGCCCAGTTCTGCAGGCATCGCTATACCCTTAAAGACGGCGACGGCAACATTCTGAAAAAGGGCAGCCATCTGCTGTCGCTGCAGGATCTGGATCTCTCCGGGCATCTCCGGCAGCTCATCGATGCGGGCATCAGTTCATTCAAGATCGAAGGACGATTGAAGGATATCTCCACGGTAAAAAACCTCACAGCCTTTTACCGGCAGACCCTGGACCGGATCATCGCTGCCGACCACAATCTGCGGCGGGCCTCTTCGGGCAGATGCACCTTCGACTTTTCACCCGATCCGGCCCGAACCTTTCACCGTGGCGGGACGGACTATTTTCTGACAACTCAGAGAAACAGGCCGGGCGCCCTGAAGACCCCAAAATCGACAGGTGCCAGGATCGGCCGGGTCGGCACAGTCACCTCCCGGTTCTTTACTCTGGAGTCTCCCTACCGGATCGCCAACGGGGACGGTTTGTGCTTTTTCGACGCAGATGAAAACCTGGTGGGACTGCGGGTCAACAGGCTTGAGGGTGAACGTATCTACCCACGGGATCCTGTGGCCATTCTGCCCGGAACGATCATGTACCGAAACCTTGATACGGCCTTTATCAACCAGCTGAAACATAGCGGGAACTGCCGGAAGATCGCGGCAGGCGTCACCATCACAGGGACGGCGGCCGGTCTTGACTTCGCCATCAGCGACGAGGACGGATGCCACACTTCCGTCAACACCTCTTTATCCGGAGAAAAGGCCCAAAACCCCGACAGGATGCTGGAAATCCTGATCCAGCAGGCCCGAAAAAGCGGCAGCACCATTTTTACAGTGGAGGAGGTAAGCCTGAACATGGACCCTATCCCCCATATCCCGATGTCAACGATCAACGACATCCGCCGAAGGGCCCTGGCCGCCCATCTGGAAACCCGCCTGCGACGCCATCCCCTCTTCCGCAGGCCGCTGAGCAGAAATGCAGCGCCGTGGCCGGCCAGCCTCGGAAGCCCGCAGGATCTTGCCAACGGCTGCGCCAGGACCTTTTACAGGCGGCATGGCGCAGACCTCGCCGCAAAGCCCTCGACAGCTGAGAGGCATACAGTCCTTATGACCTGCAAATACTGTATCAAGGCCCAGCTGAATCTCTGCCCAATTCACGGCCTCCATACTCCAGGGCCGACTGAGCCCCTGACCATCACCGACAACACCGGGACCTACGACCTGGCCTTTGACTGCCGAAAATGCGAGATGACGGTCCTGCTGCGGACAGAAGAGGTGAGGCAGCAGAAATGCCGGCATGCAGACCCCGATGCCGAGACGAATTCGCACGCTGCAGCAAAGACGAAGAGCAAGAGAGACACTTCCGGCTTGATGTGATCCGGATCGGTATACCCTTAACGGATCCAGAATTACGTAATTTTCCATCTAATTACATTATAGTAATACGAAAAACCGGAACAATTCCGATTTAACTCTGGCCGCCGCCGACATAAAATTCTATACATAATAATTACATATAGTTATCATACTCACATCCTGCGACGTATAAAATGGAACGCCTTTTGCTTATATATCTACGTGTAAGCAATAACCTAATCAGCCCCCCTGACCGGATAGATTCAACAAGGTATAGTTGATTCTATCCGGTTTCTTTTTCCCCTTCTTTTCACATCATTCCCTTTGCAATATCAGGGTTTCAGACCACTTGCCGGCAAAGACCTCACGAGCCCGGTCCCATCTGCTCAGCATCTTCAGTCACTTTCAGCAACTGTACGTGGAGTCTCGTTTCTGACCGCGTTTCAGTTATTCCACCAATCGGTATAGGCGGACCTGACCGCCCGTTTCGCCCCGCACGGTCCGTCTGTTGCGCCTGCGGCAGACAGCGCATCTCTCTTCCGCCCTTATGCTTCATGGCAGTTCAAAGAGGAGAAGACGATAAAGTGCAGGGACAATACCTTTGACGTGTCCGGCCCTGGCACACAAATCCGGGGAAGGCCTGGCTGATCTAAATGATAGAGAGGGACAGACCGCCAAGGACGATCATGAAGCTGTAAGGAAGCGCCAGCATCTTCCAGGAGAATTTCCTGCTGCCTTTCAGACGGGCCATAATCCTGAAGATCGCGTAGAAGGAGGCCAGCATACCGCCCAGAACAGTGATAGCCTGGAGAACGGCCGTGGTGTCAGGGCTCAGGATCCGCCGTGCCTGATAAACGGGCTCAAGCCCCATCAGGTCAAGGAAATTCGGCCATATCCGCCACGCCCCGCTGACAAACAGTTCAAAGTGGACGCCCAGGTAGCAGCCAAGGATCAGCGGAATAAAGCCGTAGCCGAGCAGGGGCAGCAGGACATCCTTATTGACTGCGGTATATCGGGCCTGTATCGCCACCATCACCCCGTAACCGATCTCAAAAAGCAGGATCAACCCGAAAAAGACAAGCGTTGCAGACACCGCTATCGGAATATCGAAACCGGGATGGAGGTATCCCACCCCCCGACCCACCATTTTGAAGAAGTTTCCCTGGAGGGCAAAAGGAAAAAAAATCGCTCCCAGGGCGACAATCAGAAAGCTGTCCGGCCGTCTGGGTGTCTCAAGGCTCCACAGTTCCTGCGGTGCCAGCCGGAGATTCAGGTGGATGGAATTTTCCTTGCAGCTCTTGATGCATTTTGCGCAGAGGATGCAATCCCTGTTGTTGTCGACCAGGAAGGGGTGCCGGAACATGGGGCATCCCTCCTGCTCATTTTCGGTGCCGAAACAGACATGCTGGCGGCAACGGTTCAGACAGAGATGGCGATTGGCCCGCAACTCCAGCACCGAAGGCATGGCAAAAATGGCGTTGATGGCGCCCAGCGGACAGACATATCGGCACCAGACCCGCCGCTTGAAAATGATGCTGAAGATAAATGAGCCGAGGGTCACGGCCACAATCACCCAGCCTCCGATGAAAGGGGTATTATAGGCGTCAAAGACAATCTCCACCCAGAGGACGAGAATACAGAGGCTGGCCATGATCCAGCCGGAATATTTTTTAATGAATTCCGGAGTGTTCCGTTCCGGCTTCACAATGGACTGGGCAATCCGGCCCGGCACCGCCAGGGTACAGACGCTGCACCAGAGTCTGGCCAGAAAAAAGAAGGAAAAATAGAGCAGGGGCCAGCCGATTATCCAACTGAGGGTTATGCCAATATTTTTTTCAGGATTCTTCGGTCCGAAAAAGAGCGCCAGGACCGCGGCAAGGAAGATACATCCGACGACTGCCCTGGGAAAGGCCGGAAATACCTTGCTCTGCAGAATGCCCTTGACCCAGGGGATACGCAGGATGTTAAACTCCCACTTCCCTTCGGTCTTGGGGAGCCCCAAAAGGATCTGATCGGTGAGGATCTCGTTCTTCTGGGCCAGCATCACCGCCCTCTGGATCACGCTTCCCAGTTCCGTCAGATTGCCGGGCCAATCGTAATTAAGGAGAATTCCCATGGAATTCGGCGAAATTTTATGGATGTTTTTACCGAACTCCCGGCTGTACCGGCGAAGATAATGCTCAATCAAGCGTGGAAGATCCCGTCTATGCTCCCGAATCGGCGGCACCCTGTAATGCTGGCGCTGCAGGACCTCAATCATTCGGGGGAGCAGGGTATCCGAGGCGATCAGGTTTTCTGTAGCCTCTTCGCTGACAAAGATCACCCGGCATTGAAAGGGAATCTGTCTGCTGCCGCCAATCCTTGTAAAGCTCCCCGCATCAATGGCCTTCAACAGTTTCTGCTGCAGAGGAAGACTCAAAAATTCCACATTCAGTAAAACGACGGTCCCTCTGCCGAACTGTTCAAAAATCCCCAACTGCCTGGCGTGGGTGAAAGGAAAGGCGTCCTGCTGGTTGCCGAACAGCTTCTCAGCCATCACATCCTCTTCCAGGTCCCTGAGATCTATCTCAATGTAAGGTCCGTGGGCATAGACACCCTGGAGGTGGATCTGTTTGGCCAGAAACTTCTTCCCGGTCCCGGATTCCCCGTTCAAAAAGACCGGATCAAGATTTTTTGCAAAGAGACCGGTGATGCTCTGGGTTCGTTTGGCGGTAGTAGAAATCCTGCTGGCGCCAAGACTCTTCTCGCCGGTATCATCAGTCAGAGCCCCCTCGAAGAGGGCATGCTCGTCCACGGCGTTGAACGTGCCTGCTGATCCTCCTTTATGGCCGGACGTATCACCCTGTTCCCGCAACGAAACCCGCAGCCTCTCAGCCAGGGCCACATTCATCCGCTCACGGATAAGCTCATCCCCGAGAAGATCCTCGTAGAATACCCGTCTGTTGAAACAAACCAGGATCAGATCGCAGCTGGCTTTCGCCCCCAGGGAATGAGGCTTGCCGGTGATCAGCGAGGTCTCGCCGAAATGACCGCCGGGACCGATGCGGCTGACTACGCATTCCCGCCCCTTCTCCTGCGACAGGACAAGCGCCACATCACCGGCCGCTACCACATAAAAGCCTTCGCCAGGGTCGTTCTGGCGATAGATATAGCTGCCTTCCCTGAAGGTCACCACACGTCCGATGGCCGCCGCCTTCTGCAACTGGCTCTGTTCCAGCTGCTGGAAGAGAATGGATTTCTTGAGGATGCGGGCTATGTTTTCCTGTTTCATGGCATTATGGCCGGAAGATTTCCTCTGGAAGAACAAGGAGACACAGGGAACAGAGCCCGATGAAAGGCATAAAAATCGGCATCACGGCAGTTTCAGCTGTTTCTTGAGAACCCCGGCGATCAGGGGCGCCACTGAATAGATGTCCAGCAGGTCGTCGCTGACCCGACCCGGATATGTATCGGAACCGATAACCCGGGTGATGGGGCTTTCCAGAAAACGCTCTCTGGCATTCCCGGCAATCACCAGATGGGTGGCCATCACCGCCACCTCGACGGCCCCGGCCTCCATACAGCGCCTGGCCGTCTGGATGATCGAGCCGCCGGTCCTGATCATATCGTCGCAGACGATGGCCGTCCGCCCCCGAACCACGCTGGAGACCTGGCCGACGATAGTCTTGTCGACATCGTACCGGTCCTTGTCCGCCGCCGTATGCGGACAACCCAGAATGCTGGCCAGCCTCGCCACCCGTTTGGAAAAGCCGTAGTCGGGAGAAACCAGAACAAAGTCGGAAAACCCGCAGCTTCTGATCTTCTCTGCGGCCAGGGCATCGGTCCAGGCGTGGAAGGTGCTGATCTCACCGGCATGGGCATGCAGGACCGCCTCCGAATGCAGATCGATGAAGGTCACGAAGTCCGGCCTGGCCCGGAAGATCTGCCGGGTCCGGGTGACCCCTTTGGGTATCTCATTGGAGCCCGGCTTGGCCCGCTCCATGGTGGAATAGCCGAGATAGGGGATGACCACATTGACGGAGGCCGCATTCCAGTATCGCCCGCCCTGGATCAGGTCCAGCAGCTCCTGATAGGAGGCGTCATCATGGGTGGCGCCGATGATGACCAGCTTCTTACCCGCCAGATCGCCTGGAAAAGCATGATAACACTCACCATCGGCAAAGCGTTTGCGGACCATCTCCGAAAAGGGACGGTCCAGCGCCGCTGCGACCTTGCGGCCCAGATCAGTGGAGGCCTCATTGGCCACCATCATGATATCATCCTTATGGGACATGGGCGCCACGTCTCTCTTAGAGCGCAGCGGCGATGGCATCGCCCATGGCCGCTGTCCCCACGGCCCTGTTCTTATCCACGGCTATATCCGCTGTGTGGATTCCCTTGATCAGGGTCTGCTCGACGGCCCTGTCAATGGCATCGGCAGCGCCCTCCAGACCGAAGCTGTAGCGCAGCATCATCGCAGCAGACAGGATTTCGGCGATGGGATTGGCGATCCCCTTGCCGGCAATATCCGGGGCCGATCCGCCTGCCGGCTCGAAGAGGCCGAATTTCTTTGCATTGAGGGAGGCGGAGGCCAGCAGGCCCATGGAGCCGGTGAGCATCGCCGCCTCGTCGGAGATGATATCGCCAAACATATTGCCGCACAGCATCACATCAAACTGATGGGGATCGCGGACCAGCTGCATGGTGGCATTGTCGATGTAGAGGTGATTCAGCTGGATATCCGGATACTGCCTGCTCACCTCGATCACGACCTCGCGCCAGAGGACCATGGTGGTCAGGACGTTGGCCTTATCGATGGAGGTGACCTTGCCCCGTCGCTGGCCGGCCGCCTGAAAGGCCAGGTGGGCGATACGCTCGATTTCAAACCGGGTATAGGCCATGGTGTCGAAGGCCCGCTCGTCGGCACCTGCGCCCTCGCGCCCCTTGGGTGTGCCGAAGTAGATATCCGAGGTCAGCTCCCGCATGCAGAGAATGTCAAATCCGTCGCCTACGATATCCGGTCTGAGCGGACAGGCCGCCGCCAGCGATTTGAAGACCCTGGCCGGCCGGAGATTGCAGAAAAGGTCGAAGTGTTTTCGCAGGGGCAGCAGCGCCGCCCGTTCCGGCTGCTGCGCCGGCGGCAGCCCCTCCCATTTCGGGCCACCCACAGAGCCGAAGAGAATGGCGTCGCTCTGCTCGCACAGCGCCAATGTCGCGGGAGGCAGGGCCTCGCCATGCCTGTCGATGGCAATCCCGCCCACGTCAGCGGCGGTGAAGCTGAGTTCAAAGGAAAATTTCTTCTGGGCAACCTCGAGGACCTTGATCGCCTCGGCCATGACCTCAGGACCGATTCCGTCCCCGGCTAATACTGCTATTTTCTTCATTATATTCCTCTTGCTGTTTCTCTATTTTCTGCCCTTCACGGCCCGTCTCCGTACGAGGAAAGCAGGCGCTCAAACTCTTTTTCAATTTCAGGCTCACAGACTGCCAAAGAACATATCCTTCACCTTCAGCCCTGACATCAGGGGAAAGGAAATCCCTGCAGCCTCCCCAACGGCCTTTGGCGAGGACGGCAGCAACTACCATGCCACTATAGCAGCTTCACTCCACTTTTGCCAGAAACTTCAGGACCACCAGGGCCCTCTCCGCCCCTGAAAAAGGGAGCCTGAGCTCAACCGTCCGGACCATTTCAAGAACTCCATCCTGCAGATCGTCTGCCACCGTGGCCAGCTCCTGCTGCCAGCGAGGCCCCTTCATACAGATAATGGCAGGCCCGAGCGGCGTAAACCTGCGGGTCATGTCCAGAAAAGCACCGATTTCGGTCACGGCCCTGCTGGTGATGTGGGTAAAGGGCGTAGCCGACGGGAGCTGTGATTCATCTTCTATGCGGCAGGCCAAGACGCTGACGCCATCAAGTCCCAGGGTTCTCATGATATGCCGCAGGAAGGATACCCGCTTGAGCCGCGGCTCAACCAGGGTCAGGGCCAGCCCGGGTCTGGCCGCTTTGCAGACAAGACCGGGGAATCCGGCCCCGGTCCCGACATCGAGAAGAAAGGAGCTGTCGCCCAGCAGAGGCAGGATGGTCAGGGAATCAAGAAAATGATTCTCGATTATCTGCTGCTCGCTTGCGTCTCTGGCGATGAGATTGACCTTCCGGCTCCAGCGTCTGAGTTCCTCGTAGTACACAAAGAGGCGTTCCACCGCGTCATCTGCAAGCGCAATCCCCAGCTTCTGACCGCCCTCCTGCAGCAGGGCCCGGAAATCAACGACGGGGCCGCCCGTTTTTATTTTCACGCTTCCGGCCACATCACCTCCATCCTGCCATCAGCCTTTGAGCCGCTCGCTGACTGAGGCCGCATGGGCCGTCAGGCCCTCCAGATTGGCCAGCAGGCGGATATGATCACCGTCGGCCTGCAGCGCTTCCCGTGAATAGCTGATAATCGAGCTCTTCTTCAGAAAGGTCTCAACGCCCAGAGCCGAGGCAAATCGCGCGGTCCCCATGGTGGGCAGGACATGATTGGGACCGGCCAGGTAGTCGCCTGCCGCCTCAGGGGTATTGCTGCCCAAAAAAATTGCCCCGGCATGACGGATATGGGGGAGCCAGGCCCAGGGGTCGCTTATCATCAGTTCCAGATGCTCCACGGCGATGTCGTTGGCAAGCCCGATGGCCTCCTCCAGGTTTGCTGCAATCAGGATCACCCCGTTCTCCGCCAGCGACCGCCTGGCTATGTCCTGTCGTGATAATGCGGCCAACTGCCGCTCAAGCTCGGCGGGGATGGCAGCGGCAAGGCCCGCGTCGGTAATCACGGCCACGGCCCGGGCCTGGGAATCATGTTCTGCCTGGGCCAGCATATCGGCGGCTATGTAGGCGGCCTCGGCAGTCCGGTCGGCCACAATCAGGACCTCTGAGGGGCCGGCGATCATATCGATGCGAACCATGCCGGAGACCTGGCGTTTGGCCTCGGTGACAAACCGGTTGCCGGGGCCCACGATCACATCCACCCGCGGGATGGAGGCGGTGCCGTAGGCAAGCGCGGCAATGGCCCAGGCCGAACCGGCCTTGTATATCTCGGTAATACCGATCTCCTGAGCGGCCACCAGCAGATGCGGACTCACGGCCCCATCCTTGTTGGGCGGGGTGACCATGACCCGCAGGCCGACCCCGGCAATGGCCGCGGGAATCCCGTTCATCAGCACCGAGGAGACCAGCGGCGTCGATCCGCCCTGTCCGCCTGGGACATAGAGTCCGGCGGAGTCCACCGGCCTGACGAGACGGCCGACGATGGTACCGTCCTCCCTGGTCTGCATCCAGGAATCCTCCATCTCCCGCTGATGAAAGGTCTCGATCCGCTCAATGGCTTTGGCAAGCGTGGTCAAGAAGGTCTCATCGACCTGTTCATAGGCCGCCAGCATCTCCGCAGCGCTCACCTGCAATTGCTCAAGGGTAAGCATCGGGGCATCGAAACGGCGGCCGTATTCGATCACCGCGGCATCTCCCCTAGCCTGCACAGCAGCCAGGATCTCCTCCACAGCCGCCTGACAGGATCGATCGCCAGCCTGAAAACGATCAACGAGTCCTGCAAGTATCTTTTCTCCTTCCGGAGTATCTGTCTTAACCGGTACTATAGTCATGCTCTCCGACCACCCTCCTCGGGAAATAGGGCCAAGCCTTCCGTTAATTTTTTCTGTTCCGTCTGCATTTCGGCTAACCGTTTATTATAAACATAATCCTGGAAAAGAGAAAGGTATTACAGAATTGAATATCCAAAGAGAGTGATCGAAGGCCAAAGCCTCTGCTCCTCTTTTCCATTGTCCGGGCAGGGGATCACCTGGTATGATTCAAACAGGGATTGCAAGGTGGCCTGCCGCCTCTTTTGATCGACAGGATGCAGATATCTGACGATGGAGCCGGCCGATTCAGGCGCCGCGTCAAGACAGAATCAGTTCAGAGCGGATTTTCCTCAATACATTGCCCAAGGAGACAGCCATGTCGGATAAAAGTAAGCCATCGTTTTATAAAAAGATCAGCAAACGTTTCCCGGAAGTCATCAAGACCGTTGAAAATCTCGGCAGCGTCCTGAGGACCGCAGGCCCCCTGGATGAAAAAACCTCCCAGCTGATTCAACTTGCGGCGGCGGCGGCGAGGCAGTCGGAGGGATCGGTCTGCTCACATACCCGCAGGGCCCTGCAGGCCGGGGCAAGCCCAGAGGAGATCTCCCATACCTTGCTGCTGCTGGTTTCCACCATAGGCTTTCCCCAGAGCATGGCCGCAATGTCCTGGGCCCAGGAGATTCTGGAGAAGAAACCGAAATCAAAGGGGTAAAAGCCGGATCCATTGCCGCCTCGGGATCCGTGGCCGGCAATGGATCAAAGCTCTGGGCAATGAGACGAAGAAAAGACCGGGGCTGACTTGAACGCCAACTCGACGGCGGCAAGGTAATGGAGCGCAGAAGCATGCATCTTGTCGAAAGAACGGAGAAAAACCAAAAGGCAAGCGGCGTTGAAAATAATTACGGCCATCAATCCGGCTTTGACGGCGGAGGGGAGGACTGCAGACGGTGAGCACAACCGGCTGCAGTCCCATGGCGAAGTCGAGGCCGCGCGGAGCAACCCCAGCCAAACAGAACCGGGGCATCAACTTCGGCCTGCGCAAGGCCTTTCAAGGCGCGCTCAGACCATGCTTTCAGTCAGCCAGAAGTCATGCAGATTACAGAAACTGGTTGCATAGAACTTGCCCTTATAGCCTGCTGGCAGTTCATAGCTCGACTCCGGCTTATCTGCCGGGGTAAAGGTCGTAGAGCCGATGTACGTCCCGTCCTCAAGGACCAGGGTATGCCTGACGATATAATGTTCGTTTGACATCGGATGATTAGTGACCACATTGACTTTGGAGCCGGTAACCGTCACCTGCGGGGCATGAATGGCCGCCTTGCCCACCCATCTGCCCGGATTATCCTTGGTGTAAATGATATTGGTATACATGGGATTTCCAGCCGCAAAGGCCCGGGGAACAGAGTTGATGGCCAAAAGAGATGCCGCCGCCACAGTCGTCTTTAAAAAATCACGTCGATCTTGCATGGAAATTCCTCCTCTTCAATGAGTGATGATACTTCCTCCCCCGTTTGGGTGTTCTTCCCCTTTACGCGCAGCACGTATGCCACGCTTACTGCAATCATGACATGACCTCGCAGAGGTCTTACTGATCCTGCTGTCTCCGCTGCCCATCCTGGCGGGCTCCCGGTCTGTTTTCCTGAGGAGCTGCCCCAGGCGCTGCCGCCCTCTCCTGGTTCTGCGGCCTTCGCATCTGCTCTGATCGCAGCACAGGATTGCCTCCTTGAGGAACCGGCCCAGGGGCAACAGCTCTTTCCTGGTTCTGCGGCCTCCTCATCTGCTCCGATCGCAGCACAGGATTGCCTCCCTGAGGAACCGGCCCAGGGGCAACAGCTCTTTCCTGGTTCTGCGGCCTCCGCATCTCCTCCGATCGCAGCACCGGATTGCCTCCTTGAGGAACCGGCCCAGGGGCAACAGCTCTTTCCTGGTTCTGCGGCCTCCGCATCTCC
>JARLHL010000053.1 GCA_031292275.1 Desulfocapsaceae bacterium | reverse complement strand
ATTACATGTGTCCTTATTTGACACACGTATGTGGCATGATCCGGAAATTATGTTTGACCTGAAATCAAAACCGGAGCTACTATGGGCAAATAACCCTACAACGTTACTTATTTGGCGTCCAAGACTTCAATCATGCAACTTTTTCTATGTGACATGTGGGCCCGATGGTTTCGGTTCTGTATCCAGATTACCTGTTCGATCAGCGTTTCTAGAGTGTGCTGCTTCATTGGCAAGATGACTTTGAGCAAGACCCTAAGCTGCGACAGAGTAATGGACGGTGCTTTTTTTCCCCAGCCTGATTTTCAGGTGCCAGAGAAAGAAATGGGCCAGCATGCAGGTTATGATGTGGTGGTGCCATCCTGGAAACTTACGCACTTCGTAGTGGTCCATGCCCAGTTCTGTCTTGGTTTCCTGAAAGCACTGTTCTACTGCCCATCTCAGACCGCTGAGCCATACAAGTGTCCTTAGTCTTGTACTGCTCATGGCGTTGCTGATGAAATAGCTGTATTGCGAATCGTTGCCCAACGTTCGACGGATCAACAACCAAACGGTTTTCTTTGGAAGCCCGGCAGCTGACAGGATAACCCGGCGTCGGGTGAACTCATAGACGATTGGCCCCTTGGTCCCTTCCGACACCTTCCGGCGATACCAGAAGTAGTCGTTCATGTTTCTGGCGAGATCCTCCACGGTCAAGGGCTTGGTGTCAGGAGCAGCCAAAACTCTCTTCCTGCGTTCCTTTCCGCCCCAGCGGTACTCTTTGGTAATGGTCATCGGTCGCTTCAACCAGCATTGGGTATCTTTGGGAACCGATACGAAGTAGGTTTTGCCAGGCAGTGCCTCAACTGCTGAGATAAACTCTGGGCTGACCCCGTACAAAGAGTCGGCAAGCACATACTTGAAAGGCAGGACATCTTCTTGGCTGAGGGCAGTGAGCATTTCCGCCGCCAGTTTGGGCTTGGACTGGAAACCAATTTCAGCAGGCAGATTGCACTTTGTTCGTCGCTCAACGTAGTCGTCCCCGAACCACTTCTCAGGGATGAACAGTCGCTTGTCGACCAGGGAATATCCGTGTTCAGACACATACCCGGCAAAGACTCCTACCTGGCAATTGTCGACTTTTCCGATTGTCCCACAGTATTGGCGAGCGACACCGACTGAGTTTTGGCCTTTCTTGACAAAGCCGCTTTCGTCGAAGACAAGGGCTCCATCTGGACTGCCGAGATCATCACTAACCAAACTACGATACTTGGACATAATCCTGTCATCGTCCCACGGAGCATCGCTGACAAAGCGCTGCAATGCTCTGATATTGCCGTCTTTCAGGGCCAGTGCTATGGGTTCAATGGATTTCCGTTCCAGCTCGCTGAATTGGCCAGCCATGTAGTTGAAGAAGTGTTCCCTGGATTCGCTTCGTACAAAACAGTCGGCGAACTGTTCGTGGAAGCCTCTGAGTTCGTGGATGAAAGCTGCGATATCGTCTCTGCCCAAGTCAAATTTCGGGACTGGGTAGAGGTGTTCGTCACATCGTGAACACGGGAGCATGGCCTGCCTCCTCCTTTCAGGGTATGTTGCGTAGTATGGCAGGCATT
>JARLHL010000052.1 GCA_031292275.1 Desulfocapsaceae bacterium | reverse complement strand
GAGATGGTAATGCCTGGCGATAACGTTTCAGTCGTGGCAGAACTGATCACCCCGATAGCAATGGATGCAGGGCTTCGATTCGCAATCCGTGAAGGCGGTCGGACCGTAGGCGCCGGCGTTATTAGTGAAATTATTCAGTAATTACTCATTTTCATAAACATATTACCCGGCTCCCTTCTGGAGAGCTGGGTAATTTTTTATAGAAGGAAGGGCTTGGCATGAGAGATATAATCACTCTGGCATGCGGAACATGCAAACGTCGAAACTATACGACGACTAAAAATAAGAAAAATACGCCAAACAAACTTGAGTTTAAGAAATATTGCTCTTTTTGTAAGGTCCATACTCCCCATAAAGAGACAAAATAGAAGAATCTGATTAGGCCAGTAGCTCTAATGGTAGAGCGCCGGACTCCAAATCCGGATGTTGGGGGTTCGAATCCCTCCTGGCCTGCCATTCTGGCCGATATTTTTTTGGTATGAATATCGGTCGACCAGCAGGTATGAATGGGTTGTACGACTTCCTGGAAAGAATGAGTGGGATTTCTGAGAGGTGAATACATTCCTGTATTGCTGGATTCTTAGCGTGTATCTGATGAGTTCAATTTTGAAAACGGCATATCGGTATGACAAATAAAATAAAATCAAAAAAGAACGATGCAGGTATCAAAGAAGAAGTTTCAACTTTTTCTCCTGGAAAAATAAGACAATTTTTCGGTGAGGTGAAGATTGAATTTACTAAGATAGCATGGCCGGACAAAAAAGTGACCTTAAGTCTCACCGGGATTGTTGTTGTCCTCACCGTAATTGTTGCAGCCTATTTGGGTTCCGTTGATTTGTTATTGGGCAAATTGGTGACATCTTTTCTGCAATAGTGTTTTTTGCGGATATTGATAGGGATAGCCTTGTGAATGGTTTTAGACCATTAAAAAATACATATAACTGGTGACAACGCACCCATGGCAAGACAATGGTATATACTTCAGGTCCATTCAGGTTTTGAGGATAAGGTTAAGGCAACACTTGAAGAGCGGATCAAAAAGGAAGGTCTGGAAGAGCTGTTTGGTGAAATTCTTGTGCCAACCGAGCAGGTAGTCGAAATGATCAAAGGATCCCGGAAAACTTCTGCCAGAAGATTTTTCCCTGGGTACATGCTCGTAAGTATGGAGCTTAATGATTCCACTTGGCACACTATTCATGAGAATATGCCGAGGGTGGTTGGATTTGTGGGCGATGATAAAAATCCAGTCCCCCTGTCCGATGAGGATGCCGGTAAGATCATAGGCAGAATACAGGACGGATCTGAGAGGCCAAGGCCAAAGGTTATCTTTGATGTGGGAGAGGTTGTTCGCGTCATTGACGGACCCTTTGCCAATTTCCAGGGTGTTGTCGACGAAGTTTTTCCCGAGAAGGGGAGAGTAAGGGTCCTGGTATCGATATTCGGACGAGAGACGCCCGTTGAGCTGGAGTATGTACAGGTTTCAAACACTTGACCCTGTGATGTCTTTGGTTTCAATACCTAATCAAACCATCTTATTCAGCAATAATTAAATTAAATTATTATCTAAATCAGATTGTCGGAGTGAGCAATGGCCAAAAAAATAACGGCATATGTTAAACTGCAGATTCCAGCCGGTAAGGCAAATCCGTCACCGCCGGTTGGACCCGCTTTGGGGCAGCAGGGCGTGAATATCATGGAGTTCTGCAAGGCATTCAATGCAAAGACACAGTCTATGGGTGATACCATAGTCCCTGTTGTCATTACGGTGTATCAGGACAGATCGTTTACTTTCATTACAAAGACACCACCAGCATCTGTTTTGCTGTTGAAGGCGGCGGGTGTTCAAAAGGGATCTGGGAATCCTAAAGCTCAGCGAATTGCTGAGATTGGACGTGATAAGATACGTGAGATTGCGGAAATTAAACTTCCCGATTTGAATGCGTATGATCTAGACAGTGCTATGCGCATTATAGAAGGTACTGCAAGAAGTGCTGGAATAACAGTAATAGAATAAGATTAAATTTTACTACGATTGAGCGGCAGTGATCGCTTGATACAGTAGGAGGCAAAAATGCCGAAACACGGAAAAAATTTTAATAAAGCAGCAAATGAGCTTGATAGATCCAAGCTTTATTCAATTGAGGACGGGATCAAAAATGTCCTTCAGGCGAAATTTGCCAAGTTCGATGAGACTTTTGACATTGCGATGAAACTTGGTGTCGATCCGCGACACGCTGACCAGATGATTAGATCGTCAGTGGTTTTGCCGTATGGAAACGGAAAAGTCACTCGGGTCCTTGTCTTTGCGAAAGGCGCCAAGGAGATCGAAGCACGGGATGCAGGTGCTGATTATGTCGGCTCGGATGAACTGGTTGAAAAGATTCAAGGAGGATGGCTTGAATTTGATAAGACTGTTGCGACACCGGACATGATGGGAACAGTTGGCAAGATTGGTCGTATTCTCGGGCCGAGAAATCTGATGCCCAACGCGAAGTTGGGTACTGTTACCTTTGATGTTGCAAACATTGTCAAGGAAATCAAAAGTGGCAAGGTTGATTTTCGGGTAGATAAGGCTGGTATCATTCATGCCGGTGTGGGAAAGGTTTCTTTCGGTGAAGAAAAACTGTTGAAAAATGTTGTTGCCTTTATCGAAAAAATTGTTCTGCTGAAACCTTCAACCAGCAAGGGGCATTACATTCGATCGATAACTCTGTCGTCAACTATGGGACCAGGGTTTAAGATTGATCCGCTTGATTTGAAAAATCAGGTAAAATAATATTGAGAAGTATTTTGTGAGTTAGGTCGGAGACAGCAGGCACAATTGTTTAATGGGTGTTCAAACACCACCTGCCGAGACGGATTTATTTCGTATGAGATATGCATTGAAATAATCGCTAGTGGTTGTAACTGCTGTTTCGTTTTTATAAAAACTTTACCCAAAAAGGAGGAGTGCCTTGAACCGTGATGATAAATCGGCAATAGTCGCTGAGCTGCACGAATCATTTAATCGTGCTAAATTGGCTGTTGTTACTGACTATTGTGGATTGACAGTTTCAGAGATTCAGCAGATCCGGGTTGAATTGCGGAAATGCAACTCTGAAATTCGCGTTGCGAAGAATACTCTTCTCAAACGAGCAGTTACAGAAACAGACAATGCTGCATTAAGCGATGATTTCACTGGGACTACAGCCGTTATTGTTGCCTACGGTGACCCTGTTGCGCCTGCAAAGGCACTGGCAAAATTCGCTGAGGATTTTAAGAATTTTCAGATCCGGTCTGCTGCTCTTGAAGGAGAAAGGCTGAATACTGACCAGTTTATTGCCCTTTCAAAACTTCCATCCAGGGAGATATTGTTGGGTCAGATGCTGTCAGTACTGAACAATGTTCCGACAGGTCTCGTTCGTGTCCTTTCAGGCGTACCCCGCGCATTTTTGTATGGGTTGCAGGCTTTGAAAGACAAAAAAGACAAGGCTGATAACTAAGGTGTCAATTACTTGGGCACATTTCAAATCTCAATACGAAGAGGTATAGAATAATGGCTGTTACTAAAGAAGATGTAATCGATTTTATTTCCAATATGTCAGTTCTTGAGTTGTCGGTCCTCATCAAAGAACTTGAAGAGAAGTTTGGTGTATCTGCTGCTGCACCGGTAGCTGTTGCGGCTGTTGGTGGTGGCGGTGCTGAAGCTGCAGCCCCGGCTGAAGAGCAGACTGAGTTCAATGTGATTTTGGCAACCGCCGGAGACCAGAAAATTAAGGTCATCAAAGAGGTGCGAGCGATCACCAATCTCGGCTTGAAAGAGGCAAAGCAGTTGGTTGAAGAGGCGCCTCAGCCTCTGAAAGATGGTGTGACAAAGGAAGAGGCGGCTGATATCAAAGCCAAGATTGAAGCTGTGGGTGGCACCGTAGAGATTAAGTAATATAACGATTACAGATGTCTCATTCCTTAAATGGAGTGGTCTGTTTCTCGCAACACGCTACTAGCTTTGCTATGTAGCGTGTTGCTTTTGGGATACTCTTGAGTGTATCTCAAAAAAATCTTCATGATTGTAGTATGATATACTGCAGGCTTATTTATCAGTCAACGTTATGAGGTAATTTTACCCAATGGTCGATACTATGATCCTAAGTACTGCACGTAATGCCGTTCGATCCTGTTATTTTGTACACTTTTCTGACGAAATATTTCTAGACGGCACTCCCTCTATTGTTTATTCCTGACGCATTTCCCGCTTCGCCGATTAAATGACATCTTGTGTCAAACTGTTGTAAATTAAGGTAAACGATCTTAAGGCAACCTCGAGGACTATATATGGAACGTGTGAGAAAAAAATTTGCTGCAGTGGCAGGCATTATTGAGCCTCCCCATCTGATATCCATGCAGAGGAAATCTTATGAAAAGTTTCTGCAGATGGATAAGCAACCGGATGATCGTGAAGACTACGGCTTACAGGCCATTCTTAAAAATGTCTTTCCTATAAACGATTTTAACGGAATTTGCTCTCTCGAATATGTCCGGTATAAGTTTGGGGAGCCCAAATATACTGTTCAGGAATGTCTGCAAAGGGGTATGACATATGAAATCCCTTTGAAGATTATCGTCCGTTTACTGACCTTCGATATTGACAGCGACACAGGGGTACAGACAATACGGGATATAAAAGAGCAGGAGGTCTTTCTTGGTTCAATACCGTTGATGACCGGTGATGGCGTTTTTGTCATAAATGGCACCGAGAGGGTCATTGTCTCACAATTGCAGCGATCCCCCGGCTTGTTTTATACCCATGACAATGGGAAGAGTCATGCCAGCGGCAAGTTATTGTATTCGGCTCGTATTATCCCTGTGCGAGGGTCTTGGATCGATCTTGAATTTGACATTAAGGACATCCTGCATGTGCGAATCGATCGTCGCAGGAAATTTCCCGTCACTACCCTGCTGAAGGCGATAGGCCTGAACGATGAACAGCTGCTGCGCGAGTTTTATCCTATCAATAGGGTTGTCTGCGACAAGGATTCCTATTCAATTCGTTTTGATTCTGAGACAGCAAAGGGACAGAGGCTGGAGTACGATCTTATAAGTCCGATTGACGGAGAGGTTATCGCCAGGAAGGGACGAAAGATAAGCAAGGTCTTGTCCAAAAAAATAGAATCAGTAGGTATTGAATATCTCCAGATTTCCAAGGAAGAGCTTAATGGTCGCTATTTTGCCCAGACCATATTGAAACCTGGGACAGAGGAAATTTTGGCCCTGTCCAATTCTGAGGTCACTGATACCGTCCTGCAGTCGATCCAAGAAGCAGGTATCAATGAATTTGATGTCCTCTTTATTGATGGTGTTCAGTATTCTGAGGCCTTTAGAAGGACACTGGCGCTTGATAAGGTGAGCTCGAAAAATGAGGCTTTGCTCGAAATTTATAGGCGACTCCGGCCTTCCAGCCCTCCGACGGTGGAAGTTGCCGCAACTTTTTTTGAGAATCTTTTCTTCAATCAGGATCTGTACGATCTTTCCGAGGTTGGCCGATATAAAATTAACGCCAAATTAGGACTCGACATAGATATCCAGCATCGGGCCCTGACGCATGATGATATAGTTCATTCTATTCGTTATCTGGTCCGCCTCAAGGATACTCAGGGAGGGGTTGACGATATTGACCACCTTGGCAACAGGCGAGTACGAACGGTTGGGGAGTTGGTTGAAAATCAGTACCGAATGGGACTGGTGCGCATGGAGCGCGCCATCAAGGAAAGGATGACTCTTCAGGATGTTGAGACACTGATGCCTCACGATCTGATTAATCCTAAACCCATCTCTGCAGCGATAAAGGAGTTTTTCGGAACCAGTCAGTTGTCGCAATTTATGGACCAGACCAATCCCCTCTCCGAGGTTACTCACAAGAGGCGTCTTTCCGCTCTGGGGCCGGGCGGTCTGTCGCGAGAAAGGGCGGGTTTTGAGGTCCGTGACGTCCATCCAACTCACTACGGCAGGATCTGTCCTGTGGAGACGCCAGAGGGACCTAATATCGGTCTGATCGTCTCTCTGGCGACCTTTGCCCGAATTAATCCGTACGGTTTCATAGAGACACCCTATCGTAAGGTCGAAAACAGAATTGTCTTGGATGATGTTAAGTTTTGCAGCGCCCTCCAGGAGCAGAAGCATATTATTGCCCCGGCATCGACGCGGATAGACGGCCAGAACAGGATTATACCGGATTCTCTCATCGTCAGAGAAGACGGCGAGGTCGTGACGTCGACAGCCGATAAGGTGACCTATATGGATATCGCGCCGAATCAGCTTATCAGTGTTGCAGCATCCCTGGTGCCTTTTTTGGAGAACGACGATGCCAACCGCGCCCTGATGGGATCAAACATGCAGAGACAGGCGGTGCCGTTGATGACTACAGCAGCGCCTTTTGTTGGCACTGGGATGGAGCGCTATGTTGCCCGTGATTCTGGCTCATGCCTGCTTGCAGGTGGTGACGGCGTTGTCGAGGAGTCTGACTCCAATCGGATTGTTGTACGCTATGCTGAACCCGGGACCGACGGTTTTGATACGGGTGTAGCCGTCTATCGTCTGGAAAAATATAAAAAATCAAATCAGAATACCTGCTTCAATCAAAAGCCCCTGATCCTGCCGGGTATGCATGTGAAAAAAGGTACTGTCTTGGCGGATGGGCCATCCTGTGAAGAGGGTGAGCTTGCCCTGGGAAAAAATGTGACCATTGCCTTTATGCCTTGGCGCGGGTTCAACTTTGAAGACTCAATCCTTATTAATGAACGATTATTGAAGGAAGACACCTTTACCTCTGTGCATATTGAAGTCTTTGAGACAATGGCCAGGGATACCAAACTCGGCAAGGAGGAGATCACCCGCGACATCCCCAATGTCAGCGAGGAGACTCTGAGAAATCTGGATGATTCAGGCATCGTCCGCATTGGCGCTGAAGTTAAGGCTGGAGACACCCTTGTCGGCAAGGTGACCCCCAAAGGTGAGACAGTTCTTTCGCCGGAGGAAAAACTGCTGCGCGCCATCTTCGGTGAAAAGGCTCAGGATGTGAAAGACTCCTCCCTGCGGGTTCCGCCCGGCATCGAAGGTGTAGTTATCGATGCCAAGGTCTTTTCCAGAAAGGGCGTGGACAAGGATGAGCGATCCCTGATGATAGAAGATCTTGAAATTGAGAAACTGAATCAGGATAAACTTGACGAGTTGGAGAGTCTTAAACGCGGGGTCTGCCGGGAAATCGGCGAGGTGATAGATGGCCGTACCGCCAAGCAGGATGTCATTGCTGAAGATGGGAGCATTGTCGTCAAGTTGGGGAAGAAATTTACTGCCGATATGGCCCTGGCTATTGGCTTCAGCAATCTTCTTTCTATTGATTTTTCAGAGAAATCGAAGTTTTCTGATCAGATAGATGCAGTCTATGGACGGTATAAGAATCAAGCCAGGCTTATTACCGAGAGGTATGACGGCATTATTGACCGGATGAGAAAAGGCGATGATCTGCCTCCGGGTGTAGTCAAAATGGTCAAGATCTATGTTGCTACCAAAAGGAAGCTGTCGGTGGGGGACAAGATGGCAGGGCGTCACGGTAATAAAGGTGTTGTTTCACGCCTGTTGCCCGAGGAGGATATGCCCTTTTTCGCCGATGGGACAACGGTTGACATCGTGCTGAATCCCCTTGGTGTTCCTTCCCGTATGAATGTCGGCCAGGTCCTTGAGGTCCATTTGGGATTTGCCGCCAGAAGGATTGGCGAGCAGCTGGAAAAAATGGCCAGAAAAGGCGCTGTAGAAGAGATCAAAGCAAAGATCTCAGCCGTCTATTCTCAGGAGGAGTTTCTTGAACTGACTCAAGACAAGAGCGATGAAGAGATCATCGAATGGGCAAGAGAACATAAGAAAGGCATACATATGGCCACCCCTGTCTTTGACGGCGCTGAGGAGAGCAGTATACGGCGCCTGCTCGTCGAAGCTGGCGTTGATGAGGTTGGTCAGAGTCAGCTCTATGATGGTCTGACCGGAGAGCCTTTTGCCAATAGAGTTACGGTTGGTGTCATGTATATGTTGAAACTTCATCACCTGGTTGACAACAAGATTCATGCTCGTTCAACCGGTCCGTATTCTCTGGTCACGCAGCAGCCGCTTGGCGGTAAGGCCCAATTCGGCGGCCAGCGTCTGGGCGAGATGGAGGTATGGGCAATGGAAGCCTATGGAGCGGCCTATACTCTGAAGGAATTTCTAACGGCGAAGTCCGATGACGTTGAGGGGCGGACGACCATGTATGAACGTATCGTCAAGGGAAACAATTTTCTGACGACCGGACTGCCGGAATCCTTCCATGTTCTCGTAAAGGAGCTGCAAGGTCTCTGCCTGAATATGGAGCTAATTGAAGAATAGCTGGATCACGTCTTCTCCTGTGATCCGTCGTTGCGGACAGGGGGGCGGAAAATGACCGGCTTTTAATAACCCTGTATGGGCCATAATCTCTTCAAAGGCTGATGGGATTAGTAAGAACATCAAACATTTCCAAAAATCTCTGGAAGAGGTGATTTAGTGGAAGAGTTATTCAATTTTTTTCAAAAACCAAAGGCACCAATTAAGTTCAATAAGGTTAAAATCTCACTTGCCTCACCTGAAAAGATTATGGACTGGTCCCATGGTGAGGTAAAGAAGCCTGAAACCATAAATTACAGGACTTTTAAGCCGGAAAGAGACGGGCTGTTCTGTGCCAAGATCTTCGGACCGGTCAAGGATTTCGAGTGCAACTGCGGAAAATATAAACGCATGAAGCACAGAGGTGTTGTCTGTGAGAAGTGCGGGGTGGAAGTTATCCAGTCGAAGGTTCGCCGGGAACGCCTGGGGCACATCAAACTTGCAGCGCCTGTTGCCCATATCTGGTTTTTGAAAAGCCTGCCCAGCAAGATTGGCGCAGTGCTGGACATGACCTTGAAGCAACTTGAGAAAATCCTCTATTTTGAGCAATATGCCGTCATTACCTCGGACATTGAGGCACTGCCGGTGGGAAGCCTGCTGACAGAGGATAAATATCGGCAGGCACGTGATGAGTACGGCGCCAAATTTAAGGTGGGAATCGGGGCGGAAGCCATCCGTGAACTTCTTCAGGCCCAGGATCTCGTAGCTCTTTCCAAAGAACTGCGAGAAGAAATGGCCACCACCAATTCACAGACCAAGCGTCTCAAGCTCGGGAAAAGACTCTTTGTTATAGAGGCATTTCAGGAGTCGGGCAACAGGCCGGAATGGATGGTGCTTGAGGTAATACCGGTTTTGCCGCCGGATCTGCGGCCCCTGGTTCCCCTCGAAGGCGGCCGTTTTGCCACCTCTGATCTCAATGATCTGTATCGTCGCGTCATAAACCGGAATAATAGGCTTAAACGCCTGTTGGAGCTTGATGCACCCGATATCATTATTCGTAATGAAAAACGGATGTTGCAGGAGGCAGTGGATGTCCTGTTTGACAACGGCAGGCGCGGGCGGGTGATTACCGGGGCCAATAAACGCCCCCTGAAGTCGCTCTCCGACATGCTGAAGGGGAAACAGGGACGCTTCAGGCAGAATCTTCTCGGTAAACGCGTTGACTATTCGGGGCGATCCGTTATCGTCGTTGGGCCGCATCTGCGTTTACACCAGTGTGGAATACCGAAAAAAATGGCGCTTGAGCTCTTTAAGCCCTTTATCTATAACAAACTCGAGAGGAAAGGCTACGTTACAACCATTAAGAGCGCGCGCAAAATGGTGGAAAAGGGCTCCAAGGAGGTTTGGGACGTCCTTGATGAGGTGGTTACGGAATACCCGGTGATCCTGAACCGTGCCCCAACCCTGCATCGTCTTGGTATGCAGGCTTTTGAGGCGGTCCTGATTGAAGGAAAGGCGATCCAGCTCCATCCTCTGGTCTGTATGGCCTTTAACGCCGACTTTGACGGCGACCAGATGGCTGTGCATGTGCCGCTGTCCGTCGAGGCCCAGGTCGAAGCGCGGGTCCTGATGATGTCTACCAATAACATCCTCTCTCCTGCCAACGGTGAGCCCATAATCATTCCGTCGCAGGATATAGTCCTTGGGTTGTATTATATGACCCGGGAGCGGATCAACGTCAAAGGTGAAGGCAAGGTCTTTTCCAATCCCCGGGAAGCCCGGATCGCCTACGATCATGGTGCAGTGGACCTGCAGGCCAAGGTCAGGGTGCGGATGAATGGGGAGATGGTTGATACTTCCATGGGGCGGATACTGCTCGGGGAATTGTTGCCGTCCAGTATACCCTTTTCCGAGATCAACAAGGTGATGAGTAAAAAGGCGCTGGCCCAGCTCATCGATTTTACCTACAGGCATGCCGGTACTAAGGATACCGTAATCCTTGCAGATCGACTCAAAGATACCGGATATGAATATGCTACCCGGGCAGGGATCTCTATCTGCATCAATGACATGAAGATCCCTCTCAACAAGGAGGATCTGGTCGAAAAGGCGGAGAAAGAGGTGCTCGATGTCGATCAGCAATATGCCGACGGTCTTATCACCTCCGGTGAAAAATATAATAAAGTCGTTGATATCTGGTCCAAGGTAACCGAAGATGTCGCCAATGAAATGATGAATGAGATCAAGGTCGATTACTTCCGGGATAAGGATAACAAGGTCGTAGAGGCCCCGAGCTTCAACTCTATATTTATCATGGCGGATTCGGGTGCCAGGGGTTCGAGGGATCAGATTCGGCAGCTGGCCGGTATGCGCGGACTTATGGCAAAGCCCTCCGGTGCCATCATCGAGACTCCGATCAAGGCGAATTTTAGAGAGGGTTTGGGCGTGCTCGAGTATTTTATCTCTACGCACGGTGCCCGTAAGGGGCTCGCCGATACGGCGCTGAAGACCGCAAACTCCGGGTATTTGACCAGGCGCCTCGTTGATGTCGCCCAGGAGGCAACCATCGTCCAGTTAGACTGCAACACTCTGGATGGTATTGTGGCAGAACCTTTGCTGGACGGAGGTGAGATCATTGTACCTCTGGGAGACAGGATCCTAGGCCGAGTGGCCTTGGAGGATGTCTGTGACCCCTACTCCGGAGAGGTGCTGGTGGCGGCCGGAAAGGAGATTACTGAAGGAAAGGTCCGGACGATCGAGAGTGCCGGTATAGACAGAGTGCTGATCAGGTCGGTGTTGTCATGCAGGGCGCGGCGGGGAGTTTGTGCCGCCTGCTATGGCCGTGATCTGGGGCGCGGGCATATGGTCAATATCGGTGAAGCAATTGGTGTCATTGCCGCTCAGTCTATTGGTGAGCCGGGTACGCAGCTTACCATGAGAACCTTTCATATCGGAGGTACTGCCAGCAGGTCGGTTGAGCAGGCTGAATTAAAGACCCAGCGCGGCGGAATGGTTGCCTTTAGAAACTTGCACTCTGTTGTCAATGCGGATGGCATAAAGATTGTTATGAACCGTAATGCTGAGATCATGATTCTTGATGACCTTGCCCGAGAGCGGGAACGGTTCAAGGTCAACTATGGTGCCCAGGTCTTGGTGCAGGAGGGCAACACGATTGAAGCCGGGGCGATCCTGGCGGATTGGGATGCTTACACAATTCCGATTGTTGCAGAGGTCGGTGGTGTTATTAAATATGGCGATATTATTGAAGGTATCACCATGCAGGAAAAAGTGGATGCCGTTACCGGAAAATCTTCCAAGGTGATTATCCACTCCAGCAGCAGCGCCCAGCTGAACCCGCGGGTCTCGGTCAAAAATGAACGCGGAAAGACGCTGAAGCTATCCGATTCGGATGTTTATGCCCGCTATAGCCTTCCTGTGGGGTCAATTATTTCCGTTGCTGAAGGAGATGTGATCAAACCGGGAACAGTCGTTGGCAAGATTCCTCGTGAGACCTCCAAGACCAAAGATATTACTGGTGGTCTACCGCGTGTTGCTGAACTTTTCGAGGTCAGGAAACCCAAGGAACCGGCAGTCATCACCGAGATAGACGGACGGATCAGTTTTGGCAAGGAACTCAAAGGCAAAAGAAGGGTTATTGTTACCCCTGAGCATGGCGAGCCTCTAGAATATCTGGTGCCGAAGTCAAAACATCTGATCGTTCATGAGGGGGATTATGTCCAGGCCGGAGAACCGCTGATGGAGGGGACCGTTATCCCCAATGATATTCTCAGGGTCCTTGGAGTAAAGGAACTGGCGAAATTTTTGGTCAACGAGATCCAGGAGGTCTATAGGCTGCAGGGTGTACGGATCAATGACAAGCATATCGAGGTTATTGTCCGGCAGATGCTGCGCCGGGTCCAGATTACCTCGGCTGGCGACTCAAAGTTTATGCTCGGGGAACAGGTCGAATGGTGGAAGTTCGAGGATGAGCGTGACAGGCTGATCAACGAAGGTCTGACGCCTGCCGTTGCAGAACCGATGTTGCTTGGCGTCACCAAGGCCTCTTTGTCCACGGAGAGTTTCATCTCCGCAGCTTCCTTCCAGGAAACCACCAAAGTCCTGACCAATGCGGCGATGGCCGGAAGGGTGGATGAGCTCTCTGGATTGAAAGAAAATGTGATTATGGGACGCCTGATTTCCGCAGGGACAGGGATTTTGGGAAATTCATAGAGACCGTTGAATTACAGTAGAAAACGTTTTTTGTCTTGACAGTACAGCTGCAGTAGGGTATTTATTTTCGCTTCGTGCTGCAGCTCAGTCCCCGATCTGCAGATGTACTAGATAGGAAAACATAACTCAGGTTAATCGAACAGGAGCAGTAAACGTAATGCCAACTATTAACCAGCTTGTTCGGCAGGGTAGAAAGAAAAGCGTGAAGAAAACTAATACGCCTGCCTTAAAAGGATCGCCTCAGAAGAGGGGGGTCTGTGTAAGGGTATACACGACCACGCCGAAAAAACCGAACTCAGCGCTCAGAAAGGTTGCAAGGGTGCGGTTGACTAATGGCATAGAAGTGACTTCATATATTCCAGGAATTGGTCATAATCTGCAGGAGCATTCGGTCGTGCTGATCAGGGGGGGCAGGGTGAAAGACCTTCCAGGCGTTCGCTATCATGTTGTTCGTGGAACCCTTGATACCTTGGGTGTATCGGATAGGCGACAGGGTCGATCAAAATACGGAGCGAAGCGTCCTTCATAATTGAGGCTGCTGAAGAGAGAGAATAATTATGTCACGTAGAAAAATTATAGATAGACGGCCGATTGACCCAGATCCGCGCTATAATAGCCTGCTGGTGAGCAAGTTCACCAATGGCTTGATGGAACGGGGTAAAAAGAGTCTTGCCCAGCGTATTTTTTATGATGCAATGGACATTGTTGCCGGCAAGGTTCAGGATACCGATGTTTTGACAGTATTTGAAGAAGCTATGGAAAAAGTTCGACCGAAGGTTGAGGTTAAATCTCGGCGTGTTGGTGGTGCAACCTACCAGGTTCCCATGGAAGTGCGTCAGACACGCAGAAATGCGTTGGCAATCCGCTGGATTATTAGTTTTGCCAAGTCCCGTTCAGGTAAGTCGATGTCTGAGAAATTGGCTGCTGAACTCGTTGATGCCTATAACAATCGCGGATCTGCAGTCAAAAAACGGGATGATACTCACCGGATGGCTGAGGCCAACAAGGCTTTTGCTCATTATCGCTGGTAGATAGAGAGGTCAACGAAAGAAATATTCCATTCAGGGGCTGACGTCAACTGAAGAACTTCTGATTTTTTTTAGGAAACGTTACATGGCTGCCTGTGAAGATCTGTCCGATGTGCGTAATATCGGGATAATGGCCCATATTGACGCTGGGAAGACGACAACAACTGAAAGAATATTATACTATACAGGCCGGTCATACAAGATTGGTGAGGTTCATGACGGAAATACTGTTATGGACTGGATGGAACAGGAGCAGGAGAGGGGGATTACTATTACCTCGGCTGCAACTACCTGTTTATGGAAAGCTCATAAAATTAATATCATTGATACACCGGGGCATGTTGATTTTACCATTGAGGTTGAGCGATGCCTGCGGGTTTTGGATGGTGTTATAGCTGTTTTTTGTGCTGTTAGCGGCGTACAGCCACAATCGGAGACTGTCTGGAGGCAGGCGGATAAATATTCGATTCCCCGAATCGCCTTTATAAATAAGATGGATCGGGTAGGCGCTGATTATGATCGGTGCCTGAAGATGATATCTGAAAGGCTCGGTGCAAATCCTGTTTCTTTACAGGTGCCAGTTGGTAAAGAAGCGGAATTTGAAGGCGTAATAGACGTCGTTGAAGGGATGATGCTTACTTTTGAGGAGCAGTCCCTTGGTCAGGAGGTGATTGTAAAGCCTATTCCTGACAATTATAAAGAAAAATTCACGGCCGCACGTATGGCCCTGCTCGAGAAGTTGGCCGACTTCGATGAGTTGGTCATGGAAAAATACTTAGAAGATACACCGGTATCTGCGGAAGAAATATATAGTAGTCTCAGAAAGGCCACCCTTGACTTAAAGGTTGTACCAGTCCTTTGTGGGAGTGCGTTTAAGAACAAAGGCGTTCAGCCTTTACTCGACAGTGTTGTTCGCTTTCTGCCTTCTCCACAGGATTTTCCATTTGTTGAAGGTGTTGGGAGAGATGGGGAGGGGCTATCGAGAAAGACGAGTTCAGCAGAAGATTTTTGCGGGCTTGTTTTTAAGCTGATGAGTGATTCGTTTGTTGAAAATCTCGCTTTTATCAGGATTTATGCTGGAAAGCTTAAGATTGGTGACAGGGTTTTCAACCCAGGGAAGAATAAAAAAGAGAAAATTTCCAAGCTCCTGAGGCTTCATGCCAACAAAAGAGAGGAGGTTCAGGAAATCGGTGCAGGTGATATCGGCGCGATTGTCGGGCTTAAATTTACCACTACCGGAGATACTCTCTGTCAGGCTGATGATTATATAATTCTGCATAGTATTGACTTTCCTGAACCGGTTATCGGAGTTGCGATTGAGCCTAAAAGTAAAGCCGATGAAAAAAAGCTTAATGAGACCTTGCAGAAGATTGCCGTTGAGGATCCTTCGTTCAAAATATCTTTGAACAAGGATACTGGGCAGACAATTATTTCTGGGATGGGTGAGTTACATCTCGAGATTATTGTTCATAGGCTCATTCAAGAATTTAAGGTTGCAGCGAATATAGGAAAACCTCAAGTTGCTTTCAAGGAGACGATTACGACCAAGAGCAGTGCTGAGGGCAAATTTGACCAGCTTACCGGGGCAAAGGGCCAGTATGGTCATGTGGTCCTTGAGGTGGAGCCCCTTGGCAGAGGCGAAGGATTTGAATTTGTCAGTGCCATTGACAACGATTTGATCCCCGCGCAATTCGTTGAGTCGGTTAGAAAGGGAATAGTCGACAGCCTCGATTCAGGTCCCTTGATCGGTTATCCGCTGACGGATCTTAGGGTTGCGCTCGTTGGAGGGTCGTATCATGAGGATGAATCGACAGGTATGGCCTTTGGGATTTCCGCTGCGATGGCCATCCGGAGGGCTGCTTCTTCAGCCAATCCGGTGTTGCTGGAGCCGATGATGGATGTTGAGATCGTTACTCCAGAAGAATATATCGGTGATGTAATTGCAGATTTGAACAGTAAACGCGGTAAAATTGTTGGAATAGAAACCGGAAATGAAATTCAGACGGTGAGCTCGCACGTGCCGCTAACTGAGCTTTTCGGATATTCCACATCTCTCCGGTCTGCCACGCAGGGGAGGGCGAGTTTTACAATGCAGTTTTTGGAATATGATATGGTTCCTGCTGGCAAAGCAGATGTAATAATTAAAAAAATCAGAGGAATATAAGTCTAACATATTGAGGAACGACTATGTCAAAGGAAAAATTTAACAGGACAAAGCCACATGTCAATGTGGGAACAGTAGGTCATATTGATCATGGTAAAACTACTTTGACCGCAGCCATAACTCGCGTGTTGTCTACAAAAGGTCAGGCAAAATTCACTGACTTC
>JARLHL010000051.1 GCA_031292275.1 Desulfocapsaceae bacterium | reverse complement strand
GACCTTGAAGACCTCCCGCTCCTCGTCATCCGGCAGCAGATTGTAGGAGTTGGTGCCGACGTGGACCAGGGTATCAAGACCGACGATATCGACGGTGCGGAAGGCCCCGCTCTTGGGCCGGGCGGTGGCGGGACCGGCGACACTGTCCACCTCCTCCACGGTCATCCCCATCTCGGTCATATGCTGGATTGCCTTGTAGATCGCGTAGACGCCGATACGGTTGCCGACAAAATTGGGGGTATCCTTGGCGTAGACGATGCCCTTGCCCAGCCTGCGGCCGATGAATTCCGCCATGCCGGCCAGCACCTCCGGATCGGTCTGGCGGCAGGGGACGAGCTCCATTAAGCGCATATAGCGCGGCGGATTGAAGAAATGGGTGACCAGGAAGTTTTTCCGGACCGCATCGGGCAGGACCTCGGCCATCTCGTTTACCGAGAGTCCGCTGGTATTGGTGGAGAGGATGGCGCCGGGCGCAAGATTCGGGACGATCTTCTGGAACAGCCCCTTCTTGATGGGCATGAGCTCGATGACCACCTCGATGATCCAGTCGCAGTCCTTCAGCCGGGCCAGATCGTCCTCGAAATTGCCGACCTGGATCTGGGCCGCATAGTCCGGCAGGTAGAAAGGCGCTGGCTTCATCTTCATCAGACCTTCCAGACCATTGCGGGCGATGCGGTTGCGGACCAGCGGACTCTCAAGGGTCAGTCCCTTTTCCCGTTCCTGCGCGTCCGGTTCGCGCGGAACCATGTCAAGCAGGAGGACGTCAAGACCGGCATTGGCCAGATGGGCGGCGATAGTCGCTCCCATCACTCCGGCGCCAAGGACAGCTACTTTATTAATCTGCCTCATTTTTCCCCTCCATTTGTGGGTTGCGTATAGAGTTCTTCAATCTTATTCTGATACATGTTGAAAATTCGCTTTCGTTTCAGCTTCAGGGTCGGGGTCAATTCACCACCCTCGATGGAAAAATCCCGGGGCAGAAGGACGAATTTTTTAATAGTCTCGTAAGGAGGAAGTGTTTTGTTGAGTTCCTCGATCCGCTCGCCGTAGATCTCCTGGATCCGCTTGTTATTGACCAGCTCGTCCATGTCGATATAGCTGAGCTTTTCCTCGCGGCCGAGATCGACCAATCGTTCGACATTGGGAGTCAGGACCGCCACCAGATAGGGCTTCCGGTCGCCGAAGACCATGGCCTGCGAGATATATTTATCCAGCCGCAGTTCATTTTCAAGCGGTTGCGGAGCAATGTTCTTGCCGCCGGAGGTGATGATGATCTCCTTCTTCCGGTCGATGATGTAGACGAATCCCTCTTCGTCGATTCTGGCGATATCGCCGGTCAGCAGCCAGCCGTTTTCAAAGGTCTCGTCGGTGGCCTTCTGATTGTGATAATAGCCCTTCATGACTTGGGGGCCCCTGATCATCAGCTCTCCATCCTCGGCCAGCTTCAACTCGGTCTCTTCAAAGGCCTTGCCCACCGAATCGAAACGGACCTCGTCATAGCTGGTCAGACAAACGGCAGGGCTTGTCTCCGTCAGTCCGTAACCGGCATAGACCGGCAGGCCTATGATCCACATGAACTCATTGATGGTCTTGTCCAGAGGGGCACCGCCGCAGATGAAGTAGTGCAGCCGGCCACCGAAGCGGGCCCGTACCTTGCTGAAGACCAGGCGGTCGAAGAAGCGGTATTGCAGGCCCAGCAGCCCCACCGGCTTCTTCTGCACGTATTTCAGGTTCACATACCTCCGCCCCACCTCCACCGACTTGCGGAACAGGGCCTTCCTGACGGGGCTCATCAACCTGACGTTGTCATGAATTCTGGAGTAGATCTTCTCAAAAAGACGCGGGACACTGACCATGACCGTTGGCTTTACTTCCACCATATTTTCCATCACCTTCTGTACGTTTTCGGCAAAGGCAATGTTGTGGCCGTTGATCAATGCTGCGTAATAGCCGCCGGTCCTCTCGAGGACGTGGCTGAGCGGCAGGAAGCTGAGAAAGGTCTCGATACGGTCGGAAGGCGCCAGCTTTTTGGAGCCGGCAATGGCATCGAAAAGAACATTCTCCTGGGTCAGCATGACCCCCTTGGGCATACCGGTAGTCCCCGAGGTATAGATGATGGTAATCAGATCATCAGGGCCAACGGCATTCATCAGGGATTCAACCTGCTGTTTTTCTTCTTCCTTCAGGGGATAGGAGACCTCCGAAAGCTGATACTGGGTGTAGACAGGGAATGCCCGGTCGCCCAGGAAACGTTCGTAGGAAACGACCATCTCGACACCGGGGATCTGATCGCGCACCGCAAGGAGCTTTTCATACTGCACCCTGGTGGAAACGAAGACTATTTTGGCACCGCTGTGATTGAGGACGTAGGCGGCCTGATCGCCGGTATTGGTGGCATAGATCGGTACGGTTATAGCCCTGACGGCCTGGATGCCGAAATCGGAGATGGCCCAGCCCAGCCGGTTTTCCGAAAAGATGGCCACTCTATCCCCTGCCTTGACCCCGGCTTTGAGCAGACCCCGGGCCAGCATCAGGACCCGCTGATAGAACTGGGCATAGGTAAGTGAGAGAAAGGAGTCACCCCGTTTATAGCTGATGGCTGTCCGCTCGCCATAGAGGCGGACATTCTCCTGCAGCATCCCTGGAATTGACCGATACGAGAGGTTAGTCATAATCCCTTGTCTCCATTCAGTAAAATTACCCATTCCTCACTACTTTGACGGTAATCAAAAGGGTATCATCGCTCTCTTATATCTCACCTTTACGTTTAAGTCAACCTTTAACGGCAAATTATTTGGTCGCTGTACTACGAATAGGGCCGGGCAGAAGAGATTTGAATATTTCATCATGCTGAAATCAGAGAAAAAATAAGCGCTGTTCAAAACAAATTTCCCGCTCCATGCACGATATCAAGCTCAAAATCGGTCTTTTGCTCCATGACCATTTCGGCTATACTCCACAGCTGAATCGAAGAGATGGGGTCCATTGCCTCGGCTCAAAGTCGTCGGCTGTTTTTTACACCACAGCCAACAGTAAATGGGCTCTGGCCACTCTGAGCTCCAATAACAACACGAGAGGGAATTATGCATATTGGATTTATCGGACTCGGGCATCTGGGAAAGGCCATAGCCACACGCCTGCTGGATTGCAGCCATACACTCACTGTCTGGAACAGGACCCCAGCTAAGGCTCAGGGGATGAGGGCCACAGTAGCCCAATCCCCGGCGGCAGTGGCGGACTGTGAACTTATCTTTCTCTGCATGTTCGACAGCACGGCCGTGAACTCGGTTCTGACCGGCGACAACGGGCTTTTATCCGGCAGAATCGCCGGCAAAATCATTGTCGACGTGTCAACGAACCACTTCAAAAACGTCACTGCCTTCCACGAACTCTGCGCCAAGGCCGGCTGCACCTATCTGGAGTCACCGGTACTCGGCAGCGTGGTCCCTGCCACCCAGGGTGCCCTGACGGTTCTGGTCAGCGGCAGCGAGGCAGGATTCAAGACCGTCAGGCCGGTCCTGGAAAATATCGGCAAGCACCTTTTTTATATGGGGGAACCGGGCCAGGCCACCAAGATGAAGCTCATCAACAATCTCGCCCTGGGCACTTTCATGGCCACCCTGGCCGAGGCCCTGGTCATGGCCGAAGACTGCGGCATGGACCGGGCCGAAGTCCTGGACATCCTGGCCGCAGGCGGCGGCAGTTCGCTGGTCCTGAACGCCAAAAAGGAAAAGCTGCGGACCGGGGATTTTTCCACCCACTTCTCAAGCGCCCTGATCTATAAGGATCTGCATTGCCTGCAGGATCTGGCCTATGAGCAGAAAAAGACGCTGTTTACCGGCGCTGTGATCAAAGAACTCTTCGCCAGGACCTTCGAACAGGGCATAGCCCAGGAGGACTTCTCCGCAATTTATAAGATATTCAAACGAAAAAATTAAAGGCGGCCGCCGGCCCGGCATACTGCGGGAGAGCCTACCTGTATCCCTCCATGAGCTGCTGCAAGGCGGCATTTCCTGGGCAGAGGTCCTCCTGCAGAATGCTGTTGAGCGGCTGCAGGGTGGTTTTTATCATTTCATGGGTATCGCCTCCGTCATCCATACAATAGAGGATGCCGGTCAGAATCCTGTTTTCAGCCCGGTGACTTTCCAGGGCGTCGATGGCGGCCCTGCGATCGGTGATGGAGCGGGAACCTTCCTCTTTGTGCAGAAAGATCACGCTGCCGTCGTGGAGGGTCACCTCCTGGGTGGCGCCGTCCTGGTAGTCGGTGACGATCTCCTGGCGCGGCGGCACCAGGTCCACGGTCCCTGTGGCCTCGGCATGATCCCTGACATACTGATAACTCTTGGTGGAGGCCGAGGTATTGTTAAAGGTGACGCAGGGGGAGATCACGTCGACCAGCGAAAAGCCCCTGCAGGACATGGCCGCCTTCAAAAGCGGCACCAGCTGGCTCTTGTCGCCCGAAAAGCCGCGGGCCACAAATCCTGCACCGATCTGGAGGGCCAGCTCGCACAGGTCAATGGACTCAAAGGGATTGGGCGTCCCCTTCTTGCTGGTCGAGCCCCGGTCGGCGGTAGCCGAGTCCTGCCCCTTGGTCAGCCCGTAGCAGCCGTTGTTCATGACGATATAGACCATGTTCAGGTTTCTCCTGACCACATGGGTAAACTGCCCGAGACCGATGGAGGCGGTATCGCCATCGCCGGAAACACCCAGATAGAGCAGATCCCTATTGGCCATATTGGCACCGGTGGCGATGGCAGGCATCCGGCCATGCACCGAATTAAAACCGTGGGACTTCCCTAAAAAATAGGCCGGGGTTTTAGACGAACAGCCGATACCCGACATCTTCACAACCCTGTGGGGCTCTACCGGCAGCTCGTAGCAGGCCTGGATGATGGCGTTGCTGATGGAGTCGTGGCCGCAGCCGGCGCAGAGTGTGGAAAGAGCCCCTTCATAATCCCGCCGGGTATAGCCAAGGGCATTTGGCGGGAGATCTGGATGACGAAATTTTGGGCGAGTAAATGTCATGGTAATCCTCTTATATCGATGAGTTCCGGGCCTGCAGGGCCTGTCGGATCTGTTGAGAGATGAACCCCGCGGTAATGGGATGACCATCAAAATGGAGAACCGGCACCAGCTTTACGGCCGGCATCTCATTTTCGGCCAGCAGCAGCTTCCTGACCTGACCGTCCCGGTTCTGCTCGATAATGAAGACCCTGTCATGCCGGTTGATGAACTCCATCACCTGCGGCTGGAAGGGGAAGGAACGGAGCCGCAGGCTGTTGACGGTGATCCCCTCAGCCTTCAGGATATCCAGGGCCTCAAAGGCGGCCGGGCTGCTGGTACCGAAAAAGATCGCCCCTATCCGGCAGGCCGGATCGCTGATTTTTTCTTCAGGCGGAGGGACCAGCCTTCTGGCGGTCTCCCACTTTATCAGCAACCGGTTCATCCCCCGCTCGTAGACCGGGGCCACCTCGGTATAGGCAGCGTACTCATTATGGGAGGAACCGCGGGTGAAATACGCGCCTTTGCTCGGATGGGTGCCGGGATAGGTCCTATAGCCGATCCCGTCGCCATCGACATCGAGATAGCGCCCCCACTCCTTCAGGCCCTCAAGATCGGCAGCGGACAAGACCTTGCCGCGGTCGTACCGGCGGGCATCATCCCAGGAAAAAGGCTCGCTGATCCAGTCGTTCATGCCAAGATCCAGATCGCTCATAATGATTACCGGGCTCTGCAGACGCTCGGCCAGATCGAAGCCGTCTGCCATCATTTCAAAGCATTCCCTGGGGCCTGCGGGGAAGAGCAGCACGTGCCGGGTATCGCCATGCGAGGCGTAGGCCGCGGTCAGGATATCGGACTGCTGGGTCCGGGTCGGCATGCCGGTGCTGGGGCCGACGCGCTGGACATCAACAAGAAGCACCGGAATTTCGGCGAAATAGGCAAGGCCCAGAAACTCGTTCATCAGCGATAGCCCCGGCCCTGATGTCGCGGTGAAGGCCCGGGCACCGTTCCAGGCCGCGCCGATAACCATGCCGACGGCAGCCAGTTCGTCCTCCGCCTGGATAATGGCGGCCTTTCTCAGCCCCGATTCCGGCTCCAGGCGAAACCTCTTGGTGAAGCTATCGAAGGCCTCGATGACCGAGGTGGACGGCGTTATCGGGTACCAGCCGGCCACGGTCGCCCCGGCATAGAGGGCGCCCAGAGCCAGGGCATTGTTGCCGTCCATCATGATTTTCCCGTCATTACAGGTACGGCTCTGGATGGAAAGACCGCAGGCATCTTGATGGTGCTCCCGGGCATAGGCAAAGCCGATTTCCAGGGCCTGGATATTCGGCTCAGCCAACTGGGGCTTCTTTTTGAACTGCCGCTTCAGGGAGTCTGTGAAGACCTCAAGCCCCATATCCAGCAGAGAGGCCAGCGCCCCGACATAGACAATGTTTTTCAGCAGTTGCCTGAGACGGGGATTTTCGATTTTCGTATTGCAGAGGTCGGTCAGCGGGATGCCGATCACGGTTATGTCCGTACGATTATACTCTTCCGGCAGGGTCCTGGTGGAATCGTAGAGGAAATAACCGCCGGGTACAAGCTCATCATAATCCTGGCGCAGGGTCTGGCTGTTTATAGCCACCACCATATCGGCCCCGCCCCGCCGCCCCATATAGCCCTTTTCGCTGACCCGGACCTCATACCAGGTTGGCAGTCCCTGGATATTGGAAGGAAAAATATTCTTGGGACTGACCGGCACCCCCAGGCGGAAGACAGCCTTGGCAAAGAGGTTGTTAGCGCTGGCCGAGCCTGAGCCGTTCACATTGGCAAACCGGATAACGCAGTCGTTGATGCTCGCAATCTTTTCCATTATTGACCTGCCTTTGCGCAATCATAGAAACATTTCACCATCTCCCAGGCAGCGGTCGGACACCGCTCCGCGCAGAGCCCGCAGTGCAGACAGACATTCTCGTCCTTGACCATGACCCGGCCCGTCTTCAGGACATCGGAGACATAGAGGTCCTGACTGGTGTTTTTGGCGGGCATGGCAAGTCGGGATCGGAGGTCTTCCTCCTCTCCATTGTTGATAAAATTTATGCAGCTGGTCGGGCAGATATCCGCGCAGGCATCGCATTCTATGCAATCCGCAAACGAGAAGACCGTCTGCACATCGCAGTTCAGACACCGCTGGGCCTCGGTCCTTCCTGATTTTTTGTCAAATCCCAGCTCCACCTCCAGCATCCTGTCCTGGATGGATTTCACCGTCTCCACCGTCGGCACCCGCTGGCGGGCATCATCGGTGACCTGGCTGTCGTAGATCCAGTCGTGGACCCCCATCTTCTGGCTGGATAACGTGATCCCCGGGGCTGGCCTGACCTTGAGGTCCAGACCCCGGCAGTAGAGGTCGATGGAGATAGCCGCCTGATGTCCCAGGGCCACGGCGGTAATCACGTTCTTCGGTCCCAGGGCCGCGTCGCCGCCGAAAAAGACCTGGGGCAGGGTGGACTGAAGGGTCGCCTCGTCGATCACCGGCAGCCAGTGATTCTTGAGTTTCAGACCGAGTTCCTTTTCTATCCAGGTGAAGGCGTTCTGCTGGCCTACCGCCAGCAGAACCTCGTCGCAGGCGATGAAGACCGGGTTCTCCTGGTCGCCACCCTTGGCAAAATGCATGCCGATCAGCCGGCCGTCCCTGACGACAAATTCCAGGGGCGAAAGCCCCTCGATGATCGGGATATCTTCCTTGAGGGCATCCTCGATCTCCCAGGGCGAGGCGTTCATCTTCGCCCGGCTGCCGCGGATAACGACCCGGACATCCTTCCCCCCCAGACGCCTGGCCATCCGGCAGCAGTCCATGGCGGTATTGCCGCCGCCTATAACCAGCGTGGTGGCACCGATGGTATCGATATGGCCGTAGGCCACCGCCGCCAGCCACTCGATGCCGACGTGGATATGGTCATCTCCCTCCTGTCTGCCCTTCAGGGTGGGGAGATCACGGCCCCGGGGGGCACCGGTGCCGATAAAGACGGCGTCATAGCCCTTCTGCAGAAATTCCTTCAGGCTGGTGATCCGGCAGTTCAGGAAGGTGTTGACTCCCATATCCAGGATATAGTCGATCTCCTCGTCCAGGACCTCCAACGGCAGGCGGAAGGAGGGGACCTGGCTGCGCATGAAACCGCCGACGGCTGACTGCTCGTCGTAGAGGTCGACCTGATATCCCAACGGCATCAGATCCCGGGCCACGGTAAGCGATGCCGGACCGCCGCCGATGAGAGCCACTCTCTTGCCGTTTTTTTCTTTGGGAATCTGGGGCATGCGGGCCTTGACGGCGTCTTTGAAATCCGCCGCCACCCTCTTCAGGCGGCAGATGGCCACCGGTTCCCGGTCGACCCTTCCCCTCCGGCAGGCCGGTTCGCAGGGACGGTCACAGATCCTGCCCAGCACGCCGGGGAAGACATTGGAGTGCCAGTTGATCATATAGGCATCCGCATACCGCCCCTCTGCGATCAGCCGCAGGTATTCAGGGACCGGGGTATGGGAAGGGCAGGCGTATTGACAGTCTATGACCTTGTGGAAATATTCGGGATTGCGTATGTCTGTCGGTTTCAATAGCGTAGTCTCGCACGGTTAAATGGAGAGGCATGTCCATGGGGCCCGGCCCGGCGGCTCCCGCCCCGCCTGAGGCAGGGACGCTCAGGAAGCGGGATGCGGCCGCAGGGTGCAGGGCCCGAGCATACCAGTTGAATGTGGTGCCGACTGATTAAAAATTATTAAACCACATGTACACCGTATTGCGAAAACATTTTTTCGGAACGGCAGACCGCCCCCCTGTTTTCACCAAGTATACTATTTGCCAGGCAGCGATAACTAACCGCAGGAGACCGGTCTCCTCTCATCAATCCTCCGGGACGATCCGGACAGCGCCCTTGTCGGCCGAGGCTGCAAGCAGCGCATAGGCCTTCAGAGCCTGAGAGATCTGCCGGTCGCGCCCTGCAGGCCTGAAGGCCAGAGCCCCCTTTGCCTCCTCAGCCCGGCGGCGGTTGGCGAAGACCTCGTCGGGCACAACGGCATGGATTTTCCGGGCCGGAATATCGATTTCAATGCAGTCGCCGTCCTCCACCAGACCGATGGTGCCGCCGGCGGCGGCCTCGGGGGAGACATGACCGACAGACAGGCCGGAGGTGCCGCCCGAAAAACGCCCGTCGGTGATCAGGGCGCATTCCTTGCCCAGGTGCACTGATTTCAGATAGGAGGTCGGATAGAGCATCTCCTGCATGCCGGGTCCTCCCTTGGGGCCTTCATAGCGGATCACAACCACGTCTCCGGCCTTGATTGTCCCATCCAGAATGGCCTCGCAGGCCGCCTCCTGGGACGAGTAGACCCGGGCCGGACCAGTAAAGCGGAAGATGGAGGGATCGACGCCGGCGGTTTTGACAATACAGCCGTTCTCGGCAATATTGCCGTAGAGAACGGCCAGGCCTCCGTCTTTGGAATAGCAGTGGGCCAGATCCCTGATGCAGCCCTTTTGCCGGTCCAGATCGACCTCCTGATACATGGTCTCCTGGGACCCCATGACAAGATTCCTGCCGCTGTTGCCCGGTGCGCTCAGATAGAGACTCCGGCCCGCGGGTGAACAGAAGGGGCCGCCAATGTCCCAGATGGCCAGGGCCTCCACAAGAGTCGGGGCATCCACCCGTTTGACGCTGCCGTCGATAAGGCCTGCCCGGTCCAGTTCTCCCAGAATGGCCATGATGCCTCCGGCCCGGTGCACGTCCTCGATATGATAAGGAGAGGAAGGAGAAACCTTGCAGAGGTTGGGGACCTTCCGAGACAGTTTGTCGATATCATCCATGGTGAAGTCGACCCCGGCTGAGTGGGCGATGGCCAGCAGATGCAGGACAGTGTTGGTGGAACCGCCCATGGCGATATCCAGGGTCATCGCATTCATAAAGGCAGCCTTGCTGGCGATGGAGCGCGGCAGGACCCCGGCATCCCCGTTTTCATACCAGGCCCGGGCCATGCCGACGATGAGCCGGGCGGCCTGCTCGAAGAGCCTGGTCCTCTGGACATGGGTGGCAACCACTGTCCCATTTCCGGGCAGGGCCAGGCCCAGGGCCTCATTCAGACAGTTCATGGAATTGGCTGTAAACATCCCCGAGCAGGAGCCGCAGGTCGGGCAGGCGCAGCGCTCAACCCGCTCGACATCGGTGTCATCGACGGTCTGATCAGCGGCCATGACCATCGCATCAATAAGATCATAGCCGCGGTCGCCGTCGCGGCCGGCCTCCATGGGGCCGCCGGAGACGAAGATCGTCGGGATGTTCAGCCGCATGGCTGCCATCAGCATGCCGGGGGTGATCTTGTCGCAGTTGCTGATGCAGATCATGGCATCTACCGTATGGGCGTTGCACATATATTCGACGCTGTCGGCAATCAACTCCCGCGACGGCAGGGAGTAGAGCATGCCTGAATGCCCCATGGCAATGCCATCGTCGATGGCGATCGTATTGAACTCCGCCGCAAAACAGCCCTGGTCGGCAATGAGTTTTTTCAGATGCTGTCCGATGTCATGCAGATGGACATGGCCGGGCACAAACTGGGTAAAGGAGTTGACTATGCCGATAATCGGTTTGCCGAACTGCTCTTCGGTCATACCGTTGGCCCGCCAGAGGCTGCGGGCTCCAGCCATTTTTCGCCCCTGAGTTGTTGCTGCACTGCGTAATGGAATGGTCATATCAACTCCTTCAGGCTGCTTTGCGCCCGATATAACAAAATAATATGGCAATAATTCAAATTTGTACTGGAATTCCTTGTGTCTTTCGTGACAATATACTATGAAAATAAACGGCATGGCATATTTTTTCAGGAGAGGATAATGAAAAAGACAGAAATTGATTACTGGATTACAGCCATGCTGGAGTCCCACAGTAATGTCTCCGATCTGAATCTTACAGTGGGGAAACCCTTACAGGTAGAGTCCGCCGGAAAGCTTGTTCCGGTGCAGGTCCTGCCGCCGGTTTCAGTGCTGACGCCCTTTCAGACCGAGACCTTTGCGATGAACCTGATAGGCAACAATAAACGGCTGCTGACCAGTCTTATAGAAAGCGGATCCTGCGACCTTTCTTATTCCCTGAATGATCAGGCCCGTTTCAGGGTTAACATCTTCACGCAGAAGGGTTATTTCTCCATCGTTCTCAGGAAGCTCGAGACCGAGGTGCCGAGCATAGAGTCCATGCAGTTTCCGGAGCCCTTCAATCGGATGGCCAAGGAATTGAACGGACTGATACTGCTCACCGGTGCCACCGGTACCGGTAAAACGACATCGCTGGCCGCCCTGCTGGACCGGATAAATCATGAACGGGCAGTGCATGTGGTCACTCTGGAAGACCCCATCGAATATGTCCACAAACATTACAAGGCCACCTTCAACCAGCGCGAACTCGGCAATGATTTCAGCTCTTTTGCAACAGGCATGCGCGCCGCCCTGCGTCAGGCCCCCAAGGTGATCCTGGTGGGCGAGATCCGCGACCGGGATACCATGGAGATAGCCCTGACCGCTTCGGAGACAGGGCATCTGGTACTGTCCACCCTGCATACCATCGACGCAGGTCAGGCCATCAACCGCATGCTCGGCATGTTCGACCAGGAAGAGCAACCCCAGATCCGCAACCGGCTAGCCGACACCATTCGCTGGATCGTCGGCCAGCGCCTGCTGCCGAGGGTCGGCGGCGGCAGGATTGCGGCCATGGAAATTCTCTGCACCAGCCTGCGCATCAAGGACCTGATCCTCAACGGAGAGACTGAAGAAATCACCTATTACAGCGTCATCCAAAATGGTTCCTCCAAAGGAATGCGGACCTTTGACCAGCATATCCTGGAGATGTACAGTCACGGTCTGATAACCGAGCAGTCGGCAATGCAGTACTGCTCCCACAGAAACGAGGTCAGCCGCGGGCTTGACCGGTTGAAGGCGGAGCGAGGAGAGTCGACCTCATCCCTGTCGGGGCTGGCCATGGAAGAAGAGGAAGATCCTCGCGGCAGGTGGTGACCTTCCGGCACCCTATCGCCCGCTGACCAAGGCTGCCAGCGACTTTGACTCCGGCAGGCTGTTTGCCCCCCCGGGCCGCCTTTCCCGGCTTCCACCCGCCTGCAGGACGGAAAAAATGCAGCAGGAGAGTCCAAAAAAACAAGAGGATACAATGATTTTTAGCTGCCCTAATTGTGAAAGACAGCTGGAACTTCCCAAAAAGATCGCCGATAACGTCAGGGAACTGCCTGCTGAGAAGACCATCGCCACCAAATGTCCTAAATGCGGAGGCGCCATAACCCTTCACCCAGGCATGCTCTCCCCGTCTGCGGGAAAGAAGGCCCGGACAAAGCCCCGTGCCGTGGCTCCGCCGCCGCCGCCGGATATCTCCTGGCTGAAGGATGGCAGGTACGAGGGAAAACCTGCCATAGAGGATGTTCCCATGGCCCTGGTTTTGATTGACGAGGGCCCCGCCCGTGACCAGGTCATCCATACGCTGGAAGGCCTGGGATATAAGGCGGAACTTGTGAATTCCGCTGCCGAGGCCATTGAAAAAATTCAATTTGTAAACTATGCATGCGTCGTGCTCCACTCGCTGTATAGCTCCAACGGCATCAATACCAATGAGTTTCACAAGAAGATGTGTGCAATGCACATGTCCAAACGCCGGTTCATTTTTTATATTTTAATCGGCAAGGAATTCAGGACATTTTACAACCTGCAGGCGCTGGCCTATTCCGCCAACCTGGTGGTGAACGAGGAGGAGGTGCCTTCCTTCGACACCATCCTGCGGAAGGCGATTCCTGAATACGAAGAACTCTTCGGCCCCATCATGGAAGAGCTACGTTACCATGGTCGATAATTCTCCTGTATCGACGGCTGTAAACAATTGTATTATCCGTCCGCGGAAGCGTGCGAAAAATTTTACTGCGGCGCAGTGTTCCTCCCCCAAAAAGAACATGTTGTGCATAACAATGAGTTTGGAAGAAAAGCCGGAGAATAACGGCTGCCGCGTATACGTTCCCCTTAACCGGTTAGGCTGTACATGATAAAAACAATGCTTCTGTCTGCCCAAAGAAGGATTCGCAATCTCCTCGGCAGAAAAAAACACTCAGCCCCCCCCTTGCCCCCTGCACAGCCCCTGGAAGCACCTGCCGCCGACAAGGCGGCAGCAGGAGCGGACGGACCGGAAAAAGCCGGACGGAAAGGTAGCGACGGACGTCGGGAGGGCACATCCGCCCGCAGGCGGCAGAAGCGGAAAGATGACTGGGATATCAGCAAATTTCAGGTTGAACCCGTTCAGGGGAAGTTGCGATTTCACGACTTCGCGCTGCCGGACGTGATCATGCACGCGATTGCCGACCTGAAGTTCGAATATTGCTCGCCGGTTCAGGCCCTGGCCCTGCCCGCCGCCCTTGAAGGCAAGGATCTGATAGGCCGCGCCAACACCGGAACCGGCAAGAGCGCAGTCTTTTTGATCTCGCTGTTTTCAAGGCTGCTGGCCGACGAGGCCGCAGATGCCGGCAACGGCAGGCCCAGGGCCCTGATCATCGCTCCGACCCGGGAACTGGTGGTCCAGATCGCCCAGGACGGCCGCGATCTGGCCAAGTATACCCCCCTGCGCATAGTCCCGGTCTTCGGCGGGACAGACTACCGGAATCAGATGCAGGAACTGCAGGGAAAACGCTGCGACGTGGTGGTCGCAACCCCCGGCCGCCTTTTGGACTATCTGGGCAAGAACGTGCTGCGTCTGGATGATTGCCGGATCATGGTCATTGACGAGGCGGACCGGATGCTGGATATGGGATTCATCCCCGATGTGCGGCGAATTATCAACAGGACTCCCGAAAAACGACAGACCATGCTGTTTTCGGCAACCCTGACTGAAGAGGTTTGCCGGCTCGCCTCCCAATGGTGCATTGAGCCCGTGCAGGTGGAGATCGAGCAGGAGACAGTGACAGCGGCGACCGTCGACCAGATCGTCTATCTGGTGACCACTGCCGAAAAATACGATGTCCTCTATAATTTGATCATGAAAAAGGCCGGTGAGCGGATACTGGTCTTTACCAATCAGAAAAACGAGGCCAGCCGCCTCAACGACCGATTGAAGCGATGCGGGATCAACTGCAGCCTCCTGACCGGCGATGTCCCCCAGCAGCAGCGGTCAAATCGGCTGGAAAATTTCCGGGGAGGTAATATCCAGGTGCTGGTCGCAACCGACGTGGCCGGCCGGGGCATCCATGTCGACGATATCAGTCACGTGGTCAACTACACCCTTCCCTATGAGCCGGAAGACTATGTCCATCGCATCGGCCGGACGGGCCGGGCCGGGGCCGCGGGCACATCGGTGAGCTTTGCCTGCGAGGAAGGCTCATTCTATCTCCCGCAGATCGAGGAATACATCGGCCGAAAACTGGAATGCATCGTCCCCGACGAGGATCTGCTGATTCCGGCCCCCAAAGGCATGAAGGCTGAAGGACAACCGGAGATAAAGCGGGATGGCCAGAAAAGAAGACGAAGGCCCGGAGGAGGCGGCCGGGAAACTGCCCACAGGAGACGATGACTTTTTTGGATACTCCGCAAGAAGTCCTTGTCATTCTGCCTTTTCTCTGCTATAAGAATCAGTTTTAGAATTACAAAAAGGTTGCCTTCCCGAGGGGACGCGGCCTTTATTTATGTACCCGATTTAATAGGGTGAAGACTAATCTTAACCATTTGGCTTTTGGCCTGAAAGAAGAGCGAAATCCATGACAGAAAAATTTAACCAATCAACCCAGAACAACAGCGGCGAAGAGTTGAGCTTTGCAGAACTTTTCGAGATGGAAGAAAACAACAAGGTCATTGCCGTCGGTGATGTGGCAATGGGAACCGTGATCGGCACCGTCGATGATTTCCTTCTCATCGATGTAGGCGATAAGGCAGAGAGTTATATCGCCAAGTCCGAATTCCGTCTTGAGGAGCATTCACAGATAAAAATCGGTGATACCTTTGAAGTTTTTGTAGAGCGCCGTAAAGAGGAAGGTGGGCTCCTTCTGTCACGGGAAAAAGCGATTGCGATCAAGGTTTGGGAAGATATTGCCAAGATCCAGGAAGATGACAAGACCATTGAAGGCAAGATCGAAAGCCGGGTCAAGGGCGGCATGTCCGTCGATATCGGCGTACCGGCCTTCCTGCCCTACTCCCAGATCGACCTGCGTCCGGTCAAGGACCTGGACGGCCTGATCGGCCAGAGCTTCGAGTTCAAGATCCTGAAGTTCAACCGCAAGCGCAATAATGTGGTTATCTCCAGGCGCGCCATCCTGGAAGAGGAGCGCAACAAGCTGCGCGAGAAGATGCGGTCCCTGCTGCAGGAGGGACAGATCATCACCGGCGCCATCACCAATATCACTGATTACGGTCTCTTCATCGACATGGGCGGCATGGACGGTCTCTGCCATATCACCGATCTGTCCTGGGGCCGTGTCTCTCATCCGGCCAAGCTCTATAAGGTCGGCCAGGAGCTGGAGGTCAAAGTCCTCAAGTACGACAAGGAACACGACCGCGTCTCGTTGGGCGTCAAACAGCTGCGCGAAGATCCATGGGCCACCGTCATTGAGCGCTATCCCATTGGCAAGAACACCAAGGGCAAGGTCGTTTCCATCACCGACTACGGCGTTTTCGTTGAGCTGGAGGAGGGCGTCGAGGGCCTGATCCATGTCTCCGAGATGACCTGGTCCAAGAAACCGCGTCATCCCTCAAAGATGGTCTCCGTCGGCGACGAGCTGGAGATCATGGTCCTCAATATCGAGCCTGAGACCAAACGTATCTCGCTGGGTATGAAGCAGCTGCAGCCTAACCCCTGGGATCTGGTCACCGAGACTTATCCGGTAGGATCCATCATCGAGGGTAAGATTAAGAATATTACTGACTTCGGTGTCTTTATCGGTATAGAAGAGGGTATTGACGGTCTGATCCATGTCTCCGATCTCTCCTGGACCGAACGGATCAAACATCCGTCCGAGAAATACGCAAAGGGCGAGACCATTCAGGCGGTTGTCCTGAAGATCGACAAAGAAAACGAGCGATTCTCGCTGGGTATCAAACAGCTGACCCCGGATCCGTGGCAAGCTGCCTACAATAATTATCCCTCCGGGACCGTCATCGAAGGCGTCATCACCAATGTCACCGACTTCGGCGTCTTTGTAAAACTCGAGGAAGGCATTGAAGGACTTGTGCATGTCTCCGAGATCAGCAAGGACAAGGTCAAGACCCCAGTCGGCATGTATAAGGTCGGCGATATCCTGAAGGCCATCGTCATCAACGTCTCCGCCAAGGACAGGAAGATCGGTCTCTCCATCAAGACCCTTGAGGGCGACGGAGAAGAGGAGACCGTTGAAAAAATCAAAAAGGCCGAAGACAGCAGCACTACAAGCAACTCCCCTTCAACCTTCGGCGACCTGTTGAAGGCCGCTGCAGGCGGAGGTCAGTCAGAAGAGCAGTAATTCATTTCGGCTGAGACTTTTTTGTTATAAACAAAAAAAGGTTGTTTTGTCCGGAGTGTCCGGACAAAACGGCCTTTTTTTATCCTCAGAGAAATTCTGCCGGTGACCGGAACGGACCGGAAAGAGATTCAAAGAAATTGATATGTTGAAAAAAGATCTTGTAGACCAGGTTAGTGCGGAATTATCCCTGCAGAAGCAGGATGTGACCATGGCGGTCAATATAATGCTGGAGACCATGACCACGGCCCTGACCGAGGACAGAAGGGTGGAAATCCGCGGCTTCGGCAGTTTCTCGACAAGAAACAGAAAATCCCGCTGTACAAAGAACCCGAAGACCGGTATGACCATGGACATCCCGGAAAGAAAGACGCTGCATTTTACGATGAGCAAATCCCTGAAGGAAGCCCTGATCAGCGAAACAGACTAAGGTCTCCTTGACCGATACGCAGGATTTCCGGGGTGTCCCGGGTCAGGTCGATGAGTGAAGATGGATCGGAGATGTGAGGCCCGCCGTCGATAATGGCATCGATCCTTGCGCCCAAGAGCCGGTCAATCTCGTAGGCCTCGGCAGGTGGAAGGGCATCGTCGGTGGGAATACTGGTGGTGATAATGGGATTGCCCAGTGTCTCCAGAAGCAGCTGGCAGATGGTTGAGGCCGGTACCCTGATACCAACGGTCTTCTGTTTTGTGGCCATGATCTTCGGAACCAGTTTCGTCCCCGGCAGAACGAAGGTATAAGGACCGGGGAGGCATTTTTTCAACAGCCGGTAGGCGGTATTCGAGACATGGGCGTATTCACTGATATTCTGCAATCCTGAGCACATGAAGGAAAAAGGTTTGTCTTTTGGCCGCTTTTTTATCTGCATGAGCCGTTTGATCGCCTTCTGATCGAACATGTCGCAGCCGATACCGTAGCCGGTATCGGTCGGGTAGCAGATGATACCGCCGTCCTTGACGATGGCCACCACCTTCCGGATCAGCCGGATCTGGGGATTGTCAGCATTAATGTCGAATAGCATACGTTTCTCCTCTATCCGCAGTAGAGCATAAAAACTGATAAAAACGCAACCTTATAACATATCATTCGCCGAATTTCTTACGAATTTACCAGGCGATGAATGATTTGGGGTTTTAGGTTCAGATAGTATACAATAAGGGGCGAGGCGGAGGGTTTCTCTCATTGCCAGGACCCGATAAACGGGAGATGAATCCCGGTGAAACCGATTTTACGCCCTCTCCGGGAGGCAGGCAAGGCAAGAAACCGGTTTTTCGAGGAAAAAATCTCTGAACAGGAGCTGACCATGTTACCGGAAGAAATTGAACTCGCACTGACGTTTGACGATCTACTACTCATACCCTCAGCATCGGACGTCCTCCCCAACGAGGTCTCCCTGGCCACCAGACTGACAGACACCATCACCCTGAATTCACCCCTGGTCAGCGCCGCCATGGATACGGTAACCGAGCATCGGACCGCCATCACCATGGCCAGAGAAGGAGGCATCGGCATCATCCATAAGAACATGGGGATCGACCAGCAGGTTCTGGAGGTGGAGAGGGTAAAGAAATCCGAATCCGGGATGATCATTGATCCCATCACCGTGACCCAGAACCAGTCTGTGGCCGAGGTCCAGGAAATCATGAGCACCTACAAAATCTCCGGCCTCCCCGTCCTCCACGAGGGGAAGCTGGTGGGGATCGTCACCAACCGCGATCTGCGTTTTGTCTCCGACACCGATCTGCGGGTCTCCGATGTCATGACCAGCAAGGATCTGGTCACTGCCAGGGTCGGCATTACCCTGGAGCATTCTAAGGCGCTTTTGCATGAGCATCGGATTGAAAAACTGCTAGTCGTAGATGATGCCGGCAATCTCAAGGGCCTGATTACCATCAAGGATCTGGAAAAGATCAAGAAATATCCGCTGGCCACCAAGGACGGCTTCGGCCGCCTGATCGTGGGGGCGGCTCTGGGTGTCGGCAAGGACATTGAAGAGCACGCAGAGAGGCTGCTGCGGGCCGGCGTCGACGTGGTGGTGGTGGATTCGGCCCACGGCCATTCGGCAAATGTGCTGCGGGCGGTGCAGATCGTCAAGGCAGCCTTCCCAGACCTGCCTGTCATCGCCGGCAATGTGGCAAGCAGGGAAGGTACCGAGGATCTAATCAAGGCCGGGGCGAACGGTGTCAAGGTCGGGGTCGGCCCCGGTTCCATCTGCACCACCCGCATCGTTGCAGGCGTCGGCGTACCGCAAATCACCGCCCTCAAAAACTGCGTGGAGGCCGGCGAAAAATACGGGATCCCGATCATCTCCGACGGCGGCATCAAACACTCGGGGGATCTGGCCAAGGCAATCGGCGCCGGCGCCCATTCGATCATGATCGGGGGACTGTTTGCCGGTACCGACGAGACCCCCGGCGAGACCTTCCTCTACCAGGGCCGGACCTACAAGGGCTATCGCGGCATGGGCTCCCTGGGCGCCATGAGCCAGGGCTCGTCGGACCGCTACTTCCAGTCCGACATCACCAGCCAGTCCAAGCTGGTCCCCGAGGGTATCGAAGGCAAGGTACCCTACCGCGGCTCTCTGGTCAATGTACTGTATCAGCTGCTGGGGGGACTGCGTTCGGGTATGGGATATGTCGGCGCCCACACCATTGAGGAACTGCGCCGGAAGGCCAAATTCGTCCGGATCTCCTCCGCAGGTCTCAGGGAATCCCATGTCCATGACGTGATCATCACTAAAGAGGCCCCCAACTACCGGATGGCATGATTACCCCCACGTGACCACTATGAATATTCAGCGCGAAAAAATCATTATCCTCGATTTTGGCTCCCAGACCACCCAGCTCATCGCCCGGCGGATCAGGGAGCAGAAAGTCTACTGTGAGATCCACCCCTTCTCTATCACCCTGGCAAAGCTCAAGGAGCTGCAGCCCTCGGGCCTGGTCCTCTCGGGCGGCCCCTGCTCGGTCTACGACCAAGATGCCCCCCTATCGGATCCGGGGATCTTCGATCTCGGTCTGCCAGTCCTGGGGATCTGCTACGGCGCCCAGCTGATGATCCAGCAGATGGGCGGACGGGTCGAAAAGGCAGTCAAGCGCGAGTTCGGCAAGGCCGAGCTGACAGTGCGGCAGCCTGAAGGTCTTTTCGCCGGATTTGAGACCGACGGGATCCACTATCAGGTCTGGATGAGCCATGGCGACAGGGTTGAGGTGGTCCCGGAAGGATTTACGGCCACGGCGGTCAGCGACAATTCGCCCTATGCGGCACTCCGCCACACCAGCCTGCCCTTCGTGGCGGTCCAGTTCCATCCCGAGGTGGCCCATACGCTGATCGGCACCGACATCCTCCGCAATTTCATCTTCGGTCTCTGCAACTGCAGCCCGAATTGGACCATGCAGTCCTTCATCGAGTCGGCCGTCGCCTCCATCCGGGCCAGGGTCGGCAGCGCAAGAGTGATCTGTGCACTGTCGGGAGGGGTCGACTCATCGGTGGTCGCCGCCATCGTCCACCGGGCCATCGGCGATCAGCTGACCTGCATCTATGTCAATAACGGTCTGATGCGGACCGGCGAATCCCGCTCCATCCTCCGGTTTTTCCGGGAAAAGAGCAAGCTTACGGTCATCGACATCGATGCAACCGACTACTTTCTGGGCGAGTTGCAGGGGGTAGTCGACCCGGAAATCAAACGCAAGCGCATCGGGCTCGGATTCATCAAAATCTTTGAGGATGAGGCCCACAAGCTGGGGCAGGTGGACTATCTGGCCCAGGGGACCCTCTACCCTGACGTGATCGAGTCGGTATCCTTCCGGGGCGAGGCCCCGATCAAGTCGCACCATAATGTCGGCGGCCTGCCGGAGATCATGAAGCTTACCCTCATCGAGCCGCTGCGGGAGCTCTTCAAGGATGAGGTCCGGGAACTGGGCCTGGAACTGGGCATGCCTGAAGAGGCCATCTACCGACAGCCTTTCCCCGGACCGGGCCTGGGCATCCGGATCATGGGCGAGGTCACCCACGAGAGGCTGGCCATCCTGCGCCAGGCAGATGTCATCGTCCTGGAGGAGATGAAGAAGAACGGCTGGTACCGGAAGGTCTGGCAGTCCTTTGCAGTGCTTCTCCCGATCCAGACTGTGGGCGTCATGGGCGACGGCCGCACCTATGAAAACGTGGTGGCAATCAGGGCCGTGGACTCCCGGGACGCCATGACCGCCGACTGGTCCCGGCTCCCCTATGAGATCCTGGGCGTCATCTCAAGCAGGATCATCAATGAGGTGCGCGGTGTCAACCGGGTGGTCTACGATATCTCCTCCAAGCCGCCCGCCACCATCGAGTGGGAGTAAGATGCTGAAAACGGGAATCTATGTCGATGCGGAGAACATCAGGCTGAGCGGCGGCTACGGCATGCGCTATGACGTCCTGGTGGAACTGGCCAATGTGGGCAAGAGCGTGCTGCTGCGGGCGAACTGCTATCTGGCCGAGGACCGCGCCCGGACCAAGGAAGACGCCGAATACCGGCAGAAGCTGTACCGCTACCATGACGTACTGCGCCAGTGCGGCTTCAAGGTCATCAAGAAATTCGTCAAACACTTTGTCGATGACGAGGGCATCCTGACCACCAAAGCCAACGCTGACATGGACCTGGCCATCGATGCCCTGCTCCAGGCCCGCAACCTGGACCGGATCATTCTGCTCACCGGAGACGGCGATTTCATCCGTCTGGTCCTTGCCCTGCAGAATATGGGCTGCAGGGTGGAGGTGATCGCCTTCAACAACGTCAGCAATGAGCTGAAGGAAGTTGCCGACAGCTACCTGTCCGGCTTCCTGATCCCGGGGCTTTTGCCCATGCATGTCCCGCACGGCGAAAACAGGCAGCGGGGAGCCGCAGTCAATTACAATCCCGACCGCGGCTTCGGTTTCATGCGCTACTACTCCCTGAAAAAGGAAGGGCTGATCCCGGAGAGCGTCTTCTTTCATTTTTCCAAATCCACCGTCTCAAATGATTCCCTTTTTCTCGACTCGGCCAATATTTTTGAGTTCAGCATCATGACCAACCCTGAAAACAACCGGACCGAGGCCACAGATATCCGGCTGGTGGAGGAATAATCCGGCCATGGCGGTGACGACCCTTCTGTCTGTGGATGTGGGCGGGACCAAAGTTGCACTGGCCCTCTCGGACCTGCGGGGAGGGGCACTCCTGCAGAGGGCAATCGTCCCCGGCGCCGGCCATAAGGGGATCTCGGAGATCATCCGGGCCTTCCTGGACAGCACCGGCCTGCATCCTGATTTCGCCTGTCTGGGCGTCGCCGGGGTCGTCAAGGACGGCGCCGCCAGGATAACCAACCGCCCCTGGCTGATAACCGAAGAGACTCTGGTTCGGGAGTTTTCCCTCAGCGGGGTGAGGCTGATCAACGATATGACCGCCCTCTGCGCCGCCCTCCCGACCCTGACGGGGGCCGACCTGCTGCCGCTGCAGACCGGGCGGATGCAGAAGAAGGGGACCAAAGCTGTGATTGCCCCGGGCACCGGGCTGGGTGAAGGCTACCTGATCGAGGACGGCCCCGCTTTCCTGCCCAGGGGTTCAGAAGGCGGGCATGCCGATTTTGCACCGGTCGACGATGAGCAGATAAAACTTCTGCGCTGGCTGAGGCGCAGGGCCCGGCCGGTCAGCTATGAGATGCTCTGCTCGGGACTCGGCATTCCCAGCCTCTATGATTTCTGCAAGGCCAGCGGACAGATCGCCGAGACAGAGGCGATCAAAGAAGAGCTGAACAGGGCAGCGGACCCGACGCCCGTCATCCTCGCAGGCGCCATCGCCGCCGCTCCCTGCCCGCTCTGCCTCAAGACCATGGAGCTGTTTCTATCGATCCTTGGCAGCGAGGCAGGCAATCTGGCCTTGAAGCTCTATGCCACCGGCGGTCTCTACATAGGCGGCGGCATCCCGCCCCGCTTAAGCGGCCACATCCCCTTCACCGGCTTCCTGGAGGCCTTCCGGCACAAGGCCAAGATGGAGGACCTGATGGCCGCAATCCCGGTTCACCTGATCATAAAACCCGATACGGTCCTCTCCGGGGCAATCGCCTACGGCCGCAGGATCTTCCTTCCCTGCAGCTAACGGTCATGAGCAATGATGCCGGATGACGCAGCCGACAGGCTGGCGGCAGATGCAGCCCGCCGTTATACCGGCCCGGACCCGAACCTTCGTATCTGCAAGCTGGGTGAAGGCAACATCAATGACACCTATCTGGTCCAGGGCCGGGAGCCCGCCTTTGTCCTGCAGCGGATCAACAGCCACGTCTTTCCTCAGCCGGAGCTGGTGGTCGAAAATTTTCTGCGGGTAACGGAACATATCGCCGCCCGCAGGCCGGATCTCTGCTCGCACTGGCAGGACATCAGGCTGATCCCGACCCTTTCGGGAGAGCCCCTGGTCAGGGATATCCGGGGCGGGGTCTGGCGGGCCCAGACCTATATCGGCAGGACCACGACGGTCGAGACCATCGATACCGCCGACCAGGCCGGACAGGTGGGCTGGGCCCTGGGCACCTTTCATCGTCTGCTTTCAGACCTTCCTGTCGCCTCTCTTCGGGAGACCCTGCCGGGTTTTCACGTGCTTGCCGCCTATCTTGACCACTTTGACCGGGTCAGGTTTAGCTGGCAGGAAAAACCGTCCGCCGAACTCCGGCACTGCCTCGACACCGTCGAGCGGCACCGGAAAAACATGCATTTTCTCAAACGGGCGGAAGAGGACGGACGGCTGGTCCCGCACATCATCCACGGCGACCCCAAGGCCGCGAATGTCCTTTTCAGAGGCGACACCGGTCAGGCCATCTGCCTGATCGATCTGGATACAGTGCGGCCGGGGCTGCTCCTCTACGATATCGGCGACTGCCTCAGATCCTGCTGCAACCGGGCAGGAGAGGAAGGGACCGGGGAAGTCCGTTTCGACGCCGACCAGGGGCGAGAGATCCTCGCCGGTTATGCGGCAGGCGCAGGCAGACTCTTCGGGCCTGCGGACAGGGCCCTGGTGTTCGATGCCGTCTGCCTGCTGAGCTTTGAGCTGGGCCTGCGTTTCCTGACCGACCATCTGGACGGCAACCGCTATTTCAAGACCGGAAACGCCGGGGAGAATCTGCAGCGGGCATCCCGTCAGTTCCATCTGCTTGCCGACCTCATCGCCGCAGGCGATGTCTTTCGCTGAGACATCCACCCTGCGATTCACTGTTTGCCAGAGCCCTGCCCCAGTGTGTATTCTTCGGGGCAAGGGGGACTTCTCCACACTACAGAATTCTTGGCAATTTCGCGACCTGCTGCGTCAGGCAGACCGGGCAGGAAACGGGGCGTGGACTTCAGGCTGACTGCGAAACAGCCTCTGTTTCGGGAAACGTTCCGGGATTTCGGCCGGCGGGAGATCACCCCGCCGGAGCGCAGGCAGCAAAGCCGGCGCTAGATCAGCAGTGACAGCGAGAGGGGAATGAAAGAGAGGATGGTGGAGAAGGCGATGGCGGAAGAAGCAAGCCGGGTGTCACTGTTCATCTGCGAAGAGAGGACATAGATGAGCGTTGAGGTCGGCAGACAGAGAAAGAGCATCCCCGCCTTGAAAGGAAGTCCGGCGACATGAAAGAGATGGTAGAACAGCCAGCCCAGCAGCGGCAGGACAACGAGCTTCAAGGCCGAAGCGAGCAACGACACGACGAGATTCTCCTGCACGCCGGCAAAGGTCAGCACGCCGCCAACGGAGAGCAGGGCCATAGGTAGGGTCGCCATGGAGATCAAGCTGAAAAAATTGTCGATACATACAGGAAAACCCCTGAAGAGTCTGGCGTAGACAATACCTGCCAGGCAGCCCAGGATCAGGGGGTTGGAGACCAGGGCCATGCTCAGCATGCGGACACGGCGCCGCAGGTCCACCTCCTGGCCAGAAAACCAGATCAGGGCAGAAACGGCAAAGAGATTGCAAAGCGGAATGGCAAAACCCAGGAGGATACCGAAGTACTTCACTCCTTCGGTTCCCAGGCTGTTGAGGATCACGGCAACACCGATATAGGTGTTGAAACGGTAACAGCTCTGGGAAAAGGACCCGGCCTGGAAGTTCGAAATGCGACAAGGCCTGATGATCAGGATGCTGAGCGCAAACATCGCCGTCAGGCTGCAGAGCGAGGCCAGACAGAAGTTCCAGTCGATGCCCTTATCCAAAGAAGCGCCGCCGATCTTCCAGAACAGCATGACGGGAAAAAAGAAATAATAAATGAGCCTGTCAGAGGTCTGAAAAAATGTCGAATCCGTGAATCCTCTGCGTTTCAGGATACTGCCGAAAAGAAGAAGCGCAACGATGGGAAACAACGAGTTCAGGATAATCACGCTCTGGCTCCTGCCTGTAGAGGGTGGTGGTGGCTGTGTTCAAGAGATCAAAAGGACGGTGTCAATACACAGAGGTAATGGGGTATGTATTCTACCACGATTGAAAAAATCCGGAATGCTCTTTTCTCTGCCGGGCGGTAAACGGCATTCCCTCCCGAGGGCCGGAGCCCAGAGACGATCAGGATCAGGTCTTTGCAACCTGCCCCTTCTGGCCGGGAAAGGAAAAAGATGTAAAATATCGGTTTCAAATGGCGATAGACTAAAGGTTTTTTAAAAAAAGCCCTTTCCATATTCTCCGGAAAAAATGATATAGTGAAGTAAAGAGATACAAGGGGTGTCATTCACAAGCACAAGCAATCGGATCAACGAGGAACATTGAATGAAATGAAGGAACTGAGATCTCCGAAAACTAACTCCCTCCCTGATGCACCCTCCCGAAGAATATAGCGTATGACCTCAAGATTGTTCACTATTACAGCAGTAATGCTGCTCGGAATGACGCTTTTCGAATCAATAAAACAACTGCTGATGCCCAATATTACGGTATGGCAGTCCCATATTCTGACTATATCGTTTAGCTCGGCTGCCGCCCTGATTGCCGCATATCTCATAACCCGCAGGACGGATTCGGTCATCAAACAATTCTCGGAAGAGATTGCAATCAGGAAAAAAACAGAAGATGAACTGCGTCTCTCGCAAGAAAAATTTTCCAAACTCTTCCAGGCAAATCCCGACTGGGTCATTATCAGCAGCCTGGATGATGGCGAATATATTGCTATCAACGATGCAGTATGCCGGATTTCCGGATACAGGAGGGAGGAAATCCAAGGACATACGTCCCTGGAGTTGAATATCTGGGTAGATCCTGAGGAACGCCGGGCAATGATTCCAATCCTGCTGCAGGAGGGCAGAATCAGCAATCATGAGGTCCGCTTCCGCATGAAATCAGGGGAAATCCGTTACATGCTCCGCTCTGCCGAGCTGATAGATCTTGATGGCAGGCCCGCACTCATCTCTGTGTGCAAAGACATAACGGACCGAAGACAATCGGAAGAGGTATTGCGTCGCTTCGAAATGCTGGTCACGCACAGCCGAGACATCATCTTTTTCCTGCGCCGTGAAGACGGGCACATTCTGGAAGCCAATGAGGCGGCAACCAGGGCCTACGGCTACAGCCGGCCCCAGCTTCTCAACATGACCATCGCTCAACTGCGGGCTCCCGAGGAACTGGATACGCTTGCCGCTCACCTGACCCAGGCCGACCTGGACGGAATCCTGCTGGAGACCCTGCATCGCCGCAGCGACGGCACCATCTTTCCGGTAGAAGTCAGCTCACGGGGTGAAACAATCGGAGGAGTCCGGATACTTATCAGCGTCATTCGTAATATCACCGCTCGCAGGCAGGCGGAAGCGGAGCTTACCAGGACCAGAGATCTGCTTGCTCAGACAAGCCGAATGGCCAGGGTCGGAGGCTGGGAGAAATACCTCCTGACGGGCGAGGACCGCTTGTCGGAAGTAACCCGGGAGATTCTGGAGGTGCCTCCCGACTTCAAGCCGGGCGCCGGCCTAACTTTTAACTTTTATGAAGAGGGTATCCTCAGGGAAAAGGTCGACGCAGTTCTGACCCAGGCCATTACAACGGGTGACCCTTTCGACATCGAGATACAGATCCTCACAGCCAAAGGCAACAGACGCTGGGTCAGGAGTATAGGCCGGGCTGAATTCAAAAACGGAATCTGCATCCGCCTGTACGGGACATTGGAGGATATTGACGCCAGAAAGAACGCGGAAATTGCCTTGAGTGAGAGCGAGCAGCGTCTTCACCTTCTGGTCAAGAATTCTTCTGACATTCTGGTCATACTCAACGCTGACGGCACCCCCCGATACACCAGCCCTGCGGCTGAGAGAATCACCGGCTATTCCATCGCCGAAATCCAGGATAAGCCTCTGGATGCCCTCATCCACCCTGACGACAGAGGGCTTGTCAGGGCAGCCTGGGACGAGGCCGTCGCGCATCCGGAAAAAACCGTCACCGTTCAGTACCGGCATATTCATAAAACCGAGGGCTGGGTCTTCTCCGAGGCGATCGCCCAGAGCTTTTTCGGCGAACCGGCCATCAACGGCATAATCGCCAGCATCCGCGACATCTCCGAGCGGAAAAAAACGGAGGAGGCCCTCCAGTTGTCGCAGCGGAGGCTGCGGCTCTTTCTCGACGCCAGTCCCAACATGTATTACCTCAAAGATTCATCCCTGCACTATCTGCTGATCAATGAAGCCAGCAGTCGTTATTTCAACCGCCCGGAGACGGAAATCCTGGGCAAGACCGACTACGATCTGCGGACCGAGGAAATGGCAAGACAATGCGAGGCCACCGACCGGCGAGCCATGCAGGAAAAGCAGACGGTGATGTCTCTTGAGGATGCCGGCGACAGGGTCTTTGAGACGCAAAAATTCCCGGTCTTCATCAACAACGAAGCCTGCGGCGTGGCAGGCATCATCTGCGACATCACCGAGCGGAAGAAGGCGGATGACGAAAACAAGAGGCTGCAGATACAGCTGACCCAGGCCCAGAAGATGGAATCCGTGGGGCGTCTGGCAGGCGGCGTCGCTCACGATTTCAACAATATGCTGGGAGTCATCCTCGGCCATTCCGAGATGGCTCTGGAACGGCTGGATCCCGCAGAGCCCCTTTTCACCAGTCTCCAGGAGATCAGCAAGGCAGCCAGACGTTCCGCCGACCTGACCCGACAGCTCCTGGCCTTTGCCCGTAAACAGACCATTGAGCCAAAGATCCTTGATCTGAATGAGACTGTAGGCGGAATGATAACAATGCTGTGGCGGCTGATAGGCGAGGACATCACCCTGGCCTGGCTGCCGGGTAAGAATCTCTGGCCAATCATGATCGACCCGTCCCAGGTCGATCAGCTCCTTGCCAACCTCTGTGTCAACGCCCGTGATGCGATAAAAGGCGTGGGCAAGGTCACTATTGAGACAGACACCACCACTCTCGATGTCGCCTATTGCGCCTCTCACGCCAGCTATATCCCCGGCGACTATGTCATGCTGATCGTCAGCGACAATGGCAGCGGCATGGACAAGGAGACCCTTGGCCACCTGTTCGAGCCCTTTTTCACCACCAAAGAGAGAGGAAAGGGCACCGGTCTCGGTCTGGCCACAGTATATGGGATTGTCAAACAAAACTCAGGCTTCATCAATGTCTACAGCGAGCCTGGCCAGGGAACCACCATCAGGATCTATCTTCCCCGCCATGTATCCGGCGCCGTCATGCCCTCTACGGAGGATACGGTAAAACCGGTGGAACCCGGCTTTGGGACCATCCTGTTGGTGGAAGACGAGGCCATGATACTGGATTTGACCACCAACATGCTCATTGCTCAGGGATATCATGTACTGCCTGCCGCCACACCCTGTGAGGCCATCCGCCTGGTCGAGGAGCACCTCGGCCCGATTCATCTTCTGATCACCGACGTCATCATGCCTGAAATGAACGGGCGGGAACTGGCCCGGATCCTGACGGCCCGCATCCCGCATCTCAGCCTTTTGTTCATGTCAGGCTATACCGCCAATGTCATCGCCCATCACGGCGTGCTTGACGAGGGTGTACACTTCATCCAAAAGCCCTTCAGCCTGGAACAGCTCACGGCCAAAGTTCAAAAGGCCCTGGCGCGGGAACCTGATTAAGGGATTAGTCTGACCTCTTACCCCTTCTCTGTCAAGGCCTGTCCTGGATTCCAGCCACCTCCCAGACAATCTCCAGAAATGACCGGAGGGTAGGGGATGGATCATCCGGACGCCAGATCACAGCCATGTCGATGACAGGGGAAGGCTCCTGCAAAGGCCGGTAGACAACGCCTGCATGCTGCAGGCCCTGCAGCGAGGCCGGGAGCAAGGATACACCCATGCCTCCGGCAACCAGGCTGACGATAGTGGGAGTCGTCCGGGCCTCCTGGACAACCTGCGGGGAAAATCCTGCCTGGGCACAGACCTGCATAACCTGATCATAAAACCCCGGCGCAACCTGACGGGGAATCTGGATGAAGGATTCCCTGGCCAGCGCTTCCACGGCTATCACCTTCTGCAGGCTCAGCGGATTGCCGGCAGGCAGGGCTACTACAAGCGGCTCCCGCCAAATGACTCGCATGGCCAGCGGCTCGACGGCCTGGAGAGGAGGGCGGACCAGACCGACATCGATCCTGTTTTTTTTTATTGCCTCCACCTGATCCTCGCTGGTCAGATCCTGCAGGAGCAGCGATACCTCGGGAAAGCGCGTGCGCATCAGACGAAAAAGGGAAGGGACTTTTCCGTAAATTGCGGATCCGACGAAGCCCACCGCCAATTGCCCAAGCTCACCGCGCGCGGCGCGCTGGGCTGACCGGACAGCCTGTTTGGCCTGAATGATGGTCTTTCGGGCCTCGATCAGAAAGACCTGGCCGGCAGTGGTGAGTTCCACCTGTCTCTTGGTCCGCTGCAGCAGGACCGCGCCTATTTCCTCCTCCAGTGCCTTGATCTGCTGACTTAAGGGTGGCTGGGCCATGGCCAGCCGCCTGGCGGCCCGACCGAAGTGCAACTCTTCGGCCACAGCAATGAAATATCGAAGATGTCGGAGTTCCATAATCAATTTATATTATTTTCATATTAAAAGTGCTGTAATAATATATTGGACATCTTAGTTAGGCAATATTATTTTGGATTGAATTTTTCATGCATATGCAGGAGCCCACGGAAATCGGCCGTTTCTTGCATACCCAGTGCCTGAACTCCGATCCATGCTCCACAGAGAGCCGCAATGTCCAACCGTACCGCAGTACAGTATACTCTCCGGCAGTCGGTCGAGTTTGAAGAGGTTTCTGTAGGCCGCCGCGCCGCCGTCCTCCTTGCCCTTTTTGTGACCGGCTTTGCCACCTTCGTCAGCGTCTATGTCACCCAGCCGCTCCTGCCCCAGTTTCGGGAGATATTTCATGCCTCGGAACTCATGGTCAGCCTGACGGTGAGCGCCCCGGTGATTGCCGTGGCCCTGGCCGCCCCGCTGCTGGGAGCGCTGGCAGACAGCATGGGAAGGAAGAGGGTCATCATCGCCGCCCTTCTCGGCCTGTCCATCCCGTCCGTCCTGGCGGCTACGGCCGAAAGCCTGCCCCAGCTCATTGCCTGGCGCTTTCTGCAGGGACTCTTCATCCCCGGAATCATAACGGTGGCCATGGCCTACATCAGCGAGGAGACCCCACACCGGATGGTGGGCTCAACCATGGCGACCTACGTCACCGGCACGGTCGTCGGCGGCTTTTCCGGACGCTTCATCGCCGGTATCTGCGCCCACCACTATAATTGGCAGATGGCCTTCGTTTTTCTGGGGATCGTCAGCCTTGTGGGCTGCCTCCTCACCTTCTGTTTTCTCCCTCGCTCGACGAAATTTGTCCGCCAGAGCAGCACTGCCGCCTCCCTCGACTCCCTGCGCAGCCATCTCCACAACCCCCAGCTGCTGGCCACCTATGCCATCGGCTTCAATGTCCTGTTCTGCCAGGTCGCTTCATTCACCTACGTCAATTTTTATCTGGCGGATAAACCCTTTCTGCTGGGCCCGGCGGCACTGGGAGCCATCTTTACCGTCTATCTGATCGGCGCCGTCATCACACCGGTGGCCGGAATGATCCTGGATCGGGTCGGCTACCGACGGACCCTGATGGCCGCCGTTGGGACCATCGCGGCGGGGACCCTTTTGACCCTGATCCACTCCCTGCCCCTGATCATCGCCGGTCTGGCACTGTCGGCTACCGGCGTTTTTATCTGCCAGGCCGCCGCCTCCAGTTATGTGGGTAAGGCCGCAGGCAAGGCCCGTTCATCGGCGGCAGGCCTTTATGTGGCCCTCTATTATTTCGGCGGGTTTCTGGGCTCCGTCATCCCCGGCTTTTTTTGGGGCCTGACCGGCTGGCCCGGCTGCGTGGCGCTGATCATCTGCATGCAGGCCGCAATTCTTTGTATCGCCTGGAAAATGTGGAGAAACTGAAAGGATGGGACAATGGAGAGCTTAAGCGATCAGACAATCAGCGCCCTAATCCGCCTCCTGGCGGATTGCGGCCAGACAGCCGCCGGTGAGCAGGACCAAATCGGCGGCTGCAAGCTCCAAGGACAGGCCGCGGCGGCCAGCACTGACGAAAATGGTCGGGAAATCGCCCGCCGAAGTGTCTATGACCGTGGCCAGTCTCTTCTTCTGCCCCAGGGGGCTGACCCCGCCCAGTACATATCCGGTGACCCGCTCGACCAGGGCCTTGTCGGCCATGGCCGCCTTTTTTGCGCCTGCCGCCTTTGCGATCTGCTTCATGCTGAGCATTGAGGATACAGGGATCACGCCCACCGCCAGGCTGCCGCCGTCAAGCTGGACCACCAGGGTCTTAAAGACCCTCGCCTCATCAACCCCCAGCTTTTCAGCAGCCTCCCTGCCATAGGCATCACTGGTGGGATCATGGGAGTACTGGTGGACGGTGAAGGCAATCTTCCTTTTCTTTGCTGCGTCTATTGCTGGCGTCATATGTTATTGATTTTCAAAAATATATTCAGGGGTCGTTTCAAAAAGGATCGCTGCATTCCAGGCCTGGAATATCAGAAACAGAGGAGTGAACAGCGCCGGATTATAGCCCCCTTTGGGTTGGAAATGAAGAAAAATATCCTCCGATACACGATGACGTTCCGCTGAATACAATGTTGAGACGCGCGCGGCTTTTACGCAGGTCCGGTGGAATGATGGGTTGGGCCGCATTGCTAGGTACCGGCAGACAACTGTTGTAATTGCTGATAGACGCCGAGGCGATCAGTGATCTGCCAACTCCATTTGAACGGAAAGCAACAAGGCAATGCCGCCACTTTAACAAGACTTTCGTATAAAATCGGATATATAACCGGCTCTGGTTAAGAGTGCAATTGCGATCCCGCCTTTCGATCCTGCAACCGGACGCATCAGATCCGGACTTCCTTTCTGAACCGCTCAGAGCCGATGATGAACTGCACCGTTACCAGTGATCCCATGATGGTGCCGAGCAGGCCCGGGGCCAGGACATTCTGACCTGCCAGGAACAGCCCCTGCAGCGAACTGCGATTGAGCAGGGCCGCCGGCAGCATCTGCTGGGCCGAACGCATGACGCCATAGGCCGATCCCTCCGGGCTGCCTACCCAATCCCGGAGAGTAAGCGGCGTGGACACGTCCAGCAGGCGAATTTCGCTGAAAGGGCCGACGACCTGCCCCGCCTTAGCGATCAGCCGCCGGGCAAAGGCGGTTTTGGCCTGCAGGTAGTCCTCGCCTCTGCGGCCGCTTACGGTCTGCCGCCAGGGACTCCAGAGATCCTCATGTCCGGAGGTGATCAGAGAGAGCAGGTTCTGGCCGGACTGCTCACTGGGGCGAAGCTGCATATAGAGCAGATCCTTGACATCACCATTGGCCTCCGTTTTGACGGTAAACAGGTTGTGAGCCATGGCCGGATGCCGGTCGGCAGGCACCAGGGCATGGACAGCACACATTCCCCCGCTATCGGTCAATGACAGGATGCGGCTCCGGTACGATGGCTTGATGTGCTCACCTGCAAGCAATTGCAGGACTTCTTTGGGATGGATCGCACCAACAACCAAGGGTGCATCCAAGTCTTCTCCGGAGGCCAGGCTAACCCCCTGAACGCAGCCGCCCGCGGTCCGTATCCGGGCAACCCTATCGCCCGTCCGAACCCGGCCCCCCAGTGACTCCAGGCGCCTGAAGCAGACATCGGCCATATGCGCCCCGCTGCTGGCCAGACGCCAGGCGGAGAACAGATAGCTGGCCAGGGCCATGGTATGATAAAATTGCGGGCAGAGCGCAGGCGGGACACCGATCAGGACCGAAGGCAGGCCAAAAACCGCCCGCAGACCGGGAGAACAGTTAAGACTGTCAAGAAGAGTCCCCAGAGGTTCGGCCTGCTCAAAAAAATACCGGGCCGGCGTATCCGAATAGAGGAAGTCAAGCGCCTCGAACTGGCCGGCACTGCGGCGCAGCATGGCCGTCAGCGCGCCGATCTGCCGGTTCTGTGCGGGAAAGGCGGCAAGAAGAGCGTCCTCATAGACCGCAAATCCGCTCGGGACATCAAAACAGTCGACCCCTAAGCCCCTATCGGCAAAGAGGTAGCGGTCCACCGGACCATCGGTCCCCATCCGCAGCAGGGGCAACTCGGCTGTAATCCCCAGATAATCGAAGCAGCGGCGCAGGACCTGCCCCTGCTCCAGGGCGCCCAGATAGTGGAGCCCGACATTGCAGTGCACGCCCTGCCGTACAAAACTGCGCATCATCCCGCCGGGCTGTCCGTTCTTTTCAAGCACGGTGACATCGTATCCGAGCCTGGCCAAGATGATTGCAGTGCTCAGTCCGCCAATCCCGGACCCGATGACCAGGACCTTGCTTGCAGCAGTATGGTTCATGGCTTTATCATCAACAGGTAAACCAGCATGGCGCATGCCGTAGGCCGGCCACACCGAAACGTCAACGGACATCTCTTCGGCAAGGCCGCTCTTCCAGCATGCTTTCTTATTCAATAAAAGGAGTCGGCAGACGAAGAGACGATTATCCAGCCAGACGGCCGACGACAAGTCCAACCAGCCAGATCCCAGCAGCAAACACGCAGTTTAACAACGTGTCAGGATACCACAGGAGCAGTCCTGGATGCAATGCTGCCTTTGCAGACCCCAGCTGAAAAATAGCACAGCGTTTCCTTCTCTTATCCAGATCGCAGGCAGGAGGATAGTGAGAAATCCGGCCAACGAGACTGCCATCTTTATTTATTCTATTTCAGATACTTACCAAAAACTCCACCTTCCGCCCTTCACTTTTCATTAAATATCTTGCATTTACCCCTCCAATCCATTAGATCTACGGGCAAACATGAACCGGGCAAGGAGGAGAGAGGTCTTCCTTGGCCCCCCCTCTTGCCTGAAAAACATTTTCTGTCATAATTTAAATACGCTCAAACGGTCACCCAGTCATGCAGACAGATCCGCCCGACACAGCCGACTCCATAACAGATGGCCTGCAGACCGTCAGCTATGCCCAAAACAGTCTGGGGCAGCTTGAACAGGTCAAAGGCCAGGGCTGGCAGCCGGTCAACGACGTCAACCGGCAGGCCTGGAGGGAAATAGAAAAGCAGATCGAGCAGGCCCGCGGCCGAGTGGTATCGGGCCGGGCAAGCTGCCTGTATTACTATATGATTGCCAATCAGATGAGCATCATGCTCCTCGCCCGCTATTCCGGGCAGTCGTCCTTGCGGGTCCGCCTGCATCTCATCCCTTTTTTTTTCAGGCGGCTGACTGCGGGACAGCTGCAGCGCTATGCCGATCTCTTCCAGATCTCCAGCAAGGACCTGAAAAAAGGTGCCCTGCTTCCGGCCGTCTATTCTTCTGCGCAGAAACATGGCTGAACCGATTCGCATAGACTTCCGGCACCGCCAGTCGGCCCACTGTGAAAGCGGGGTGGCGGCCAACCTCCTGAACCATCAGGGCATAGAACTCTCCGAGGCCATGGCCTTCGGCATCGGCGCCGGTCTGTTCTTCGGTTATTTTCCCTTTATCCGGATCAACCATCTGCCGCTGGTGACCTACCGCGCCGCCGCAGGCGGCCTGCTGAAGCGCTTTTCCCGCCTCCCCGGCTTCAATCTGAGCCGGCAGACTTTCTCCTCGGCCGGCCAGGCCATGGCGGAGCTCGACTCCAGGCTGGCGCAGTCTATACCGGTGGGTCTGCAGACCGGGGTGTTCTGGCTGCCCTATTTTCCCAAGGCCCTGCGATTTCACTTCAATGCCCACAACCTGGTGGTCTACGGCAAAGAGGGGGACAATTATCTGATCAGCGACCCCGTCTTCCCCGAGCCGGTCCTCTGTCCGGCCGAGGACCTGGCCAGGGCCCGTTTCGCTTCGGGGACACTGGCGCCCAAGGGAAAGATGTATCACTTCAGCCGGGCGGACCGGGATTTCGACCGCCGCCTGGCCATCATTGAGGGCATCGATTCCGTCTGCTCCATGATGCTGAAAGGGATATTTCCGCTGATCGGCGTCAGGGGCATCCGCTTTCTGGCGGGGAGGCTTTGCCGCTGGCCGGAGAGGCTCGGCGCCGAGAAGGCGGCCCTGCACCTGGGCCATGTGGTGCGCATGCAGGAAGAAATCGGCACCGGCGGCGGCGGCTTCCGCTTCATCTACGCTGCGTTCCTGCAGGAAAGCGGCATCCTTCTTGGCGACCAGTCCCTCCGGACCTGCGCCTCCACCCTGCAGGCAGCAGGCGACAGGTGGCGGGAATTCGCGGCCATGGCCGCCCGAATCTGCAAGAGTCGGCCTAAGGCCGACGACACCTACGCAGCCGCAGCCGACCATATCCGGCAATGCGCCGTTATGGAGACCCAGGCCTTCAATTCCTTGCGGGACTGGGTCCGGGGTGCATCATGAACCCGAGAGATCCAGGCCAGGACCCGGCCATCCAGACCGCCGGGCTGATAAAAAAATACCGACTGGCCGACCGGCCGGCCCTGACAGGGCTGGATCTGACCATCGGCAGGGGTGAATTTTTCGGTCTGCTGGGCCCCAACGGCGCCGGGAAGACCACTATCCTCTCCATCCTCTGCGGTCTCAGAGCGCCCGATGGAGGCACAGTCCGGATTCTGGGCATGGAGTATCGCAGACAGCAGCGCCGGATTCAGGAAAGAATCGGCATCGTCCCGCAGGAGATCGCCCTCTACGACCAGCTCACTGCCCGGGAAAATCTGATAATTTTCGGCAGACTGCTGGGGCTTGGCGGCGGCAGGCTCAAAGAACGGACAGGATATTGTCTTGAAATAGCTCAGCTGCATGAGCGGGCGGACCACAGGGTCGCCTCCTTCTCCGGCGGCATGAAACGCCGGCTCAATCTGGTCATCGGCCTGCTCAACGCCCCCTCCATCCTCTTTCTCGACGAGCCGACGGTGGGCATCGACACCCAGTCCCGGCATCTCATCCACCGGCAACTGCAAGGCCTGCACGCCCAGGGAACGACCCTGCTCTACACCACCCACTATATGGAGGAGGCCCAGGAACTCTGCTCGACCATCGCCATCCTTGACGAAGGCCGGATCCTCCGGCAGGGCCCGCCCGCCCGACTCCTGCAGGAAAGCGCCTGTCACAGCCTGGAAGAGCTGTTTCTCGGCCTTACCGGCAAGCAGATCCGCGACATCTGAAATTATGCAAAAAATTCTCTCCACCACCGCCAAAGAGCTCCTGCTCCTGGTCCGCGACCGGGCCGGACTGCTGGTGCTCTTCATTATGCCGGCCATCCTGGTCATCGTCATCACCTTGGTCCAGGAAAACATCCTGGCCCTCTCCGGACAGCGGCAGACGGAGGTCCTGCTGCTCGATCAGGACGGCGGGGTCTTCGCCTCCACGCTCCTCTCCTCCCTGCGGCAGATGAAGATCTCGGTCCACAGCCCGGAACAGGGTGAGGACCTGCAGCGGCTCATTGCCGACGGCAGATACCAGGCCGGAATAATCATCCCTGCGGGCGTCTCCCGGCGGCTGCAGCAGGAGATGGCATCCCGCCTCGCGGCGGGCGATCACGCCATCGACGGGACTCCGGATACGGCCAGCCTGAGCATCCTGTTCGACCCCGGGGCCATGGCCGGCTTCCGGGCAGGCATCCTCTCCAGGCTGCAGATGGCGGCAAGAGCGGCGGAAATAGAGATGCTGGCACAGGAGCTGGGACACTCTCTGCAGGCAAGGCTCGGCCGTCTCAATCCGGGAGCGCCCTCGCCTCTGCAGGCGGACGACAGCCTGAAGCAGACCTTCAGCCACAGCTTTACCACGATAACCGAGCAGCCGACCACAACCGGCACGGCCACCATCAGCGACATCATCAACCCGGTGAACCAGAACGTCCCGGCCTGGGCCCTCTTTGGTATGTTCTTCACCGCCATTCCCATCGCCGGGACCATCCTGGCCGAACGGCGATCCGGCATCGCCGTCAGGCTGGCCGGCATACCGGTCTCGCCGCTGCAGCTGCTGGGAGGCAAGATAACAGCCTATCTCTGCGTCTGTCTCTGCCAGTTCCTGCTCATTGTCCTCATCGGCATCGTTCTCTTTCCGCATCTGGGCCTGCAGGCCTTCACCCTTCCGGAAAATCCGATGGTGCTCCTGCCCCTCATCTGCGCCTGCAGCCTTGCAGCCTGCGGCTTCGGGACCTTCCTGGGCTCGGTCTGTCACTCCTATGAACAGGCCTCTACCCTGGGCTCGACCATGGTCGTCATAGCCGCCGCCCTGGGCGGGGTGATGGTACCGGTCTACGCCATGCCGCAGATGATGCAGAGGCTCAGCATCCTCTCACCCCTCAACTGGGGCGTGAACGCCTTCCTCGATCTTCTGGTGCGCGGGAAGGATTTTTTGGCCATTGGACATGATTTGGCCAGATTGTTGACCTTTTTCGCCGTGATGGTCATTCTTTCCTGGAAACGCTCCTCCAGATAAACCAGCACGGCTGGACCGGATTCGGCCAATCGCACTATAACATGGAATCTCGTCATTTCAGCAGCGCAAGGCCACCGCTCAATCGAGACGTTCATATAAACCACTCCGGATCCTGCAAAAGGATGAGTGCAACGATGAGAGGAAGGAATATCAGTGATTACTCAATTTGAACGCGAAATCCTGCAGGCGATCTGCAGGACCTGCAACCTGCCGGAGACGCAGATTGACTCGGTGCAACCCGACGATCCCCTGATCGGTCCCGACTCCCCTCTGGGCATCGACTCCATCGACGCCCTGGAAATCGTCGTGATGGTGCAGAAGGAATACGGCGTGCGCATCGAATATCAGGATTCGAGCCGGATAATCCTGCAGTCTGTGGCCAGTCTGGCCGCCCACATCCTGGAACATTCTTCCGAGAGGCTCAGACAACCCTGAGCAGCACGTACCCCACCGAAAATCTGCCGCTTTCGGGAATCATCCCCAGGATACGCTGCCCGCTCTGCAGCCGCCCCGAGCCGAACAGCTCCTCCAGCATGATGTAAAAGGAGGCCGAGCCGGTGTTCCCCTTGCTGGCCAGATTGGTGAACCAGCGTTCCCGGGGGATGGCAAAACCGATATCGCAGAGCTGTCGGAAGAGCGGCTCACGGAAATAACCCGACGAATAGTGCGGCAGAAACCAGTCGATATCGTCCGGCGCAAGGGCATATTTCTCGATAACGGGAGGCAAGCCGCCCCCGATCAGGGCCGGCAGCACCTCACGGTTCAGAAGCTTTGCATCCTGTTTGACCGTGAATACGCCCCCGGCCGCGGCCAGGCCCTGCCGCACCGCATCCCGCCAGCCCTGCAGGGATCCGTCCTCCCGTCTGATGCAGCCGGCAAACATGCAGGCCGGCAGGCGATGGGCCATAGAAACGATCTCAATCCCCTCGACATGCAGGCTGAGTCCGTCCCCCGGCCTGTTTTCAATCAGCACCGCCCCCGCCCCGTCGGACAGCATCCAGCGCAGGAAATTCTCTTCGAAGGAAAAGGCGGGATGGGCCGCCCCCTGCTCATCGACCCTGCCGGCGCCTGCCTGGGCGAAAAAATCGGCGCGCATGAAAGAGGAGGCCAGCTCGGAACCGGCAGCCACCGCGTTTTCGGCAAGCCCCAGGGCCACGGCCATCGCCCCGTACTTCAAGGCCGTGATCCCGGTCAGGCAGACTCCGGAGGTGCTGACCACCTCACAGGGGCCGATGCCCAGCTCACCATGGACCATGGAGGCATGGCCCGGCATCATCTGGTCAGGGGAGGAGGTCCCGCAGCACAGGCAATGGAGTGGGGATGCACCCTTCAGCAGGCCTTGAATCGCCCTGGCGGCAAGCTGGGCATTGGTGTGGGTGGCAAGCCCCGACCGGGGATCGACGGCGTAATAGCGGGCCTTGATCCCGTTACTGGCCAGTATCATCTTTCTGGTCCTGGCGGAAATCCGGTCGGGCCTGCCCAGATAGAGGTCGATCGCCTCATTGTCCACCGCCTTTCCGGGGAGGAAGGCGGAAACCGCCGTTATATATGCGTCCATAGGCTAGATACGTGCGTGGTTATGACCTTGTGAGAGCAGCTCCGCATAGGCTGTATAAAACCGCTCTTCGTCCAGTCTGGTTGGGATGACGGCATTGGTCAGGGTGTAGTAGTCAAGGTCGTGATTAGTAATCAGGTGTTGCTGCCGGCTGTACAGGGGAGTACCCGGCAGCGGCGTCATAACGGTGATCATCGGCAGGTCGATGGGATTGTCGGAAAAATAGCGCGACAACCGGGAGAAATCCTCCTGCTCCGCATCCGGGCTGATGATGAAGTCGCCGACGATGGTAATGCCCAGATCATGCAGGATGGCGATGGCCTCGGTGTTCATGCGGGCCTCGCTGGCCTTCTGCATGGAGGCAAGGCTGGCATCGTCAATGGCCTCAAAGCCGATGATCACCGCCCGCAGGCCGGCCTGCTTCCAGAGCCTGAGCAGTTCCGGGTGGCGGACCACGGTATCGGAGCGGATATCGGCCAGGTACTGTTTCGCAAGGCCCGACCGCAGCAGGGCGTCTGCCAACTCCCTGGCCCGACGGACATCGCCGAAGGTATTGGCATCCACCAGCCGGATGACCGGGGTCTGGGGCAGCAGGCTGATATCGCGGATGACCGCCTCGGCCGACCGGGTCAGATAACTGCCTCCGGTCTGCCCCCTGATGGCACAGAAGGAGCAGGAATGGGGACAACCGAAGGCGGAGGCCACAAAACCCATGCGTATGCCCAGCCGTTCCAGCACATAGTGCTCCCGATAGCGGCTGACCAGCTGATAGTCGGGAGACTGCTCCTGCACCATATCCGCGGGGCTGCTGCAGCGCCTTTCAAGGTCCAGGGGCCTGCCGGGGCTGGTGCGGCAGACACCCGACGGCAGGACGGAACCTCCCTCTTCCAGCAGATCGACCAGCTGGGCAAAGGTCCTCTTACCCAGCCCCGTGACGATGTAATCGATCTCTTCCCGGTTGAAAAATTCCGGATCATTGCTGGCATGGATGCCGCCGACCACGACTACGGCGCCGTATCCCCTGATCTCTTGGGCCAGCCGGAGAACGGTATTGGCCTCGCAGGTAACCCCGGTGATCCCCGCCACATCGGGCCGAAACTCCTGCAGCTCACGGGCCAGCCCGCCGGGGTCGGCCTTCAGGTCTATAAGCCGGATCTCATGCCCGTGCAGGTTGCCTGCCAGCTCTTCCAGGGCCAAAGGCTCCCCCCTGAAGATCTGCTTGATCGAGGTGATGCCGTAACGTTCTTCCGGGATGCTCCGTCCGCAATTTGGCGGGTTAACAAGCAGGATATTCATGGATATTTCTTAGCAGTGTTGAAAGATACAGCCCCGTTATCGGGTTTTCTCACCGATCTCGACCGGTTGAGCACTGTTTCTCCAGCAGGTCGGATCCGAGGCGAGATAATCTCCTGTCATCTGATAGGCCGCACCCCGGCAGCCGTAACATTCATCGCTCTTCTCACATGTCCTGCAGGGGCCTTTGATCATCTGCCGGTAATTTTTCAGGTCGCACACAACCTGATGACGCAGGATATCGGCGAGAGGCTGCTCGCGTATGGAGCCCAGCGGGATCGTGACCCCCACGCAGGGCATGACCTGACCGTTGGCGGTCACCACGCAGGAGACCTGATGCCGCATGCACCTGTTGCCGATGAGCGGCGGCTGCGGATCCCAGCTGCGGCCGAACTGCTCGCGGTCGATGGCGGCGAGCCGGTGAAAGAGCCGGCGCAGCTCATCCGGCCCCACATTGAGCCACCTGTTCTCCAGGGCGTTGGCCTGCGGAGTCAGGACCTCGAAATAGGGCTCGATCCCGCCTTGGCGCAGCCACTGCCACAGGGCCGGCAGCTCATCGATGTTCTGGCGGCAGATCACCGTGCTGGCGGCAAGAAAGAGCTGATTGCAGGGATAGCCCGCCCGGCGGAGGTTGGCAAAGGCGGTGTCAATAATCCCGAAGGCCCCCTTTTTCCCGGCCAGCCGGTCCTGGACAGCCTCGCTGCGGGAGTTCATCTTCACCACCACCCGCACCCGCTCTTCAGCCAGGATCTGCGCCAGCGCTGGCGAAATACCGCTGCCGTTGGTAAAAATCTCCACTTCAAAACCCTGACGGCCAAGGAAGCGCAGCATCTCTACAAGATGGGGATAGATGCTGGGCTCGCCGCCCAGGATGATGATCTTGCGGGCACCCAGCTCCCTGGCCTGGAGAAGCACGTCTCTGCTCTCCTCCAAAGTCATCTCATCGGCCGCCGCCGTCCGCTCGGCCTGGTAGCAGTAGGCGCAGCGAAAGTTGCAGGCCCGGCTGAACTCGATCTCCATAGAAAGCAGCCGGTTGGCCGCAACCGCCTCGCCGATCTCGGCCTCAGTGAATTCCATATTGTATAACTGCATCCGTGCGCTGCTCCTTCTTGCCTTCTCCGGGCTCCCTGCCCCGTCCATGAGAGATCCCTCTCGCCGCCCCCCGCTTTGCCGGGACCATACTCAAAGGCCGCCCCTTTATGCCTCCCGGGTACAGCCCTCCAGGACCTGCCGGACCCGGACCTTGAGTTCCGACAGGCCGCGGCCGGGCAATATCGTATCTAGGATACGGACACTGATCCGGTTGGGCCTTCTGGTAAAAAAGAAGAACTTCCCCGGGGTGAACAGCCTTTCGGTATTTCGTATGCACAGGACCCGGACCGGGGCCTTGCAATACCTGGCAATCTTGAAGGCGCCCTCATCCAGAACACCGATGCTGCCATCGCGGCTTCGGGTCCCCTGGGGAAAAATGAAGAGGTTTCCTCCTTCCCGCAGGAATTGCTCCATCGTCTCCATCTGCATCAGCATCAGCCCGGCCAGCGGCCCGCTGGAGGTGGCAGGAAAGTATCCGGATCTGCGAAGGATCCAGCCAAAGACCGGCACGGAGAAAAAGAGAGGCTTGACAATGGTCCTGGCCCGGCCAAGCAGGGAGATCAACAGTATCGGGTCAAGATAGGAGACATGATTGCAGACAACCACCGAGGAGCGAATACCTGCAATCTCCGGGTCAATGCTCCACTGCTGCCGGGGGGTGATTCGCCTGAGCAATGCAAAAAATCCCCCGTAAAATACTCTATTCAGGCGCTGGAAACGATGCTCAGGAGATGAATTGCGTGCCGCCGCCAGATAGAAGGGGGAAAAGAAGAGCAGAAAGGCCAGGATGAAATAGCACCAGCAGATCAGGGTCACACCGATATCAATCAGTCTGTCGGCCTTGCCAGTCTCCATGGTTCAGGCAATAACCTCACGGCCGTTTTTGACAAGCAGGCAGGTATTGACTCCCCCGAAGGCAAAATTCTGGACAGCGGCAATCCCGGCATGTATCCGTATGACCTCCGGGGTATGCCGTACGGCGCCGCAACGGGGGTCGACCTCGTCCAGATTCAGGGTCGGGGCGAGAAAGCCCTCCTCCATCATGTAGAGATTCATGATCAGTTCGATCACCCCGCAAGTGCCCATGCAATGGCCCGTATAGCTTTTCAGACCGGTGACAAAGGGTTTGCTGCCGTAGACCGCCTCGATGGCCTGGGATTCGATGATGTCCCCCATCTTGGTGGCAGTGGCATGGGCGCTGATGGAGTCGACCTCGTCGGCGGCAATCCCGGCATCGGCCAGGGCCAGACGGAGGGTGGCTGTGATGCCGTCCAGATTGGGCAGGATCAGATCACCACCGTTATTGTTGCAGGAAAACCCGATCACCTCGGCAAGAATGGGCGCTCCCCGCTTTCTGGCCGCCTCGTATTCCTCCAGCAGCACGGCGCCGCCGCCCTCGCCCACTACCAGGCCGTCGCGCTTCCTGTCGAAGGGACGCGGCGTCAGCTCGGGCCTGTCGTTATAGGCCACCGAGCAGGCGAGCAGATTGTCGAAGACCGCCACAGTCGTGGTGTCATATTCATCGGCCCCCCCGCAGATCATGGCGTCCTGCATGCCGAACTTGATCATCTCGTAACCGAAGCCGATGGCCTGGCTGCTGGTTGTGCAGGCCGTGGAGGAGGCAATCACCCTGCCGGTGATGCCGAACATGCGGGTGATATTCACCGCCGTGGTATGGACCATGGAGCGCAGATAATCGACCGCGCCGATGGAGGAGAAGCCCTCCTCCATCCTCTGGAAGAAGGTCCTGTAGATATCCCGCTGGACGGTGGGGCTGCCGTGGGTGGAGCCGAAGGCCACTCCCAGCCGCCCGGAAGAGATATACTCCGCGGACAGCCCCGAGGCGGACAGCACGTCCTTGGCGACCTGACAGGCATAGTAGGCCACCGGCCCCATGGTCTTCCGCTGTGAACGGGTGAAGTCGTAGGCGATGGGATAATCCACCGTCCCGAAGACCCGCGAATGGATGCGATCGGTCAGAAGACCGTCATCCTTAAGAGGCCTGACCCCCGATACTCCGTGCAGGAGGCTGTCGGTGATGGCCTGCTTGCCGTAGCCGATGGGCGTGATCGCGGAACACGCAGTAATGACAACTCGTCGTTTCATTGTCAGGATTACGGGGCCATTGATTTATTTGCCGCGGCCTTGCTGAATCTTTTCCAGATAGTCGAGAATATCGGTGATGGTCCGAATCTCCATGGCCTTTTCCTTTTCCTCTCTGGTCAGGGAAAAACCAAAAATTATCTCAATCTTACTCAGCAATTCAATGGCGTCTATACTGTCGAAACCATGATCATCCCTGAGATTGTCATCGAGTTTAGGGTCCTTGAATTCAAAATCCTGGACAAGAATGGTGAGGATTTTTTCTTGCAGCTCATCTCTGGTCATTGCAGGTCTTCACGGTAAGGTTTCAGTGGTTAAGATGGCGGAATGAATGGCACCTTACCCTTATTTGCGGCAAAAGGAAAAGAAAATCATCGGACCATCCTCTTTTTCCAGGCCGCGTATCAGAGGATTTTGACACGCCCTCTGCGAAGGCCAGGATTCCTGAAAATTCCAGAGCCACCAGCCTGTCAGCCCGGGCCGGATCACGGGAGGGGAGGGGCCGCGACGCCGGGCTGATCAACGAAGCGGTTGAAGTGATACCACTCCAATGGATGCATGCGTAAGGCATCCTCCAGGAGATCGGCATAGCGCTGGGCCGCATCGGCGATGGCCTTTTCCCGCTCGCTCCTGCCGGCAGCCCTGACATGGATGGCCTCTGAAAGGATCAGGCGGTAGCGGTTTGTCCCGGTGCGGAAGGCAAAAAAGACATGGATGGGGGAACCCGATGTCAGGGCAAAGACAAAGGGGGCCTCGGGTATCGAAGCGGCGCCCCCGAGAAAGCGGACCTGCAGACACCGCTGCTCTGCCCGCCAGACCACATCTCCGGTCATCGACACAATGCCTCCCTCCCGCAGCAGCCGTATCCCGTCCACCACGGCAAAGGGCGAGCCTCCGCTCTGGTCGGCGGCGATAATCCTCACGCCGGCGGCGCGGAGCTCCTCCTTCTGGGTCTTCTCCACCCCTTCCTTTTCCTTGACGCCCATGTAGAGCAGCAGCCGTAGGCCCTTGCGCTCCCGCATCAGGGCGCGGGCGGCCATCTCCCAGTTTCCGAAGTGCGACATCAGCAGGATGGCCCCGGAACTGCCGATAGCCTCCTCCAGGCTTGCCATGCCCTCCGTGACAAACGCGGCAGGCTGCCCCCGGTTGACGCGGTATCGGTCACTGTGAATGGTGGTAAAGTTCTGAAACTGCCTGAAGACGCACCAGAGGTGATACAGG
>JARLHL010000050.1 GCA_031292275.1 Desulfocapsaceae bacterium | reverse complement strand
GTCCTGGATCAGACTCCTGTTATCGATATTAAGCCCTATGTGGCTGATTTCGATCGATGTGATGCCGACAGGTTCGGCTGGTTCGAGGGGAAATCGGAACATGCCGTCCATCATCGCAGCGATGAACGGTTTGCCAGAAAACCTGCCACCGGGGAGGAATAATAAATGGCGACTTTTCTTCTGGTACACGGGGCGTTCCAGGGCGGCTGGGTCTGGCAGAAGGTGGCGGCGATGCTGCGCGGTCAGGGGCATGAGGTCCATGCACCGACCCTTTCCGGCTGCGGCTACCTTTCGCATGGCATGCAGCAGGAGGATGACCTGCTTACCTATATTGAAGATATAGCACAATATATCGAATTTGAGGATCTCCAGGGCATTGTGCTGATCGCCCACAGTTTCTCCGGCATGATATGCGGAGAGGTCATGATGCGGTTTGGAAACCGCATCAGGCAGGCGATTTTTGTCGATGCCGTTATTCCGGAAGCCCATCGCACCTTTGCTGAGACAGCAGGCGAGCCTTTCCGGAATATGTTGGAGAAACACCGACTGGGGGGCGGTAAAGTTCGTCCCTGGCCGCTTCAGGTCTTTGGTGTGGATAAATCGTCTGCCGATTGGTTTGAGCCACGCCTGCGCCCCTTTCCATATCAGGCATTCCTGACTCCCTATCCCGGCCATTTCGCCCCCGATGTTCTGCCCTGTGCCTTCATTGGCTGCAGGGAGACAATAAGCCCATTTATCCGGAAGATGGCCGAAAAGGCAAAGGGGTACGCCTGGCAGGTCCTTGAGATACAGGCTGGCCATTGTCCCATGGTGTCATGTCCGGAGGAACTTGTCCGGGCGATGATGAGCATCCTTGCTTCGGACAACGGACTGCAGCCATGATTGCTTCAAAGCGCGAGGGGGGGCTCGATGCGGTTTTGGTCAAAAAACTTCCATTCTACGAACTCACGGTCTCCATTACCTGCGAACCCGGAAAGACGGTCATTCTGACTGGTCCCTCCGGATCGGGAAAAACAACGGTCCTGCGCTGTCTGGCAGGGCTTGAGGCGATTGACGGCGGATATATCAATTTTCAGGGGAATTGCTGGAACAAACCCAAGACCAATGCGAAGACCTCTCCTCAAGCCAGAGAAGTTGGCTTCCTCTCTCAGGACTATGCCCTTTTTCCACACATGACGGTGGCAGAGAATGTTGCCTTTGCCATGCCCC
>JARLHL010000049.1 GCA_031292275.1 Desulfocapsaceae bacterium | reverse complement strand
GACTTTCGCCATAGACAGGGAGGGCAAGGTGATCACCTGGAACAGGGCTATGGAAGAGATGACCGGGGTGAGCAAGGAGGCGATGATCGGCGAGGGAGATTTCGCCTACTCCGTACCCTTCTATGGTAAAAAGCAACAACAACTCCTGGATCTTGTCGAGCTTGGAGATATCGAGCTGAACAAAATATACCATCAGGTCAGCAGAAAAGGGCAAAAGCTCTATGCTGAGACATTCACTCCTGCCCTGTACGGCGGCAGGGGTGCCACTGTCTGGGTGACCAGCGCCCCGCTTTTTGACGTTCAGGGAAGGTACATCGGCGCCATCGAGTCGATCCGGGATATCTCCGCCCAGAAACATGTCGAGGAGGAGCGAAAACGATTGCAGGTTCAGGTCATCCAGACCCAGAAGCTTGAGGCGATTGGCACCCTCGCCGGAGGTATTGCCCATGATTTTAATAATATTCTTTCTCCGATCATCGGTTACACCGAGATGGTTCTTGAAAGACTCTCAGATGCGGGAACGTTAAGGCATGACCTGGAGCAGGTGCTGGCGGGTGCGCATCGGGCCCGGGAACTGGTCAAGCAGATCCTCGCTTTTAGCCGCAAAGGCCAGGAAGAGCCCATGGCCGGCGTTGATATCAGTATTATCGTTGAAGAGGTGTTAAAGCTCCTGCGGGCCTCGCTTCCGTCGACAATTCAAATCAGACAGAGCCTTGAACAGGGGATTGCCATAGTTGATGCGACCCAGATTCATCAGGTCCTTGTCAACCTCTGCACCAATGCAGCCTCGGCGATGGAGGGAAAGGGAATTCTCGATGTGTCCCTGGCCAGGGTGCATCTGACTGAGTCGGAGCTTGCGGATGTTGCTGTACTTTCCGAACTCAAGCCGGGGCCCTACCTGAAAATAACTGTCTCCGACACTGGCTATGGCATGGATGAGGAAACCATGCAGTCCATCTTTGAACCTTACTTCACCACCAAGGATGTAGGAAAAGGTACGGGATTGGGGCTGGCAGTTGCCCATGGGATTGTCAAACGGCATGGTGGCGAAATCACGGTTTCAAGTGCCCCCGGCTGTGGCAGCATTTTTGCTGTCTACCTCCCCATGGCCTTGATCACTGTCGTGCCGGCCAAGGCGGAGCGGGAAAGCCTTCCCCGAGGGAGCGAGCACATACTCCTGGTCGATGATGAGAGCATGCTGGTCAATATGGAAGGTAAGATACTTGAGCTGCTTGGCTATGTGGTCACGGCAACCACCAGTCCTTCGGAGGCCCTTGCTTCATTTCAATCCCGGCCGCAGGAATTTGATCTGGTTTTTACCGATTTTACCATGCCGGGCCTGACGGGAATTGAGCTGGCAGACGAGATACTGCGGATACGGCCGGATATGCCCATCATCCTCTGTACCGGATTCAGTGAGAAGATAACCGAGGAGTCGATGAAGAAAAAGGGGATTGCCGGGCCGATTATGAAGCCCCTCGACAAAAGAAGGATTGCCCATCTGATACGCAGCGTTCTTGACAGTCCTCGCCAGCCGTGAAGATGTTGGAAGTATGGTAATAGAATCGTAGGTCCTTCCTTCAGCGGAGTGAAGATGCCCTCGGCAGGCTCCAGTTTTCCGCCGGTGAAATGCCTGGAGGAATCATCTTCTCTGCAGCTGCGGCCTGCGGGTGACGACGGGTCTCTGATGATGCGTGAGATATATTAGTGATATTCTAAAGATATCATTATCGCGGGGACGTTCCGTTTTGTCAGTCAGGAACTCCGGTAGGGCCCGCCGGGGGACGGAACTCTTCACGATTACTCTGTCTGAAGATGTGCTAAATAGGAAAAATATATGGATAATACGATGAAAATCTATCTTCAAGCGACACCGTTTATCGACTGCACAGCGCCGGAGGTGCAGGAGTATGCTGAGCGGGTTTGCGGGAGGAACAGGACGGACAGCCTGAAGGACCGGGCTGTCCGTCTCTACTATGCGGTTCGGGATGAGATTCGTTATGACCCCTATGATCTGCGGTATTCCCCCGATGCCCTGAGGGCGAGCACG
>JARLHL010000048.1 GCA_031292275.1 Desulfocapsaceae bacterium | reverse complement strand
TATGGATTTTTCACCCTTTTCGCCTGTTCGGACCCGAACGGAATCTCCCACCGGCAGCACGAATATCTTGCCGTCGCCGGGTTTGCCCGTCTGGTTGGTTTCAATTATCGTCTGGACCACATCGTCGACCATCTCGTCTTTTATGACGATGGTCAGCATCCTCTTGGGATAGAGGGTTCCTTTCTGGCCCAGCAGCACAGCCGCCTCCTCATAGCCCTCGCTGGCACCGGACAGGACCTGGGGATTGACGAATCCCTTGCCTCGCCCCTGTGCTTCATGGGCGAAAAAGGCGTCCACCCCGACTTCCGTCAGGGCCTTTTTGGTCCGGTTCATCATGTTCATTCGCACGATTGCGACTATTTCTTTCATGCCTTTCCTCCTCCGGTCCCCGATTCTTTAACCCCGGAGCTGATGGTGTAGACGTCCTGCACGGCGCTGACAAAGATCTTTCCGTCGCCGAAGGCTCCTTTGACGCCGGTTCGGGCGGCGGCCATGATGGTATCGATAACGAAGTCCTTGTCGCCCTCGCTCACAACGCTTATCAGCATGGTCTTGGGCAGTTCATCGTAGGTGATCGAACCGATTTTGATGCCCCGTTGCTTGCCACGCCCGGCAACCGCATATTTTGTGACGGCCGGAAAGCCTGCATCCATAAGGGCTGCCAGGACATCGTCCGCTTTCTCGGGCCTGATTATCGCTCTGATCATGATCATCATTGTTGCTTCTCCTTTTATAATTTCAATCAATTACGCATCCGCCATCAGACCGAAGTCCATGAGAAGCTTCTCAAGTTCTTCCATGGCCAGGGGCTTCGGGATGACAAAGTTTGTGTTTTGATCGATGGCGTTGGCCAGGCCCCGATAGGCATCTGCCTGCGGAACGGTATCGTTCCATTCTAAAACGGTTTTTCTATTTATTTCTGCGCGTTGTACGTCGTTATCCCTGGGCACGAAAAAGATCATCTTGGTGCCGATCTTTTTCGCCAGCTCCTCAATCATCTCTTTTTCATTGTCAACAGCGCGCGAGTTGCAGATCAGGCCGCCGAGCCGGACGCTGCCGGACTGGGCGTATTTCATGATGCCCTTGCAGATGTTGTTGGCGGCGTACATGGCCATCATCTCGCCGGAGACGACGATATAAATCTCTTCAGCCTTGCCATCCCTGATGGGCATGGCGAACCCGCCGCAGACAACGTCGCCCAATACATCGTAAAAGGCGTAATCCAATCCTTCGCTTTCGTCATATGCCCCGAGCGACTCCAGCATGTTGATGGAGGTGATGATGCCACGGCCTGCACAACCGACGCCTGGTTCCGGACCGCCGGATTCAACGCACCAGGTGTCGCCGTATCCCTTCTTCCTGATATTGTCGAGCTCCACATCCTCCCCTTCTTCCCGCAGGGTATCCAGGACCGATTTCTGGGAAAGTCCGCCGAGCAGCAGGCGGGTGGAGTCTGCTTTCGGGTCGCAGCCCACGACCATGACCTTGCGGCCCATCTGGGCAAGTCCTGCCACCGTATTCTGGGTTGTTGTGGATTTTCCGATTCCGCCTTTTCCGTAAATTGCTACCTTTCTCATTGTGGTTCTCCTTGTTGTGTCGTCTGAACGAAGAGACAGTCTCTTCATGTTCAGCGGTAAGAAACTGTTTCAGGCTGCTTTGAACAATTGCCCTCTCGCCTGAACTCTTCGTTGCGCTTCAAATTGTTCCAGTTAAAAACATCTCATCCATAGCCATTGCCTGTTGTACTCTTTGATAGCAAAGGACGTGCCATGGCTTGATAAAATAATTAAGTTATGTAATATTGTGCAAATATGCATGTATATTTCAAAATAGTCTGATAATTATAATAATGGGCGAAGACTTCGTATTTGTCTGAAAAACGACAAAAATGAAGGATGGTAAACACAATGGTTGAATGTCCGTCTCGCTATAGATCCTGTTACTTCCGAGAAATATCGAGTTGTTGCATTGCGCTGCGGGGATGCGCAATGCAAGCCCGGTTGTGGAGGCCGGACGGAAAGGAGAAATGATAGAGGAAGGCGTTGATTAAATTTAATATTGAACGAAAATGTAATGCCTGCAGCGGTGGAGCTGCCCGGCAGAGACGGGGAGAGATTTTTGCCTCAGCGGCACTCTTCAGGGATTTGCCAGGAGGGCTCTGGTATCGGTTTGCCCTCCGCGTCTTCTCCGGCGCAGGCCAGGAATGCCTGCCGCGGCGGATCGTTGGTGGGTGCCGTGCCGGAGAAGCAGCGGCCGTCCGGACTCATGACCATGCCCCAGATGCGGCCTTGGTGCATGGTGCCGGGCAGTGCGATACCGTAGCCGGCAAGGTAGTCCCGCAGGTGCAGGGGCCCTTTGCCTTCCTGCCAGACGGTGGGATAGCCATAATTACTCTGCAGAAGGATGGTTTTGCCGTCGTTGCTCATCGCCAGGGGACGTGTCTTATTTCCAGCCACGTAGGTGGCGCCGCCTTTGGTGTCCCAGCGCAGGGTAAAGGTTTCTTCCTTTTCGTCGATGCTGCCTCCTTCGGTAAAGATGCGCAGCATGGTGTCGACGGCCCGCCCTTTGGCCTGGAGGGGGTAGCGCACGGTGACGGTTCCCAGGGCATAGGCGCCGTCATAGTTCAGGTGCGTGACCTTTACTTCTTTCAGGATGGCATTGCGCATAAGGGGCAGGGGATGCGTGCCTGAGTCCTTCTGCAGCAGGGGAATGCGCAGATCCACGCGGTTGAAGGCGGCAGGATCATCCAGGGCCGGGCGGCCATCCGGGGTCCGGCGGTCGGCGGGTGAGAGGCCGCCCACCTTCAGTTCACGCACAAAGCTGCGGTCCGCATCGGTGATAAAGGAGACGGTATCGTCGGAAAAGGCAAAGGCCCGGCCGTTGCGGCTCATCGCCTTCATTTCAAAGCCCCGGCCCACGAAGGGATCGTCCGGGATGCTGCCGTCTGCCCGCGGGCTTAGCGGCTCGGCCTGCCATTTCTCCGGATCGAACACGCCGGCGCCGGGAAAGGGGACGAAACGTCTGGTATCTTGAATGGTATAGCCTGAGTGCCACCGGGTGGCGCCCGCCGCAAGCCTGCCGTCCGCTGAAAGTCCGACCCAGCGGACAAGCTCGAGGTTAAAGTCGTTGCCGGTCACGACCGGGAAGGCTTTTGCCCGCCAGATCAGACCTGCATCCTTGATATTTTCGCCGTGCAGGTAGCCGATAGTGATCGCGCCGTTGTCGCTGATGAAGGATGCCGTGCCCCAGGGCGCATTATCGGCGGTAGTCAGCATGCTGAGGCCGTACTGGCGGCTCCATGCAAACGGCTTGAAAATGCTGTCTTTTTTGTTCTGCCGCATGGACCCTGCCAGGGCCCTGCAGCCCGGTGCGATGGCGCGGATATCGCCGTCATCGCCGATAAGGGGGGCGAGGTCCATGGCAAAGCCCCGTGCCGTTCCTTGCGCGTTGCCGTTGTCCGCTGCCGTCGATGGTTGGGTTGCTGCCGCCGTTTCGGGTGCTGCAATCCGACATACAGGCAAACAGAAGGTGAGGCAAAGGATGAGCCTGAGCGCGCGGATGATTGCCCGCCGAGGCGCATCCAGGGCCCTGGCCCACGAAAAGAGCTGGAAAGAGCGATGTGAAATCATTGTGCGGCCTTGGAACTTCTTGAGATCCTGGTAGAATGCAGAGAAATATTCAATCCCGTGGGCTGTCTGCGGTCACGAGAAAAAAATGATCATTTCTCTGTAAACCATGCGAAATGAAAAGGCAAGTTCCAGGGTGCGCAGAGGCCGGAATACCGTCAGAAGTTGTTTAGGCGACAGTCTCCCGGAAGCAGCATCCTTGCCATACTGAAAGGAGGAATTTTCATGTTTCGTAGGGGCCGGTCAATCTGGTCCAGCCATGCTGGTGAGATGTTCAAAACCGATAACAACGGGCAGACATGTATGCCGGAGCAGGATGCCTGCCCGTTGCTGTGTGCAGAAAGCGAGAGGTGACAGAACGCTTGTGAGGTCTTGTCAGCGGCGCGATTTGGTGTTGAAGTCGGGGTAGGCGACCACGGAGACCTCGTTCTGATCCAGGCCTTCGAACTCCACCTCTTCCGGGACCCGCAGAGGGGTAATGCGGTCCAGGACCTTGAAGAAGGTGAACATCACGGCGAAGACGAAGAGGAAACAGGCAAGCACGCCGCAACACTGGGCAGCCAGCTGGGAGGCGCCGCCGTAGAACAGTCCCTTCACCGTGCCGGAGACGGAATTCAGCCCGTTGCCGTATTTGCCGTCGGCGAAAAAGCCTAGGCTGAGAAGGCCCCAGGCGCCGCAGGCGCCGTGGACCGATATCGCCCCTGCGGGATCATCGATCCTGCATGTGCGCTCGATGAAAAAGACGCAGGCGCAGCAGAGGATGCCAGCGCAGATCCCGATAAGGACCGCTGCGAACGGATTCACGAAGGCGCAGGAGGCGGAAATGGCCACCAGTCCGCCCAGAAGTCCGTTTGCGGACAGGGACAGATCGGGCCTGCCGTAGAAGAACCACATATAGCAGAGGGCCGAGAAGGCTCCGCCCGCCGCCGCCAGCAGGGTGTTGACGGCGATGAGGCCGACCTGGAAATCGCCGCCGATTGCGGCCTGCCCGGAGGTGAAGCCGAACCAGCCGAAGAAGAGCAGCATGCAGCCGATAATGGCCATGGGAATATGATGTCCGGGGATGGCCCCCGGCGTTCCGTCGCCCTTGTATTTTCCCATGCGCGGCCCGATGACCATGGCCCCTGCCAGGGCCGAGACGCCGCCTGCCATATGCACCACCGATGAGCCGGCAAAGTCAAGCACCCCATGGCCCAGGCCGTAAATCCTGCCCAACTGCGAAAGCCAGCCGCCGTTCCATACCCAGCGCGCATAGAGGGGGTAGGTGAACATGGTCATGAAGAAGCCGTAGACGATGAAGGACTTGAAGGCCCATCGTTCGGCCATGGCGCCGGTGGGGACGGTGGCCGCGATATTGACCAGCATTGCCTGGAAGACGAAGATGCACAGGGTTTCGGCGGGAATGTCGGAGAGGAAGAATGCCCCGGTGCCGGTCTGCAGGGCGTAGCCCGCGGCCCAGTAGCCGAGGGCCCCGATGGCCGCGATCATCATGGTCGTGGCCATGGTATGGCCGGCGTTCTTGGCCCGGGTAAAGCCTGTGGCCACCATAGCTAATCCCACCTGCATCATGATGACGAGAAAGGAGCAGATCAGGGTCCAGAAAATCTGCATCGTTGTGCTGTTCATAGGTCCTCCGTCATCAGATCCTGTCTCCGAACTGGATGATCATGCCGCCGCCGATGATGACGGCCAGCCCGATCCAGGTGGCAACCGGTATGGTCTCTTTGAAGACGAAGCGCCCGAACAGGATGCTGACGAGCGCGAAGACCGCCACATAGACCCCAAGCAATTTGGAAAAATCCCATTTCACCATATTGACGACGATGCCGTAGCAGCCCAGGGTTGCAAATCCCGCCAGTATGATTAGAAGGCTGCTGCCGCGCAGGCCCTTCCGGACCACCGCGTCTCCGCCCACTTCCAGAAGCGCAGCGCCGATGAAGACCAGCCATGCTAAAGTATTCACAATCGTTTCTCCTTTATATTCTGAAATTATTAGTCTGATGCCGGCAAGGGCCTCGTCTTAATGCGACGGGCCACGGTGCAGGATCAGCGTCACCAGCAGGATGAGGATCAGGACGGGGACGGTGATTCCCAGCCCGATTCCCAGCATTTTTTTCCAGCTGCGCCTCCACTGGGTCGGCACCTGCAGCCGGTCGCACCGCCCTGTCAGCTGGACAGATGACGGGTCGTTAAGCTCCGCCTGCATGGCGGTCGCGGTCTGGTACCGTTTTCCCGGTTCCCGTTCCATGGCGTGGAGGATGATCTCCTCCGTCCCCGGCGTCAGTTTCGGGTTCCGCTTTCTGGGGGCCACCGGGTCGCCGGTCACCCGGGCGTTCATGACCACGAAGAGGTTCTCGTTTTCGCATTCGTAGGGAGGCGTCCCCACCGCCATCTCATAGAGCATTGCCCCCAGGCTGTAGATGTCGGTCCGCTCGTCCCCGCGTTTGCCTTTGACCTGCTCCGGGGCCATGTAGTCGGGAGTGCCCACCGCCGGCGTGAAGCCGGTGAAGGTGATGCGGCGGCCTTCCCTGGCCTTGGCGATGCCGAAATCCATGATCCGGATGGTGCCGTCATGGCAGATCATTACATTCTGGGGCTTGAGGTCCCGGTGGATGACGCCCTGCTCATGCATGTATGAAAGAGCCTCGCACATCAGGCAGGCCAGCTTGAGGGCATCCTTCTCCGGCATCGGGCATATATTGTTCAGGAGGTAGGAGAGTGTATTACCCAGAAGGTATTCAGTGACGATGTAGGGGCGGCTCCTCTCATCCTCCTTGATGGGGATGAATTTCAGGATGGAAGGATGGTTGAGCTTGCGGCCGATGTCCTCCTCGCGCTGGAAGCGCGAATAGAAGCCGGCGTCGCTCTCAAACTGCATATGCGGGACCTTCACCGCCACAGTCCCTTTGGTCTGCAGGTCGGTGGCCTTGAATATGGTGGCCATGCCGCTGCGGCTGACGGTCTCGATGATCTGGAACCGCTTGTCCAGAGTCTGTCCGGGCCGGAGCTCGTATTGGGGGGTCGGGTCAGCCGCCTCCTGATACATGGGCACCCCGCGGTACAGGGCGACCTTTTCCACCTCATTGACCTGGACGACCTGGATGGAGAGGTTGTCGTCGGTGCCCCGCTGTTCGGACAGGGCCACAAGTCTGCGGCAGGCCTGGGCCGGGGAGTAGCAGGAGACGATGTCGGCGATCTCGCTGTCGGCCACGTGGGCATAGAGGCCGTCGGAGCAGAGCACCAGCCGGTCGCCCTTAAAGACGGTGATAGTCTCGACGTCGAGCCGGATCATCAGCTCGATGCCGACGCTGCGGGTCAGCACGGAGCGGTTTTCGCTGGTCTTGGCATCCTGCTCGGAGATCAGGCCGAACTTCTGCTGCATGCCCGTATAGGTGTGATCGGTGGACAGCTGTCTGATCTGGGCCTTGCGGACCAGGTAGACGCGGGAGTCGCCGACATTGCCCACCGCGATCTCGTTGTTGCGCAGCACCACCGCAGCCAGGGTGGTGGCCATGCGGGACTTGCCGTGATCCTCCATGCCCTTGTCGTAGACGGCCAGGTTTGCCGCATTGAACATCTGGGTCAGGAGCTGCTGGGGACTCTGTCCGGCTGATGCCTGCTGAAAGGTCTGCAGGGCTGTTTCCACGGCCAGCCTGCTGGCTACTTCGCCCTTGTCCATCCCGCCGACGCCGTCGGCCAGGGCGACAACGGTACCGCGGTCGCGCTTCTCGTCAAGCGTCTGTGGCTGCCAGTAGCCGACAAAATCCTCGTTGTTTTCTCGGGCCGGGCCGGGTGATGAGAGTTCAGCGTAGGTCAATTCCATGGAGATACATTACCCTTTTGACCGCGAATTCGAAAGTCTTGTCTCAAAAAACGGAACGGTCACCTTTGGCAGATGGCCGTTCCGTCTCAGCCGATCCGGGGCGTAGTCCCGGGGCTTGTTATTTGCCGGTAAGGAATATTTCTTTACCCTGCTTCTTGCTGCTCTTCAGGAAATAAATCGCCCCGTAGATGCCCCAGACCGCACAGACGGCGAGCGCGATGTAGGGTTCCTTCCAGCTCATGCCTGCCACCGTAAAGGGACCGATCAGGTAGAAGAGCATGATGACCAGGTTGGCCAGAAGCCCGAAGATCGGGACGATGACATGCTTGAAGCCGTTGAAGGAGTGATGCTCCTTGAAGGCCACCATGGCGATCCAGCAGGTGATCATATAGAGGAGAAAGGTCCCGAAGTTGCTGATAAGCGTCATGATGACCAGCGAGTTGGGTATTGCCGCATAGGCTGCGGGATCGAATATGCCGAAACCGTACCAGAAATTGTGCTTGTCTATGGCCGCTGTGGGCGTGGTTCCGCCCAGATAGGTTACGACCGTTATGATGCCGATGATAATCGAGATGATGGCCAGGGTCCAGATAGCGCGGTAGGGTGATGCCGTCTTGCCGTGCAGCAGTCCGAAGTGCGAGGGGACTTCCTCGTCGCGGCCCATGGCGTAGGTGACGCGGGCGCCGGTGCTGAGACAGGAGAGGGTGGTGCCGATCAGGGCCAGGAAGACGGTGAAGGCCTGGACCAGCATGAAGGCCTTGCCCAATGCGTAGCTGCCGAAGAGCCAGGTCCCGGTCAGCACCATCATGTCGCCCAACGGGGCGCTGGATGCGCCGGCCATGGGCATGGTGTAGCCGTTGTGGAGAAAATAGTTGGCCGCAAAATACTCGATCAGGTAGCAGACGGCGCCCTGGATCGCCAGGGAGAGCAGTACCGCCCGGGGGATATCCTTCTTGGGGTTCTTGGCCTCCTCGCCCATGGAGGTCACCGATTCAAAGCCGACCAGGATCAGGATGGCGATGGCGGCCTGGATGAAGATGTAGTTGAATCCCTTGGGAGAGATCACGGACTTTGCGTCCTGATGGTAGTTGAAGGTGTCGTTGCCGCTGTCATCCTTGCTGATCGCCCCGTCGGTATAGTCGACGGTGAAGGGCGCAGCCTGGGCTATGTCGGTCACCGGGTTGCCGTCCTTGTCGACAGGCACGGGCATGCCGGTCTTTTCGTCCAGGGAATCCACCATCTTGTAGACGGGCTTGTTGTCCTTGTCCACTGTCGGTTTGCTGTCGGCGTCAAGCACCGGTACAGGCTGGCCGTTTTCGTCCTTGGCCAGTTCCTGGGCCACCTGGTAGTTTACCGGGATGCCGTTGGACAGATGGAGCCCGACTGCGCCCTGCGGGTGCTGAAAACGGTAGCCGATGGCGATCACGGCGAAGATCAGCAGGGCCGAGATCTGGACGATATTGATGGCGATATTGACGGTGGTGGTGCCAGTGACGCCGCGGTAGGCGATATAGGCAACGCCCAGGCCGAAGACGGCGCAGAAGATGAACATGAACAGCGGACTGTTGTAGTTGCCGCTGAAGGTATCCGGGAAGAACAGGCTCATCAGGTAGCCGACCAGGATGGCCGTGACGCCCACCATGACGCCGGGATAGACCCAGTAATAGAGATGACTGGCCCAGCCGGTGATGAACTTGGCGATACGGGCGAACTTATAGGCATGGGTCTTGGAAAGAAAGGCCTGCTCTGCATAAAGATAGGATGAGCCCGGTCCGGGATAGAGCTTTGCCAGCTCCGAATAGCTGATTGCCGTTGCAAAGCACAGAAGCAGCGCAAAAATAATGCCGAACCACATGGCGCTGCCGGCCATGGGCGCTCCGTAGAGTGACTGCATCTGAAAGGTCAGCCAAAGGAATGCGCCGGGCGCAATCAGAGCCATCGCGTTCATTGTGAGGCCGGTCAGGCCCAAGGTTCCCCTGGTGACGGGTTGTTCGTTTGCCATAATCTTCTCCTTAACCTGCCCTTGGTACGTCGGGCTCCGTTTTAGCTTTTTTAGCTCTAATCTGAATGGCTTCCTGAAGTTTACATACCGCCCAAGGCGAATATGCCTTAAAGAACCTGCCGATGTTCCGGCCACGCCTGCCTTGGGTCTTCCCGATTCAGCCGGAGCTGTCGAAATCCCGGGTGCCGCGGCCAGCCATCGCTGGGTCCTTTGTGTTGCAATCTTTTAACGGGCGCTCTCTCGCGACCAGATGCCCGTTGAGGTTTCTATGAGCAAAGGTCGTGCCATATGCAGGATTTTCTCTTGGTTGAGGGTGAATGAATTAACACACACCTAATACAATTATGTTTGAATTAAAAAATAGTGCACAATTGCTTTCAGATTTGTCGTTATAACGACAAAAATGTCATTTATTGGACCAAATTGTCTGAATACTGGGTGTCGGTCCGGGTTTTGGCCCATGGAAGCAGAGAAAGGTTTTTGGAGGGAAGGAGGGGATCCGGGGGAGGTTTCGTATTTTATAATAAGACAATAATGTAAAGTAAAAAACTCTGCATATTTGATATAATGACAATATTGTATAATATTAAAGGAGGGGTGAGGTGATTTTCCCTGCCGGTCTTTGCGGGGAGCCTGTCTTGAATAAGACGTGTTTCGGGATCGATTATTGCAGTAAATATGATCATACCGACAATTACTATTCAAAATTAAAACATTATATTAGTCTTGCGGGCATACTTACCTCCATCGCGTTGCTGAATTGTGATGCGGCAGCGGGAGGACCTCTTCTGATCTGGAGAAAAATAATGGGCATACAGACTGCAAATATTGCACCGGCAGGCCGGTTGACGGAGGGCCTGGAACTTCTTGCCCTTCATAGGATAACTGAGCTGATCGGCACCGCGGTCCATCTGGAGACGACCCTGACCAATATCCTCAAGGTCTTGCACGATACCCTGCGTATGGAGCGGGCCACCCTGCTGCTGCTCGATGAAAAGACGCAGTGTCTGACTATCAGGGCCTCCTGCGGCCTGTCGGAGGCCGAGGAGATGCGGGGGGTCTATAAACCCAATGAAGGTGTCTGCGGCCAGATCTTTCAGAGCCGCTCTCCCTTTGTGGTCCCGGATATCCACAGCGAACCGCTTTTTCTGAATCGTACCGGAGCCAGATCGTCCATCAGTAAGACCAAGACATCTTTTCTGGGCGTTCCGGTGCAGGTCAACGGTGAGCCGGTGGGGGTGCTGACCGTTGACCGGCTCTTCGGCATGGAGGTCTCCTTCGAGGAGGATATCCGCTTTCTGACTGTCTTATCCACCCTGATTTCCCAGTTTCTCACCCTCCATACGGCCATCCGCAAGAAGGAGGAGATTCTCCTGGAGGAAAACCGGTCTTTGAAGGCCAGGCTGCACGGCCGCCATGACGGGCATTTTATAATCGGCCATTCCAAGCCCATGCAGGATGTCTTCAGCATTATCTCGAAGATTGCCTCGAGCAGCGTCACGGCCCTGCTGTTAGGGGAATCCGGGACCGGGAAGGAGCTGGTGGCCAGGGCCATCCATGAGGCGGGAAACCGCCGGGACAAGGCCTTTGTCAAGGTCAACTGCGCCGCCCTTCCCGAGACCCTGCTGGAAAGTGAGATGTTCGGCCATGAGCGCGGAGCCTTCACCGGGGCCCATGCCACCCGGCCGGGCCGGTTCGAGCTTGCTGATAACGGTACGATTTTTCTAGATGAAATCGGAGAGATGCCCCTGGCCCTCCAGGCAAAGATGCTGCGCGTCCTCCAGGAGAAGCAGTTTGAGAGGATCGGCGGCAGCAAGACCTTCGATGTGGATGTCCGGATCATCGCCGCCACCAATGTCAGTCTGGAGAAGGCGGTGGCCAAGGGCCAGTTCCGTCCCGATCTCTACTACCGGCTCAATGTGGTCCCCATTATCCTGCCGCCGCTCAGGGATCGGAAAGAGGATATTCCGGCACTGTTCAACCATTTTCTGGTTATGAGCAACAAGCGGAATTCCAAGAAGCTGAGCCTGACCTCCGAACTTCTGGACTTCCTCGTTTCCTATCCCTGGCCGGGCAATGTCCGGGAGATGCAGAACCTCGTGGAGCGGATGGTGATCCTGGCCGAGGGCGAGCGCCTGACCCTGGCGGATCTGACTCCTGATATCCTGGCCTCGGTGCGCGATTATGCGGACAAGATGAAAGGAGAGGCCGTGGAAGGGCAGGTTGTTGAAAAACGGGGGAGGCAGTCCCTGTATGATATTGAGTTGGCGGAGGTTAAAGCGGCGCTCAAGCGTCACGGCGGGGTGCAGGTCAGGGCTGCGCGGGAGTTGGGACTGACCCCGAGGCAGATGGGGTACCGGATCAGAAAGTACAAGCTCTCCCGCTTCGAGGGCATATACTGATCAGGCCCTGGGCGGGCCTGGCATTGCCTGCCCTTCTGCAGAAAGAGCGCTGCCCCCCCTAGCCGTTGCATCGCTTCTCCGTAGGGAGTGTAGGCGTTCCCGGCGAATGCAAGAGGGTGGCTGTTGCCCCTTTTACCCCTTGATTCTTCCTGTATTGTCGAAAAAACTACCCCGTTTTCCAGATTGCATTCTCCTCCTTTTTCGAAAAGGACGTCAAGACAGAATATGGGCGAGGATTTCCTGGTCATCCAGGCTTCGGCCAGAGAGGGCGGCCCGGTCTCTCAAGGTCCGTGTCTTCTGGAGGAGCTGGTCGTCATCAAGGGTATGTCCGAGCTCGGCAAGCCTGGTTTTCAACGCCTGTCTGCCGCATTTGGCACCCAGCAGAAGGCGTCTTGTCGCCCCGACCAATTCAGGGGGGTAGGGTTCATAGGTGGACGGGTCCTTCTGCAGACCCTGCAGGTGGAGTCCCGTCTCACAGGTGAAGATCTTGTCGCCGACGAGGGGGCGGTAGTCCTCTCTCGTTGTGGCGATGATACCGGAGACGGAGGCCGCCAGGGGTTTGAGATACCGGGCATCGATCCCCGGCGCTGATCGCATTATTCCAAGGTAACCGGCCAGTTCTTCCAGGCGTGCGCATCCTGCCCGTTCTCCCAGGCCCAGAATGGTGACATCGGCCCAGCCTGCGCCGGCGTCCAGGGCTGCCATGGCGTTGGCTGTAGCCATTCCGAAGTCGTTGTGGGTGTGGACGGCCAGCTCGCATTTCTGCAGGGATTTTTTCATCTCCGTCACCAGCGCAATCATTGTCGTCGGGGTTGCCTGGCCTACGGTGTCGGCCAGCCGGATACGAAAGGCCCCGGCCTGTTCAGCACGTCGGGCCATGTGGTGGAGGAAATCCCGCGCCGCCCGGGTAGCATCCTCAAAACCTATGGAGACTGCCAGCCTCTTCTGCCGGGAAAAATCGATGGCGGACACCATGGTGTCTTCTGCCCAGGAGCGGTTCTTGCCGAGCCTCCTGGTCAGGTGCAGATCGGACACAGGGATGGACAGGGACAGCCGGTCGGGGCCGAGGGATGCTGCAGCAAGGATGTCCTTTTTTCTGCATCTGCACCAGAGCGATGTCATCAGCTGCGGATGGTGCCTGCGGCAGAAGTCGATGATTTCCTGAAGGTCGCTGCCAAATGACGAGGCGATGCCCGCCTCCAGCTCCGACACGCCGACCAGGGCCAGTCCGTTGATGATGGCCTTCTTCTGAGGGGTGGTGAAAGAGATCCCCACCGACTGTTCACCCTCTCGTAAGGTGGTGTCTATCAAATGTACCGGTTTTTCCATTTTTTGGTGACCTTTGCTGGAGAGGTGCCCGCCCGGATAGGTCCGGATAATTATCTGTCAGGGATGCGATAGCTCAGGTAATTGTGTAGCAAGAGTTGTGCCACTCAGAACAATTTCTGTTCTTTTTGCCATCGCAGGAAGATCGGTTTCTGCATTCAACATGAAGCGTTTTCTCTTTTACCCTTGAATTTGCAGCCGGATTTATGGCAGTCTTTAAGTGATGGCTCTCCAGAAGCAACAGCTCCGCCATGCCGGGGAGGCCACGATTTGATGTTTCGTTGTTGCCGGCAAGTACGATCGGGTCATGCTGGTTTTAAAAGAGACTCCGCCTTCTTCTCCCTCTGTAATAGCTGTTCTGTTTACGCTCTCCGATAGTCCTGTGAAAAACAGTGAAAAACTGAAGCGGCAGGGCGAAAATCTCTATGTTAATGATAATTATTATTGACATAAAAGTTTTAATCTAATACAGTTTTTCGATATTCTTGTACTCTTGAATCAGTAGGTAAGCTTTTGGCCGACGATATAAAATTCCCTGTCCGGGGAAGGAATTGCGGGGGCCTTCTTAACAATGAGCTTTGCCAATATGAAAGAAATATTTCTCCGCTGGCAGAGGCTGATTATCCAGTTCTATTTTGATGGATTCCGGGCGATGACGGTGGGCAGGACGCTCTGGAAGGTCATTTTGATCAAGATATTTATTCTGTTTGCAATCCTGAAGATGTTTTTCTTTCCGGATTATCTCCGCACACATTTTTCAACCGATCAGCAACGGTCCGAACATGTGCTGGAGCAGATGACTGGGCAGTCGGTGATGCGCACTGGAGGAAACAACAAATGAATCTTTACAGAGGAGGAAGGCTTGATGAATCAGATTGATCTGAATATGGTGGATTGGGCGAGGGCGCAGTTTGCCTTGACTGCCATGTATCACTGGATTTTTGTTCCGTTAACCCTGGGGCTGTCGTTTCTCTGTGCATTCTACGAGTCCCTTTACGTGCGGACCGGCAAGGAGGAATGGAAAAAGATCGCCAAGTTCTGGATGACCCTGTTCGGGATCAACTTCGCAATAGGGATTGCTACGGGGATCATCCTGGAGTTCGAGTTCGGCACCAACTGGTCCAACTACTCCTGGATGGTCGGCGACATCTTCGGGGCTCCGCTGGCCGTTGAAGGCATTGTCGCCTTTTTTATCGAGGCGACCTTCTTTGCGGTGATGTTTTTCGGCTGGAACAGGGTGTCCAAGGGCTTCCATCTCTTTTCGACCTGGATGGTGGCCATCGGCTCGAACCTGTCGGCGCTCTGGATCCTGGTGGCCAACAGCTGGATGCAATATCCTGTCGGCATGACTTTCAATCCCGACACAGCCCGCTTCGAGATGCACAATTTCTGGGATGTCCTCTTCTCGCCGGTGGCCATCTCCAAGTTCACTCATACGACGAGTTCCAGCTTCATCGTCGGTTCTCTTTTTGTCATCACGATTTCATCCTGGTATCTGCTCAAGGGCAGGCATACCGCAATGGCGAAGAAATCCATTCTGGTGGCTGCGGTCTTCGGACTGCTGTCCTGTCTTTATGCCGGGATGACCGGTGATGAGTCGGCCTATGTCAATGCCTCTACCCAGCCGATGAAGTTGGCCGCCTACGAGGGACTTTATACCGGCAGGACCCATGCCGACCTGGTGGCCATAGGGGTCCTGAAGCCAGGCCCGGTGGCTGACGACGATCCTTTCATCTTCAGTGTCAAGATCCCGGGTCTGCTCTCGCTTCTAGCCAACCGGGATTCCAACGGTTTCGTTCCGGGCATCAAGGACCTGGTCTACGGCAATACCGGTCAGAATATCATGGGGGTGAATGCCAAAATGGAACTCGGCAGGATGGCGATTGCCGACCTTGCCAGCTACAAGAATGCGAAAAAGGCGGGTGACGAATCCCAGCAGGCCGTTTCCCTGAAGAAATTCAATGCAAATAAAGATTATCTGGGCTATGGATACCTCGCCAAGGCCGAGGACGGCATCCCGCCGGTGCAGACCACCTTTTATGCCTTTCATATCATGGTAGCTCTCGGCTGTTTATTCACCTTTTTCTTCCTGGTATTCCTGTTCCTGGGATTTAAGAACTCGCTGGAGCGCAATAGATGGCTGCTGAAGCTGGGCGTCATCTCGTTCTTTCTGGGGCTGCTGGCCTCCCAGGCCGGCTGGATTGTGGCCGAGGTGGGACGGCAGCCCTGGGTGATCCAGAATTTTCTTCCTACGCATGTCGGAACGTCGAATATCTCCGCCGGCAACGTTCAGGCGACCTTTTTCATGTTCCTGGTGCTTTTCACCCTGCTCCTTCTGGCCGAGGTGAAGATTATGCTGAAACAGATCAAAATTGGACCGGAGGAGGTGTGAGATGATAGGCAATCTTGACTATGCAACATTGCAGCAGATATGGTGGATTCTGGCCTCGGTGGTGGGCTCCCTGTTTCTCTTTCTGACCTTTGTCCAGGGGGGGCAGACCCTGCTGTGGCAGATCGGCAGGACGGAACAGGAAAAATCACTTGTGATCAATTCTCTCGGCACCAAATGGGAACTGACCTTTACGACCCTGGTGCTCTTCGGCGGGGCGCTGTTCGCAGCCTTCCCCAAATTCTATGCCGTCAGCTTCGGCGGGGCCTACTGGGTCTGGATACTCATTCTCTTTACCTTTATTGTCCAGGCCGTAAGCTATGAGTACCGGAAAAAGCCCGACAACCTGCTCGGATCCACCGTCTATGAACTCTTCCTCTTCATCAACGGTTCCGTGGGCATCCTGCTGATCGGCGCGGCGGTGGGCACCTTTTTCACCGGCTCCAACTTTGTCGTCAACGAGTACAACCAGGTCCGGTGGACCCACCCCCTGATGGGCCTTGAGGCCGCATTCTCGCTCTTTAATCTGTCCCTTGGCCTGTTTCTGGTTTTTAATGCCAGGGTCCTGGGGGCGATGTATCTGGTGAATAACATCGATTTCAAGGGCGTGGCAGACTTTGAGGCCCGAATCCGCAGGTCCTGCCTGATGAATCTGCTCTATGCCCTGCCGTTTCTGCTCTATGTCCTCGTCAGCCTGCTGGTGATGGACGGCTTCGGCTTTGACAGCAACGGTGTCGTCAGCATGGTGCCCCATAAGTATCTGGCCAATCTCCTGGCCATGCCGCAGGTCCTGGGGTTGCTGCTTGCAGGCCTGGTCCTGGTGATCTGGGGGGTTGTCCTGACCGGTCTCAAATCAAGCGACAAGGGGATATGGTTCGGGGGGCTGGGGACCGTCCTGGTGGGACTGGCGGTCTTCTTTCTTGCCGGTTTCAATAATACCGCCTTTTATCCCTCCAAGGCCACCGCCGATCTGCAGTCCAGTCTGACCATCTACAACGCTTCATCGACACACTACACCCTGACAGTGATGACCTATGTCGCCCTGGTCATCCCGGTGGTGCTGGCCTATGTTGCCTGGGTGTGGCGGCAGATGAACGCGAAAAAGCTCACCACCGACGATGTAACCGGCAATAAGGCCTACTGAAATCAGCTCTAAGGAGGCAGAGATGGAAACAATACTGCTTATTTCCTGGCTTGCGCTCATCATAATCGCCTATCAAGGCGCCGTGATGGTGCTGGGTAAAACCGGAAGCCTGTAAAACCTGCAGCCTGCAGATTATCGAAAAAATGCCCAGATGATCTGCAGGCTGGCAAGGGCGTAGATTGCTGCCATCACATCATCCAGCATGATCCCCATGCCGCCGTGGATATGCTGGTCGAGCCAGGATACCGGAAAGGGTTTGAAGATATCGAAGACCCGGAAGAGGACGAAGGCCAGCAGCCAGGCGGCGGGATGGTCGGGGACCAGGATAAGGGTGATCAGCATCCCCAGGATCTCATCGATGACGATGCAGCCGGGATCGGGTTCGTCCATGATCTTTGCGGCGGCGTCTGCGGCAAAGAACCCGACAATGAAGATCCCCGCCAGGATTGCAAGATAGACCGGAAGGCTGCATCCTCTGATCAGGAACCAGGGGAGGAAGGCGGCGGCGGATCCCCAGGTTCCGGGGGCCTTCGGGATTTTCCCCACATAGCCGCCGGTGGCTATGGCTATGAATATTTCATTCATTCTCTTCCCTCTCCTCGGGAGCACACCTCCCTGTATACCTGCTGCAGCGGCACCTTCTGCTCGGCTGCCACCTTCCGGCAGGCCTCATATTCCGGATAGAGGACAATCCCGGCCGGCGTCCACACCTTCTTGGCCCGGATCCTGCCCCATCGGGTCGTAACTTCAATCTCTTGCCGCCGCAGGGTGTATCGCTGCTCTCTGCGGAAACGCAGGCCGATGGCGCTGGTCTCCGACAGGATGGTTTCCTTTAAGGGTAGACCGTGGGCGGGCTTACAGATGACCTGCAGCCTGAAGCCGGGCCGCCCCTTTTTCATCTGAATGGGTGTTATGCTGACATCGAGGGCCCCCTGGGCAAGGAGCAGCTCGCAGACATGGGGGAAGCCTTCGGGGCTCCAGTCGTCGATGTTGGTCTCGATGATCTCCACCTCCTGAGTCTCGTTGACCGTGTTGATCTCACCGATTATCAGGCGGAAGAGACGGGAGTCGGGACGGATGCAGGCTTCGGCGCCATAGCCGGTGCCGGAGATAGTCATCGTTTCCATGGGACCGAATCCTTCGGTCAGGACCTTGAGCAGGGCCGCGCCGGCGGGGCTTACCTCCTGCCGGCCGGAGACCCCATAGACCGGGATGCCCCGGAGGAGCTCACAGACGGCAGGTTCAGGCCGGAGCGGGGGACAGGCCCCGGCAACCTGTCCCAAAGGGAGCGGTGAGGCGGTAAGTCTTTCTATGCCCAGGTGATGCAGACCGATCAGGCTGCCCACAATCGTGATGATGGTACCTGGGTGCTTCAGGTGCAGATGCTCCGGAGCAATCCCCCGGACCTTTGCCTCGGCTGCAGCCAGTGCCCGGCAGACGGCGGCGGCTTTTCCGATTATTTCGGACGGCAGCTCTGAGCTGTCCAGCAGGGACAGGAGCGATGAGAGCTGCCGGAGTTCAGGCTGAGGTGGGCCTTCGATAGCGACGGCGATCGCTTCGATGGAGTGTATGCTCCGCTTTTCCACGGCCAGTGTGAAAGGTCCCGCGTCCAGTTTATCCAGTTCGCGGCGGAGGGTCTGCTCTTCGAGGCCGGCATGGATGAGGGCCCCCATGAGCAGGGCGCCGCTGAATCCGGCGAAGCAGTCTGCATAAGCCATGCGTGGGGGCCGAAAGGCGGGCGGCATCATCGCGTCCTTCTCTGCACGGACTCAGCCAAAACTGATTCCCGGCTGCAGCGGGTGGCCGCAGATATAGGCCTCGACCTTCATACGCTTCCCGCCTTCGGGCTGGACTTCCCTGATCAGGAGGGACCCGCATCCGGTGGCGATGAGCAGGCCTTCCCGGTCGGCCCGAAGCAGGGTTCCCGGTGGCGCCTCCGGAGCTGCGGGGACGACCTCCGGGGCAAAAAACCGGAAACGTTTACCGGCCAGGAAGCTGTAGGCCGTAGGCCAGGGATCCAATCCCCGGATCCAGCAGTGCAGTTCCGCAGCAGGTCTGCTCCAGTCCATCAGGCCATGTTCCTTACTGAGCATGGGGGCAGTGCTGGCCTGGGAATGATCCTGAGGAATGGGGCGGAGCGCATCCCGCCGCAGCAGGTCCAGGGCCTGCTGCAGAGTAGCCGCCCCCAGGTCCGCAAGCTTGGCGAAGAGGGAGCCCGCGGTCTCGTCCGGGGCGGCAGTAAGCCTGGCGGGCAGGAGGATGTCGCCGGTGTCCATCCCCTCGTCCATGCGCATGACGGTGACTCCGACCTCCGTCTCCCCTTTGATGACGGCCCATTGGATAGGAGCGGCGCCCCGGTATTGGGGGAGCAGCGAACCATGGACATTGAGGCAGCCAAGGGGAGGGATCTCCAGGAGCGCCGGGGGCAGTATCCGGCCATAGGCGACCACCACCGCCAGATCCGGGCGGTATCCCGCCAGGCAGTCCCTGAACTCCTGGGTCTTGATCCTGGCGGGCTGGAGTACCGGAATGCCGGCGGTCAGGGCGACTGTTTTGACCGGGGGCGGACTCATTCGTTTGCCCCGCCCTTTTTCCCTGTCCGGCTGGGTGACCACCGCCACGACCTCATCGGGACCCGCCACCAGGCTTTTCAGGACGGGCACGGCAAATTCAGGCGTCCCCATAAAGAGGATGCGAAAGGTTTTCATCAGGGCGGACCCTCACCGTTGGGGTGCATTTTTTTGATCTTTTTCTTGTAGAGCTGCCTTTTCAACGGACTCAGATGATCAAGAAAAAGGATGCCATAAAGATGGTCGATCTCGTGTTGCAGGACGACGGCAAACCGGTCTTCAGCCTCGAGCTCCAGCTCCTCTCCCTGGAGATCCTGGTAACTGACCACAATTTTTTTGAACCGTTTTACATTGGAGGTGAGTTCAGGCACACTCAGGCATCCCTCTTCGTCAATCTGCCGCCCCTCGTTGCTGATGATCTTCGGATTTATAAGGGGCATGAATTCCTTCTGCTCTTTTCCCTTTGAGATATCGACAACGATGACCTGCCTCGGGTCTCCGATCTGGGTTGCCGCAAGTCCTATCCCCGGTGCGTCGTACATGGTCTCTGCCATGTCATCGACGAATTTCTGCAAGGCATTGTCGAAGGTTATCACCGGATGGGCCTTCCGGCGCAGAAGCGGGTCCGGGAATGTGAGAATGGTACGTAGGGTCATTGGAAACTCGTAAAAATTAATTTCATATAATTTTAATCTCTTGCACTGAATGCTCCTTTATTCTACCATACTGCAGCTGTTTCCGCCATCTGCGAAAAAACAGCCCGCCGGGGAGGGCCGGGGTCTTGAAATGCCGCTCTCAGATCCGAGGAATCGATGGCAGAATCCACCCGGAAGCGGAGTGGAGAAAATATCCGGCCGATAGTCAAACAATAATCGTCTTTGTGAAAAACTCAACCGAATCCATCCATGAGTAATGAATAGCCTTTTTCTTATTGGAAGTTATCTGGTCGGTGCTATCCCCTTCGGGCTGCTTATCAGTAAGGCCGCGGGTATCGATGTCCGCAGGGAGGGGAGCCGCAATATCGGCGCCACAAATGTCGGCCGGGTGCTGGGAAAAAAACTTGGTGCGCTCACCCTGGCCTGTGATCTGGCCAAGGGCTATCTGCCCATGCTCCTAGCCGATATCTACCTGCCCCAGGGAGAGGGTCGGCTGCAGATCATCTCTCTCTGCGGGCTGCTGGCTGTCCTTGGACATATGTTTCCCCTGTATCTGCTGTTCAAAGGAGGGAAGGGAGTCGCCACCGGCCTGGGTGTTTTTCTCTTTTTTTCGCCGTCCGCCATTGCCGTCAGCCTGGCGATCTTCATCGCCACCGTTGCCTGTACAGGGTTCGTCTCTGCCGGCTCTCTGCTGGCTGCAGCCCTGGCTCCCCTCTGGATCTGGCTGTTCGGAGGCCAGGGAGTAACAGTCCTGGCTGCCGCCCTTATTGCCGTTCTGATCTGGATTAAACACTACGAAAACATCGGCAGGCTCCTGAGGGGAGAAGAAAAAACCTGGCGCAGAAAGGCCTGAGCGGGCCGATTCCCCGTTTCCTCGGGAGGCTGGAGTGAAGCCTCTTTCTCTTTCTGGCCAGCCAGATCTCAGGGAGAATCTTGGCCGCTGCCGTTTTCGTGAAGGCAATTTCTGACAGTCATGCCAAGCTGCTCGATGGAGTATGGCTTTTTGATGAACCCCCCGGCCCCCAGGGTTTGCACCATCCGGATATTGTTGCTTTCGGCAAACCCGCTGACGATTATGGCCTTCTGGCCGGGGTGAATCCGCAGTATCTCCTCAAAGGTCTCAAGGCCGTTCATCCCGGGATCCATGACCATGTCCAGAAGGATCAGGTCGGCCCTGCCCTCTTTCATATAGGCAACAGCTGCCTCGCCGGAACCGGCGCAGTGGACCTGGTAATTCAGGGTCTCCAGGATCCGTCCCGCAATGTCCAGCTGCTGCGGCTCATCGTCAACGATGAGGAGAATTTCTCCATTTCCCCGCAGCTGATCAAGGGTGGCCTGGGCATTCTGTGCCTGCACCTGCTTATTGGTGGCCGGGAAAAACAGATGAAAGGCTGTTCCCTTGGCACCGGTCTCCACATTGATGCTGCCACCGTGGTCCTGCATGCTGTTCCAGACAACTGCCAGACCCAGACCTGTCCCGCTCTTGCCCATGATCTTTTTGGTATAGAAGGGTTCGAATATGTGATTCAGATCCTCCTCCTTTATGCCGTGACCGGTGTCGGCGATGGTCAGCACCACATAATTTCCGGGGAGGACATCCATATCCCTGAACTCCTCTCCGGCAACTTTCCGGTTGCAGGTGGAGATGGTGACGGATCCCCCGTCAATGATCGCATCCATCGCATTTATCACCAGGTTCAGGATGCATTTCTTGATATGGATGGGTGAGCAGGAGATACGGGCGATATGAGGATCCAGGTGCTCCCTGCAGGTGATGCGGGAATGAGAGGCCCGGATTTCCATGTGTTCAGGGGAGGCCAGATATTCGAGGATGATGGTGTTGAGATTCGCGACTTCTCTGGTGCTGGCGACACCACGGGCCACGGTGAGCAGGTCGGAGACCACCGCCGCCGCCCGCTGTCCCGATTCCTGGATGGCGTGAAGCGGTCGCCTCAGGGCACTGTCCTCCGGGATCTGGAGGAGAAGGAGTTCCGGATAGCTGATGATGCCGGAGAGGATATTGTTCAGATCATGGGCTACACCGCCCGCCAGCAGACCGATGGCCTCCATCTTCCGGGCACGCTCCAGCTGGCCCTGCAGATTCCGCTTCTCAGTGGTATCCCGGAAGAATCCTATCCGGCAGGCCGTGTCGGCATATCTCAGATCTCCACCGACGATATCGGCATAGAATGTCGTGCCGTTTTTTCTGAGACAGAGGGTGTCGGAGAGAAACCTGGGCTCGGGCGCCGTCCTTCTGAAGACCAGCTGGATGGTGTTCCAGTTCTGCTCCGGATGGATGTCGGTTACATTTTTGCCGATGAGTTCCAGAGGACTGTCATATCCCAGCATCATGGCGATGGCCGGATTGGCGTAAAGAAACTGCAGATTTTCCCTGTCGGCAATCAGAATTCCCTGGGGCGTATGCTCAATGATGGTCCTGAACCGTTTTTCGCTTTCGGCAAGCTCAGCCGTCCGTTCCACTACCTTCTGTTCCAGGTTGTCCACAAGCCCCCGGATCCGGATGGACATGGCATTGAAGGACCGGGCGAGTTCGCCAAGTTCATCGGGCCCCTCCGGTCCTGCGGCGACATGCAGGTTGCCCTGTTGAAATTCCCTGGCTGAATTCGTCAGATCAATGATGTTCCTGGTAATGCTTCTGTTCAGGACTCTGGCGATGATGGCGGCCAGGATCAGACCGGTCAGGCTGATGACGGCCATAATGCCGACAGCATAGGTGTGGGCCTGGGAGATGCGCAGCTGGGCTTCTCCGACGTCCTGCTTGGCCTGCTTGATCAGGATCAGGGCTGCCGCATCGGTGGCCTCCGTCTGCAGGGAAAAATCGTTGATTATTCCACTTTTCTTAATGTCAACTTCGACGATTTTGTCTGCAATTTCCTTCCACCGGGACAGCAGCGTCAGGATTTTCCGTCTCTGGCTCTTCTGCAGGTTCGTCTCGTTTTCGACGGCCTTCTGCAGGACGGCAAGGGTATTGAACGACGACTGCATGAAATGGCGCTGGTGGGTGAGCAGATAATCCTTGCTGGAGGCGGTCATCATTTTGCCAAGCTCTTCCAGGTGCATGGAGACCGCCGTCTCATCCTGGAGCGCGGTCGTCGCGCGTTGAAAGAGGATTTCGAGGCCGTCCATGGGGTCGGCAAGCTCTTTGATCAGCGCAATTGATTCGGCTGAGGTATCGGAAAAGCGCTTTGCCGAAGCGATGTAGAGATTCAGATTGACATGACTGCTCCGCCGTGAGGCCCTGATGCCTGCATCACTATATATTTCCTGTAATTTTGTGCTGTTCTGGATAACCCTGGCAATTTGCTCCGCCGATTGCCGAACGTAGAGGTCATGGGCCTTGGTGAAACCGATGAGCGGATAATGCAGAAAAAAGTCCCCGTGCAGCCGGCGGGCCTTTTCCATGGCATTCTCCATCTCAATGACGGCCGTTTCTATCTCGGTGCTTGCCTGGATGGTTTTTTCGGCAGAACGGACGTAGCGCAGGGCGAGATATCCGGTGATTGCAATCATCAGCAGGAGCACGAGAAATATCCCGAAACTTGCGGCAAATTTTGCGGTGATACCTAATTTCTTCCAAAATTGAGCCATTGAGTCCTGGATGTTCGGTGTCGTCCGGCTCTCCCATACCGGAGAGAGACGGTTTCATAATGGGTTGTGAGCCTGATCCGGCCACGCCGGTTACATATCCGGAGAATAGGAGAAAACGCTATTGTTCAACAGTCCCTGGACCCCCGCCGCCGGGTCGTCCAGGCGCAGGATGTTGAAGGCCGGGCGCCCGCAGTCCCCGAAGGCGTCACAACTCAGGTCACCGGTGATTCCTGCAAAGCCGGTTGTGGCGTGCATGGCAGTGCGCAGGGCCTGACGGCCGATATGCAGGGTCCCGTTTTTTTCCCGCACCGCCGCCTTTTCCATGGCCCTGAACAGGATATTGACCGAATCATAGGCGCTGAGGAAATAGCTGGTCGTTGGCGGCATGGCGTATTTTTTTTCATATTTTCTGCTCAGGCTGTCGACAGCCTCATTGCGGGGAAAAGAGGGGCCGACAAAGTACATCCCCCTGCCTTTGTCTCTGACGGCGTCCAGGAAGTCCTGCTGGATCAAAGATCCGTCGCTCATCAGGATGGTCTTGGCCAGGGCCTGATCCTCCCTGGCCTGGAGCAGAACCTTATTGCCTTCAGGCTGAAAGAGAGGGAAAAACAGCAGCTCCGCCTTGGAGGCATTAACTGCCGCCAGAACAGGCCGCATCTGCTCGTCGCCTTTGTTAATGGAGGCGGAGAGGACGATCTCTCCCCCCAGGCTTTTGAATTTCTGGATAAAGCCGTCGGTGAGTCCCTTGGTGTATATATCCCCGGCATTGATTGTGGCGGCCCTGCGGATGCCGAGCTTTCGGTATGCAAAGGTTGCCGCGGCCTTGCCCGATGCCTCCTCGTTGGGGGCAGTGCGGAAGTATCCCGGATGGTAGTCCGGGGCGGCCTTGCCGCCGATGGAGGTCAGGTAGGGCGCACTGGTGTTCCCCGAGATCATGGTAAGCCCGGCCTTGGACATCTCTGCAGCGGCGGTCCTGGCGGAGGAGGAGCAGGTCGTTCCCAGTATGGCCACGGTCTGGGGGTCGGCGATGAGCTTCAGGGCGGCGTTGGCGCCCGCCTCCTCAGAACAGCCCGAATCTTCTGTTTCGAAGATAAGCGGATTGCCGAGTATCTGTCCCTGATTATCGTCAACAGCCAGCTCAATTCCCCGGATCTGGTCCAGGCCCAGAGAGGCGACCTCTCCGGTCATTGCCTGGAGGATGCCGATTTTAATGGGTTTCCCCGGCTTGATATCAACACAGCCTAAAGGATCCGTGCATTGAAAAGGGGGGGGCTGTTCATGGCAGGCGCTCATCCAGGGAAGGAAGAAGAGGAGGGCCAGCAGGGAGCGTGATCGGGAGGATGTGATCATGTTCAGTCTTCGGCAGCTGTTGAGAACGGATGCATTGGGATCATATCTGGTCCGATACCCCAAAGTTTTGCAAAAGTAAACAGGATTGCCGGGAGTTAAAAAGAATTTTTTTATCTGAACGCAGAAGACGGGGCAGGTGGGCAGGCAGGAGCCATCCGACAGGGCTTGCTGATACGCCGAATCGACGTGATCTATACTGGGCCAGCTGTCTCAGCCGTGCAGGGGTCTGCCCATGGCCTTGAGGGCTGCCTCCCGGAGGATCTCGGCCAGCGTCGGGTGGGCATGAACGGTGGTGGCCAGATCATTCAGGGCCGCACCCATCTGTATGGCCAGTGCACCCTCGGCAATCAGGTCCGAGGCGTTGGGCCCGGCGATATGGAGACCCAGGATCTTGCCGGATTCTGCCCGGAAGATGATCTTGGCCTCCCCGGCCAGTTCACCCAGGATATGGGCCTTGCCTGTGCTTCGGAACAGGACCGTTTCCGCCCGGGCATCATGGTAGTGCGCCCCGGCCTCCTCTTCCGACAGCCCGACCGTCCCGATCTCGGGCCTGGTGAAGACGGCACCGGGGATCACCGCATAGGACATCTTTTTCCCGGCACCCAGGCAGTTCTCGGCGGCGATTTCTCCCTCCATCGATGCCACATGGGCCAGCATCACCCTGGCCGGCCCCAGAACGTCGCCTATGGCATAGATGTCGGGGAGGTTGGTGCGCATCATCTCGTCGACGATGATCCAGCCCCTCTCGTCCATTGCCAGCCCGAGACCGGCGAGCCCCAGGTTGTCGCTGTTGGGCCTGCGGCCGATGCAGACCAGGAGTTTTTCCGCCTGCTCCTGCACGATCCGCTTCTCTTTTTCCTTCAGGCCGGTGGCGGCAGGGGACGGACCGATGGTGACCGCCAGGCCGTCCGTTCGGGAGTCGACGGCTGTTACGGTCCTGCTCAACAGCACCGTTATCTTCCGCTTCTTCATCTCCCGCAGGAGCAGCCTGCTGCAGTCCCGGTCAATGGAGGGCAGAGGCAGCAGGCGGTCCAGCCCTTCGACGATGGTGATCTGCGTCCCGAAGGCGCTGAAGATGCAGGCCAGCTCGCAGCCGATGACGCCGCCGCCGACGATGATCATGGATGCAGGGATACGGGTCAGATCCAGGGCGTCATTGCTGGAAAGGATATGCCTGCCGTCCAGCGGCAGGACCGGGGTGCTGTAGGGGCGGCTCCCGGTGGCCAGGATCAGCCTGTCCCAGTCCAGGATCTGAACCTGACCGCGCTCATCCGCGTATTCCAGGCGATGGTCGCCCACAAGACGGCCGTGGCCGGTGATGGTGTTGACTGTATTGTGCTGCAGGAGGGCCTGGATCCCCTTCTGCTGGCTGGCGATGATGGCGTTTTTTCGGGACATCACCCCCGGCAGGGAGCAGAGGGGCCGCGCGTCCGCTCTGATCCCGAATTCTTCAGCACCTTCGATGTCGTATATGAGGTCGGCGCTTTTCTTCAGGATTTTTGAGGGGATGCAGCCATGGTTCAGGCATGTGCCCCCCAGCCTGTCTCGTTCAATAAGCGTGACCTCGGCGCCCAGCTGGGCCGCTCTTACCGCCGCTACATATCCGCCGGGGCCGGCGCCAAGGATGACGATTTTCATGGTCAGCAATCTCCTTGAAATGCTGGTCTGATTCTGGAAAGATACCTTTAGGCGGAGGATAACCGGTTTTTTGAAAAACAACCAATGTCTTTCGTGCCGGGGCCGGACCGGAAAGAGGGGGCAGGCGTTTTTTGGGCTTGAATACCGGAGGGGAACATGCTTCTATACCGGCATGAAAACAGCGTCCGGAGTACAAGGAATTGCGGTGCCTTCATGTAAACCAGTAAGGCTGGACCAGGCTGACCAGTCATAACAAATCACCGTCTGCAAGAGTTGGCGGAGGATTGCCCGGCCTGATGGCCACTCTGCCTGGCGGAAGGGAGGAGAAGATGGAGGGCGAGACCAGGAAAACCGTTTTACATGCGTGGCATGCGGCCCATGGGGCCAATATGGCGATCTTCGCCTCCTACGACATGCCGCTCTGGTATCCTGCCGGCGCCAGGGCCGAGCATCTGGCGGTGCTGAGTCGGGCCGGGCTTTTTGATACCAGCCATATGGCCGTGATCACCGTCTCCGGCAGGAGTGCCCGGAGCCTGCTGCAGCGCTGCTTTTCCAAGGATCTGGACGCCTGCCTCGGGCCAGGCCGTGCCCCGATTGCGGCCGGTCGCTGCGTATACGGCGTCTTTCTCGACATCCGCGGCCATGTCATTGATGACGCCATCGTCTATCAGGTTACCGAGGATCTCTACATGGTGGTCGTCAATGCCGGGATGGGCGGGACCATTGCCGCCCATCTTGCGGCCAACAGGCAGGGCGAAGACCCCGCGATCACCGATCTGACGGATAAGGTCGGCAAGATGGACATTCAGGGCCCTGCCTCGGCCAGGATCCTCAGGGGGCTCCTGCAGGATCCGGAGGCGGTGCTGCCGGGGATGGGATATTTCTCCTTTAAGGGCTGGTTTGATGGAAAGGAGGCCGGAATTGCCCCGGTCACGCTGCTGGACGGGACCTCCGTCCTGGTGTCACGGACCGGCTATACCGGCGAGTTCGGCTTCGAGCTTTATATGGATATCGCCAGGATGGTCCCGGTCTGGGAGACGCTGCTGGAGGCGGGCCGGGCCTTTGACCTGATCCCCTGCGGTCTGGCGGCCCGGGATTCCCTCAGGGCCGGCGCCGGACTGCCCCTCTCCCATCAGGACATCGGCCATTGGCCCTTCGTCCATAATCCCTGGCTGTTCGCGCTGGCCTGGGATAAGGACGGCAAGGGGTTCAGCAAGGATTTTATCGGCGCTGAGGCGCTTCTTCAGTGTAGGGAACACCGGTATACATTGCCCTTCGCCGGCTTCGATCCCCGCAAGATCAATGCCTGTGAAGACAGCTGGGTGACGGATATGCAGGGGATCAGGATAGGCAGCATCCTGACCTGCACCACCGATATGGCCATCGGCCGAGCGGAGGGGGACATCATCAGCATCGCCACTGCAGAGGCTGCCGGGAAAAAGGATTTTGCCCCCAGAGGACTGTCCTGCGGCTTCGTGAGAGTGGAGATGTCCCTGGCCGCAGGCGAGACCATCATCCTGACCGACGGCAAGAGGCGGATCACGGTGGAGATCCGGGAGGAGATCCGGCCCGGCCGGACGGCCAGAAGGGCCATGGCCAGGATGCTGTGAGGCGGGGACGCGGTATAAACGTTGTGCGCGGCCTTCATCAATTATATAAGAGAGGAATATAAATATGAAAGAAATCAATGAGCTGAACCTGCCTGATGGCCTGCGTTACACCAGGGACCATGAGTGGGTGAAGATAATGGGAGACGCCGCCATCGTGGGGATCAGTGATTACGCCCAAGATCAGCTCGGTGACATCGTCTATGTGGAAATGCCCGAGGTGGGCGATGAATTCAAACAGGGCGAAGAGTTCGGGACTCTGGAGTCGGTCAAGGCCGTATCCGAGACCTACCTGCCCCTCACAGGCGAGATCATTGAGATCAACGAGGCCCTGGCGGATGCCCCTGAGCTGGTCAACAAGGATCCCTATGAGAACTGGATCGTCAGGATCAGGCCCGCAGATCTCTCCGAGCTGGATTCCCTCCTGACCGTCGATGAGTATCTTGATCTCTTAAACGGTTGAGAATCAATCTCTTACGAATTTGATGAAGGAAGAACATGCGCTACTTACCTCATACCGATGACGAAATACAGGCCATGCTCCAGGTGGTCGGAGTGGAGGGACTTGAGGACCTTTTTGCCCCGGTCCCCGGGGGGTGCCGGCGTAAGGAGGCCATGGATCTGCCCGCCCCCATGACTGAATGGGAGCTCAAGGACCATGTCAGAGGGCTTGCGGCGATGATGAAGGTCAAACCCGATTTCAAGGTCCTGATCGGTGCCGGCAGCTACGACCATCATATCCCGGCCATCATCCCGGCCCTGACAAGCCGCTCGGAGTTTTTGACCTCCTACACGCCCTATCAGCCGGAGATGGCCCAGGGGACCCTGCAGGGGATCTTCGAATACCAGACGCTGACGGCCCGGCTCCTGGGCATGGATGTGGCCAACGCCTCCATCTATGACGGCGCCTCCGCCCTGGCCGAGGCCCTCCTCATGGGGATCCGGATCTCGAAGAAGAAAAAGAAGGTGGCCATTTCCTCGGCCGTCCATCCCCATTACCGGCAGGTCGCCCGGACCTACTTCCGGCCGACGGATTTTGAACTGGTAGAGCTGCCGGTGACGGCGGACGGCCGTACTGATCTCGCCGCCCTGGAAGGATTGGAGGACCTGGCGGCGGTGGCCGTCCAGTCGCCGAACTTCTTCGGCATCATCGAGGATCTCGGTGCCGCCGCCGCAGCCGCCCATCAGCGGGAGGCGATCTTCATCACCTGCTTTACCGAGCCGCTGGCCTACGGGCTGCTGAAGAATCCCGGCAGCTGCGGGGCCGATATCGTCTGCGGCGAGGGCCAGAGCTTCGGCATCCCCCGCTGTTTCGGCGGACCGGGGCTGGGCATGTTTGCCTGCCGGCAGCAGTATGTGCGCAGTATGCCGGGCCGCCTGGTGGGGCAGACCACCGACCTGGACGGCAGACGGGGCTACGTCCTGACCCTTTCCACCCGCGAGCAGCATATCCGCCGGGAGAAGGCGACGTCCAATATCTGCTCCAATCAGGGGCTGTGCGCGATGACCGCGGGCATCTATATGGCCGCCCTGGGCGGCACAGGGCTGCGGGAGCTGGCCCGCCTGAACTACGATAAGGCTGAATACTTCAAGGCCGAGCTGGTCCGGGCCGGGGCGGGGATCTGCTTTGCCGGGCCCACCTTCAACGAGTTTGTGGTGGAATTCGACCGGAGTTTCAGGCCTGTGGCTCGCAGGCTCCTGCGGAAGAAGGTGGTGGCCGGTCTGGAGCTTGGCGGCCATTATCCCCGGCTCAAGGATAAATACCTCTTCTGTGTGACCGAGACCGTCAGCCGGGAGATTATCGATACCGTTATCGAGGAGGTGAGGCGATGAAGAACGTGTCAGCGACAGTGGGCTTGATTTTGAATGAGCCGCTGCTCTGGGAAAAGGGTCAGAAGGGACGCCGCGGGATGGACGTCCCGGCAGCCGATGTCCCCCCTGCCGGTATCGATGCGGGGCTGATCGGCGAAGGCCCGGACTTTCCAGACCTGAGCGAGGTGGATGTCATCCGGCACTACACCCGTCTGTCCCAGTGGAACTTCGGCGTCGACACGGGGATGTATCCGCTGGGTTCCTGCACAATGAAGTACAACCCCAAGATTAACGATACCGTGGCGGCGACCCCTGAGATCGCCGCCAGCCATCCCATGCTGCCGGATGCGCTCTGCCAGGGGACGCTTAAGATCATGTATGAGCTGCAGGACTATCTGGCCGCCGTCACCGGCCTGGATGCGGTTTCGCTGCAGCCTGCCGCCGGTGCCCATGGCGAGCTGACCGGCATGCTGATCTTCGCCGCCTATCATAAGAGCCGCGGCTTTCGGCGGACCAAGATTCTGATCCCCGACACCGCCCACGGCACCAATCCGGCCAGCGCCGCCCTCTGCGGCCTGCAGCCGGTGCCGGTGCCGTCCGGGCCCGACGGCATGCTGGATCCGGAGGCCGTGGCCCGGTTAATGGATGAGCAGACCGCAGGCATCATGGTCACCAATCCCAATACCCTGGGGCTCTTTGAGGAGAACATCATCAGGATAGCGGGGATCGTCCATGACGCAGGCGGGCTGGTCTATGGCGACGGCGCCAATATGAACGCCGTTATGGGGGTTGCCGACCTGAAGCGGTGCGGGGTGGATATCGTCCATCTCAACCTTCATAAGACCTTTTCGACGCCCCATGGCGGCGGCGGACCGGGGGCGGGGCCGGTCTGTGTGGTCGAGGCCCTGAGGAAGTTTCTGCCCGTCCCCCGGGTGGTCAGGGACAAGCGGGGATACCGTCTTGACGGCAACTGCCCTGACTCGGTGGGGCGTATCCACGCCTTCCACGGCAACTTCGGGATCCTGGTGAGGGCCTACAGTTATATCCGCTGCATGGGGGCTGAGAACCTGCACAGGGCAAGTCAGCTTGCTGTTTTAAATGCCAATTATATCAAAGAGAAACTGAAGGGCGAGCTCCATCTTCCCTATGATCGGCCCTGCATGCATGAGTGTGTGTTCTCCGATCTGTGGCAGCATGCGTATAAGGTATCGACCCTGGATATGGCCAAACGGCTGATGGATTTCGGCTATCACCCGCCGACCATCTATTTTCCGCTGGTGGTGGGCGGGGCCATCATGATCGAGCCCACCGAGACCGAAAGCAAGGCCGATATCGATCGCTTCATCGAGGCCTTCTGTGAGATTGTGCGTGAGGCCAAGGAGGAGCCGGAGATCCTGCACGGGGCACCCCACCTCTGCAAGGTCAAGAGACTGGACGAGACCGCCGCCGCCAGGCACCCCTGTCTTACCGGATGCTGAGATGCCGCTGCGCCAAAAGGCCTCTCTGCTGGATCTCGGACTTATGGACTATCGGCGGGCCTATGGCCTGCAGCTGGATCTGGTGGAAAAAAGGAGGACGGGCCGGCTGGATACGGATATCTTCCTGCTCACCGAACACCCGGCGGTCTTCACGCTGGGGCGCAGGGGGGGGCAGGAGAACCTCGCCGTCAGCAGGGAGTTCCTAGATCGTCAGGGGATAGCGCTCATCCCTATTGAGAGGGGCGGCGATATCACCTATCACGGCCGGGGCCAGCTGGTGGTCTATCCTATTATCCTGCTGAAGAGCGCCGGCCTTTCCGTCACCGAATACATCTTCAGGCTGGAGGAGGTGATGATCCGGCTGAGCCGCGATTATGGCGTGGCCGCTGTTCGTGATGCGCGCAACCATGGGGTCTGGAGCGGTGACAGGAAGCTGGGAAGTGTGGGGATTGCCATTCGTCACGGGGTTGCCTTTCACGGTTTGGCGATTAATGTTACTACTTGTCTTGAGCACTTCGGCTGGATAAATCCCTGCGGGTTGACCGGCGTCCGGATGACGTCGCTGGCCCGGGAGTTGGGACGGGAGATGGCCTTGGAGGAGGCGAAGCAGAGGATGAAGGGGCATCTTGCCGAAATATTTGAAAGAGATTTTAGCCTCATGGGCCTTGAGCCCCTCTTGGAATGATGGCAGAAAGCAGACATAAAGGCAGGGGAAAGCCCGACTGGCTCAAGCGCCGCCTTCCTTCAGGCCCTGAATACGAACGGATCCGGGGGCTGCTGCGGGACCATGGCCTGAACACCGTCTGCCAGGAGGCCCAGTGCCCGAACCAGTTCGAGTGTTATGCCCGGGGGACGGCGACCTTCATGATCATGGGCAAAGGCTGCACCCGGAACTGCCGGTTCTGCGCCGTGGGTCACGGCCCCGACGGTCCTCCCGACCCGGACGAGCCGGCAATGGTGGCCCGGGCCTCCGAACTGCTGGGGCTGCGCTATGCGGTGATAACCTCGGTGACCAGGGATGACCTGGCCGATGGCGGGGCCTCATTCTTTGCCAAGACCATTGCGGCCATCAGACAGAGGATGCCCGCGACCCGCGTTGAGGTCCTGATCCCGGACCTCTGCGGGGACGTCGACGGCCTGGCGGCAATACTTGCTGCCGGACCCCAGGTGCTCAATCACAATATGGAGACCGTCCGCAGGCTCTATCCCTCCGTCCGACCGGAGGCCGGGTACGGCAGATCCCTGGGGCTCCTGATGGAGGCCAAACGCCTTGCGCCGGGGATTCCCACCAAGACGGGCATCATGCTGGGCCTGGGCGAGACCGAGGATGAGGTCCTGGCGACCCTGCATGATCTGCGGGCTGTCCATTGCGATATCCTGACCCTTGGCCAGTATCTGCAGCCGTCGCCGGCGCATCTGCCGGTTGTGCGCTTTGTTCCGCCCGAGGAGTTTCAGGCCCTTGGCCAAAAAGCGCTGGGGTTTGGCTTTTCCGGAGTGGCGGCGGGGCCTTTCGTCCGCAGTTCGTATCAGGCGGAAAAATTATACCGGCAGGCCGGGGAAGACTCTTTTTTGATAAGGTAACCAATGAACGGTAACAATAATGGAAAATCATTCAAGCGATGTCCAATGTGTCTGAAGGACTGGGAGGACAGAGAGGCCTTTCTGAATGATCATACGCTTGAATTGAACGGATATGACGCTGATTTCGATCAGCTTGAATTCGGCCTGCTGTATTTCACCCACAGGGTGGCGGGATGTTATTCGACCATGGCGATCGAGGCCCGGGAGTTTTTCAGCCTTTATCAGGGGGCGAAATACGCTGAGAACCTGATGGGCAGCGACCAGTGCACCGGCAAATGCCTCAAGACAGGCGACCTGGGGGCCTGTCCCGCCCACTGCCGGTTTGCCTTCGTCAGAGAGGTCGTGCAGATCATAAAAAAACGTCAACACTACCGTCCGGACTCCGGCCTGCATCGGATCCTGCTGGATGGCGGATGCTATAAAGAGTCGGAAAAGATTGAGGAGGGGTATGGAAACAAATAAATTCGCGGGTTCGAGCCGGTATATCCTTGATGACGAGCTTGCAAAGATAGTCAATATATCAATGGTATTAGAGATGCCTCTGCTGCTGAAAGGCGAACCGGGCACCGGTAAGACCATGCTCGCCCATGCCATAGCGGATTCGTTGTCCATGCGCCTGATTGTGCTCAATGTCAAATCCAACATGAAGCTCGTCGAGGCCCTCTACCAGTATGATACCCTGACCCGGCTCAACGACAGCCGTTTCGGGGATTCGACCCGGGATGTCAGCGATATCCATGCGTACATAAAGATGGGGAAGATCGGTCAGGCCTTTACCACCCAGGATCGCTGCGTGCTGCTCATCGATGAGATCGATAAGGCCGAAAACGAATTCCAGGACGATATGCTGGATGTGCTCGACCAGATGCAGTTCGACATCATCGAGACCGATGCCGTGGTCCAGGCCGTCCACCGGCCGGTGATCATCATCACCTCCAACGCCAAACGGGACCTCTCGGATCCCTTTCTCGGCCGGTGCAATTTTCATCATATCGCCTTTCCCGATCCCAAAATGATGAGAAATATTATTGATGTCCATTTTCCCGACATCCCCGGAAGACTTGCGGAAAATGCCATCGGGGCCTTTTATGAGCTGCGGGATGTGGACGGCGTAGAGAAGAAACCGGCCACCCGGGAACTGATCAACTGGATCCGGGCCCTGGCCGCTGATCCCGACTTCAGAAGCGGGGATCTGATCCAGAGGGAAATTCCCTATCTGGGTATTCTTTTCAAGAAAAGCGGAGACTACCAGAAATCGGCCGGAACTCTTCTGAAAAAGCGGTTCTTTAGGGGCTAGGGGCCGATGTTCGTTCAATTCTACTATTCCCTGAAGGAGGCGGGAATCCCTGTCAGCCCCACCTCCTTTCTGACCCTGCACAAGGCGATGCACAGCGGCTTGGTGCGCTCTCTGGATGACCTGTATATCGCCGCCAGGGCCACTTTGGTGAAGACTGAACGGCATTTCGACCTCTATGACCGGATCTTTGCCGCCCTCTTCGCCGGGGCCGGACTCCCGGAAGGGGATGATATTGAGAACGAGTTCCTGGCCAGGGGCATGCTCGAGGACTGGCTGCAAAATCCAAAGGTCCTGGCCGCCTCCCTGGGGCTGGATGAGAAGATTTTGCAGAAGATGTCGCCTTCGGAGCTTTTAGACTATTTCAAGCAGCGTCTGCGTGACCAGGATGGCAGGCATGACGGCGGCTCCCGCTGGATCGGGACCGGGGGGACCTCGCCCGTGGGGCACTCGGGCTTTCATCCCGGCGGCATGCGGGTAGGCGGACTCTCCAGGAATTCATCGGCGGTGAAGGTCGCCGGAGAGCGGCGGTACAAGGCCTACTCGGCCGATGGCCCGCTGACGCTGAGCTCCATGGGCGAGGCACTGAAGCGGCTGCGGCACCTGGTTCCCGAAGGGGTGAAGGACCGGATCAATGTCGATGCCAGCATCTATCAGACCATCAGGAACGGCGGCGAGATAGAGATCGTCTTCGATCGGGGCATTGCCGACAGGCTGAAGATCATCCTGGCCATCGACAACGGGGGATGGTCCATGGATCCCTATGTCGATGTGGTCCAGATCCTCTTCCGGTACGCCCAGGCCCAGTTCAAGGACCTGAAGACCTACTTTTTTCATAATACCATCTACGACCTGCTCTGGGAGGACCCGAACCGGTACAGGAAACCCGTCCGGATCGATGATTTTTCAAGGCTGGATCCAGACACCCGGCTCATCATCGTCGGCGATGCCAGCATGGCTCCCTATGAACTGATGTCGACCGACGGGGCCATCTATGCCTTCGAAAGAAGCGGCAGGCCCAGCATCGAGCGGCTGCGGTTCCTCACCGATGTCTTCAGGCATACGATCTGGATGAATCCGATCCCGCAGCGCAGCTGGTCGGGGACCCATACCATCGAGGTGATCAGGAGCCTGATCCCGATGTTTGAGCTGTCCCTGGATGGTCTGGAGAAGGCCGTCAGGCATCTGATGCAGAAGTAAAGGACGCAGGGAAGAAATTTTAATGATCCAGGTATGGTGCCATGCAGAGACCCAAAGGGTGTGAATCAGAAAAAAAAAGGGCAAATCCCGGTTTGCGGCGGGGCCTTCTGCCGGCGCTGATCATGGTGCAGATCCTTCTGGTCCCGTACGCTCTTTCAGGCCTTGGCCGGATGGACTCCGGTACGGTGATGGCCGCTGAGGAGGAGAGCCGGGCGCCGGAAGCGGGCGGCCAGGACAGGGACAGGGATATCACCGCCGATGGAAAGGACCTCGACAGGCTGTATAAAGAACTCCTGACCGGCAAGAAGAAGGAGACAGAGCCGAAGACCATAATGAAGGCCGGCAAGGATGGCTATTATCGGGTGCTCCTGGTGAACGGCGGGACCCTGCGGGCCAGAACCATTGAAATCGGTAAAGACATAGTGATCCTTACCGATGATCGGGGTATGAGATATACGGTGCCGCGGGGAGAGATCTACGGGATTGAAGAAAAAGACGGGAGGGAGGAGGGCGGCTACGGGAAATGATCTGCGCGGGAGATTACTGCCCGCAGGTGAGCCCGAGGATGGTGGTCCAGACATCTCCCTTCCACTGCTTGACGATGATTACCGGCTGCCCCGCCAGAAAGTCGAGTGTTTTTTGCGCCTCGCTCCGCATCAGTCCCGAGAGGAGGAACCATTTCTGCCGGAGGAAACCGGGCGAACGGACAAGGTCCTTCATGACGTTGTAGTGGATGTTGGCAACCAGCAGATCCGAGGGATGGGTCGTGTGCTCCTCAGCCCGGCCCTGAATGACCAGAATGTTCTCCTCCAGCTTGTTCAGGCGGACATTGGTCCGGGCAGTCTGCGCCGCCAGATAATTAAAATCGACGGCCAGGGCCCTTCCGCATCCCGCCCTGACTGCGGCCAGGGCCAGGATCCCCGTGCCGGTTCCCAGATCCAGCATGGTGTGGACCTTCTTGCCGGCGCAGACAAGGTCGATGGCCTCGAGACAGTCCTGGGTCGTCGGATGGGCGCCGTTGCCGAAGACCACTCCGGGATCCAGGATAATGCCATGCAGGCCGGGTTCGGGATCAGGCTCGCACCAGGGCGGCGTAAAGTGAAACCGGCCTATGGTTTGGGGCGTAAGCTTCCCTCCCTGCCACTGCTCGTAGGTCATCTCGTAGGTGTCGAGCAGTCGGAGGCCCGGGTGGGACCTGATCACCGCCTCGACGAGTTCCGGGTCGGGCTGCCGGAAGAAGAGGAAGGAAAAACCGTCCTCCTCCCAGTTGCCAAGAAAAGAGGGGGGAAACCTCTGTTGCGATGGTATTTTTCCCTGAATATAATAGATAGAGAGCAGGGATTCGGGAAGAAGCGGGGATACGGGTGTATGCATTTGGCTGTAAAAGTTGGTTGACGGGTGCAGGAAACGATCCTTCCTCCTGCCGGGGGAGAGGATTCATGCCATGCCCATTGCCTGCAGTTGCAGCCTCCCCGGGAACGGCAGCCTGTACCTGTATTACACGGATGGCAGCGGCAGGACAAGAAAAATATACCGATGCCTGGCGGCTGCTGTCTGACAGCTGCGGAGCATGATTATTCAATAAACCGATATCGTAGAGCTGAGTGGGGTGTTCATGTTCGTTTGTGTAGATTTTGATGGAACCATCGTCGATCATTGTTTCCCGGCAATGGGGGAACCCGTTCCCGGAGCGCTTAAGTGGTTAAAAAGATTCAATACCTATGGGGTAAGAATCATTTTGTTTACCATGCGGTCCAACAGCGAGATGTTTAAAACGGCCCTGACGGAAGCGGTGGCCTACCTGGAGAATAATGGCGTTATCCTCTTCGCGGTAAATGCCAACCCGACCCAGGCGAGCTGGACCACAAGCCCCAAGGCCTATGCCCATATTTACATAGATGATTCCGCTTTCGGCTGCCCTCTTGTCCATCCCCGGGGCTTTAAACGGCCCTGTGTCGACTGGAGCAAGGTCGGGCCGCAGGTGGAGCAGATCTGCCTCAGCAGAAGCTGGGACTGAACGAAAACCTTCGGCCTCCTTTTCCCTGTCCATGGGGCCCCGCCGGCCGAATTTTCACCGGCCTACTTTACGGGGGAGGCTCTTTGTGGTTTAATGGGCGCACTGCGGAAGGGGCGGCTGAAGCCCCGTCGTAATACATTATCTGCCAACGATATCAAAAAGTTCAAAACAAACAGCCTGCCTGGCGCCAGTAGGATTGAGAGGAACGGAACATGGGATTGACAGTCGTACAGCTCTTCAGAAAGATTGACTCCGGTATGGAATATTGCTTCAATGTCGAGTCATCCAGGAGTCTGACTCCCGGAGAAACGGACTGTCTGCGGCTGATTCTTGCGGAGGGTTTTTTGATCGGGACCGTCACCTCTCTTTCCGCTCTTGCAGGGCCAAGGGTGGTGGAGGTGGGTCCGCGGCTCAATTTCGCCACGGCCTGGTCCTCCAATATGGTCTCGATCTGCCGGGCGACGGGGCTCGGCTGCATCAGCCGGGTGGAACGTTCGCGCCGCTATCTGGTGCCGGTTGAGGACGATCTGCAGGGCTTCATCAAGGCCCATCATGACCGGATGACGGAGTGCCACTATCCCCTGCCGCTGACCACCTTCGAGACCGGCATCGTCCCGGAACCGGTCTATGAGGTGGATCTGAAGGTAAAAGGACCGGATGCCCTGGCCGACATTCCCGGGATATCCATGGACAGCTGGGACCGGAATTTCTATTACGATTACTTTGTCAAAAAGCACCGGCGCAACCCTACCATTGTTGAGATCATGGATCTGAACAATGCCAATTCCGAACACTCCCGCCACGGTTTTTTCAAGGGCCGGCAGATCATTGACGGCGAAGAGAAAAAGAAGACCCTCTTCGAGCTGGTCACCGATACGTTGACTGCCCATCCCAAGGGTTCAGTCGTTGCCTTCAAAGACAACTCCAGCGTTATCGAGGGATATGCCGTCAAGACCCTCCTGCCGGAAAATCCGGGCCGGCCGTCGGCGCTTGCGATGGCAGATGCAACCTTCCACCCGCTGCTGACCGCCGAGACCCATAATTTTCCCACCGGCGTAGCGCCATTTCCGGGGGCGGAGACGGGGACCGGCGGGAGGATCCGGGATGTCCAGGGGACCGGCAGGGGGGCCTTTGTCATGGCCGGGACCGCCGGCTACTGTGTCGGCAATCTCCATATCCCCGGCTACGAGATGAGCTGGGAAAGGCGTTATCCCTGTCCCGGTAATCTCGCCTCGGCCCTGGAGATCGAGATTGAGGCCAGCAATGGCGCCTCGGACTACGGCAATAAGTTCGGCGAGCCCCTGATCCAGGGTTTCACCCGCTCCTTCGACATGCAGATGCCGGGCGGCGAGCGCTGGGCTTATCTGAAGCCCATCATGTTCACCGCAGGCATCGGCCAGATCGACGCCCGGCATACGGAGAAGGCCGGCGCCGAAAAGGGGATGCTCATCGTTCAGATCGGGGGGCCTGCCTATCGGGTCGGCTTCGGCGGCGGTGCTGCCTCCAGCATGATGCAGGGAGAAAACGCCTCCGACCTCGACTTCAATGCCGTCCAGCGTGGTGATGCGGAGATGGAGCAGAAGATGAACCGCGTCATCCGGGCCTGTAACGAAATGGGCGCAAAATCCCTCATTGACGTGATTCACGACCAGGGTGCCGGCGGTCCGGCCAATGTCCTCAAGGAGTTGGTTGAGAAATCCGGAGGCGGGGTGGAGATCAGAAACATCCGGGTCGGCGACCCCACCATGTCGGTCCTGGAGATCTATGTGGCCGAATACCAGGAGCGGATCGGCCTGCTCATCCGACCGGAAAATATTGAGGCGTTCAAAGATATCTGCACCCGGGAAAAGGTGGCCTGCGAGGTCCTGGGCGAGGTGACTGGCGATCTGCGGTTTGTGGTCCACGATGCCCAGGACGGGTCCACTCCCGTCGATATCGCCCTCGACGACCTCCTGGGCAATATTCCGCGCAAGAATTTCACCGACCGGCATGCCGATCCGGCCCTTGCGCCCATTGTCCTGCCGGAGAACCTGACGGTCCGCGATGCCCTCCACGATGTCCTGCGTCTTGTCTCGGTCGGATCCAAACGCTTCCTGACCAATAAGGTGGATAGGGCCGTGACGGGGCTTATCGCCCAGCAGCAGTGCTGCGGTCCTCTGCAGCTGACGGTGGCCAATGTCGCCATTGTCGCCCAGTCCCACTTCGGGCTTACCGGTATCGCCACGGCAGTCGGCGAGCAGCCCATCAAGATGCTGGTGAATCCGGCGGCCGGTGCCAGGATGGCGGTGGCCGAGGCCCTGACCAATCTGGTCTGGGCCAGGATCGACGACCTCGAGCAGGTGAAGTGTTCGGCCAATTGGATGTGGGCCCCTAAGCTTCCCGGCGAGGGCGCGGCCATGTACGATGCGGTCCAATCCCTCCGGGATGCGATGATCACGCTGGGTGTGGCGGTTGATGGCGGCAAGGACAGCCTGTCCATGGCTACCATGGTGGACGGTCAGACCGTCAAGTCGCCGCGCCAGCTTGTGATCTCCCTCTATGCAGCTATGTCTGACATTACCCGGGCGGTGACTCCGGACATTAAAGAGCCTGGCTCCGTGTTGCTCCTGCTTGATTTCAGCGACGAAAAAATGCGGCTGGGCGGGACGGCTTTAGCCCAGGTCCTGGGACAGCTCGGGGATGATTGTCCGGATATGAACGATCCCGAGCTCTTGAAACGCAGCTTTACGGCGGTGCAGGAGATCATCGGCAAGGGCCTGATTCTGGCCGGCCATGACAGAAGCGACGGCGGCCTGATCGTCACCCTGCTGGAGATGGCCTTCAGCGGCGACTGCGGTCTGCAAATAAGCATGCAGGGCTGGGATTCGGTGCTGGCCGTACTCTTTGCAGAGGAGTTGGGCCTGGTGCTTGAGTGCCGGGAGGACATGTGCGAAGAGGTAAAGACCATCCTGGAACTGTGCGGTGTTCCCTGGCTGGAGATTGGCAAGACCACGACGGAAAAACGGATCCGGGTCGTTTACGATGATGAGGTCGTTCTTGATGAGGATACGGGGCTCTTGCGCCAGTGGTGGGAGGAGACCAGCTACCAGCTTGAACGCCTGCAGATGAATCCTGCCTGCGCCGATGAAGAGAAGAGAAATATCGCCGCCCGTTCGGGACCATCCTATACGCTGCCCTTTTCTCCCGAGCCGGCGCCGCCTGAGGTGCTGGCAAGGAAGGATAAGCCCAAGGTCGTGATCCTGCGTGACGAGGGGTCGAATTCAGACCGGGAAATGAGTTCGGCCTTCTACTCGGCAGGCTTTGAGCCCTGGGATGTCTGCATGACGGATCTGCTGGAGGGCAAGATCAACCTGGCCGACTTCCGCGGGCTGGCCGCGGTGGGCGGTTTCTCCTATGGAGACGTCCCCGAGTCGGCCAAGGGCTGGGCCGCCACCATCCTCTTCAACGACCGGCTGAAGGCCATGTTCCATGAGTTTTACAACCGGCCGGATACTTTTACCCTGGGTATCTGCAATGGCTGTCAGCTTTTCGGCCTGCTTGGCTGGGTGCCCTGGCAGGGGATCCCGGCGGAGAGTCAGCCGCGGTTTGTCAGGAACATCTCGGGTCGTTTTGAGTCGCGCTGGTCCACGGTCAAGGTGTTGAAGACCAATTCCATCATGCTCAAAGGTTTGGACGGCCTGGTCTTCGGCATCCACGTCGATCATGGCGAGGGTCAGCTGCACTTCCCCGATCCGGCGGTGCAGGTCAGGGTCCAGTCGGGGAATATGATCCCGATAGTCTTTGTCGATGACGATTCCAACCCGACGGAAGACTACCCTTTCAACCCCAACGGATCTCCGGGCGGACTGGCCGGCCTTTGTTCACCCGATGGCCGCCATCTGGCCATGATGCCGCATCCGGAGAGGACCTTCCTGCCCTGGCAGGCGCATTATCTGCCGCCGGCTCTGAAAAAACTGACGGTGACGCCCTGGCTGCAGATGTTCAGGAACGCCTACGACTGGTGCCTGGACAAATAAAAGATCTCTCAGCCGGCGGCTTTGATCCCATGGGCCGCCGGCTTCAGGTATTCTCTTTCCCTTTCTGCCTGTCTTCCTCCGGTCTGCCGTCCAAAGAACGGCAGCGGTCTTTGGCGGCCTCAATGGCCTTGATGCTCTGCCTGCCCCCTTCCGTATCGGGGGCCTCGGCGCCGAGGATTATTGCCACTACCTGTTTCTCAGCAAACTGTTCCCGGGGCGAGGCCGGCAGCAGGCGCTCATTGGATTGAGACACAAAAACGAGTTCTGCTGACTGCAGCCTGGCCAATACCTCGTCGATCAGTTGCCGGGAGTAAGCCGGCAGGCCCGCGGTCAGATTTTCAGCGGTGAGCGGCCGATTGGCGGCGAAGGCCAGGTAGAGGGCATCCATGATATCGAAGGCGGCGGCCAGCTGCAGGGATGGGGCCGATATCTGCTGGAGGAGACGGTAGGTTTTTATATTTTGCAGGGAGTAGGCCACCTGGGCTCCAGTGAGGAAAAAAACCCAGCCCAGATAAATCCAGACCAGAAAGAGGGGGAAGGTCGCAAAGGAGCCATAGATGGCATTGTATCGGGCCACGCCGACCTGGAGGCTTATGTAGAAATTCTGGACTGCGAACCAGAAGACGGCGGCAAAAACGGCGCCTAAAAAAGCCGGCAGGGCTTTGACCCTGACGTTGGGAAAGAACATGTACATCACCGAGAAGGTCAGCGCGATGACGAGGACGGGCAGGGCTTTGAGCAGGAGGACCTGGAGCCAGGAAAAGGGGATCAGAAGATTCATCTTGGAGGCCAGGGTCGGGTTTTTCAGAAATGCGCTGGCGGCAAAGGCGACGTTTATGGAGATCGGCATGAGAATGAGCAGGGTCATATAGTCGGCGACCTTGCGGAGCAGCGATCTGCCGGCCTGGACCTTCCAGATGGCGTTCATGGCCTCTTCGATATTGCCGAGTACCATGATGACGGTCAGGAGGATGCCCGCCACACCGAATGAGCCCAGGGTGGCAAAATTGGTCTTGTCCACATAGTCGAAGAGCATGTTAACGGCGGAACGCAGGTGCTCGGTCAGGTTTTCATTCTCGTCAGACGGGCTTCCCGCAACAGGCGGCACACCGCCTGCCGAATCCTGCCTCACCTCTGCCTTGCCGGTGTCCAGGGTCTCTATGTAGGCATAGGCGGCCTTGCGCAGCTGGTCCCCGCCTCCCAGTCCTTTGACTACGGCGGTGCTTATGGCCAGGATGGGGACCAGCGAGAGCAGAACGGTATAGGTCAGGGCGCTGGAACGCAGGGAGATGGCGTTGTCGAAAAACTCCCGGGCGGTTATCAGAATGATCCGGACCAGGAAGTAGAACCCCGCCTGCAGGGGGGCAGCCTTGCCGAGCGGCCTGTCAGCCCAGGCCCTGAGAGAAAAGAGAGCCACTGGACCGGACGGAGAAGGTGTTTTCATGGCGTAGTCCATTGCGCGGGAGGGGAGGGTGAAATCCGATAAAAAAATCCGATATGGTATTATGCCAGATGTTAACCATTTCTGCAATGGTCCCGGATCCCTGCAGGCAGGCAGGGTGAAAAGAAGGGGCATGGAGCTGGAGGAGACGGCCTTTCCCGGGAGGACGCCGAAAAATCAGGGCAGAGGGTTGAATCGGGGCAAAGCTGCCCCGATTCGGAAAAGGTCAGGATCTTAATCGATGGTTTCCATTTCCCTGCCGCAGCACATGGGCAGCGGGTCTCCGGCTTTGACCTTCATGTATTTATTGCAGGTTGCGCAATAATAGGTGTTATCCGCCGGAGCGGTCTTTTCTTTAGAATAGGTAGTCTTACCGCCCTTAACGTCTTCGATATGAAATCGGGCAAGGGTATCGTGACCGGGGACATACTGACCCATGGGGACGATCTTCTTGTTGTTGCCGAAACAGTCGATGACAATCCGCCAGAGAAGGTCGAGGGAGCTTGTTTCCTGTGCTGATTCGGGAGTCAATTCGAGGACATTCTTATCTACGGTAATTTTCATTTGAGCTCCTTTCCATAAGGGTGTCTAAGCAACAAATCAATCAACCTTCCAGAAGTCTTCCTTTGCTGCGCCGCATTTCGGGCAGACCCAGTCCTCGGGAACCTTTTCCCATGGTGTTCCCGGCTCGATGCCGCTCTCATAGTCACCTTCTTCCGGGTTATAGATATAACCGCATGGACATTCCCATTTTTGCATTTCAGCCTCCTGAGAGAGATGGTTATCAAACGAAGAATCAATTAAATAATAATAGGAATCATTCGTAACTCGAGGAATAATACCACAGATTGTGAGGAAGTCAAAGCCAAATATGTGAGAAAAGAGCCAGCGGCATAAAAAAGACTCACGAGCTCAGCCGGTCATATCCGCGGATCTTTCGGCCGGAACCTGCCCATCTGCGCATATTTCTGCTCAATGCCCTTCTCCGGCCCGGTTAAATATGTTGCCGGTGGAGGTAGAGCAGGTATACTTCCTTATTGTATTTTGCTCTTTTTTTCCCCTCTGTCAAAGAAGACAGACCGGAAAAAATGGCATAAGGCCTCAGGAGGGTGCCGTGTCTGTGAAACATACACGAATTGCCAGGCTGATCCTTGTCTATACCGTGGCGTTTGGCGGCGTTCTTTCTCTGCTGGTTGCCGTGGTCTGTTCTTTCTGGGGCTACAGGGAGGACCTGCTGCAGATGGACTTGACTCTCTCTTCTCTGGGCGGGCTGCTGTCTGCGGAACTGGTGGATGGTCTTGCTCAGGACTCGACCCGATGTGAGGCGGCGGTACAGGGGATGGCCAGCCTGTATCCCTTCTTGTCGGTGCAGGTGCAGGGCTCAAACCTCCAGGGACGGATTGCAGTCAGGGGCGGCGCCCCGGACAAGCCGGGGCTGATCCGGAAAGACTTTTCGATCACCGTTAACGGCATTGATTCTGCCACTGTGCTGACCCTTTCGGGCGATCCGGAATATCTTCGCGTCCTGGCCTGGAAAAGAGGCCTGCAGTTCTTCCTGGGCATGATGCTCTTTGCCGCGGCGCTGTCGGGAGGTCTTTTTATACGTATCCGGACCTCCCTGATCTTTCCTCTTGCCGCATTGACCCGCTCCATTGAAGGCCTGCGGCTTGAGGGCCCTGATCCTCCCGCTCCTGCCGTTTGGCCGGAGAAGGGCGCCGGCTTCCCGGAGCTGGAGCTGCTGGTTTCGGCACTGGGCATGTTGCATCAGCGTCTGGTTCGGACGCTGCTCCAGAGAAAAGAGGCGGAGGCCCTGCGAATCAAAGAACGTCTGCTGCTCACCGCCCTGATCAATTCGATTCCGGACCTCATTTTTTATAAGGACACCGAAGGGGTGTTCCTCGGCTGCAATACCGCCTTCGAAGAATTCTCCGGCTGGAAAATGCATGAGCTGGTCGGCCGCACTGACTTTGATCTTTTTTCTCGCGAAGAGGCGGAGTTCTTCTGCGATCAGGATAAGAAAATGTTTGCGATGGGCGGCCCCCGGAGCAATGAGGAATGGGTCCGCTATCCCGATGGCAGAAAGGTCCTCCTTGATACCCTGAAGACCGTGTATCGGGATGAAAACGGCGAGGTCCTGGGTTTGATCGGGATCAGCCGGGATATTACCCTGCGCAAGGCGGTCGAAAACGAATTGGTGGCAGCTCAGCACCGCTTTGAGGAGGCCTTCAATGCCAGTCCGATGATGATCATGATCCTGGACGGCAAGGCCAGCCAGCTCATCGACGTCAATCTTCCCTGCCTGCAGCAGACCGGATATCGGAAGCAGGAACTCCTGAGCCGAACCTTGGCGGATCTCGGGTTTTGGGGCAGCGATGAAGACCATTCGCGGATCATGGCAGCGGTGGCCCGGGAGGGTCGTGTGGAGGGATTTCCTGTAAAAATACGAATACAGTCCGGACAAAAGGTAAGCTGCATGCTCAGGGGCCGGAAGGTCCTCTTTTCCGGGGTTGAATGTCTGCTGTTCTTTCTCGAAGATCTCAGCATCCGGGAGAAGACCGAACAGGCCCTGCAGCTAAGCGAAAGCAGGTTCCGTGATTTTGCCAACTCAGCTGCCGACTGGTTTTGGGAGATGGACAGGGGCTTGCATTTTACCTATCTTACCGGCAAGGTGGAAGAGATCCTGGGGAGGAAGACTGACGACCTCATTGGAAATACCTGGCAGCAGGTTTTCTTCGAGGGCGGCAGAAACGAGACGGCCAGCTGGAAGGCGAATTTTTCCAGGATCATCCGCCAGGAACCCTTTTCGGGATTTGAGATCGACTGGCTGCGGTCGGAGGGGAAGCCGCGGCGGATCGTTCTGGACGGAAGACCCATTGTCGATGCTGATGGCCGGTTTGCGGGCTATCGGGGGGCCGGTCGTGATATTACCCATCGGAAAGAGGCTGAAGAGGCCCTCCAGCGATCGTTGAAGATGGATGCCGTTGGCCATGTCGTTGGTGGTATTGCCCATGATTTCAATAATATTCTTGGTATAATCATCGGTAATCTCGATTTTATCCAGCGTTTTGGTTCGGTGGACCCAATGAGCCTGAAACGTCTTGAGGCCGTATCGAAGGCTTCTGAGAGGGGGAGTACGCTGACCCGGCAGCTCCTCGACTTTTCCAGTCACCAGGCCAGGGATTGCCAGCCTACCAATATCAACACGGTCCTGCAGGGGATGGATAATCTGATTGCCAGGTCGGTGACCCCTGAGGTTGAGGTGATGACCGATCTGGCTGCCGACCTGTGGACGACGGTCATCGATAGTGGCGATTTTGAGGATGTGGTGCTGAATCTGATCATCAATGCCAGGGATGCCATGGTCCAGGGCGGCAGGCTCCATATATCGACCAGCAATGCCATCCTTGATGAATACTATACGATGATGAATCCCGGCATGGAACCCGGAGGCTATGTCCACCTGGCTGTGAGTGATACGGGAGATGGCATGCCGTCCGAGGTCCTGGAACATATTTTTGAGCCTTTTTACACGACCAAACCCCATGGCAAAGGGACCGGGCTCGGCCTGAGCATGGTCTATGCCTTTGCGCAACGATCAAAGGGCGGTATCCAGGTATATTCGGAGCCGGGCACGGGCACGAGCGTCCATGTGTATCTTCCGAGAAGCCTGGAAGAACTTCCAGGCCGGACAGGCAGCCCCGACGCGAAGCCGGGCCTGCCCGGATTGCCGGGCGGCCAGGAGACGATCCTCATTGTCGATGATGAGGTCGATCTGCTGGCCCTGGCCGCCGATATGCTGAAAATTTTAGGCTATACGACACTCACCGCCGGGAACGGGAAGGAGGCCATGGCCCTGCTTCTGGAGAAGGGAGCGGCCATTCATCTTCTCTTCGCGGATGTGGTCATGCCGGGCGGGATGACCGGTTTTGCTCTGGCGGAACAGGCGCTCCTGCTCAATCCGGACCTGAAGGTCCTGTTCACCTCGGGCTATTTTGAACGGGCCATACCCAGGGTGGGGCAGTTTACCTTTTCTCCCGTGCTCTTCAAGCCCTACACTGAACTCGAATTGGCGGTCCGGGTCCATGAAGTGCTGCATGGCTGAGATCTTGCGGGCCATCTTCCTTCCCGCACGTACCAGCCTGTAGCACCCTCCTTTCGCCCTTTTTCGATCCGGGATCTGTTTATTTTGGCATTGTCAAAGCACGAATGCCGCACGACTGCCGGGTCTGTTCTGCAATTCAGGACGTTTCGTTTTTAAACATTGGTTAACATTCCGATTATACAATACTAATTCTGATATTGACCAATTCTCCCCCTCTTCACGTTTAATAATCAATCATCGCCTGTTTCCGGTGGCCTATAAAAATATAATAAGTATATGATATTTTTATAAAATTAGTATTGGCCCCGATCTTGCTTAGAGAAGGATACAGTCAACGACAAACCATTGCTGCAGTCAAAGTTAACCTATTACTTAATGGAGTAAATATGCCTTGGTACATCTATTTGCCTATTGCACACCATAGTGTGGCCCTGCCCCTGATCGTGGGGCTCGGATTTGTGGTGGGGTTGCTGTCCGGCCTTTTCGGTGTCGGGGGAGGATTTTTGATGACCCCGCTTCTCATCATGTTCGGGATCCCGCCGACGGTGGCCGCGGCCTCGGATTCCAATCAGATTGTAGCCGCGTCGGCCACCGGTTCCTATGCCCATTACCGTTTGGGAAATGTTGATTTCAAGATGGGGCTCTACCTGCTGATCGGCGGCATCATCGGCGGCACGGTGGGCGTTCAGGCGATCAAGATTCTCAGGGCGCTGGGTAATGCCGACTTTTTAATCATGGTCACCTATGTCCTGATGCTCGGTTTCGTCGGCGGCTACATGCTGCTGGAAAGCCTGCAGGCGATGCGCAAGAATAAGGTCTCGGTGCCGGTACAGATCAGTACCAAGGAGTCCGCCTATGCCAGGCTGCTGAAGAGCCTCCCCTACCAGACGAACTTCGAAAAATCGGGGGTCGTGCTCTCTCCGGTGGTGCCGTTGGCCTTGGGGGCCCTGGTTGGCATCCTGGCGGCCATCATGGGCGTCGGCGGCGGCTTCATCATGGTTCCGGTCATGGTCTACCTCCTGAGGATGCCGATGCATGTGGTCGTCGGCACCAGTCTCTTCCAGGTCCTCTTTACCTGCATTAACGTCACCATCATGCAGGCCGTCTCCAATCGGACCGTGGATTTTGTCCTGGCCCTGCTCCTGCTTTTCGGGTCGGTCTTCGGGGCCCAGGTCGGTGTTAAGTTCAGTACCCGGCTCAAGGATGATCAGCTGAAGATCTATCTTGCCATTCTGGTTCTGCTTGTCATGGTAAAAATGCTTTTTGGTCTGGTTGTTGAACCTCAAAATCTTTTAGCCTATCACGGAGGTCATTGAGACCATGCAGCGAAAAATATTTATGATATTGATGGTATTGACTGCAGGCCTGGCGATGGTGTCGCATTCGGCCTCAGCCGCGGAGATAGAGGGTTTGTCCGTTCGTCCGGAGGTTATCAATGTGGACAGCTTTTTTTCCGGGAGCGAATTGACAGTCGCGGGGGACATCAAGGCCACTGATGATGTCATCGTCGAGATCTATGGTCGCGATGCAACCCATGAATTCGAGGAGAAGGGCCGGGTCGGGGTATTCTGGATGACCACGGGAAAGGTTAAACTTGAAAATATTCCCAGTCTTTACGTTCTGATGGTTCCGGATGGAAAGGAGTGGCTCGATAAGGTCGCCGCTTTCGGACTGGGAATGGAGAGGGTAAAGAGTCACCTGGTCATCAGCGAGTCCCATCTCGATCATGATGCAGTCTTTTCCATGTTTGTAAAGCTGAAGGAATCAGAAGAACTCTACCAGGAGAATGTCGGTTCCGTTGCCTACACGCCGCTCAAAGACGGGCAGAAGCATTTCGTCGGCGTGTGCAGATTGCCCTCCTCGATTTCTCTTGGAAATTATACGGTCAAGGTGACGGTCGTCAGCAACGGCATCCCCGGCCAGGATGTGGAGGGCAGGCTTACTGTCCGGGAGGTGGGTTTTGTGAAACTGGTCAATGAACTGGCCTCCAATCAGCGGATAACCTACGGTGTCTCGGCGGTGGTCATCGCCCTGGTGGCCGGTCTGCTCATGGGCGTGCTCTTCCGGCAGGGGGGAGGCAGTCACTAATGATGGTGAAACTGGCCGACCGGCTCGCATCCCTTTTCATGAAGGTTATCCCCTGGAGAGGGACGCGGAGCGCCATATCCTTCAACGATCTCTTTGTTCGTTTTCATCAGATTCTTGAGGAAAACAACAGGGCCATGGAGTTGATTGCCGAAATGGAGGATAAGCTGGGAGGCCAGTATGTTTTTGACCGGAAATTTCTTGAAGACACCGTCTCTGCCATTGAACGGGTGGTCTTGCGCAGTGCCTATAATTTCAACTTTATAGCAAACAACAAGGAACTCGAGATCTATAAGGTGATCGAGTCTCTGGCAAGACATCTGCGGCTGGAACTGGCCGGAAAGCTGGTCATTCCCAGCGGCCAGAATGTCCTGGCCCTAGAAGACATCCAGGAGGTCATGGATGAGGCGGTGGGCAACAAGGTCTATAACCTGTTCAGAATCAGCAGTCTGCCCCAGGTCAGCGTGCCGCCGAGTTTCGTCGTCACCATCGGGGGCTTTCGAAAATACCTGGCCTTCAACAATCTCTTTGAAAAGATTGACGGCCTGATGGAGGGCTGTAAGAACGGGCAGTCGGTGGAGTCGGCCTCGCACAGCATCAGGCTGCTGATCCTCAACGGCGACATCCCGTCGGACCTGCGCCAGGAAATCCTGAAGGCTGCCGAAAAGATCTGCCCGAAGAATCCGGAGTCCAGTTTTTATTCGGTGCGCAGCAGCAGCGTGGGCGAAGACGGGATGATGAGCTTTGCGGGACTCCATGATTCATTTTTAAACGTGCCGTTTCGGGAACTCCTGTCCAGTTATAAAAAGGTGCTGGCCGGGATGTATAACCCCGAGAGCCTCGAGTACCGCATTCAGCGTCAGGTGCCCTTCTCCGATATGGCCATGGCGGTGCTGTATCAGCAGATGGTCCCGAGCGGGGTGGCAGGCGTTGCCTATACCCTGGACCCCAATCTGCCCGATGAGCAGGTCTGTATGCTGGGGGCCAACTGGGGGCTGGGGACTGTGGTCGTGGAGGGTGGGGCCGCGGATATGTTCCGGGTGTCCCGTAAGCCTCCCTATGCCATAATCGAGTCGAGGATAAGCGAGAAGAAGTGGATGGTGGTCCCCTTCGGCGGGGCCGAAGAGGCCACGCATGTGGAGTCGGAGAGGGTGAATGAATCCTGTCTGACGCCGTCCCAGGCCGCCTCCATTGTCGAGACGGCGCTGATGATCGAGCGCTTCTTCAAACGGCCCATGGATATCGAGTGGAGCCTGGATACGGAAGGTCAGCTGCGGATACTGCAGGCAAGACCTCTGGGCTTAAGCCGCGGCGGCCAGGCCCGGAGTCCGGAATTGAAGGCGCTGCTTCGGGAGAGGACGGCCCTGATGCGGGATCTGGGTGTTATCGCCTATCGAGGCGTGGGCTCGGGTCCGGTTTGGATCGTTGACGATAATGTCAGCCTGGAACAGTTTCCCAGCGGGGCGGTGCTGGTGGCGCGCTACGGCATTCCGCTGCTGGCGCGGGCAATCCCCAGGGCCAGCGCGGTCATCACCGACGTGGGCAGTCCTACAGGTCATATGGCGACCGTGGCCAGGGAGTTCCGGATCCCCACTATCGTCGATACCGGATCGGCCACGGATGTCTTGAAAAATGGCCAGGAAGTGACGGTCGACGCGGAGCGCAACATTATTTATGAGGGGAGGATCAATGAACTGCTGCATCATCAGCTTCTGGAGAGGCCGCTGTTTGAGACCCTGTATGAATTTCAGATCCTGAGGCGATTGCTGCGCCGTATTGCGCCGCTGACGCTGATTGACCCCGACGATCCGAATTTTACCGCCAGGGGCTGCCAGACCTTTCATGATGTCATACGGTTTATCCATGAAAAGTCGGTGCAGACCCTGCTGCAGATAGCGGAAAAGCCCTCTTCCCTGCTGGTCCACGGCGGCAAACGCCTGAAGGCCAATCTGCCGCTCAACCTGATCCTCATCGATATCGGCGGCGGCCTGGACGAGACTGGCGGAAAGGGCGGCTGGGTGGTCCCCGAGCAGATCACCTCCCAGCCGATGAAGGCATTGTGGGCGGGGATGGGATCTCCCGATGTCTGGAGGACCGACCCCATTGTCGCCGACTTCAAAGGGCTGATGTCGGGGGTCACTCGCACCCAGACCGCCGCGGTGGCGGGGCAGGTTCTGGCCGGCCTCAATGTGGCGGTGCTGGGCGAAGATTATATGAATCTGACCCTGCGGGTGGGCTATCACTTCACCGTGGTGGATGCCCGTCTGGGGGCGGAGCGGGAAAAGAATTCCATATTCTTCAGGTTTGTCGGGGGGGCGACGGATATCAGCCGCAGATCGAGGAGGGCCGCGCTGCTGATGTCCATCATGGAAAAAATTGGTTTCAAGGTGGAGGGAAGTGGTGATCTGGTGATCGCACGGGTCGCCAACTCCGGGGGCGATCGGATGAAGGAATACCTTTATCTGATCGGACGGCTGATCGGATTTGTTCGCCAGCTGGATATCCTGATGACGGATGATACCACCATAGATCTGTACTTTGAGCAGTTTATGAAGGCGAACAACATCAAAACAACAAGCGATCACAAAATTAACAGGAGTGACAGCGATGACAAATAAATCAACTATCTGTATTCTCGATGATGAGCCGATCGTCGGCGACCGTTTGAAACCGGAGCTTGAAGAGGACGGCTACGAGGTCGAAATATTCACCAGCAGCGCCGCTGCCATCAAGCGGGTTGAAGAACAGTGCTTCGATATCTTCATTACCGATCTGATGATGGAAGGCGTGGACGGCATGGGTTTCCTGGAAAAGGTGAAGGAGTGCTGCCCCGGTTCTGCGGTGATTATGATAACCGGCTATGCGACCATCGAGTCGGCCAGAGAGTCGTTCATCCGCGGGGCCTATGATTTTATCGCCAAACCCTTCCGCCTGGACGAAATACGGGCGGCGGTAAAGAAAGCGAGGAAAAAGGTGCGCAGATAATCCAGGTTTGCCCGACAGGAGAGAAAAATGTTGAAACTTCTTGTGGCTGTTGATCGCAGCCTGGAAGCAAGTATTGCCCTGAGAACGGCCTGCTTTCTCGGATCGCAGGTCCGTATCCAGCCGATCTATGTCGTTGACCCGCCGGGACGGGATATGACGTTCGGCGCTGGCTGGGCCTGGAAGTCCTGGGAGAGGGAGACCAGCCAGCAGGCAGAGGAAAACATTGAGGATCTGGTCATCTCGGAAAGAAGCCAGTGTCCCAATATTGACAATCCCATCATCCTCACCGGAGAGCCTTTTCAAAAGATATCCAGCTACTCATGGGAGAACGATTTTGACCTGGTTGTTACCGGAGCACCGTTCCGCGGCCTGGAGCCAAAGGCCTTGCTCAACCGTTTTGCCGCCGTCGCCAGAAAGGCGGAGAAGAGCATTCCACTGCTGGTTATGCGGCATCTGAAAGACATGCAGCGGATAGTAGCCTTCACCGATGGCGGCGCCTCGGCGGAAAAGGCCTTGGGGATTTTGATCCGGCTGGTTCCGCCATTGTCGGCGGATATCGTTCTGATTGCCCTGGCCCAGGGCTCTCGTCCCTCTCCGAACACGGAGACCCTGAACCTGGAGCGCGGGCTTGCCATTTTTAGGGAAAAGGGTATCGAGGTGAGCGGCCGGACCCTGTCGAACCTCGATCCCGGCAAACTGCAGATTGAACTCCAGGGTGCGGATCTGGTGGTCGGCCCCATGGAGGATTCACGGACCCAGGTACAGGATCTGCTGCAGAACGACATCAGGGCTGCCCTTTTCTGTATCGGCAGGGACTAACTGCAGACTAAGAGGGGACTGGAAAAGCGGTGATCCGGTCTTATAAACCGAATTTCTTCATCTTCCGCCAGAGGGTGGAACGGGTGATGCCGAGGATGCCTGCCGCCAGTTCCCGCTGCCCGCCAACAGCCTGCAGCACCTTGGTTATATGGTCCCGTTCCAGTTCTTCCAGGCTCTTGAGCGGACCGCCGGTTGCTCGCCTGGCCCCGGACAGGTGTGGCGGCAGGTCCTGCACATGGATCTGGTTTCCCTCGGCCAGGGCCACGGTCCGGGCAATAATATTTTCAAGCTCCCGGACATTGCCGGGATAGTCGTACTGGCCCAGTGCCTCACTGGCTCCGGGGGCAAAACCGTTGATCTCTTTGCCATAGGCCCTGCAGTATTTTCGCAGAAAATGCTCGGCCAGGAGCCAGAGATCGCCTTCCCTGTCCTTCAGCCGGGGGAGGGCCAGTGTCATTACATTGAGGCGGAAATAGAGGTCTTCGCGGAAGTTGCCCTTTCTGACTTCCTCTTCCAGGTCCCGGTTGGAGGCGGCCAGGATGCGGATATCCAACTCGATGGGCCGGTTGGCGCCCAGCCGGTAGATCTGCCCTTCCTGCAGGACTCTCAGGAGCTTGATCTGCATATCCATGGGCATTTCCGCAATCTCATCCAAAAGGATGGTGCCGTGGTTGGCGCTTTCCAGCAAGCCTATCTTGGCGCTGAAGGCGCCTGTGAAGGCAGCCTTCTCATGCCCGAAGAGCTCGTTGGCGATCAGCTCCGGCGAAAACCCCCCGCAATTCAGCGAAACGATAGGGGCGTCATGCCTGTTGCTGAGCCGGTGAATGGCCCGGGCCACCAGCTCCTTGCCGGTGCCGCTCTGGCCCTGGATGATGACCGGGCAGTCCAGAGGGGCGACCTTCTCTATCATTTTATAGATGCCGGTCATCTCCTTGCTTGTTCCCACCATCCCGTCCCGCCCTGCCTTTCGGGAAATCAGGGCTCGAAGGTCGCAGGTTTCCATGCGCAGAAGGATCTTTTCCACCACCTGGTTGATGAGACTGTCGAAAGCATCGAGGCGGATGGGTTTGGTCAGATAATGAAAGGCGCCGGCCCGGATGGCCTCGATGGCGGAATCAACGGTGGCGTAGCCGGTGATGACGACAACCTCGGTCTCCTTCCGCAGGGACTTGACCCGACCCATGATCTCCAGACCGTCTATGCCCGGGAGCTTCATATCGGTCACCACCAGCTCATAGGGTGAAACTGCGAAGCTTTGCAGGAAGGTCTCGCCGTTGAAGAATGCGTCCACCGGATATCCCGATTCCACCAGATGCTCCTGCAGACGCAGGGCCGAGATCTTTTCATCATCAATGATGGCTATGCGGACAGCATGCTTATTCATCGATTATTTCACCGCTTCCGGGAAGGATAACCGTAAAGGTCGTTCCCTTGCCGGGCTGGCTGTCCACGGTAATGCGGCCCCCGTGCTTCTTGATGATGCCATAGCTCACCGACAGACCCAGTCCGGTTCCGTGCCCCACCTCCTTGGTGGTGAAGAAGGGATCGAAGATATGCGGCAGATCTTTTTCGGCAATACCCATTCCCGAGTCCTGGATGGAGACGATGATCCGCTTGTTGTCGTCGGTTACCGCCTTCACGGTCAGGCGGCCTTCGCTTTCCATGGCCTGGACCGCATTGATGACCAGATTGAAGAAGACCTGCTGCAGGCCCTGCTTGTTGCCTCTGAACTTCGGAAGTCCGGGTTCGATCTGTTTGTTCAGGGCAATCTTTTTCAGCGTGATCTCATTGCCGGTGATCTTGAAGATTTCTTCAAGGAGCAGCGTCATGTCCACATCGCTGAAGGAAGATGTTTCGGCCCGGGAAAAATCCAGCAGATTTTTGACAATGCCGCTGGCCCGGATGGCCTGGTTGAGGATGTCGTCAAGCAGGGCGGCCCGGCGCTCATCGGTGGTCTTGCGGCCACTGACCAGAGTGTCGATGGTCAGGATGATATTATTGATCGGGTTGTTGAGTTCATGGGCGACCCCGGAGACCAGGGTGCCCAGGGAGGCGATCTTGCGTGAATGAATGATCTGTTCCTGGCGGGCGTCCAGCTCTTCGGTCATCCGGTTGAAGGCCAGGATCAGCCTGTCCACCTCGCTTTCAATGCGGGCGGGGTGGCTGATGGCGCTGAAATCGCCGCGGCCGATCTTTTCCGTGGCCCTCTCCAGCATAATCAGGGGGTTGATGACCTTTCGATAGATCAGCACAAAACCGATGATGAACAGGCAGAGGATCAGGCCGGTGGATACCAGCGGCAGACGCAGGGCGCCTGCCGCGGCTTTCGCCACCATATTTCTGCTCTGATCCAGCAGATCCTGAGACAGATCCACCATCTGTCGGCCCGAGACCCTGATCTTTTCCTGATCCGGCTCACTGGGGGGGGTGGTCGATTGCAACAGCAGTTCAAGGAGACCCCCGTAACTGGAAAAGGTGGTGTTCAGCTGTCGTACGGGGAGGATCTTTGCGCTGAAGGTCTCCGGAGAATCGGCAATGCTGCCGTAAATTTCTTTGGCGTGCTGGTAATAGCTCATGGCCTGATCGCGGTTTTCCTGCCCCTGGTAGAGGAGGAAATTTTTCTCATATCGCCGCATTTCGAGGATGGTGTTGTAGAGGTCTTCAACCCGCTCGAGATTGACCGTCGCCTTGTTGATGTGTTCGATCTCAAGATACACGACCAGAAAGTTGGAGACCCAGATCATCGTTCCCATAACGGCCAGGATTGCTGATTTGCCCTTCAGGTCGACGGACGACCATAAGCGTTTCATAAAATATGTCTCCTTTCCCTGATACTTTCGGGGAATCAATCGGACCGGCAGAACGCTGAAAAAAACCAGGGCCGGTCGTTGCAATCCGGTTGGATCCGGCCGAGCGCGCATTACTGAATTTTTTCTCAAGAATATTAAAGATTTCTTGATCGAGAAAGCATGTTAAAAGCCATGCTAGCATAGTGATTTCCTTACAGCAACACATTTTTTACAAACATACAGGCCAATACGAATCAGCCCCGCACACTTCACGAAAGACCATATCAGATGGATGGATTCAGCCCGGGGCCAGCCTTCCGGTCGACTGCCCGGAGTCCGTTTCGCAGGCGGCTAGACGGGCCCCTGCATTTCCCAACCTGAAGAAGGATGGAGGGGGCTGCAAGACTGGGAAATTGGCGAAATCAATCATTGTATTTCGCAGTTCGATTGTTAGAATATGCTGGTGGGCTGCCGGTCTGTTCCGGCGGCCTTTTGCCAAAGGGACCGAAATGGCCTTGCGGATATGCATGAAATACAAGAAAGGATGTACTGTGAAAGCCCAGAATGAACAGTCGCTGTGGATTCGTTTTGTCTCCATCGCCCAGCCATATTTTTTCCCGCGGCTCCGTTTCGGCGGCCTGTCTATGCTGCTTTTGATAGTCATGCTGCTGGTTTTTCTCTTTGGTGTACTCTTCCTCATAGTCTCGGGCCTTGTTCTGGCGGGCAACGTCCTGGCCCCCGGCCTGACGGGAAAGATCGCCGATGGCCTGCTGGAGATGATCATGCTGACGTTCAGCTCAAGGCTCTGGCTGGCGGTTGCGGCAGCCCTCGCGATCCCCGGTTTTGTGTTTCTGCTGTTCCGACGCTATCTGTGGATACGCAGGCGGGCCTGGCTCCTGCTGGCCGTGGTCCTGCTGCTCTTGCTTTCCGTCACCGGCATCAATGTGGCCTTCAGCTATATCGGCAACTATTTCACCAACGCCCTGGTCAAGAAGAACCAGGAAATGGCTTATCTCTTTGTGGCGGTCTACTTCTGCGGCTTTCTGGTGGGCATCCCTATCGTCGCCTTTTACGGGTATGTCCGCGACTATCTCGGTATGTGCTGGCGGCAGTGGATGACCGACGATTTCATCGCCAGGTATTTCATGAACCGGAACTATTACGAGGTCGAGACCAAAGGGGTAATCGACAACCCGGACCAGCGGATCATGGAGGATATCCGGTCGTTTACCCGCACCTCGCTCGCCTTTTTGCTCATCCTCTTAAGCTCTTTGATGGATCTGGTTTCCTTCACCGGTATTCTCTGGTCAAAATCGGTGCTGCTGGTCTGCGTGGTCCTGGGCTATTCGCTGCTGGGCACCTTGATTACCGCCCTGCTGGGCCGCCGGCTGGTCAGATTGAATTTCAACCAGCTCCGCTATGAGGCGGATTTTCGATATTCCCTGGTCCATGTCCGGGACAATACCGAGTCCATCGCCTTTTACCAGGGGGAGGGGCCGGAGGTCGCCCAGATCTCCGGGAGGTTTAGCAGCGTTCTGAAGAATTTCAGTCTCCTGATCGGCTGGCAGCGGAATCTGTCTTTTTTTACCACGGCCTACAGCTATCTGCCTGTCGTCCTGCCCTTCCTGGTGCTCTTTCCCCAGTATTTCAAGGGCCGGATCGAGTACGGGGATATGGTCCAGGCCAACTTCGCCTTCTCCCAGGTCTATGCCGCCCTGTCCCTGATCGTCTCCCAGATCACGGAGATCACCGGTTTTGCCGCAGGCATCAAGCGTCTGTCGGATTTTTCCTGCGCCCTTGAGCCTGAGGAGAAGGACGAGCCCGGCATTACCTCGAACGAGGCCCCGCGCTTTTCCCTGGCCGATGTGCGCCTGCTGACCCCGGGCGGGCAGCGGACCCTGATCAGCGGCCTTTCCCTGAAAATGGGCGCGGCCGACAATCTGGTCATCGTCGGACAGAGCGGGGTCGGCAAGAGTTCCCTGCTCCGGGCCATCGCCGGTTTATGGACCCGGGGCTCGGGAGAGGTGCTGCGGCCCCCGCTCGCCGACATCTTTTTCCTGCCCCAGAAACCCTACATGCTTCTAGGAAGCCTGCGGGACCAGCTGCTCTATCCCCGGCTGGAACGCAGGATTCCGGATCAGGAACTGCGGGATGTCCTGGCTGCAGTTTGTCTGGCCGATCTGCCCGAGAGGACCGGGGGGCTTGATGCGGTGCTGGACTGGGGCAATGTGCTGTCTCTGGGCGAACAGCAGCGGCTGGCCTTTGCCCGTCTGCTGGTGAGCCGTCCCCGTTTTGCGGTGCTCGACGAGGCCACCAGCGCCCTGGATACAGAGAATGAGGCCAACCTCTACAGGAAGCTGCAGGAGATGGGCGTGGGCTTTATCAGCGTCGGCCACCGGGCCAGTATTGTTGCCTTTCACAGTCATGTCCTCGATCTCAGGGGAGGGGACCGGTGGCGTCTGCTGCCGGTTGCCGACTACCGGCCGGCTGCGGCGGGATAAGAATCCTGCTGTATTACGAATTATTGCAGTCCCGGCGTTGAAATGAGGAAAATGAAGGGAATGTATGGTACAGTTAACTGTGGATGGTCCGGGGCCTCACGGTAAAATCCGGGAGGCGGCTGGCAGGTGTGGTCGGTTTACGCTGCCGGGTTGTCCGGAATCGGCCCCTATCCGCCTCATTGGACCCGGGCCGGGTGGCTGAAACCTCTCCCAGGGGGACTGTCGGTTGGAATCGGCAGGGATTTCAATGAAAGAAATACTCACTACCTTCCGCAGAAGCCCTGTGCGCGCCCTGTTGTATTCGCTCATTTCCCTGTTTCTCTGCACCTCCGCAGCCTTTGGGGCGGAGCCTTTGAAAATAGGGGTCCTGGCAACCCTTGGGATCGAACAATGTCTGAAGAGCTGGACTCCCATGGCGGACTACCTGACCAGTCAGATCCCGGGGCAGACCTTCATCATCGTGCCGCTGACCCATGCCCAGGTTGCATCCAGCGTCAGGGAAGGGCAGGTCGATTTCATCCTCACCAACTCATTCCTCTATGTGGAGCTGGAACAGCAGTATGGCGCCGACAGGATTGCAACCCTGAAGGAATTGCGACTGGGACAGGGCTACGCCAGATACGGCAGTGTGATTTTCACCCGCAGGGACCGGACCGATATCAGACAGCTGCAGGACCTGAAAGGCAAGGCGTTCATGGGGGTGTCGGAAGACTCCCTGGGAGGCTGGCTGGCAGCCTGGCGGGAGCTAAAGGAAAACGGTATCAATCCTTTCCGTGATTTCAAGGAGCTGCGCTGGGGAGAAACCCATGATAATGTCGTCTATGCCGTCCGGGACGGACTGGTGGATGCTGGGGCGGTGAGGACCAACACTCTGGAGGAACTTCAGGCCCAGGGCAAGATCGATCTCGCGGATTTCTTCGTTTTTCCCCGTCTGCACGAGCAGTACACCTCAACTCCCTACCTCTGCACCACCCGGGAATACCCCAACTGGCCCATGGCCAAGACCCGGAAGACATCCAACGCGCTGGCTGAACAGGTGGCCGTGGCTCTGTTCCAGCTGCGGGCCGACTCCCCTGCCGCCCGGGCCGCCGGCTACGCCGGCTGGACCATTCCCCTGAATTACCAGCCGGTGCTGGAGTGTATGATGGCCCTGCATGTCGGGCCTTACAGAGACCTGGGAAAGGTCAGTCTGGGCGATCTCATGCGCAACTACGGTCCCTGGATCATCGTGTCCCTTGTCGTCTTCTGCGGCCTTGCGGCCTTTACAACCGTGGTCGTGAAACTGAATCGCAGACTCAAGACCTCACATGCATCCCTGTTGAGGGAGATGGAGTTCTGCCAGCTGATCGACAAGGAACTTGCGCGCGCCAAGGAGCAGGCCGAGACCGCCACCCTGGCCAAGAGCCGGTTCCTCGCCAATATGAGTCATGAAATCCGCACGCCGATGAACGGCATTATCGGGGCCACGGATCTGGCCCTGTCCGAGAGCCTCTCTCCCGAGGTGGAGCATTATCTGCACATTATCCAGAACTCTTCCTATGCCCTCTTGGGGATCATTAATGATATTCTTGATTTTTCGAAGATCGAGGCGGGACAGCTGGAGCTCAAGGAACGGGTGTTCAGGTTGGACGAGATGTTTGACCGGGTCATGGATGTCTTTATCAACGTAGCGGCGGAAAAAGGCATCGAGCTGCTGGTGGATATCGATAAGGATACGCCGCGGATACTGCTTGGAGACTCGCTGCGGCTGCAGCAGATCCTGACCAATCTGATCGGCAACGCCGTCAAGTTCACGAATCCCGACGGGATCATTCTGGTCAGCCTGCAGGATGGGAGCGCAGGGTCAGAGGGGCTGGGGGCAGGACAGGTGCAGCTCGCCTTTGCGGTCAAGGACACCGGTACCGGGATTGCTCCTGATTTCCTGCCGCAACTGTTTCAACCTTTTACCCAGGGAGATTCCTCCTCAACCCGAAAGCATGAGGGGACTGGTCTGGGCCTGAGCATCTGTAAAAAATTCGTGGAGATGATGCATGGCACCATCAGGGTGGACAGTGTCCTTGGCCAGGGCAGCACCTTTTCCTTTACCGTCAGGATGGCCAAGACCGGCGCAGGCTCGGCCTCGCACTATGTTTTTCCTCCTGATATCCACGGCTTGAATGTTATGGTCGTCGATGATCGCGCTGACAGTCGGGATATCATGGCCAGGATATTGAGTTCGCTCGATTTTCAGGTGGAGACCTTTTCCTGCGGTCTGGACGCCCTCAGACGTCTGCAGACCACGGGCAGGCCTCCCATTGATCTGGTGCTGATGGACTGGAAGATGCCCGGGCTGGATGGCCTTGCAACGGCAAAAAAGATCCGCACGGATCTCGGTCTGCAGGTCCCCATCATCATCATGACCGCCTTTGCCCGGGAGATGCACAGGTTCGAGGCGAAAGCCGCCGGCGCCAACGGCTTCCTGACCAAGCCGATCTTCCAGTCCACCCTTTTTGATGCGATTATGGATGCATTCGGCAAGGAAGGCTTCCGGCAGAACGAAAAGAAAGACGATTTCACCACCAAGGCCTCCATGTACAAGAAGCATCTGAAGGGATGCCGGATCCTGCTGGCCGAGGATAATCTGACCAACCAGCAGGTTGCGACGGCGATCCTGAACGGCGCCGGGATCACCGTCACGCTGGCGGCAAACGGTGAGGAGGCCGTTGAGGCCGTCAGGAAACAGCTCTTCGATGCAGTGCTCATGGATATTCAGATGCCGAAAATGAACGGCTACGAGGCGACCCAGAAGATCCGGGGGATTTCCGGTTGCGATGCCTTGCCGATTATCGCCATGACGGCCCATGCGATGAAGGGCGATGAGGAAAAATGCCTGGAGGCTGGAATGGACGGCTATGTTGCCAAGCCCATCAATCAGGATCGTCTCTTTTATGCACTCTGGCATCTCCTGCAGAACCGCGACAGAGTGGACTCCGGGCCTGCGGATCTCGGGGGCCGGACTGCCCTGCCGGTGGCAGGAGAGGCTCCTCTCCCCTCTGTTGCTGCCGCCGGTCATTCCGAAGAAGAGGGGGAAGGGGGGGGCGCCCCCAGCCTGCCCGGCATTGATGTCCAGTCCGTATTGAAGTCCACCGGACTCGATTGGCTCACATTTAAAGAGATCCTGGTCGGCTTCTACCTGGACAATAGGGAGACGGCCGGAGATATCGGACGCGCGCAGGATGGGGGGGAAGGTCAGACCCTGCATCGTCTCGCCCACAGCCTCAAAGGCAGCGCCGCCAATATCGGCGCCCGCGATCTGCAGCAGGCGGCAGCCGCCTTGGAGCAGGCCTGCGGCACCGGCGAAGGCGGGGCCGGTTTGAAGGAGGGGGTGCAGCGGGAACTGACAAGGATCTTAGACGTCCTGGCGCCGCTGGCTGCCCCGGGGCAGGAGGAGAACCCCGCCGGGGCGGCTCCCCGGCAGGGGAGCAGGGACGATCTGCTGATGCTGCTGGCGACCCTGACGGAGGTGATTGAGCAGGCGGACCCGGAAGAAATCAAACGCAATGCTGTTCTGGTCAAGAAAGAGCTGGTTTGCTGGGAGTCTGTTCACTCCTCGATGGTCGCGGAGTTGGACCTGCAGATCAGCCGGTATGATTATGACCAGGCCCTCAAGACCATTCAACAGATCTGCAATGCTGTGGAGAAAAAAGGATGAACGCATCTCGGCCCCTTGTCCTCATCGTCGATGACAACGCAACCAATATTGATCTTTTGGTCAATACCCTGAAGGACGACTACAGGCTCGGCATTGCCAAGAGGGGGGCCAGCGCCCTGGACTATGCCGCCAAATATCATCCCGACCTCATCCTGCTGGACATCATGATGCCGGAGATGGACGGCTATGAGGTCTGTGCCAGACTCAAAGAGGATCCCGGCACCCGGTCAATCCCGTTGATATTTATTTCGGGGATGACTGAGACCGTCAATAAGACCAAAGGCTTCGATCTCGGGGCCGTGGACTATATCACAAAACCCTTTCATACCGCCGAGGTCAAAGCCAGGGTCCAGGCCCATATCGCCCTGCAGGAGATTAAATCCCAGCTGCAGTCGCAGAATTCGCTTCTGGAGCAGATGGTCGAGAAGAAGACTGTTGAGATCCAGGAGATGCTCCAGGGCATCATCAGCAGTATGGCCCTGATGGTAGAGATCCGGGATCCGTACACGGCCGGGCATCAGCAGCGGGTGTCCCAGCTGGCCTGTGCCATTGCCACCCGGATGGGGGTGTCCGCCCGGATGATAGAGGGGATTCGCATTGCGGGGCTCCTGCATGATGTGGGGAAGATTCGGGTCCCGGTCTCCATCCTCAGCAGGACCGGCGCACTCCTGGCGGCCGAGATGGAGGTGCTGAAAATTCACCCGCAGATCGGTTATGAGATTCTGAAGAATATTCCCTTTCCCTGGCCCTGTGCCCAGATGGTCTATCAGCATCATGAACGGCTGGACGGCTCGGGATATCCGCAGGGGCTGCGGGGAGATGAGATCCTCCTCGAATCCAGGATCCTTGCTGTCGCCGATGTCACCGAGGCCCAGAGCTCGTTTCGTCCCTATCGTCCGGCCCAAGGGATTGAGTCGGCGCTGGCCACGCTGAAGGAGCGCAGAGGCAGAGCCTATGATGCCAATGCGGTGGATGCCTGCCTGGACCTCTTTGCCGACGGCAGCTTTCATTTTACCTGCAGTGCATCCTTTCCGGTTTCGGCCCTGAAGGGATGAGTCCGGGCGTATAATTCCCATGCATTTGACGAAAATAAATCTTCCCGCGGCATTATCCCTCCCGCAGCGGAAAAATCCTGGTGACCGGCACAGGCATCGGGTTTATCAATACGGTGACGTATGTGCCTGATCCTCCTGGCCTACAGGGTCCATCCTCGCTATCCCCTGATCCTTGCTGCCAACAGGGATGAATTCTATGAGCGGCCCACGGCCGGGCTGGATTTTTGGCCCGATCACCCCCACATCCTGGCCGGGAGGGACCTCAGGCAAGGGGGGACATGGATGGGGGTTACCCGGAATGGCCGGTTTGCGGCCATAACCAACTTCAGGATTCCAGACGAGGGCAAGGAATTGGCCCCGTCCCGGGGCGATCTGGTTGCGGACTTTCTGAAAGGCCGCATGTCGGCCCGCGACTATTTACAGGAGATTGGGGGTAAGGTCCGCACCTACAGGGGCTTCAATCTGCTGGTCGGGGATCGGGATGGGCTCTGGTACGGATCTAACCACGGGCCTTGGCCCCAGTCCCTGACCCCCGGTATTCACGGGCTCAGCAATCATCTGCTGGATACGCCCTGGCCCAAGGTCAGGGCCGGGATTGCCGGCCTGAAGGCCTTGATCGAGGCCGACGGCGACGAGCCGCTCTTCTCCGGCCTGGAGGATCTCCTGCAGGACCGGAAGGTCCCTGCCGACGGACAACTTCCCGACACCGGGGTGGGGCTCGTCTGGGAGAGGCGCCTTTCCTCCATCTTCATAGCCAGCGCTTCCTACGGTACGCGCAGTTCTTCCATTCTGACCGTCTCCTCCTCCGGCAGGATTGAATTCAAGGAGATAGGCTGGGGGCAGGCCGGGGCGGCAGCCATCCGCTCCTTTGGTTTCGACAGCGATTGCGGGAGCTGATCCTGGTCCTTTGTTCCGGCGTCGGCCCTGACGGGGAACGGATTCCTCGGGCGGGCCGGGGCCTGAAAATAGAGTGTTAATTCATGAAAAAGAGAGTATTATTTCTGCCCGATTAAAGAGAGTCGGCAGGAAGGGCCGGGGCAAGGATCTTCGTTGCCTTCCAATCAATGTGAACAATACATCCATACAGCCGGAAATAGCCCCTGAATTTTTCCGACCTGGCATAACGGACTTGAGACCGGAAGGGGCTGCAGACCAGTGGGTCTTGAAAGGAATACATGAGCCGAGCAAATTTTCTTATCGCCATCGCCATCGCGGTGATCTGTTTCAGTTCCTGGGCGTATTTGAACCAGCCGAAGAATGAACCGGCCTGGCCAACCCGCATCCAGGGATTCTGTTTCTCTCCCTACCGGGAAGGCCAGAGTGCGGTCGATAAAACCATGCCTTCCGAGGCCGAACTTGAGTCCGATATAGCGCTTCTGGCTGATAAAACCCATGCTCTCAGGACCTATACCGTTGAAGGAGTCATGGGGAAGGTCCCTGCAATCGCTCAAAAATACGGGGTGAATGTCACTGTCGGCGCCTGGCTCGATAAGAATTTTGACGCCAACGAGGTTGAGATCCAGACCCTGATTAAGGTAACCCGGGAAAATTACAAGAATGTGGTCAGGGTCATAGTCGGCAATGAGACCCTTCTGCGGAAGGACCTTACGTCGGAGCAGCTGGCCGGTTATCTGGATCGGGTGCGTCGGGCGGTGAATGTGCCGGTCAGTACCGCTGAGATCTGGGAGGACTGGCATGCCCACAAGGAGCTGGGGGACCATGTCGACTATATCTGCATCCATCTCCTGCCCTACTGGGACGGTATCAGCCCGGACCGTGCCGTGGAGTCCTCCGTCGATCATTACAACCTGATCAAGGTGGCCTTTCCGGGCAAAGATATCATTATCGGCGAGGTCGGCTGGCCCAGCAACGGACGGACTCTGCACAAGGCGGTTGCCACTCCGTCTGTTGAGGCGACATTCCTGCGGCGTTTTATAGCCAGGGCCTCAGAGGAGAAGTATGTCTACTATGTAATGGAGGCCTTTGATCAGCCATGGAAGAGCGTGACCGAGGGGGCGGTCGGCGCCTATTGGGGCGTCTACGACGTCAACCGCCAGCCCAAATTCCCCTTTACCTCCCCCATCGTCAAGATCCCCCAATGGCGGATACTGGCCGCCATCTCGGTAGTTGTCGCCATCATTACCTTCGCCTTTCTGCTTATTGACTCTACGACCCTGCGGGCCAGGGGGCGCAGCTTTCTCGCCTCGGTGGCCTTCGGTTCCTCCACCGCTGCGGTCTGGGTCATTTACAGCTATTCCCGGCAGTATCTGACGCTCTTGTCCATCGTTATCGGCATCTTGATGATCATCGGCATGATCGGCGTGGTGGTGGTTCTGTTTACCGAGGCCCATGAATGGGCGGAGGCCACCTGGGTCTCCACCTGGCGCAGGCCCTTTGTGAGCCGGAAGCTGCCGGAAGACCAGTTCCCCATGGTGTCCGTGCACGTGCCGGCCTACAATGAGCCCCCGGATATGATGATCGAAACCCTGGACGCCCTGGCACAGCTGGATTATCCCCGCTTTGAGGTGATTGTGATGGACAACAACACCAAGGATCCTGCGGTCTGGCAGCCTGTTAAGGCCCACTGCGAAAAGCTGGGGCCGCGTTTTCGTTTCTTCCACGTCGATCCCCTGGCCGGTTTTAAGGGCGGGGCCCTCAACTATGCCCTGGCCCAGACCGCCGAGGAGGCAAGCGTCATCGCGGTGATCGACAGCGATTATATGGTGACCTCCGACTGGCTGCACGATATGGCCGCGCAGTTTCAGAACCCGAAGATCGCCATTGTCCAGGCCCCGCAGGATTACAGGGATGACGGAGAGAATCTTTTCAAGGCCATGTGTTATTCCGAATACCAGGGATTTTTTTACATCGGGATGCTGACCCGCAACGAACGCAACGCCATCATCCAGCACGGCACCATGACCATGGTCCGGAAGTCGGTCCTGGTGGAGGTCGGCGGCTGGTCCGACTGGTGTATCACCGAGGATGCCGAACTGGGGCTGAAGATCTTTGAAGAGGGCTATGAGGCCACCTATATCCCGCAGTCCTATGGCAAGGGCCTGATGCCCGATACCTTCCTGGATTTCAAGAAACAGCGGGCCCGCTGGGCCTATGGAGCGATCCAGATCATGCGGCGCCATCTCGGGGCCCTCATGGGCAGGGATGCCTCGGCCCTGACCCGCGGGCAGCGGTACCATTTCATCGCCGGCTGGCTTCCCTGGCTTGCGGACAGCATAAATCTGATATTCACCATAGCGGCCCTGGCCTGGTCCACCGGGATGTGCCTCTTTGTTCATCTCGTCGATCCGCCGCTGGTGATCCTGTCGTTCATGCCTCTGATCCTGTTCGTCTTCAAGATGGGAAAGATGATCTATCTCTACCGGACCAGGGTCGGTGCCACCGTCACCCAGACCCTTGCTTCGGCGGTGGCGGGCCTGTCCCTGTCCCACACCATTTCGCTGGCGATTTTGTCGGGTTTTGTCACCAAGGATAAACCGTTTTTCCGGACGCCGAAGAAGGCCAAGGCCCATGCCGTCTTCCAGGCCCTGCAGTCGGCGAGGGAGGAGGGGGTGATCATGGTGGCGCTCTGGCTTGCGGCCATTGGGGTTGCCAGCCTGCAGGGGACCGATACTCCGGATCTGATGGTCTGGATAATTGTGCTGCTGATCCAGTCCATTCCTTATGGGGCGGCGGTATTCATGTCACTGGTCAGCGGCTTTGCCAAACTGCCGAAGAAAATAATCAACAATATGACCTTGACGGCCGCAGGCGTGCCTGAGACCGAAGAACGGGCCGCAACCAGAGAGGATGGGGCGTAATGAACAGAGGATTGCTGGCGGGGATACTGGCGTTGGTGGCGATGATTCTGGCCGGGTGTGCGAATACCATGCCGGAGAAGGCGGATCTTATGCCTGATATTAAAGGTCAGTCGGCAGGGATATATCCGGCCGCCCTGGATGTGATCGTGATCGGCCGGGATAAACGCCCTGATCCGTCAGTCATCCTGTACGAAATGGACAATGAACCGGTCCAGAGGCTGACGAACCGCATTCCCCCGCAGGTCCTGATCAAGGACAGCCTGGTCCAGGGGCTCCGGCAGCAGGGATTGAATCTGGGTGACAGGTCCGATATCTCCATCACCGTCTTGGTCAAGGAACTGCAGGCCAAGGTCACCAAGCCCCGCGCCCTGTATGAAAGCCAGGCCAGAACCCGTCTGCAGATCATTGTCGGCAATTACGGAAACGTCGTTACCCTGGAGTATAACCGGGAGGCCAATAAGGAATCGTTGACCCGGCCGCAGGTCCTTTTTCTGGAGACGATGCTCAACGACCAGCTGACGGAGACGATCACCAAGATCCTTGAAGACCGCCGGCTGCAGGATGCGATCAGGGGAAGGCAGTGATGCAGCAGCGGTCCCGCCCCGCCGAAGAAGGGACCGTTATTTGGGGGCAGACCTGAAGTCTGTCCCCAAGAAGGACCACGATTTGTCCGCTCTGTAAAAAAAATGTTTCTGGCCCCGGTGTTGGCGAAGTCCAAAGACCGCTGGGTCTGAAATTCCCGGTTCATGCGAAGGGCTGTACACGTCCCGTCCCCTCCCTGTACCCCGGATACTTCCCGGCAGGGACTGCCTGCGAAGAAGCGGATCTTCTTTTATTCATCGCCCTCGCCCCCTTGTGGGGTTTTATACTTCAGGCCCCCCCTGCTGTCCATTCTGGGCTGGAGATTTCGTTTTAGTCGGGCGGACTGCGATGCTGCCGGAAAGAAATTTTTCCAACCGGCTCCTGCTGTCGGCAAGGCTGGTATTTAGGCCCATTTTCTGATACAGTCAGAGATTCTGATAGAGTCGGGAGGCCGGCAAGCAGGAAGAGCCGTACGCTCAAGGGGAGCAGCTGCAGATGTGATCAGCGGAATACAACGGGACAGAGGGAGGAAGGACGATGAAGCACTACGATGAAGAGGCGCTCAGGTACCATCGGGAACCCAGGCCGGGAAAGACGGAGGTTGTGCCGACAAAGGCCTTTATGACCCAGGCAGATCTGAGCCTGGCCTATACGCCCGGGGTGGCGGTTCCCTGCCTCGAGATTGAAAAAGACCCAAAAAAATCCTTTGAATATACCAACAGGGCCAATCTGATCGCCGTCATTTCCAACGGCACGGCCGTGCTCGGCCTGGGGTCCATCGGGGCCCTGGCCAGCAAGCCGGTGATGGAGGGAAAGGCGGTCCTCTTTAAACGGTTCGCCAATATCGATGTCTTTGATCTGGAGATCAACGCCACCGATCCCGATGAGTTCATCCGCACGGTCAAACATCTTGAGCCGACCTTCGGGGGGATAAATCTGGAGGATATTAAGGCCCCCGAGTGTTTCTATATCGAAGAGCGGCTGAGAAAGGAGATGTCCATCCCGGTCTTTCATGATGACCAGCATGGCACGGCGATCATTTCGGCTGCCGCTATGATCAACGCGGCGATGCTCACCTCCAGAAAGCTTTCCGGACTTCGCGTGGTGGTCAACGGGGCGGGGGCGGCGGCAATAGCCTGCGCCAGACTCTACGTCCTTTTAGGTGTAGTACGGGAAAACGTGATAATGGTGGATACCCGGGGGGTCATCTATAAGGGCCGGACGGAAGGGATGAATCCGTATAAGGAGGAGTTTGCCTGCGAGACCGCATGCCGGACCCTGGAGGAGGCGGTGCAGGGGGCGGATATGCTGGTAGGGCTCTCATCCAAGGGGGCCTTCACCCGCGAATTATTACAGGGGATGAATCCGGCGCCGATTATTTTTGCGCTGGCCAACCCGGATCCGGAGATCGGCTATGAAGAGGCTAAAGCGGCGCGGCCCGATGCGATTGTGGCCACGGGGCGATCCGATTTCCCCAACCAGGTTAATAATGTCCTGGGATTTCCGTATATATTTCGCGGGGCTCTGGATGTCGGCGCCACCACCATTAACGAGGCAATGAAAGTTGCGGCAGTACGGGCCCTGTCCGAGCTGGCGAGAGAAGATGTCCCCGATGCGGTCCTCCGGGCCTATGGCGGTAAGCCTATCAGGTTCGGGGCCGACTACATCATTCCCAAACCCTTTGACAGCCAGGTGCTCCTCAAGGTGGTGCCGGCCGTGGCCGAAGCGGCCGTGGCCAGCGGTGTGGCCCGGATCGCGATGCCTGAACATTCGGTCTATGTGAATAAACTGGAGGCGACCCTCGGGCCCGAGCGTGAACTTCTGCGCAAGATCATCATGCGGGCTCAGCAGGACCCCAAGCGTATTGTCCTGCCCGAGGGCAGTCTCCCTGTGATTATCAGGGCAGCCCATCATACCCTGCGCGACGGGATTGCCAAGCCGGTTCTGCTTGGCAATCTGAAAAAGATTGCAGTCATTGCCGCCGGCCTGCAGATCCCGCTGGAGGGCATCGAGATCATCGATCCGGAGAGCAATCCCTATATGGAATCCTTTGCCAACAGGCTCTTCAAAATGCGGCAGCGGCGGGGCTGGCCTATGGACGAAGTCCGGCGGCAACTTAAGAACCCCTATGTTTTCGGGGCAATGCTGGTTCGGGAAGGTCTGGTTGACGGCCAGGTGCACGGGGTCGCTGATTCCTATCCCAACGCTATCCGCCCCGTCCTTCAGGTCATCGACCGGCGGCAGGGGGTGTCCAAGGTCTCCGGCCTCTATCTGATGATCTCGAAAAATCGCACCCTGCTCTTTACCGATACCACCGTCAATATTCAACCCAGTGCCGAGGATCTGGCCGAGATTGCCATTCTGGCCAGCGAGGCAGCGGCCTTTTTCGATATGCAGCCGCGGGTAGCCATGCTGTCGTTCTCCAATTTCGGCAGTGTCCAGCACCCTGAGGTGGACAAGGTGACTTCGGCCATGGATATTGTCAGACGGCGCCGGCCGGACATCCTTATTGATGGCGAGATGCAGGCGGACACTGCTCTTGTCGATACGATCTTAAACGAGCGGTTTCCCTTTAACCGTCTCGGCAAGCATGCCAACATCCTGATCTTTCCCGATTTGACCTCGGGGAATATCTCCTACAAGCTTCTGGAGCGGCTTGGCGGGGTAAAGGCCATCGGACCTCTGCTCATGGGGCTCAGCAGGCCTTTCAATGTGGTCCAACGCAACAGCGATATGGAAAACGTGGCCACCATTATTGCCATAACCGTGGCCCAGGCCCAGCATAAGAATGCAATGGAAACCATGGAAGCATAGGACTTTTAGGCGGGAAATTCCTGCAGGAGGGGGGTACTGTGCCGATGTCGGCAGCTGCCTGTTCGGGCTGCCGACAGCTTCGGCACTTTCGCGTCCGGGAACCTCCTCAGCCAATTTCTGCAGAAGAATTCCCGTGCCGAGTGGAAACCGGCCCTTCCGGATACCAGTGCTGCCGGACCTGAAGAATCAGTCTGGGTCAGGCTTCGAAGGAATTGATATTTTCAAGAACACTGGCGGTATTCAAAATGTATTCCGTCCATTCCCAGGATGCCTCGATAATCCGGAATCCGACCGTCTCCACCTGGCTGTTTGCTGTTTTTTCTGACCAGCATGGAATAACGACGAGAGGATGATGATGGCCGTTTCCTGACAGTACTGCCTTGTAGATATGCCGGTCGGCCATGAAACTCTGCGGTAAATTGGCCATCTTGAAACCGCCGCTGGAGATATCGCCAACCACCCCGTCCAAGACCAGATTCCCGTCAGCAATATGACACGCAAGTCCGTCTACCTGAAAGCGAGGATGTTTCCTTTTTGAATAAAGTCGGCCGTTTGAGATCTTTGGACCGCTTTTTCTCTTTTTTGTTTCCAAGGTTTTCATGCTCCTGGAAAGAGTTGCATCGGGAAACGCTGACTATAATACCTGTATCTAATATAAATTATTTTGCTGAAATATCGAGAGGAATGTCGATTCTGTATGAAAATAATCGACGCATAACCCCAATGGGGAGTTATGGCTGGTGCAGGTTTTACGCAATTCTATTTGCATTAAGGCCGGGATCGTTCGACATGAGATGAGGAGTGATGCGGGGCCGCATTATTTGCCTGCCGGTCAGCGATATTGGAGATTAGGGCTTGAAAAAGGCGTGCAACCGGCATACCTTTGTCGTCGATTGTTGTCTATAAAATTTTTGGGAGGAGATCTTCATCACTCATGTCGAGAAGTGAATTGAAAAAAAAGCCCCCGGGACTGAAAATCCGTCCCATGGAGGTGGATGATCTGGCGCCTGTCTTTCATCTGGGCGAAAAGCTTTTTACCGCCAATACGGTGCCCAATCTGTACCGGACCTGGGATGAATTTGAGGTCGTCGGTCTGTATCAGAGCGATGCGGAATTCTGTTTTGTGGCCGAAATTGACGACCAGATGGCCGGATTCGTTCTGGGCACAGTGATCAGCAAATCAAAATCTGCCTGGAAATACGGACATCTGATCTGGATGGGGGTGGATCCTGCCTTCTCTCGGCAGGGCATTGCCGATCGTCTGGCCAATTTCTTTCTGGAGACCATGCTCGATGAGGGCGTACGGATGCTCATCGTCGATACCGAAGCGGATAACCTGCCGGCCCTGCAGTTTTTTCGCAAGATGGGGTTCACCAATCCTCAGGAGCATATCTACCTGACTATGAACCTTTCCGGTCGCCAGCAGCCATCCCCGGAAAAAAAAGGCAACGGCCAGGGGAAAAAATAGAGCCATGACTGCCCTCCCTCCCCCGCAGGATCCTATTCAGCCCAGGCGTCTGCTCCGGCTGCTCCAGCGTATGATGGATATCTACAGCCCTTCCGGCAAGGAAGAGGAGTTGCTTGGATATCTGTATGCCTTTTTTAAGAAGCGCGGGCTGCCGGTCGGCAGGCAGATGCTGGAGGATGGCCGCTATAATCTGATTGTGGCCCCTCCCGGCGTCGACATCCAGCTGGCATTGATCGGCCACCTGGACACCGTCAGCGCCCACGATCTGGAGGCCTTCGGCTTTTCCCGGGAGGGGGGTGTCATCTCCGGGCTGGGCGCCGCCGACATGAAGGGCGGTTGTGCCGCCATCATCGAGGCCTGTCTTTGTCTCTGGGAAACCGCCGGTCCTGATGTGCCGGCGGCCCTGATCCTGGTGGTGGGAGAGGAGGAAAACGGTGATGGTGCGGCCAGGCTGCTGGAGGACCTGCATTTCCCCTGGTGTATTATTGCCGAACCCACGGGGCTCGCTCCCTGCCTTGCCCATTACGGCTATATTGAGATGCAGCTGACTGCCCAGGGTAAACGCCGCCATGCCTCCCTGGCCCGAGGGAGGCATAGCCCGGTAGAAAAAATGCTGAAGACCCTTCTGGCACTGACCCATCATCTGGATCAGCGGCCGGAGGCCGTATACAACATTCGCGATCTGCTCACCTCGAAGTCCGGCTTTGCCGTCCCGGAATGGTGCCAGGCCTGGGTGGACTTTCATCTGCCGCCGCACACCCCCACCGGGGCCTTTTGCGCCGAACTGGAGGAGGTGGTGTGCAGTCCGGGGACGAAAGACCCGATGGAGGTGCGTTTCCATACCATCCAGGACGGCTACGATCTGCCGGGGAAAGGTCCTGTGGTGGAGGCGCTGCAGAAAATATATGATCAGCGGGCCCTGCCCTGGTCGCCTGCGGCCTTTCCCAGCCATTCCGATGCCAATCTGCTTTGGGCGCATGGGATTAAACCCATCCTGCTGGGGCCGGGCAGTCTGGCCAAGGCCCATGTCCCCGACGAGTGCATTGATGAGGCGGAGGTCCTGGCCGCAGCCGGGATTTACTACCAGCTGCTGATGGAAGTGCTTTCTTCCCCGGCCGGACAATAAAGCAGTACCCGGATTTCCCGCCGGGGCAGGGATGGAGCGAAATGCATCCTTGCCGTCACGGGCAGCGTGAGAGGCGGATCACCGGCCGACTGGGCCTGTGATTGCGCGTTGAGCTACAGATGCAGCAGGAGGAAAGAGACGAGATGGGAAAGCCGACGTTTGTGTCCGTGCACGGTGGTCATAGCGGTCAGTTCTGCCACCATGCGACAGACTCACTGGAGGAGATTATCCGCGCCTATATCAGCCACGGCTTTGCCTGGGTGGGCATCACGGAGCATGTGCCCGGACTGCGGGACGATCTCCTCTATCCTGATCAGAAGGAGGCGGGGCTGACCCCTGCGATTCTCTTCGACAGATTTGCCGCCTATATGCTGGAATGCCGGAGGCTACAGCAGAAATACGCCGCCAAGCTCAAGATCTATGTGGCCATGGAGATCGAGACCTACAGCGGCTATGAGGCCTTTATTCCCCTGCTGATGGAACGGTTCCAGCCTGAATACATCGTCGGTTCGGTCCATTTCGTCAACGACATGAATTTCGATTATTCCAAGGAACAGTACGCGATTACAGCCGCGGCGGCGGGTGGGATCGATGCGCTCTACTGCCGGTATTTTGATCAGCAGTACGAGATGATCAGACTGTTGAGCCCCGCCGTGGTCGGCCATTTCGACCTGATCCGGATGTTCGACCCCGACTATCGGCAACGGCTCCTGAAGCCCGACATCGCCTGCCGCATCCGCAGGAACCTGGAACTCATCAGCGAGCGGGGGCTGATCATGGATTTCAACCTCCGGGCCCTGCTCAAGGGGGCGCAGGAACCCTATATCACCGAATCCATCCTCAGGCAGGCCCGGGAACTCGGCATTGCCGTTGTGCCCGGAGACGATTCACACGGCCTGTCCTCTATCGGGGTCAATATGGAACGGGGTGTTGCCATCCTGGAGGGGCTGGGCTTCGATACCGAATGGAAGGTCCCGGTGGCCGAGCCCCCTTCCCGTAGATAAATGCCGCAGGGGGTGCCGGCAGTCTCAGTGCTATTTTCCGTCGGTCTTCAGCCTTCCGGTCCTGACAGGCTGTCTTTGGCCGCCAGCTGCGGAAAAAGGCGCATGGCGATAACGACGACCATGATGGTGCCGATGCCGCCGATAAGTACAGCCGGCACAGTGCCGAACAGGGCCGCAGTCGCCCCGGACTCGAATTCTCCCAACTGATTTGAGGTCCCGATAAAGAGGGAATTCACCGCGCTGACCCTGCCCCGCATCGCGTCGGGGGTCTCGATCTGGACTAGCGAATGCCGGATGACGACGCTGATAACGTCCGAGGCCCCAAGAATGGTGAGGGAGAGCAGGGAAAGCGGGAAGGAGGTCGAGATGCCGAAGAGAATGGTGGCCATGCCGAAGACCGTCACCGCCGCGAACATCGTCCTGCCGACCCGGCGACTCAGGGGGTGTCTTGCCAGAAAGACCGACATTGCCAGGGCCCCCACCGCCGGGGCCGAGCGCAGCAAGCCCAGGCCCCACGAGCCCGTCAGCAGGATATCCCGAGCGTAGATAGGCAAAAGCGCCGTCGCCCCGCCCAGCAGTACGGCAAAGAGATCCAGGGAGATGGCGCCCAGAATTTCCGGGCGGCTGCGGATAAAGGCAATGCCGGCAAAGACTGAGGTGAGGGTGACGTGTTCGCCTCCGGTGGCGGAACGGGTAGTGGTGAGCGCCGCCAGGAAGAGGCTTGCCGTCAGGAAGAGGGCGCAGGCAAGGGCGTAGACAGTGGTGGCGTTCAGTGCATAGAGAAAGCCGCCGAGGGCCGGACCCAGGATGCTTGCGGTCTGCATGGCTGAGGCTGACAATGCGGCCGCCCGCGGGATCAGGGCCGGCGGTACCAGACCCGGCAGCAGAGCATGCATGGTCGGACCTTCAAAGGCCCGGGCTGTTCCCACAATGAACATGATCAGCAGGATGCTGTGGCTGCTCTGCCAGCCGCTGACAGTCCCCCAGGCCAGGATGCCTGCGGCGGCGGCTTCGACAACCTGACAGCAGCGGGCGATATTCCGCCGGTCATAGCGATCGGCCGCCTGGCCCACGGCCAGGGTCAGGACGAACATCGGTAGGAACTGGGCCAGCCCGACCAGGCCCAGATTCCAGGCGCTGTTGGTCAGCGCGTAAATCTGCCATCCCACCGCAACTCCCTGCATCTGGAAGGCGAGCATGGTTGACACCCGGGCGCACCAGAAGAGCATGAAGGATCGCTGGTGTTGCCGGGACATGGCCGGATCGGTGGAGAGGGGGACATTCATAAATGTCCTGGATACACCGGATTTGCAATTCCCGCAAGGATCCGGGTGCAGATTGGGGAGAAAGCCGGATCGCGGTGTCTTTTCCTGTCTTCATCAGAGCAGAAAATACGGTGCAGGAGAAGCCATTGACAACGACACCTGCAAAGGGCATTATGAGGCTCCCTGACAGAATGCAGCGTTTCGGTGGTGCGCTGTCCGCTGCCGGAGAGAGCGCAAGGATGCCTTCCTGCAGCCTGCTCCCGATTATTGACTGCTGGGACTGCGCTCTGCAGCTTTTACAGGAAATCTGTCTGCAAATGATTAGTATTAGATTTTGAAGGGAAGCGCGTGCCCGCTGCGCGAAAACCCGGCGCGGCCGGGAAATTCGAACAAAAATGAGAGTATAATAATTGGGCAGCAGGTCAATCAGGGCTTGAATTCGTGACGTAATTATGACGATAATAAAAAAATCAGGATGAAGAACTCAATTTACCTTCTGGAGGAGGGAATGATGGTACAAAGCAAAAATACGACACTTCATCAACATATTACGGACGTCAAAAAAGGTGAACGTGCTTTTGAAAACGCTTTTCAGGGCGTGACCAGGATGATCCTTGAAAAGGATATCGACAAGGTGATGGTCAACGGCAAGACGACATTCGACTTCAAGATCTTCAGGGAAGGAAAGAAGCATATCATCGGCATGTACGACGAGATCAATTCCTTCGTCTCCTTCGTCAAGGACGCCTCCGAGGGCGGTTCTTCAAAAGAGATGGCCTTTGTCCTGGTCGGCGAGCCCGGCAACGGCAAGACCTTCCTGGTGGAATATCTCTGCTCCATGTACAGGAATTTCCTGAGCCTGCCCGAAAACAGAAAATATACCTTCCGCTTCGTCAACCTGGACAAGATCGGCAACTACGGTCACATAAAGACCGCCGAATCCCAGACCTATGAAGACCCGATGATCCTGGCCATGAACGCAGGCGAAAGCGTGGATCAGTCCAGGGACTTTCTGGCCAAAAAATATCGTCTTGCTGATAAGGAACTGGAAAAATGGTATGAGAATTATCGGCCCCTGGCTGCCTGTTCCGCCTATATCTGGAATGATATCCGCAATGCCGCCAATGGCGACCTTGAGGAGATGCTGAAGTTCATCGAGATTGTGCCGGTGCCTCTGATCGAGAGCCTGGGCACCGTCACCGGCAAGTATCCGGCCAAGGATAAGATCACCTCCTCGGCCGTCGACCTCCTGGGCGAGGAGTCCATCCAGCGGCTGCTGCATATCACCGACACCAACAACCCCTACCGCTTTGATCTGCGCCGGGGGGCCCTGGCCCGGGTTGCCGGGGGCGGCATCCACTTCAGCGATGAGATCTACAAGAACAAGAAGGACCTGGTGCAGGTCTACCTGGGGATTATCCAGAACAGGACCATCGAGATCGACGGCTATAAGTGGCCCATCGACACCTTGATCATCGCAACCAGCAACAACTCGGAGTTCAACCGTTTCCTGGCCGAGAAGGAGGAGGCGCCCATCGTCGACCGCTGCCGTATCTGCTATGTGTCCCATAATACCAACTATAAGCTGCAGAAACAGCTGACGGCTTATGCCATTGGTAACGAATCGAAGACCACGCTTACCGGTGACACCATGCATCAGGACCCCAACCTGAATTATGCGGCTTCGATAGCCGTCACCCTGACCAGGCTTCCCCGGTCCGAGAAGCTGACGCCCATTGAGACCATGAAGCTGGCTGCGGGTGAGGTGGCAGGCGAAAAGAGCATCAAGACCCTCTCCGAGGTGATTGATATTTTAAATCAGGATCCCGATATCACAAAACGTTTCGGCCAGAAAGGTCTGGGCCAGAGGAACCTTGGCCGTTCCATGCAGCTGATGCTCGAGAACTCGGGCACTAACGAAGGGCGGTGCATGTTTGCCTACGATGTCTTCAGGGCGCTGGAGAGGGTGATCCTGGACTATGTCTCCGAAGTCAATGACCGGGCCAAGTTCCTGGATGATCTGAGGACCTCCAAAGGCCTGTACAGGGAACGGATCATGACCGAGATGTTCAATGCCTATATGGACGAGCCTCTGGCCATCCGCAAGGACGTGATGCACTATGTCAATATGATCATCGGCATTGATGCGGAGAATCTCGGCGCTGACAAGATGTGGAAATACAAGAATCCGCAGACCGGCGAGCTGCTGGCCTTAAAGATTGACGAGCGTTATATCGATTCCGTCGAGGACCGCCTGGGGCTGAAGACCAGAGAGCAGAAGGAGTCGTTCAGGACCTCCATCCGGAAGATCTACGGCCAGAAGATGTCCGTCGATCCCGACTACGACTTCATGGACAATCTGGAGCTGGTCAAGGCCGTGACCGATGTCCGTCTCAAGTCCGACATCGCCGGGGCCGGAAGCCTGATCGGGGCGCTGGCCAACCGGACCAACGAAGAGAATCAGAAGCTTTATGACAGGATGATCGAGACCATGCTCCACAAACTGGGATACTGTACCACCTGTGCCCAAAAGACCATCGAGTATTTCTGCACCCAGGTCGATGAGAATTAGAACGTGGCGGAAAGGAGAGGTGATGCCGTTGGCCAGAGAACAATCCTGAACCCTTGAGAAGCTTGTTATGATGCAGAAACTACTGGATTTTTATCGCAGTTTGCAGGAGAAGGGGCTAACGGCGGAACAGGAGCGGCTCATCGGCCTCGAGCTGGAGCAGGCGGCCCGTCCGGGCGGCCTTGATCATCAGAGTCGGCAGGACTTTCGGAGGCCGAAGAGCCTCTACGCCTATTCCGATCTGACCATGCTTGAGGAACCTCTGCGTCCCGCCGTCCTGTCGTTATCGCCCACCCATTCCCTGGATGAGCTGCTGGACCGGGATCGGCAGCGCGAAGAGGATGGCTTCCCCCGGAAGATCCGGATCGGCAAGCTGATCAAGCAGGGCCGCAACGGTGACGACAAGGTGGTGGTGGTCCCCACAACGGTGGAAGAAAAACTCTACCATGACCAGGTTCGGGCCCGTGAGGACGGCGAGGACGGTGAAGGTGAGGGCGGCGGTGAAGGCGGAGCGGGCGAGGGTGAGGAAGGCGAGGTAATCGGAGAGCAGCCGGTCAGGGAAGAGACAGGCGGCCAGGGCGGTGCCGGCCAGGGCGGCGGCGAAGGGCATGAGATCGAGTCCGACGCCTATGAGATGGGGCGCATCCTCACCGAGCAGTTTCAGCTGCCCAACCTGAGGGATAAGGGAAAAAAACGATCGCTTACCAGGTATACGTACGATCTCACTGATAAAAATCGTGGATTTGGCCAGATCCTGGACAAGAAGGCGACCCTCAGGCGCATCCTGCAGACCAATATCGGACTGGGAAGGGTGCAGGCCAGTGTCCCTATTGATCCCTATAACCTGCTGATTTCCCCGGACGACCGTGTCTACCGCATCCTGTCCAAGGAAAAGGATTTCGAATCCCAGGCCGTGGTCTTCTTCGTCCGCGACTACTCCGGCTCCATGAGCGGCAAGCCGACAGAGCTGGTGGTGGCCCAGCATGTGCTGATTTACTCCTGGCTCATCTACCAGTATCAGAATCAGGTCAAGACCCGTTTCATCCTCCATGACACCGACGCCAGGGAGGTGGACGATTTTCACACCTATTACAACCTTCGGGTGGCCGGAGGGACCCAGGTCGCGGCTGCCTACAAGCTGGTCAACAATATTGTGGAGACCGAGAATCTCGAGCGTGATTATAATATCTACATCTTCCACGGGACCGACGGTGATGACTGGGACACGACGGGCAAGGAGACCCTGCCCCAGCTGGAGAAGATGCTCACCTATGCAAACCGGGTAGGGATCACCATTGCTGAAAACGGCTATGGGATCAGCGGCAGCAGCGAGGTCGAAAAGTATGTCAGGGGCTCGGGCCTGCTGGAGTCGATGCGTCATCTGCTCCGGCTGGATGTGATGTCCAAGGACAGCGAAGAAGGGCGGCTGATAGAGGGGATCAGGAAACTGACATCGTGAAAGAGGTCCTGAAGCAGGGGGTGCCCGACGATGCGTAAACCACCGGAGGTCTGTATTTGAAATGGAATTGATCAGCCAGCATGCAAAAAGAATCATGGAAGGATGCAAGGAGAGGGCGCGGGACGCCGGGCTCCACTTCCAGAACGAAAGCCTGGAGTATATCGTCACCAACCGTGATATGCTGGAGCTGTCGCCGAAGGTCATGATTCCAACCCTTTATGATTACTGGGTGCAGGATGTTGAGGTCTTAAAGGAGAGCGGCCGCTACGAGCTCTACCCCTCCAATCCCTACGAAACGGTGATCAATACCCGACCGGCCATCTCGTTCTATAACGATAACAATCCGGACTGGCTGAACGTGATGATCTTCTATCACGTCATCGGCCACATCGATTTTTTCCAGAACAACCTGTTCTTCCGCCATACCTGGGACTACGATTTCGCCAGCCGCGCGCTCTCCGATAAGCGGCTGATCGCCAAACTCCGCTCGGAGAAAGGGCGCTGGCTCGACTATGTGATCGAGTTTTCCCGGGCCATCGACAATCTGGTCGGCTATTTCACCCTTCTGTCGCCCTATGCGCGGGAAGATGAAGGCAGGAAGCTCTCCCGGTTGGACTTCTTTTTCGACACCTTCCTGCAAAATGAGAAAAAGGTCTCCACCGTGGAGTACATCAAGGAGCTGGAGAAGTATAACGCGCTGATCCGCAAGCACCCCGAAGAGGGTGAATTCCTCTTCATCGAGGACGTCAAAAGCCGGTATTCCGAGTTCGAATCGCGCTATCAAAAAAAGAAAAGCGGTGAAAAATCCACCGAGCGGCTGGATATCTTCCAGTTCCTGATGGAGCATTCGGAGTTTCTGAACCGGGAGGAAAACCAGTGGATGCTGACAGTGATGGAGGTGGTCAGGTCGACATCAATGTACTTCCAGCCCCAGATCAGAACCAAGATCCTTAATGAAGGCTGGGCCAGCTACTGGCATGAGACACTTTTTCTCCAGGACGACCGCATCCGCGGCCATGAGGTGGATTTTGCCATAGTCAATGCCAAGGTGACCTCGATGCCCAGGGTCGGCCTGAACCCTTACGCCTTGGGGATGCGGCTCTTCTCCTACCTGGAGGATAAGGCCAACAAAGGGCGGATATCCATGGATTTCATGATGTTGAAGGATAAGGAAAGCCGGCAGAAATTCGATACCAATATTGAAAAGGGCCGGGATTTCATCTTCTCGGTGCGGGAGAATTTTGCCGACTCGATGTTCGTCAACACCTTCATCGATCAGGATTTCGTCGATCTCCATAAGCTCTTTGTGGCCGGAAAACGTCTCAACAAGGAGCGAATGGCGTGGCAGTACTATGTGAAGAGCAGGAAGGCCAGGGATTATAAGGAGATGGTCCTTGAATCGCTGTATCATCCCCCTTCCATTCAGATGCAGGTCCTGGCGGACAACACCCTCCAGCTCAACCATGTCTTCGAGGGAAAACCCCTGGTTCAGGATTATATCAAAGGGGCGCTGCTGGGCATTGAGTATCTCTGGGGAGGGCAGGTCTATCTGGATACCTCGGAGGTGGTGCCTCCGGGACCCCTGTCCCAGCTCGAAGGACCTGATGAGGGACATGCCCAGCCGGAGATTGCCTGGCAGAGGGTCCGGTACAGGATGCAGGACAGAAAACTGAGTCGCAAGACCCTTGAATGAAGGGTATCTATGTTATAGACGGAGTAAGCGCCAATGCGGGATTTGACAAAAGCCATGGAAAATCTCAGCCAGGAGGAGATCGGCTGGGAACAGAGGCCAACCCTTTCTTTCTCTGAATTCATACAGGAGCTTGTAGCCCATCCCCATCGGGTCGTCAGAAGCGTCTATCAGGTCTATTCAGACATGATCAAGACCTACGTCAGCGCTGAGATGGATGAGTATCCCGATGATCCCGAGAGTATTCATTATCTGAATTATGACTGCAGCCGCCTGTTTGTAGAGGGCTCGGACCGCCCGTTCTTTGCTGACCGGCTCTTTGCCAACAGACTGGTGGCCCATGTCGATTCGCTCTCCTTCGGGGCGCAGCAGAACAAGATCTACATCTTTGAAGGGCCGCACGGCAGCGGCAAGTCGACCTTTCTCAATAATCTCCTGCGGAAATTTGAAGAATATACAAACACGCCGGAAGGGGCCCGCTATGAGATTGTCTGGCGCCTGAAACGTGATCATCTGGTCGGCGGTGTTCACTCGCTGAATTCGCTCACCGAAAAACTTGCCTGGGTCCTGGAAAATGACGGCAAGAAAGACTTGGCCAAGGAGGTGCGCTGCGCCTGTGATAAAAAGGGTGAACTCGGCAGTTATTTTGAAGTGCCCTGTCCCAGTCACGATAACCCCATCCTGTTGATTCCGAAGAAGGCCAGACGGCAGTTTTTTGATGATATCCTGGAGAATGAAGAGTTTAAGTGGAAGCTGTTCACAGACAAAAAATATGAGTGGGTCTTTCAGGAGTCTCCCTGTACCATCTGCACCTCGCTCTACCAGGCCCTGCTGCGCAAGTATAACGATCCCGTCAGGGTGCTGGAACTGGCCTTTGCCCGTCCCTACATGATCAACCGAAGGATCGGCGAGGGAATTTCAGTCTTCAGTCCCGGCGACAAGCCCCTGCAGCAGGTCGTGATGCGCAATGAGATGGTGCAGCGCTCCCTCGATACCCTCTTTATCGATTCCAATCAGGTCAATTATCTCTATTCCCGCTATGCCAAGACCAACAACGGCATCTATGCGCTGATGGACATCAAGTCCCATAACACCGAGCGGCTGATGGAGCTGCATAACATCATCAGCGACGGGGTCCACAAGGTGGAGGATATCGAGGAGAACGTCAATTCCCTGCTCTTTGCATTGATGAACCCCGAGGATAAAAAACTCTTCAAGGACCTGCAGGCCTTCTCTGATCGGATCGAGTATATCAACGTGCCCTATATCCTCGACCTCAAGACCGAGGTCGAGATCTATCGGGAGATCTTCGGGCGGCATGTCGAAGAGAACTTCCTGCCCAGGGTCCTGCATAATTTTGCCCGGACCATCATCGCCACCCGTCTGCATACCAAGTCGGACTCCATGCTGGAATGGATCGGCAATCCTGAAAAATACGAGCTCTTCTGCGATCAGAACCTGCAGCTCCTGAAGATGGAGATCTATACCGGCTTTATTCCCAAATGGCTGTTGGAGGAGGATCTGAAGAGTTTTACGGCCAAACGGCGGCAGAAAATCATCGCCGAGTCTGAAAAGGATGGCTGGAAGGGGCTGTCGGGACGTGATTCCATCCGGATGTTCAATGAGTTTTATTCGAGCTACAAGCAGGATGACAAACTCATCGACATGTCCATGCTGATCAAGTTCTTTAAGAAATACTGCAAGCAGGATCGCAATATCCTGCCCCTTGGCTTTCTGGATTCCGTGCTGAAGATGTATAACTATTCAGTCCTTCAGGAGGTGAAGGAGTCGCTCTACTACTATAACGAGGAGCAGATCGCAAGAGAGATCCAAAACTATATGTTTGCGGTAAACTTTGAGCCGGGAACGGTGGAGTTCTGTAAATATACCGGAGAAAATCTTGAGATCACCGAGGAGTATTTTAAGCGTATTGAGGCGAGACTGCTGACCAATCCCAAGGATGCCGCCCGGTTCAGGGCCGATGTGCAGAAGGCATATACAACCAGTGCCCTGACCCAGGAGATGCTCCGTGACAATCTGCCCATCACGAAAACCTCCCTCTATGCACAGCTCCACGACCGGTATGAGTACAATCTGAAAGAAAAGGTCCTGGAACCCTTTCTCGAAAATGAAAATTTCCGCAGGGCGGTCAAGGATTTCGATGAGGAGTCCTTCAAGACCTATGATAAGAAAATCCGCGATGACGTGACCTTCCTGATGAAGAATCTGCGGGAGAAGCACCGTTATACCAGACAGGGGGCCCGCGAAATCTGTATCTACGTCATAGACAACAATCTGGCCACGACCTTTGCCGGTCTGAAATAGCCGGCCCTCCTGCAACAGGATTGCCTGGGAGTCCCTGGGAGCGGAATCGGATTCTGCTGCTCTGCGCCCAGGTTGATTTTTTTCTTGATGCAATCAGCCTGCTTCCCTGGTATACAGTGGAAATATCGATTTGTCAGCATGTGTTTTTGCTTGGTGCATACCAGGGGATGTTTGGAAATCTTCGCAGATGGGAAGGGCAAGGATGCACAGAGGAAAATACTCAACCCGCAAAACCCGTTGTATCTCTTCTTGGAGTTATGGGATGTCGTGTATCGGAATATATCCTGACAGATCTTCGAAGGGGTATTCATTCCTGTTCCACATCGTACAATCATGGAAAATTTCTTTGCCTACGGTTCGCTGATGTGCGGGGATATACTGTCTGCAGTTGTCGGGCAGCCGCACCGCCACAGACTTGCCGTCTTGCCTGATTATCGCCGATTTTCTGTAAAAAACGAGCAGTATCCGGCTGTTGTCCCAAATAGCGGCCATTCAGTCCCGGGCCTTGTCTATCATGACATAACGCCTGCGGAATGGGGCCGGCTGGACCGGTTTGAACAGGAGAGATATGATCGCCGCCTGGTCAGGATTTTTACTGAAGACGGGTGCAGGATGCAGGCCTGGTGCTATGTTTTCAGACCTGAATTCCGGCTGGAGCTCACCGGCCGGAATTGGGATTTTGGGCAATTTCTTGCCAAGGAAAAACAGATATTTGTAGCTCGGTATCTGGGATTCAGACATATTGAAGAGGGATAATAAACCAGACTTTTAGCGCCAGTCATTCACATTATGGTAAGGATTTTCTTATGCGTATAGGTATTGATATCGGCGGCACCCACACTGACGGGGTACTCGTCGATGGAGAACGGCTCATAGCTGCTGCCAAGGCACCGACGCTGTATGATAACCTCCTGGAGTCCATTGGCCGGGTCCTGAGTTCCATTCTTTTAAACCAGGACCCGAAAAAAGTCACCACCCTTAATCTCAGCACGACCCTGAATACCAATGCCATCGTCACCGGCAATATTGATCCGGTGGGAGTCCTGGTGGTGGGCGGTCCGGGAATCGCGGTTGAGACGTACAGGGTCGGATCTCATTATCATCTCATACCGGGTTCACTGGATCATCTGGGGACGGAGACAGCACCGCTTGATAGTGAGGAACTGCAGACGGTGGTGGCCGGATGCTTCGAGAAGGGCGTCAAGACTTTTGCTGTGGTTTCCAAGTTTTCACCCCGGAATCCGGTCTACGAAAATTTGATCAGGGCGCACCTGCAGGAGCAGGCCGACTTCATTTCCTCCGGTCATCTGATTTCAGGCCAGCTCAACTTCGGTCGCAGAATCCACACTTGCTATTATAATTCGGCGGTCTGGAGGAATTTCTACACCTTCTCAACGGCCCTGATGGAGAGCCTGCAAGGTTTTGATATCGAGGCCGAGGTCAACATCCTGAAGGCCGATGGCGGCACGATGCCGATGGCCCGGGCACTGGAGACCCCGGTCCAGTCCATCTTCTCCGGACCGGCGGCCTCGGCGATGGGGATCCTGGCTATCACCCGGACTGACACTGACAGCCTGATCCTCGATATCGGCGGCACCACCACCGATATTGCCATTTTTGCCGGCGGTCAGCCGCTGCTGGAACGCGAGGGTATTTCCATCGAGGGGCGTCCGACCCTGGTCCGGGCCATTCACGTTGAGTCCATCGGCATCGGCGGTGATTCCCTGTTGCAAGTCGAGCAGGCTGCGGTCCTGGTGGGACCGCAGCGGCTTGGGCCCTGTATGGCCAGGGGCGGCGCCCTGCCGACCCTGATGGATGCCTTCAATGTCCTCAACCTGGCGGCCTTCGGTGATGTGGAGCGTTCTGCCGGGGGGGTGGAGGCCCTGGCGGTCCGCAGTGGTATGACAGGCCGGCAGTTGGCTGCAAAGGCCGTGGATACGGCAATCAATGCAATCAGCGCCAAGATAGAGGACCTGATCGCACTGGTGAACTCCAGGCCTGTCTACACGATCCATGAGATCCTGGAAGACAGACCTATCGCCCCTGCCCAGCTGATCATAATCGGCGGCCCCGCCGCTGTTTTTCAGGAGCTTCTCCGGACCCGGCTGGGGATGGAGGTCGTTGTCCCACCTCTCTATGAGGTCGCCAACGCCATCGGCGCCGCCCTGACCCGCTCTACCGCCTACCTGGATCTGACTGCGGATACCGCCAAGGGCAAAGTCTCTGTGCCGCGGTTGGCCATCTACCGGTCCATCCCCAGAAGCTACGATCTGGACACTGCCATCGGCGAGGCCAGATCGCTGCTGATCGGCGACCTGGAACAGGCAGGGGTTTCCATCTCCCCGGAGGAGGTACAGATCACCCAGGCTGATTCGTTCAACATCGTGGAGGATTTTTATACCGCCGGCCGGAATATCAGGGTGGTGGCTCAGGTGCAGCCGGCTGTCATTGCCCATATCGACACCGGCAATACCGGTGTTCGCGTCAACAGCAGGACCTGATCGCAGTTCGGTGAACCGATTTCAACGACTACTATTTCAGACCCATAGGTCATCCCCATGCTGAAAGCCAAATCAACTCTCGGAGTTATCTTTTTCCCAGCCTATGACTGGGCCATTTCCGAAACCCATCCCGAGCGGGAAGAGCGCCTGCTGTACACCCAGGATCAGTTCAGGGAGGAGGGGCTGTTTGACATCCAGGGCATAACTGAGCACCGGCCTCTCAGGGCCACGGATCAGGATATCCTGCGCACCCATTTCTGTTTTCCTTCCGTCGATGCAATCGCCACGGAATCGCATCGGATTTCAGCGGGAGGCGCTATCCAGGCCGCCAGGCTGGTCCTGGAGAAGGAGACCCGCCGGGCCTTTGCCCTGGTCCGCCCTCCGGGCCACCATGCGATGAAGGTGGTTCAGGGCAACCGCGGTTTCTGCAACGTCAATATCGAGGCCGTGATGGTCGAATGGCTCCGGGAACACTACGGCCAGAAGCGTATTGCCATTGTCGACACCGATTGCCATCATGGCGACGGTACCCAGGATGTGTACTGGCATGACCCCGACGTTCTTTTTATCTCCATGCATCAGGACGGCCGCACCCTCTATCCGGGTTCCGGCTTTCCCGAGGAGAACGGCGGTCCCAGGGCGGCGGGCAGGACCGTCAATATCCCCCTGCCGCCGAATACCTCCGATGAGGGATATCTCCATGCCCTGGAGCATGTGGTGCTGCCGATATTGGCAGATTTCAAGCCCGATCTGGTGATCAATTCGGCCGGTCAGGACAACCACTATTCCGATCCCATTACCAATATGTGCTTTTCAGCCCAGGGCTACGCCCGGCTCAATGCGATGTTAAGGCCTGATATCGCTGTCCTTGAAGGTGGCTATGCCATTAAAGGAGCCTTGCCCTATGTCAATCTCGGTATCTGTCTGGCCATGGCGGGCTGTGATTATTCGGCGGTCCTGGAACCGGATTTCAATCCTGAACAGATTCGGGAACAGCCGGATACGATGAATTACATCAAACGGCTCTGTCAGCAGATGACGGACGTCTATTTTTATCCCAAACCGGGGTCTGTTGAAAAGGAGGGGCATTATTTTATCCGTAACCGGGATATCTTCTACGATACGGAAAATATCACGGAAAAACAACGTGAAGAGCTAAAGGACTGCGACTCCTGCGCCGGGATCAGGATCATCCAGTCACGGACCCGCCGGACTGGGGCTTGCCTGGGAATCGAGCTGCCCTTCAACTGCTGCCCCGCCTGTGAACAGGAGGGGTATGAACGCTTTAACCGGCAGCATGATGGCTTTCAGATTGCGCAGATGCTTGACAGGAAAAATAAACACTATGCCTACCGCCCCTGAGCCTGGCAGGGGGGACTGTTGTGCATCGGGGAATCTGAGTGGTGGCTTGCCGGATCTGGCTGGTGAGTATTTGAGAAAAGGGAAAGAGGGATGAGACGATCGACAATTGGTGGTGCTGTCATATTCATGGCGCTGCTGGTATCTCCTCCTCCGGGAATGGTGTTGTGCTCGGTGTCCCCGGATCAGTCCGACTATGAGAATTGGGTTGCGGAGGAAGAGATTCCCGCGGGGCAGGGGGCGTTGCAGCCGGGGCCAGAGGATGGGCAGGGGGTCTTTCAGGATTCTCCTTCCGGCAGTCATTTCGAGGAGATCTGTATCGGTATGCCTCTTTGGCAGGTCACCGATCTCATCGGTCCTCCCTCCGACACCAAGCAGATTGTCACCGGCAAGAGTTTCATCCCCTTCTATACCGGGACGGACAGCGTTCGGCTGGAGGCAATCTACAAGGGCCTGGGCCGGATTACCTTCAGCGGCCGGCCGCTGGCGGTCTACCGGATTGTCAATAATACCCGAGAGCCGGGATACAGCGAATAATTCCCCCTGCTGTTCTCCTGTCTTCCTGCGAGATCCGGGCTAGACGGGAATCACCTCAAGGGCCTCCCTGATGTGGTCGCAGAGGATTTCGCCGATACAGGGCAGGCGGCCAATGCCGTCCGGGATCACCTCGAAGGCGATCCCCGCCTCTCGGAGCCGGGAAATCCAGGATGCGGCCTCTTTTCCCATCAGGTCCTGGCGGTAGTGGTTGCCGGCGACCAGCAGGAAGGGGACCAGCAGCGCCTCCCTGAATCCAGCCGCCGCTATCTCGGCAATCAGCCCGTCTGATGGTGGAAACTTTTCCACCGCCCCTACAAAAATTCTGTCGCCGAACAGCTTTCTCAGCGTCTGCTCGAGGGCCGGATAGGCGGTCCAGGCAGGATGGTCCGTGCCATGGCCGACCAGGAGGATGGCCTTGTCCGGATGCGAGTCGATCATTGGCGCAAGGCACGTGGCGCATCGCAGATAATCATCCGGGCTGGTGAGCAGCGGCATGCCGATGGAGGTCCGAATTGTTTCGTCCTGCACCTCCTGAAGAAGCCGGAAAAACTCATGGCCGCCAAGGAGGTGGACGGATTGAACCACAGCCCAGTCGTGGCCCTGGGCCTGAAGCTGGCGCAGAATTTGATGGGGATGTTTGATGCTTTGGTCCCGTTTTGCCTGCATCAGCCCCTTGACCAGCCGCGACGAAAAGGCCCAGTGGATCTCCTGGCCGGGAAAGGCATCCCGGACCTGGGTGTCGATGGCCGTGTAGGTCTCTCTGGCCCGCGAGGTGGTGCCGAACGCAGCCATGACGATGGGGATTTGCTTTTTTTTCATGTGGTTTTATTATTGAAAAAGATGTTTTCCCGCAACCTCTGCCGTCAGACACAGCCGGCCGCCGCATCGCGGGAGCGGTGTTTTTTTAAAAGAAGGGATTTTATGGTTTGCAGTATTGGAACAGACGATAAACAGATACTGGCTGAATTCAATAGCCCCGGCTGCTCCCATGCCTTTTTTAACCGGCATGGCGGGGTGGGGCGAGCGCCATTTTTTTCAAAGAATGTCAGTTTCGGGGTCGGAGACGATGCTGCCGCAGTGCGGGAAAACAGGCGGCAGGTAAAGCGGTCCCTGCAGTTGGACCGGCTCATTTCAGCCCGTCAGGTCCATGGCGAGGCCATTCATTGCGCTGATGCGGCGACAGGAGATGAGGAGATCGACGAAGTAGATGCCCTGATCACCGATCGGCCCGGTGTCGGTCTCATGATTCAGCAGGCCGATTGCCAGGCCGTCCTGCTCCATGACCCGATCCATCGGGCCATCGCCGCCATCCACTGCGGCTGGCGGGGAAGTGTCGCCGGCATCATCGAAAAGACTGTCGCCCGGATGCAGGGGTGCTTCGGATCCGAGCCCGCCTTCCTGCAGGCCGCCGTCAGTCCGTCGCTTGGGCCCTGCTGCGGCGAGTTCGTCAACTATGAAGCCGAGCTGCCGCAGGCCTTCCAGAGGTTTCAGGTCAGGGAAAACTATTTCGATTTCTGGGAGATCAGCCGCTGGCAGCTGCAGGAATGCGGGGTAAAGGCGGCGTCCATTGCCGTGGCCGGACAGTGCACTGTCTGCTCGTCCGATTATTTTTCCTACCGGCGGGCCTGCCGTGAGAACTCGGGCCGTACCGGCCGCAACTGCTCGGTCATTGTCCTGCGGCCGCAAACCGACAGATAGGACAGGGAATATATGCGATTGCTGCTGGTGGAAGACGACAGGAAGATCGCCTCCTTTCTGGAAAAGGGCCTACGGGAGTCAGGTTTCGCGGTCGACGTCTGCTGCGATGGCGTTGAAGGACTGTCCCAGGCCCTGACGGAGGACTACGATGTGGCGGTTGTGGATATCATGCTGCCCCTGTTGGATGGTCTGACCGTGATAGAAAAGATGCGCAGCAAGGCTATTCATACCCCGGTGCTGATCCTCAGCGCCAGACAGTCCGTTGATGACCGGATCCAGGGCCTGCAGAGGGGAGGGGACGACTATATGGTCAAACCTTTCTCATTTAGCGAACTGTTGGCCAGGCTCCAGGCCCTGATCCGCCGGGATCAGAAAAATACCAGGCCGACGGTGCTGGCCGTTGACTCTCTGCAGATGGATCTGCTGAAGCATGAGGTGCGCCGGAGTGGTGTGAAGATAGAGCTCCCGGCCAAGGAGTATGCGCTTCTTGAGTATATGATGCGCAATCCCGAGGTGGTCCTCTCCAAGACCTCCATCCTGGAGCGGGTGTATGATTACGCCTTCGATCCGCAGACCAATGTGGTCGATGTCCTGGTCTGCCGTCTGCGGACCAAGATCGATAAGGGCTATGACCAGAAGATGATTCACACCGTCAGGGGAATCGGCTATGTCCTCCGCGCCAGGTAGGATACCCTCTGCCGCCGAGTTGAAGGCGGCCCTGCCCTTCTTTCTTTGCCTCTGGCTGGGAATTCTTGCCTTCCTCTTGTGCCTGGCCTTTTTCATCAAGGGACAGTTGCAGGACACCGACCTCCGGGAGGTGGAGAACAGGCTGGATAGCTATCTGGCCGGTTCTCCCCTCTCCGGCCTGATCGATATATCCAGACGACGGGGGGAGACCGGGGATCTGCAGGGGCTGGTCTTTATCCGTTTCATCAGGCAGGGCGAACAGCTTCTCGTATCCGGGACCAGTCCGGATACGGTGGACTTTCACCGGCTGGCGAGCCTTGATCCCGGCAAATCGGGCATCTGGATATCCCTGGACAATCCGGCAAAAACAGGAAGCTGGACCATCGTCAGCAGGCCCCTCTCTTCGGGATTCGTCGTCCAGGCAGGCTCCGACAGAGGCTTGTACTCCCTGTATCATAGGCTGATGGGAGGGCTCTGGCTTGCCTCCATCGGGGGAGGGGCGCTGGCCCTGGCGCTGGCCTTGGTCTGCGTCAGGCGGGGAGCGGCTCCGATTTGGCGGATGAGTGCGGGCATTGCCGCCATTCTGGAGGAGGGCAGGACTGCGCTGCCGATGCCGTCGAAGCTTGAGGGCCCGGAGCTCACAGATCTCAACGGTCGGCTGAATCAGCTGCTGCAATATAACCGGCAGCTGATCGCCGAGATGCAGGCGTCTCTGGACAATGTCGCCCACGATCTGCGGACGCCCATGACCAGACTGCGGGCTGTGGCGGAGTATGCGCTGCAGCCGGACAGGGATCCGGAACAGCTCCGCGATGCATTATCGGATTGCCTGGAGGAATCAGAGCGTGTACTGTCCATGCTCAGAATTATGATGAGTGTCGCCGAGGCCGAATCAGGGACCATGTCCCTGCAGAAGGAGGCGGTGGAGCTTGCGGCTTCTCTTTCCGATGTGATGACCCTCTATGAATATGTGGCCGAGGATAAGAAGATCACTGTGGAAAGCCGCCTGCAGCCGGGCCTGACAGTGTTTGCAGACCGGACCCGTCTCGCTCAGGTCTGGGCTAACCTGCTCGACAACAGCATCAAATACGGGAAGGCGGGGGGGCAGGTAGTGATCAGCACGGTCGGCAATGGCGACAATGCACTGGTGGTTTTTGCCGATGACGGCATGGGGATCTCAAAGGCCGAGGTCCACCGGATCTGGGAGCGGCTTTACCGGGGGGATCGCAGCCGGAGCCAGCCGGGTCTGGGGCTTGGCCTGAATTATGTCCGGGCGGTGGTGGAGGCCCATGGCGGGACGGTGGGTGTGGAGAGCGAACTGCATCAGGGTGCCCGCTTCTGTGTGCGGTTGCCGCGTCTTCAGGGGGAATCCGGAGCCGAATCGATCAGGCTCAGATCGCAGATCAGCGGGGCATGATCGGAGAGTCGGATATCCGGGATCTGAAAATTCTGCACCTGCAGGTTGCGGCTGCAGAGGATGAAATCGATCTGCCTCCGCGGGGAATGGCTGGGGTGGGAGGGGATGTTGGCGGTATTGGCGTTGTGCAGACCGGTTGCGGCCAGAAAGAGCTCCAACTCCCTGCTACCCCAGAAGGTGTTGAAATCTCCGCCGATAATGACCGGCTTGCTGGTATTCATGGCCAGATGGTGGAGGCGCTCCAGCTGATTCTGCCGGTGCCGGTATTTGAGGGAGAGATGGACGATGAAGAAGACCACCTTTTCCAGTTCCACCTGAATGACCAGGCGTTTTATCCCCTCGTCGAAGTAGTGGAAGCAGTGATGGAGGATTTTTTCCTTCGAAAGCAGGGCATTGGACTGCATCTTCAGGACCGGGACCCTGGAGGCTATGGAATTATTGGCATATTTTGATTCGACGATATGGGTGTAGCCCAACTGCTCGGCGATGATCTCGGCCTGGCAGCACTTTCCCGACCTGTATGAGCCTGCGTCGACCTCGACCAGGCCGATGATATCCGGATCAGTAGCGCGAATGAAGTCAATGATCTGATCCAGATTGTTCCGGGTGTGCTTGAAAAAGCCTGCATAGGGTACAGGCAGGTGATACATGCCTTTGTGGCCTGTGGCGTAGCGGATGTTATAAAGAAGAAAGCGCATGCAAAATTCACTCTACTTGGAGGCTGGAAACAGCGGGCGGTACGATTCTCCACTCAATTTTCCATGATAGCATATTTACAGAGACTATAACCAATTTTACTGTTAGCGGCTGAGCGACAAGACACATTTTATGACGACAATCAGAATAGGAACACGGAAGAGCAGGCTTGCCATGTGGCAGACAGAGACAGTGGCTGCCAGCCTGCAGGCCGGCGGCATGGAGACCACTATCTGCAGTATGGAGACCACAGGAGATAAAATCCTGGATACCAGCATCGCCAAGATCGGCAGCAAGGGGGTCTTTACCGAAGAGCTGGAGATGCAGCTGGCGGGCGGGCTCACCGATATCGCCGTCCACAGCGCCAAGGACATGCAGTCCTGTCTGCCCCCGGGCTTTGACCTGATCGCCTTTACCGAGAGGGAACGGGTCAATGATGTACTGCTCAGTCTCGATCCGGACCTGCGCCTTGAGGACTTTGGCCGAACCTTCAGGATCGGCACCTCCTCGGTGCGCCGTATCGCCCTGCTCAGGCACTTTTACCCCCATGTGCAGACGGTGGAAATGCGCGGGAATCTGCAGACCAGGATCGAGAAGATGAGGAAGGGGGACTGCGATGCGCTGATGCTGGCCTATGCCGGGGTGAAACGGATGGGCTATGAGGATATGATCGTCAAGATCTTCCCGGAATCCGACTTCATCCCGCCGGTGGGTCAGGGTTGCATCGCGGTCGAGGCCTCGAACAGTCTGGCCGAAGACAAGAGAAAGAGGGTGCGCGACTGTCTGAACAACGAGGAGAGTGAATGCTGCCTGCTGGCCGAGCGGGCCTTTTTGAAGACCCTGGAGGGTGGGTGCTCGATTCCGGCCTTTGCCCTGGCCGTGCTCAATGCGGACCGGATCAGCCTGACCGGCGGCCTGGTCAGTCTGGACGGCAGCCGGATCCTCAAGAAATGTCTCGCCGGTCCTGCGGAATCGGCGGAGCAGTTGGGAGAGGAGCTGGGGCGAGCCATCCTTGAAATCGGCGGTCGGGAGATGCTGGCCGAGATTCGCCGGGCCCAGGCTTAAGAGACAATCTGGGGAGGGGCGGTCCCCTGGGGCCGCCCCTTTTTTCAGGCCTGCCTGGCTTTGGCCTCCTTGACCAGATCGCGCAGATATTGGAGCCAGACCTCAAAACCAGCGCCGGTCTTGGAAGAAAAATCCATCACTGTCAACTTGGGGTTCAGGTGCAGGGCCTCGGCTTTAGCCTCCGGTACCGGAAAATCGAAATAGGGCAGCAGATCGGTCTTGGTTATCAGGAAGACGTTGGAGCTGGTGAAGGCCTTGGGGTATTTGGCCGGTTTGTCCGGTCCCTCGGGCACGGAGACCAGCACCACTCGTTTATGCTCGCCAAGATCGAAGGTGGCAGGACAGACAAGATTGCCGACGTTTTCAATGAAGAGAAGATCGATCGCATCGCCTCCAGGCTGCTTCTCCAGCAGGTGCAAGCCCTTATGGGTCATGGCCGCATCAAGATGGCAGGCCCCGCCGGTGGTCAGCTGGATGACGGGAACGCCCTTGGCCCGGATCCGGTCGGCATCGCGTTCGGTCTCGATATCTCCCTCGATGACCCCGATCCTGATGCTGCCTTTGAGCTGCTCGATGGTGTGCTCAAGCAGGGTGGTCTTGCCCGAGCCGGGGCTGCTGATGAGGTTGATGGCCACCGCGCCCATGGCTTCGAAGTGTTCCCGGTTGAGCTTGGCTAGGGCATCGTTGGCTGCCAGCAGGCTGGTATGTACATCCACGGTCTTGGTAGGTGCATGGGTATGATGGTCGTGGTCCGAGGGGGACGGGCATCCGCAGGTATCGCACATAATGTTTCCTTATCGTTGTGTTGCTCAATAGTTGAAAGTTGTTACCTTTTTATTCCATTTCGACCTGTTGCAGGATCAGCTCATCCCCTCCTTCGGGGATTAGAAAGGTCTCCTGGCATTTCGGGCAGCAGTCGGGTCTGTCCATGGCCGTTACCGTGTGATCACATTGCGTGCAGCGGAAGGTGGCAGGCGAAGAGATAATCGCCAGCTCGGCCCCGCGGACCAGGTCATCATTTGCCGACAGGACTTCAAAACCGAAGCGGAAGGAGTCGGCGACCACGCCGGACTGCTGGCCGATCTTCATCGTGATTTTGATCACCTTGGTCGCACGGTTGGCGGCGGCCAGATCGGAGAGCTGCTGCAGCATGGCCTGCACCAGAGAGATTTCATGCATGATAGAGGGTATTCCTTTTTTCCACCGGTGTCTCTCGCTTCTGTACGGAAACACCTGATTCCTGTAAACGTTTAACGATCTTATCAGCCACCTCAATGACCCTGGGTGCGACCAGAGCCGATAGTTCCATGCCGGTGTCCAGGGCCTGGGGAACGACGCAGTAAAACTCGATATGCTCCGGGGCGGCGTCCCGCAGGCGGCAGATCTCGACAATCTCCAGGAGCCCCAGCTGATGGGGGGACATCTTGGTCTGGAAATTCCGGGCGCCTACATCCTCCATCGTATAGAAATGAAAAGACCCGGGTTCATCTTTCAGGTCGACCACATCGATGACGAAGATGGGGTCGCAGGCCTCCAGAAAGGGCGACATGTAGATGCCTGCTGTGCCCGCATCCTGCAGGATCACGTTTTCGGGGAAGATATAGTTCTGTTCCAGATAGTGCAGGGTGTGGATGCCGAAGCCCTCATCGCTGAGGATCAGGTTGCCGATGCCGATGATGCCGATCTTTTTTTGCGTTTTTTCCATGAGAGGTACGAAACCGTGGTAGAGGTGGATTTCAACAGATTCTGGGCAGGGGCTCGCCGTGGAGCGGAGTCACGACCCGTGAGCCTCCAACCGGCGTATTGATCACCACCCGTCCGGGTTTGCCGGCAGTCAGCCTGCCGATGATTGCAGCATCCCGGCCTTCCGGACAGGAGCGCATGATTGAAAGAGCCTGCTGGGCCAGCTCCGGGCTGACGACAGCCAGGCATTTTCCCTCGTTGGCCAGGTAGAGCGGCTCAAGCCCCAGAATTTCACAGGCGGCGCGGACTTCGGGCCGGATGGGCAGGGCCTCTTCCTCCATACTGATGGCAAGCCCGCTGTTGGCCGCGATCTCGTTGAGGGAAGTGGCGACTCCGCCTCTGGTTGGATCGCGCAGGGTGTGGATGCCGTTGGGGATCTGGCTGAGCAGCTGCCGGACCAGACCGTGCAGGGGCATGGTGTCGCTTTCAAGCTTTCCCTGCATGGAGATGCCGGCCCGCCGGGTCATGATGGTGATGCCGTGATCGCCCATGGTGCCGGAGAGGATGATCACATCGCCTGCCCTGGCGTTTTTGGACGAGATATCGATGCCGTCGGGGACGATGCCGATGCCCGAAGTGTTGATGAAGATCTTGTCCCCTTTACCCCGGGGAACCACCTTGGTGTCGCCGGCGACGATGGGCACGCCGCTCTCCCTGCAGGCGCAGGCGATGGAGATGATGATCCTCTCTAGGTCGTCCAGGTCCAGGCCCTCCTCTAAAATCAGCCCCAGGCTCAGGCACAGGGGTCTGGCGCCGCGCATGGCCAGGTCATTGATGGTGCCGTGCACTGCCAGCTTGCCGATATCGCCGCCGGGGAAAAAAATCGGGTCGACCACATAGCTGTCGGTGGTAAAAGCCAGTCTGCCCGGCTGGTTATCGATGATGGCGCTGTCTTCCAGGCTGCGGAGGATCGGGTTGTCCAGATGCTTCAGAAAGAGATCGGCGATCAGCTCCTGGCTGGCAAGGCCACCGCTGCCGTGATCGAGAAGGATTGTTTTTTCAGACATTGTTGCCCTTTTATATGAACGCTTTCCGGAAGCAACAGCCTTGCCGTGCCGGAGTGAAGCGCTTTCATGTTTTGTTGTGGCCGGCCAGTCTGGTCCAGCCAAGCCGGTTGATTGGAAAAATCCCTCTGCCGCTGGCGGAAGAGGGCGCTTGCTAGTCGATTCCGTACTTATAGTAGGCGGCGCAGGTCCCTTCGCTGGAGACCATGCACGGTCCAATGGGGTTTTGCGGCGTGCAGCGGGTGTTGAAGAGCGGACACTGGGTGGGGATGCTCATCCCCTTCAGGATCTCCCCGCAGCGGCAGCCTTTGGCCTCGGTGGCCCGGGGCAGGACAATGTCAAGCCGCGCCACCGCGTCAAAATCGGCATATTGCGGCCTGATGGCAAGCCCGCTGCCGGCGATATTGCCCAGGCCCCGCCATTCCATATCGGTGGGCTCGAAGATCTCATCCACCATCCTGGCGGCCCGGAGGTTGCCCTCCCAGTTGACGACCCGCTGGTAGGTGTTTTCAACCTTTGCCACCCCTTCTCCGACCTGGCGGGCCAGCAGGATGAGGCCGTTGAGCAGATCCGTGGTCTCGAAGCCGGCCACCACGCAGGCGAGGTGGTATTTGTCGGCCAAAGGCTGATAGGCCCCGGCGCCGATGATGCTGGAGACATGGCCCGGACAGAGGAGCCCGTCGATTTTCAGCCCCGGATCGTTGAGCAGGGCGATGAGCGGCGGCGGCATGGTCTTCTGGGTTGAGAAGACTGTGAAATTTTTAATATTTCTGTTTTTTGCCGCGAGGATGGTGGCGGCAATCCCCGGGGTAGTGGTCTCAAAGCCGACACCCAGAAAAACGATGAGGTCGTCAGGATTGCGGACGGCAAGCTCGAGGGCATCCATGGACGAATAGACGATATCGACCTTGGCGCCCCGGGAGCTGGCGTTGGCCAGGGAGCCGTTGCTGCCGGGGACCCGGAAGAGATCGCCGAAGATGGCGACCCTGACTCCCGGCCGCTCGGCCATGGAGATAAAGGCGTCCATATGGGATGCGGAGGTCACGCAGACCGGGCAGCCGGGGCCGGAGAGCAGGGTGAATCCCTCGGGCAGGATCGACCTGAGGCCGTTGCGGAAGATGGCCATGGTATGGGAACCGCAGATCTCCATAACCCTGAGCGGGCGGGTGACGGAGCGCCTGAGTTCGGCCACCAGCGGCATGGCCAGGCCCTTCTCCCGGAATTCGTCGAGATATTTCATCGGAGGACTCCTCTTATTTCAGCAGTTCTTCCGGCATCCCGGCTGCCAGTTCCCTGAGCAGGCGGATATTGGCCTCGGCCTCGGCCGCCTCCAGCGTGTGAATGGCAAAGCCCGCATGGACGATGACATAATCTCCAAGCTCTGGCCAGTGGTCGACCACATCCAGGCGGATGTCCCTGCTGATGCCGTCGGCGTCGACCGTGGCGATCTGACTCGTTGAGAAGTCATCGGGATTTCCTTCAATTTTCGTTACCCGCATGGGGATGGCGAGACACATGTTGCATACCTCCAATAATTGCCTGGCCGACAGAGACCCCGCCGTCATTAACCGGAATGGCTTTTCCAGTGAAGAGGCGGAGATCCTGCCCGGCCAAGGCATGAAAAAGACCCTCCAGCAGGAGGCTGTTCTGCAGACAGCCGCCGGAGAGGACCACCTCCCGGACGCCGGTCTCGGCAGAGAGCCGCTGGATAATTGATACTATACTGCTGATCAGTTCGAAATGAAAGCGGAGTGCTGTCATTGCCGTGTTCTGCCCCTGAAAAAGGGCATCGACCACCATCCTGATCAGGCGGGTGGTGGCCAGAGTGTATATTCCGTCCTTAGAGGAAAGCTCGGCGGCCGGAGCTGCGGCAAGCGTCGCATCCAACCCTGCCTTCCAGCTTCTGCCGGCGGCCCGGGACGCCAGAGCCTCAAGCTCCATGGCCGCCTGTCCTTCGTAGCTGGCAGTCAGCCGGATGCCGAGCAGGGCGGACGCGGCGTCGAAGAGCCTGCCGCAGCTGGAGGTGAGGGGGCTGTTGAAGCCCCTGGCCAGCATCTCGGCGATGATCGTCCGCCTTTCGGGGGCAATGGCGGCAAGGCCCGGCGGCAGGTATTTGCCGGTGAGGGCCTCGGGCCCGAGGGCCTGAAAAAGGGCCGAACACCCCATCCGCCAGGGTTCCTGGGCTGCGGCGTCGCCGCCGGGCAGGGGCAGGCGCTCAAAATGACCGCGGCGCTGGAAGCCGAGCAGGTCGGCCAGCAGAAATTCCCCGCCCCAGATGGTGCCGTCGGGGCCTGCGCCGGTGCCGTCGAGGATAACGGCCAGCACCGGGCCGGCCAGGCCGTGCTCGGCCATGACCGCTGCTGCATGGGCATGGTGGTGCTGGACCGGGTAGAGGGGCAGGCCAAGTTCCGCCGCGTAGCGGCTGCTCATATAGTCTGGGTGCAGGTCGCAGGCGGCGATGAGCGGTTCGATCTCGAAGACCTTTTTCAGGTGCTCCACCGATTCGGTATAGAAGTCAAAGGATTCCAAATTAAAGAGATCGCCGATATGCTGGCTGGGATAGCAAAGTCTTCCCCGGGCCAGGCTGAAGGTGCTCTTCATCCCGCTGCCACAGCCGATTATCTGGGGTAATGAACAGGACAACTGGATAGGGGCCGGGACATAACCCCTGGCCCGGCGGTACAGGCGAGGCCCCCGGCTGCTGACCCTGACCACGGAATCATCGATACGGGTAATGATCTCCCTGTTATGCAGGAGAAAGAAATCGGCGATGGGCCCAAGACGGCGGATGGCGTCCTCATTGCCGGTGCAGATGGGCGCTCCGCTGGCATTGCCGCTGGTCATGACCAGGGCCGCAGGGCAATGGGGATCCTGGAAGAACAGATGATGCAGGGGCGTATAGGGCAGCATGACGCCGATGTCGCCGACACCCGGGGCAAGATTCGAGGCCAGGGCCGAATCTTCATGCTTACGGAGCAGGACGATGGGGTGCTCGGGACTGAGCAGGATCTTCTCTTCGTCTTCCGAGACTTCGGCGAACAGTGCCGCTGCAGCCATATCGGCCACCATGATGGCCAGGGGCTTTGCCTTTCGGCCCTTGCGGTCGCGCAGGCGCTGCACAGCCGTTTGGGAGCAGGCGTTCACCGCCAGGTGAAAGCCGCCCAGGCCGCGGACGGCCACCACCGCGCCGGCATTGAGGGCCATGCTTGCAGCCGCCACCGGATCAACGCCTGCAATCGGGCTGCCGGTAGAGTCGTGCCAGCTCAGGTGCGGCCCGCAGTCGGGGCAGGCGTTGGGCTGGGCATGGAAACGCCGGTTGGCGGGGTCGTGATACTCTGCAGAGCAGGCGGCACACATCGGGAAGACCTTCATCGAGGTCTTGGGCCGGTCATAGGGGATGGTCTCGACGATGGTGAACCTGGGGCCGCAGTTGGTGCAATTGATAAAGGGGTAGCCGGCGCGGCGGTCATCGGGTGCCAGCAGTTCGGCCAGACATTCGTCGCAGACGGCGATATCCGGCGGAATTCCGGTGTTGGCCTTTTCTCCCGCAACGCTTTCCAGGATGCGGAAGCCGCCTTCCGGCAGGTCGGAGCCGAGCGGGCGCTCCTCGATGGAAAAAATCCGGGCCAGGGGCGGGGCATCCTGGCGCAGCAGCGTGAGAAAGGATGCGAGCCGCTCTTTGGAGGAAGCGGCTCGGATTAAAACTCCGGCACTGGAGTTACTGACAGTGCCGGAGATCTTCAGGCGGGTGGCAAGATTATAGACAAAGGGGCGAAAACCCACACCCTGGACAATACCATGGACCAGGATCTCCACTCCCTCTGCTATCATGCCTTTTTGTGCTTGAATTTGTCACCTGTGAAAATCGAGGAGACAAGTCCCTCCGGACCATTTACGTCGTTCCAGATAACCAGGTAGATATGGATCACGGCAAAGATCAAAAACCACCACATCAGCAGATGATGAATGAAGCGGGCTTCCTGCTGGTTGCCGAAGAGGGTCACTCCCCAGCTCTGCCAGATGTGTGCCTCGGGAAAGAGCATGAAGAAGCCGCTGACCAGCTGGAAGACCGCGGCGATGATGGTGATGATGTAGGTGCAGCCGGCCAGCACATTATGCCCAAGCCGTTCATCATGCTCATCGCTGATATAGCTGTACTGGAGCAGGGTCTTTATCAGGTTCCTGATGTTGCGGCCCGATATCGGGAGGCAGTCCGTGATTCTCTCCTGAGCATTGCCGAAGATATACAAAAAGATCCTTGCCAGCACAGCCGCCGTAAAGACATAGCCGGCGACAAAGTGGACATAGCGAACCCAGGCCACAGGAAAGGATCCTGTTCCCAACTGCAGGGTATTTGACCAGGGAAAGTTGATATAGATGCCCGTTGCCACCAGAAAAACGATGGAGAGGGCGAAGCTCCAATGATAGAGGCGGAGCAGGATGCTCCAGCATTTTTGTTTTTCGTACGTCATAGTAACCTCCTAGCGGTATCACCGAAAGAAAAAGAGTCGGTTGAGTATGGAGCCATTTTTTACAGGGCCTTCACCTTAACTGTTTCCTTCCCTTCCGGATCCAACATATGGACGGCGCAAGCGATACATGGGTCGAAAGAATGGATGGTCCGCAGCACTTCCAGAGGTTTTTCCGCATCGGCAATGGGGTTGCCCATGAGGGAGGCCTCGTACGGTCCGAGCTGGTCCTTTGCATCCCGCGGCCCTGCATTCCAGGTAGATGGAACAACGCACTGATAGTTCTTGATCTTGCCGTCCTGGATGACGATCCCGGGGGAAAGCAGTCCGCGGGGGGCCTCATGCACACCGACGCCGCGCTGCTCGCCTTTCGGGAAGGTGGGCGGATTGAAGATCTCCAGATCGCCTTTGCCGATGTTTTCGACAAGAAGACCCCAATGCTTCAGGGCCAGGTCTGCCATCATGGAGGCGCGTACCGCGCGGGCGGCGTGGCGACCGATGGTGGAGTGCAGGATCTCGGGGCCGACCTTGACACCGGCTACGGCGCTGATGCGGGCCAGGGCCGCGTCGACATTCTTGACGATCTGCTCATGGCCAAGCGCGTAGCCGACCATCATCTGGGCCAGAGGACCTACCTGCATCGGTTTGCCCTGGAAACGGGGGGCCTTCAACCATGTGTAGCGGCCATCATCTTTGAACTCGGTGAACTTCGGTACGGTGTCTTCCTCATAGGGATGCTTGGACCAGTCACCGTCATACCAGGCGCGGGCGATGGATTCCTGCACGTTCTCCTGAAAATATTTGTCATTGAGGCTTGAGATAGGCTTAACGGTCTTCAAATCTCCGCCCATGATGGTTCCGCCGGGCAGATCGAAGGCGGTGCCCTCCTTGTTCAGGAACATATCCGGTGCCGCCAGATAGTTGGTCACGCCTGCGCCATAGGGGAGCCAGTCTTTGTACAGGGCGCCGACGGCGACGACATCGGAGAGATAGACCTGCTGAATGAAACCGCGAACCTCTTCAACCAGCTGCTTGACGAAGTAGAGACGCTCCATGTTCAGAGTCGAATCATTGTCCGGATTAATAGCACAGGTGACGCCGCCGACCGAGAGGTTCTGCACGTGCGGGTTCTTGCCGGAGATGATTGCCAGTGCCTGCGTGGCCTTGCGCTGGTAATCAAGGGCCTCCAGATAATGGGAAACCGCCATCAGGTTGGCCTCGGGCGGAAGCTTCATTGCAGAGTGACCCCAGTAGGCGTTGGCGAAGGGGCCGAGCTGGCCGCTGTCAACCAGGGCCTTGAGTTTATCCTTTACCGCGGCAAAACGCTTGGCGCTGTTCCCCGGCCAGTCGGAAAGGGTCTCCGCCAGCTTCTGGGTGGCTACCGGGTCGGCCTTGAGGGCGGAGACAACATCAACCCAGTCAAGGGCAGACAGGGCATAGAAATGGACGATATGATCATGCAGGGCATGGATGGACTGGATCATATTCCGGATGTACTGGGCGTTGGTCGGGATGACCAGGCCCAGGGCGTTTTCCACCGCCCGGACAGAGGCCAGGGCGTGAACGGTTGTGCAGACACCGCAGATACGCTGCACAAAATGCCATGCATCCCTCGGGTCGCGGCCCTTGAGGATGATCTCCAGACCGCGGAACATCTGGCCGGAAGACCATGCCTTCGTGACCTTTCCACCGTCTACTTCTACGTCTACCCGTAAGTGACCCTCGATCCTGGTGATCGGATCAATGGTGATTCGTTGAGCCATGTGTGGAACCTCCATAAAGTATTGGAATATCGTGCACCGGGCAGGTTTTCCTGATCTCCGCTGCAGATAATTTTATTTCATATCTGTCAGATTGGACAGTGCCAGGGCCTTCGGCCTATTTCTCGTCCTTGCCCTTGATCAGGCGTTTGCCGATCCCCACCGCGGCATGGATACCGACGGCGGCGGCGGTAATGCCCAGGACCTTCTTGCCGACACTGTCAGCGTCTGCAACAATGCCTGATCCCGGGATCTTGACGTTGGGCAGTCTCTCGTAGAAGGGGGTCATGGTATCCCAGAAATTCGGTTCGGTACAGCCGATGCATCCATGTCCGACGCTGACCGGCCAGACACCGACATCGTTGAAGCGAACCGACGGGCAGCTGGCGAAGGTCTCCGGTCCCTTGCAGCCGACCTTATACAGACAGTAGGCCTGTCTGTGGGCCTCGTCACCGAACTGCTCGACAAAACGGCCTTCGTCGAAATGCGGTCTTCTCTCGCAATGATCGTGGTTCCTGCGGCCATAGGCGAAGAGCGGCCGGCCAAGGCTGTCGAGGGCCGGAAGCCGTTTGAAGGTTAGGTAGTGCAGGATGGTTCCAAGCAGGGAGATGGGATTTGGAGGACAGCCGGAGATATTTACAACCGGGCCTTTGACCAGGGTCTGCACGCCGACAGCGCCGGTTGGGTTCGGTGCTGCTGCCTGGACGCCGCCAAAGGTGGCGCAGGTCCCGATGGCAATGACGGCAGCGGCCTTGGGGGCAACATCTGCCAGGATATCCATGGCGGTCCTGCCGGCGATCTTGCAGTAGATGCCGTTGTCTTTCGTGGGTACAGCCCCTTCCACCACCAGGAGGAACTTGCCGTTGTACTTTTCGATGGTGTCTTTCAGGTTCTGCTCTGCCTGATGTCCTGCCGCCGCCATGACGGTCTCATGGTAGTCCAGTGAAATAATGTCGAGCAATAAACGTCCGAGGTCTGGATGGGAAGCGCGGAGCAGACTCTCTGTGCATCCTGTGCATTCTTGAAAGTGCAGCCAAACCACTGGGGGGCGCTGTGCTGTGGTTGCGGCCTCAACGAGTTTCGGGACCATTGTCTCAGAGAGACCCAGAGCAGCTGCAGCCATGGTGCAACCCTTGAGGAAGCCGCGTCGATCAAGTCGCGGGATCAGAGTTTTGTTTACTGTGTCTGCCATATCAACCTCCTGTGCTTAGAACAACGTTTTGCGCGTTGCGCGATTGTATCGGCATGGGTGTGCCGATAAAAAAATACTGGTAATCCCCTCTTTGTTTCTGATCGAACACCCTGTACCTGTCTTATGCAAGTTGTGCATTCAAAGATCGGATTTGAATAAATTGTAAACAACATGTGCTAATTGAGGTAATCCATAATAAATGTCAAACAAATTCAAAAAATTTTACATTAAAAATATCTATAATAAAAGTAAAATTTATTAATAAGAAAAGTAAGACCATGAAATAATGGAATTTGGTTCAACAAAGAGAGGAGATGACTTGAAGATAGAGAACAAAAGCAATAGGAGCCGATGCTACATGGTATTATTTCTTAAAACCAAATATTCCGCCGCCGTGTTTTCGAGAGAAGGCGGGCCTGCTTTTTCGAGGAGCAACCGTTTCGTCAGGAGATCCGATTCCCACTGCAGTCTTTTCTGACTTTTGCGGCGCCTTGAAAAGGTCAATGGATCTGTCGGGGACCTGCTGTGCGTTCATGGCCTCCATATAATACTGGAAAAAGAGAGTGGAGTCTTTGAAGTAACTCTTCTTCTTAAGCCACTTAGGCCAACTGCCGTTCAAGTGATGCTGGATGAAAATGGGCAGATTGGTCAAAAGTGTTGCCATTTCCTGACGAAGGGAGCGCCGGAGGTTCAGCTGGACTCCGATGTTGCTGTCCAGATCCTCACGTATTTGTTTTAAAAAATGGAAAAGTGCATGGCCCTGCAGCTGCTGATGACAGAGATCATACCGAGCGTCGGCCCAGGGAATGAGCAGCAGGGCAAGAATGAATGAGTGGCTGGGTTTGGGTCGTTTCTGCTGGCTGAGCAGGATGTTGATTCTGTCGATAACCGCCATGATACTGGCAAGCTGGTCCCGGTACGAGGGCCCTTCCTTCGGGGCCTGCAGGAGGATTTTTCGGTAGAACGGGAAGAGGCTTGCAAAGATTCCCGCATCGACAGCCAGTTGAAACCAGGCGGCCGCCGCACCGCCATAGAGGTCCTTGAGGAGTTCGTCCCGGAGTCTGGAGGTTGGGCAGAGTGTCAGCTTCTGGGCGTTATTGCAGATAGCCTTCCAGGTTGCGGCCTCGATGGTGAAATTGGCGCGGGCGCAGTGTCTGATGGCCCGCATCATCCGCACCGGGTCTCGATTGATCCGTTTATCCGCGTCGCCGACGATGCGGATGATGGAATCGTCGAGATCCCGGACCCCGTTCACATAGTCGATTATGGTGCAGTGTTCGGTTTCGAAGAACAGGGAGTTGATGGTCAGATCCCGGCGCTGGGCATCTTCATCCAGGCTGCCGAAGGCATTGTTGGGCGCCAGTACGGCCTCCGGACCATCCAGATCGTGTTCGCTCAGCGAACGCAGGGTGGAGACCTCTATGATCTTGCCGTGCTGGAAGAAGACCTGGACCAGCCTGAAGCGTTTGCCGATGGTGGCGCTGTTGGGGAAGAGCTTTCTGATCTGACCCGGCCTGGCATCGGTGCTGATATCGAAATCCTTGGGCGTCTTGCCGAGATAGAGGTCGCGGACACCGCCGCCCACCAGGTAGCTGGAAAAGCCGGCGGCGTTGAGTTTGTGCAGCACGAAGAGGGCGTCGCTGTCCAGTGCCTCCGGGCGTATCGGATGATCGGCAGGGCCAATGGTCACGGGGGCCTGTGAGGGGCCGATTTCAGGAACGGGCTCGATATTTCCGGTATTGACCATGAGATAGGCGTTAAGAACTGGTAGTCAGGCTATTGGTGAAAAACCTCGTCCCTCTTTATATACAGATTCCGCCTGACTTTTGAACTGAGCAAAAATTTCGGCGACTGAAAGGATATCTTTCATTTTATAGGTGTTCTCGCCGGAAAAAACAAGACCTTCTTCGACATTGCCGTCTCGGGCCTGAATCAGCCGTTCGCTTATACAGTAGTGGTGGTCGCATTTCTTCAGACAGACAAACTCGCATTTCTTGGCTTTTACGTTCTTGCCTGCCTTCAGATCCTGTAGGAAGGGGGTGTCGATGGCCCGCCCCGGCATGCCGACAGGCGAGGATGTCATTACGATATCTTCCTTCTTTGCATTCAAATAGACCTGCTTGAAATTGTCGGAGACGTCGCATTCCTTGCTGAGGACGAAACGTGAGGCGATCTGGATGCCGTCGGCCCCGTACTGGTCCATCATCTCGGCCATCTCGTAGCCGTTGGTGATGCCTCCCGCGGCAATCAGCGGGATATTTTTCACCACCTCCCGGATGGGAGGGAAGATCTCGCGCAGCGGCCGGTCGGTACCCAGATGGCCGCCGGCCTCTTTGGCCTCGACGATAACGGCGGCGGCGCCCAGTTTCTCGGCCAGCTTGGCCAGCGCCGGCGACGAAACAATCATGACCACCGGTGTCTTGTGCTCCCTGCCAATCTTGAAAATATCCCGGGAAAAACCCGCCCCGGTGATAATCATATCGACGCCCGCCTCGATGGAACTCATGACCAGGTTGTAGAAATTCTTCATCGCGTACATGATATTGACTGCGATCACGCCGTCGGTTTCACCTTTGGCTTTGAGAATGTCCTGTTTCAGTTCTTCAGGCGGGAGTCCCGACCCCCCAATGACGCCGATCCCACCGCAATTGGCAACGGGTACGGCCAGCGCCGAGGTGGAAACGCGAATGGACATCCCACCCTGGATAAGCGGAAAAGGGGCCGTGAATTGTGCGATATTCAGTGAGGGCAACTTCATCGTTTTAGCAAACTCCTATAGATAATAGCATCAGAACCAAAGTTCGATAGCATACATACCTGACATTGTCAAGTATACTCATCCTGGCACTGTAAGCATTTTCCGGGGAGATTCATCCCTCTATATGGCGATTTGCGCGCATTCCGGCAGTGCCGGGCTTGACTTTTAAGCACATTTCCGTTTATTCTTACTTCCTTTTACAGAGTATGGACCAAATACTGCAAACCAGCAAGAACTTCGGTTCTTCGGAGGGAAAGATTTGAAACTGAAGGCCTTGAACGGCTTTAAAGATACACTGCCCGGTGAAACGCCGCTCTGGAGGCGGCTGGAGGATCTGGCCCGGGATGTCTTTGCCCGCTTTACTTTTTCCGAGATCCGGCTGCCCATTCTGGAGAAGACCGATCTTTTCGCTCGGTCCATCGGGGCGGCGACCGATATTGTGGAAAAGGAGATGTATACCTTTCCGGAAAAACAGATCACCATGCGTCCCGAGGCCACGGCGTCGCTCCTGCGGGCCTATATCGAGCACGGGCTCTATGTGCAGAAACCGGTGCAGCGGCTCTTCACCATCGGGCCGATGTTCCGTCATGAACGGCCCCAGCAGGGCAGGCTGAGGCAGTTTCATCAGATGGATGCCGAGATCCTGGGCTCCGCCAATCCCCGGGTGGATGCCGAGTTGATGGCCATGGGGGCGATGCTGCTCTCAGAGTTGGGGCTGACGGTGAGCCTGGAGTTGAATTCGCTGGGCTGCCCGGTCTGCCGTCCCGGATTTCGCGAAGGACTCCTTGTCTTTCTGGCCTCGCGGCAGGAGGCCCTCTGCGACGATTGCAGAAGGAGGATGCACACCAATCCTCTACGGGTCCTTGACTGTAAAAATCCCGCCTGCCGCGGCATTGTCGAGGACGCCCCGTCCATCCAGGACCACCTCTGCCCCGATTGCCGGACGCATTTTGTGGCGGTGCAGGACGGGCTGGATCAGCTGGGGATCGTCTACAGCCTCAACAGGTTCATGGTCCGCGGCCTGGACTATTACTGCCGGACAACCTTTGAATTCATCACCGCCGACCTGGGATCCCAGTCGGCGGTCTGCGCCGGCGGGCGGTATGACGGCCTGGTGGAGGAGTTGGGCGGGCCGAAGACGCCGGGCATCGGCTTTGCGATGGGAATGGAGCGGCTTGTACTGCTGCTGCAGAAACAGCAGCAGCCTGCAGCCGGCGCCGAGGTGGATCTCTTCATTGCCGGTCTGGGAGAGGCTGCCTCCCGCCTCTGCTTTTCACTGATGCACCGTCTGCGCCAGGCCGGCGCCAGGGTGATGATGGACCCCGATGGCCGGAGTCTGAAGAGCCAGATGAAACAGGCGGATAAGGCGTTTGCCCGTTTTGTCCTGATACTGGGGGATGCGGAGCTTGAAAGAAATACCGGGATGCTCAGGGACATGACCACCCAGGAACAGCAGGAGGTGTCACTGGGGGATACCCGGATGCTTCTGGATGCAATCGCCGCCTGATCCCTGCTGATACGAAGAAGACGCAACAGACAGACAAGACACCTTTGGGTGCAAATTCAATCGGATCTATACGACATATGGAATCAATGGGAAGTTTACGCCGGACGCATTCGTGCAATGATCTCGGCAAAGAAAATGTGGGAGAAGAAGTTGTCCTGATGGGTTGGGTCCTGCGCAGGCGCGACCATGGCGGTGTCATCTTCATCGATCTGCGCGACCGTTACGGGATTACGCAGGTAGTCTTCAATCCCGAGATTGGTGCGGAGGTCCACGCCAAGGCCCATCAGCTTCGCAGCGAATGGGTCCTGGCCGTCAAGGGAGAGGTGACCCTGCGTCCCGGCGACATGGCCAATCCCAAACTTGCCACCGGCGACATCGAGATCCTGGTCAGCGAGCTGAGGATCCTGAATACCAGCGAAACCCCGCCCTTCCCGCTGGATGAGGACATTGAGGTCTCCGACTCCCTGCGGCTGCAATACCGGTATCTGGACCTCAGGAGACCCGAGATGGCCGCCAAGCTCATCGCTCGGCACAAGGCCGTGCAGGCGGTGCGTACCTATCTGAATGACAATAATTTTCTCGAGATCGAGACCCCGATGCTGACCCGGTCCACGCCTGAAGGCGCCCGGGACTATCTGGTCCCCAGCCGGGTCAACGCCGGGCGCTTCTATGCCCTGCCGCAATCTCCCCAGCTCTTCAAACAGCTGCTGATGATCGCCGGTATGGAGCGCTACTATCAGATCGTCAAATGCTTCCGGGACGAGGACCTGCGCGCCGACCGGCAGCCGGAGTTCACCCAGATCGATATGGAGCTCTCCTTTGTCGACGAGGAGCAGATCATCGCCGTGACAGAGGGCATGATCTCCCTGCTCTTCAAAGAGACCCGCGGCCTGGATGTGGCGCCTCCCTTCAAACGGATCACCTTTGATCAGGCCATGGCCCGCTTCGGCACCGACCGACCGGATATGCGTTTCGGCTTCGAGATTGTTGACCTGACCGGGATAGCCGCAGGCTGCGGCTTCAAGGTCTTCCGGGATATCGCCGACAAGGGCGGGATCGTGCGGGCGATCAATGCCAAGAACTGCGCCGGATTTTCGCGAAAGGACCTGGACGACCTGACCGACTTTGCCGTGCAGTTGGGGGCCAAGGGCCTGGCCTGGGTCAAGATGAAGGCCGATGGTGAATGGCAGTCGCCCATCGCTAAATTTTTCAGTGACGAAGAGCGCACGGCCATCGCCGGGGCCCTAGATGCCGGGGAGGGCGACCTGCTGTTTTTCGGCGCCGACAAACCCGCCGTAGTCCGTCAGGTCCTGGGAGAGCTCCGCTCCGAGTTGGCCAGACGTCTTGATCTGCTGAAAAAGGATGAGTTTGATTTCGTCTGGGTCACCGATTTCCCGCTGGTTGAATACGATGAGAAGGAGAAGCGTTTTCAGGCCCTGCATCACCCCTTCACCGCCCCCAAGGAAGAGGATGAGGGCCGGTTGGAGACGGACCCGGCTTCCGTCTACAGCCGGGCCTACGATCTGGTCTTGAACGGCATCGAGATCGGAGGCGGCTCCATCCGTATCCACCGGAAGGACATCCAGATGAAGGTGCTGCAGGCCTTGAGCATCGAAGAGGAAGAGGCGAAAGATAAATTCGGCTTCCTGCTGCGGGCCCTCGAACTTGGCGCGCCGCCCCACGGCGGGATTGCCTTCGGCCTGGACCGGCTGCTGATGATTATTACCGGCAGCTCTTCCATCCGTGACGTCATCGCCTTCCCCAAGACCCAGAAGGCCACCTGCCCGTTGACGGAGGCGCCCGCTGCCGTGGCCCGGAAGCAGCTGACTGAGCTCTTCCTTCGTCCCGATTGGAAGGAGAAGGACTGAAAACCGCAGGCTTCCTGATCAGAAATGTCAGAAATGCCTGCCATGGGAGGGGGCGATGAACTCGGAAAACAGTCAGGCGGTACATTCTCTGGCTGGAAATGGTATCCGGCGGTGGTCTGTTGCTCCGTCTCCCGGATCCGGGAGGGCAAGGCAGAAAAGAGAGGGGGAGGGTTGGCGGTCTTTCTCTCTGCATCCCTTGCTGCATATTTTTTTCTGTATCGGCAGGTGAGAGCCAATATTATGAGGCGATATCTCTATGTCATCCCGAGCCTTTTTTCCCTCCTTCGCCTGGTCCTCGCAGTTTGCCTACCCTTTTCTCCCGAGCGATTCTGGGTCTATCTCATCATCGGCGCGGCCCTGAGCGATTTCTTCGACGGCTGGTTTGCCAGAAGATTCCATGTGCAGAGCTGGCAGGGCGGTTTGCTGGATGGCCTTGCCGATAAGGTCTTCATCCTTCTTACCCTGATTGTTTTTGTCCTGGCCGGTAAATTCCACCTCTTGTGGATCCTGCCGGTGATGATCCGGGACATGATTGTGGGGATTACCGTCTTCTACGTCATCTTTTGCAAAAGATGGCAGGCTTTCAAGGACATGGATGCCAGGATCTCCGGCAAGCTGACGACCGGCGGCCAGTTTATCCTTTTCATCGTCGTTCTCCTTTTTCCTGAGAAGACCCTCTATGCCCTTCTCTTCGCCTCCTGCTGCAGTATTGCGGCCGGTCTCGATTACGGCTGGCTGTTTTATCGGGCCCTGAGCCGGCAGTCCCGCTGATATTCTGTTTTCCTTTCCCGCCTTCCGCAGCAAAAAAATGCAGGTTGACGTGAGTCTGCAATTGAGGAGTTGGAAAAAAATGTGTAGGAGACAGTGAGGGAGCGCGGCTCAGGCGTACAATCATATCACTCGGGAGGAAGGGTAATGCGGATAGTGTGTCTTGTTTTCCTTCTCGTTTCCCTGGCAGTGTCTGCCAGCGCACGGGAAATTGCCGATGTAAAGATACCGGCGACGGTGGCTGCGGGAGATGGCGTGGTCCTGCATTTGAACGGGGCCGGCATTCGCTCGAAATTCTTTTTTCAGATCTATATCGCCGAGCTCTATATGGAGCATCCGGCCTCCAACATCGCCAGTGTGATCGGTGACGAGGGCCGGAAGAGGATTGTCATGCACTTCCTCTACGAGGAGCTCGGCAAGGACAAGTTGACGGAGGCCTGGGATGAAGGCTTTCGCGCCAACACAAGCCCGCAGCAGTTGGCCCTGCTGCAGACCAGAATCGCTGAATTTAATGCGATGTTTGACAGCGTGAAGAAAGGGGATCAGATCTCTCTTGATTATACTCCCGCCAAGGGCACGGAGGTCAAAATCCGCAACCAGGTGAAGGGGGTGGTTCCAGGCAAGGATTTCAACGACGCACTCCTGGGTATCTGGCTGGGAAAGGAACCCGTCAGCCCGGAGCTGCGAAAGGAATTACTGGATTATACCGGGGCAAAATAAGGGCTTATCAGTAGGCGTATTTAGTTGAGGAATATGCAAAGAAATCTGATATTTGATTTGGCAATTATAACGTCATGGTTCAGCAAAACAAATCCCCAAGCGAGCTGCAAAGGGGCATCGATCAAAACCGATGGTGAGAGGAAATCATTGCCGCAGAGATAATGATCAGCCGTTTATGTGAAAGTCTCGTTATGATGCTGGCCAGGCCATACTGAAATGACGAGCTTTCATGTTTTGTTGAGGCTGGTCATTCCGGTCTGGCCATGCTGGTTAGGAGAATCACCTTTATTTTCTGATATTTTCTGTAGTTCAAGCCATTGTTGGAAGTTTTTGACCATTTGCCAGAAATCGACAACCGCCTGTTTACCGGTTGTAGTCAGTCTGGCCCCCCCGCCTCCTTTGCCTCCGACCGCTGTTTCCACCAAGGGAGCGGGTGCAAGCTGATTCATTTCATGAATCAGCCCCCAGGCATGCCGATAGCTCATCTTCATTTCCCGAGCAGCCGCTGACACAGATCCCTTTTCTTCTATGAATCCGAGTAATTCAATCCTTGCCCAGGAAAGATAGGTTATACCATTTCGCTCCACCCAAATCCGTCCCTTGATCTGCATTTGGCATGCGTTGGTCGGCCCAGAAGCTAATGCGCTTTTCCGAATGGATTTTTTATTAATTTTAGGCAAAATATACCTTTGCTATTGAATTGGGGGACATATGCAAAAAATCAGGAAATAATTCTGTCCTGAGAATGATACGTTATAACTTTATTGGTAGAAACAATGAAGTTTAGCATCATGATATTCTCCTTTGCATCTTTTTTGAGCTTAGAAAGAGGAGATGATCTGCGTACCAATTTGTCGTTATTGCTACAAATGCGACAAACATACTCTACAAAAATGTCCGTAGAAATCCTTTCTCGGTAGATTAAGTAGGCAAGCAAATTCTAATAGACTGTTTTTCCACCCATATTGACATATCATACCTACTTGGCCTCCTTTTTGCTTAGATAAATAGCATGAACAGATGCCAGTAAAGAGAATGGGCAAAAGCTGGAGTGAATTGACGGACCATTGGGATAAACAAGGTTTAAGATATTTTATCTTTATGACAGACCATTAATTTGGAAAAGTTATTTTGGCGTTTGTAATAATCTTTGCCGTATTGCGTTATTCCCTTTATGTATAGCGAAAACAAAGAATAAATATACGAAAAGAATGAGATATAGTGCTCCTTTTTTCGTTATAGGGATTGGCAAACTGACTGATATGTTATTATTGACATAACGTAACGTGCTTGTATAGTGGACATTTAATATTATGCTCATCGTTATATATATAAAAACATATTGAATTGTTCTGATACTCAAGCCCGAAATAATTAACATCCGGGAAGGTAATTGACGATAGTGCCACCCCAGGACAAACTTGATGCTTTTATTTGCTGCCGATGAGGCGCGTGGGCTATGCGTTCCAGGAAAGAGTACCAGGTTAAACAGTTTGAGCTAAGAGGAGTCAGAAAATATCGTTCAATAAATATCCGCGGAGTCTTTAATGAAAAGTATCGAATCTGCAACATTGTTTCTGCAATCATGTTTTGATGAGAAGGGATTGCCGGAGGGTTACACCGAAAAGAATCTGCTTGATCTTTATAGCCTCTCTGCCGATCCTTCTTTTGCTGCAAATCTTTTCAAAATTGCAACCACCATTCGTGACCTCAACCTTGGCAGTAGTCCATGGTGGTCGGCTGGTATTTCCGCTATAACACCCTGTGAAATCGAACCATCGTGTACCTACTGTACTTTTTTCACTCGCTCAGCGGCTGAGATTGAAGACATTGTCGCTGCTGCGCAGGCTATTGCCAGTCTTGGAATCCGCCATCTGCACCTCTCCGGTGGTTCTCGGCTGGCTACAGAGGGAGCGGCTTTTAGCGGTTATGACAGCCAGATGATTGATTTGGTTTCGGCTATTAAGGATGCGGTAGATATGGAAATTGAGGTAAATGTCGGTCCTTCACTGACGCGGAAAGGTGTACGTGCCTTGCAGAAACTCGGCGTCGTGGCAGTTACAAGTTCCCTTGAGGTCTTCAACTCTAATCTGTTTGAGCGTTATAAACCAGGCGACAGTTTGAGCGGACGGATCCGCCTGATGGAGATTTGTGAAGAGGAAGGAATGCCGATTCGTTCGATGATATTGGTTGGTCTTGGGGAATCGGATGAAGATCGGATTGCCCACCTCATATTCCTGCGTCGCTTTTCCATGCTGCGTCATCTCCGTTTCTCACGTTTTATACCCTTTCCAAATGCTACAGCTGGCGGAGTACGCTGCTCACCCTGGCCGGTTGCACGTCTCATTGCTGTTGCCCGTTTACTCTTGCCAACCATTGATTTAGGCCTGGCGGCAGGTAATAGCCCTGACGACCTCCCTTTATGGTGGCTTGCCGGAGGTGGAAACCAAGTGCTCGGAGCGTCCGTTTCAATGAGAGTCCCACAGGGGAAGGGCACTGGAGAGGGCCATGTCATTACGGTAAACGAGCGCGTCGCTGTCCATAACAAAATGCAGCAAATAACTCGCTATCTCGATGAACTTGGCCTTACGCCAATCTTTCTTAAATAACATCAGGAGACTTTGATGCAAAATTTACACAAACCCTTCCTGGTTGCGATTGCCTTCAGCTTAGCGATTACACCAAAAGTTTCTGCTGCTGACGACACCACCTTACCTGAAGTAGTTGTTTCAGGGGCAGCGGCCAAGTCGGAAGTAATGGTATCCGATCCTCAGCCGACACCGAAGAGCAGTGTCACCAAAGCAGGCATAAACTTACTCGGAGGTCCAGGCCAGGCCAGGCCCTATGACCCGCTGATCCTGATGCCGTCGGTTATTGTAGAAAGCCCGGATCCTTATGGACTCAGCCCAACCGGCAACATCAATATTCGGGGAAAAAGTAATTTTCATTTAACAAACGATGTCCAAGGCTTGCCTTTGACAGGAATTGTAGGCGGTGCCTATCTCTTCGACCTTGAAAATATTGATCAGATTGATGTGTATCGCGGGGGATTATCGGCCAACCAAGGACTCGGAGTATCGAATGCCTCGGGGGCGGTTGATCAGCAAATACTTGGTCCACAAGATACGTTCAGCGTCTTGGCAAAACAATCGCTTGGATCCTTCCATTTCAGCAGAACGTTTGGCCGTGTCGATACCGGCGTCTTGAATAGCAGTGGAACAGCAGCTTTCATCTCCGGTTCAACAACGACTGCCGATAAGTGGAAGGGCGCAGGAGATGAGCTGCGAAATAATGCAATGCTGGGGGTGACACAAAAACTTGGCGACCAGGTCAAGGTTGATTTCGATGTAGTCTACGATAAATACTCTGGTAATTCTTATCGCTCATTAACGTATGCACAGACACAGGCGTTGAGTACAAATTACAATTATGACTACAACACATCGTTAACCGGTAAGGCCGCGACAGACGTTAATTATTACAATTTTAATAAAGTTGAATACGAAAATTATGCGGCCTTGGCAAATATCGATGTCACTATGGCCCAAGGCCAACATCTTATTTTGAAACCGTACTACTGGAATGACAACGGAGTACAATATTCCGCCAACGGATCGAATGTCCAGATTTGGAACCAGCAGAACAATAATGCAGGCGGCGTGTTGGAATACCAAGGCCGCTTTGGAACCAGTACAAACATCGTCGCAGGGTACTGGCTGGAATCCATGGAACCCCCTCCTCCCCCGACGGATCAGACTCTGTATACGGTAACGTCTAATGGGGGGCTCGCATTCGCCAAATGGGGGACACTTGCCAAGATTGATAATTTTATCGTCAATAGCCCCTATGTTCAGGCCACAGAAACCCTCGGCCAGACGGTCTTGAGCGGGGGCGTCAGATACATGGACCTCGGTGCGCCAAAAATGCAGTACTTCAAGACCGCTAACTTGCCGGATGTATCCTACGATCAAATTTGGGCTTACAATCCTGCGCCTGACACCAATGCTTCCGTAGTCGCGAAAGATTACAGGAGCTTCCTGCCTAACATCGGCATTCGCGAGAACCTTAATTCCGAATGGAGTGTCAGTGCATCTTACAGTCGCAAGTTCGGTCGTCCGGACTGGGGACCGCAAGCAAGCAATTACATCAGCAATGAATCCGCATTTGTTGCCAAAAACATCACCCTGCAGTCTCTTGTTAACCTCGTAAAGCCTGAATTATCTGATCAAATCGATATAAGCGCCCGTTATAAGAGCAATGGTCTGACTCTGGTCCCGACAATATTTGCAGCGAAAAACCAAAACCGCCAAGTCCAGGTCGTCGACCCTTCACTCGGTGGGCTGTCATACTACGAAGGAACTGCCGAGACTACTGAATATGGCACTGAACTCGAAGCGGAATACATTATAGATAATTCCTGGTCAATATTCGGTTCGGGAACCTTAGCTTCCGAAACCTACGACCAGAATACCCCGACCTTGAGCGGGGGGGCTGTGTTGGCCACTCAGGGGAAACAGATCCCTAACGCCCCGAATTTCATGTTGAAAGGTGGCGTTTCCTATCGTTGGTATAATCTCACTTTGTCGCCTGTCCTACGATATATCGGAAAGCGCTACGGGGATTCGGCTGAAACCCAGCCGGTTGCCGGTTATACCGCTTTTGACTTCAATGCCAGTTACACATTCAGTCACGATATTTTGCTTAAACTGAGCGTATTGAACCTGTTCAACAGTCATTACATCGCTGAAATTGTGCCAAACGATACCAATCTGAATGGCGCTACAGCCTATTATGCCGGTGCGCCAATGACGGTGGCGATGACGGTGAGCGTGAAGTACTAAGCCGGTTGAGCGAGGCGGATATGCGCGTAAAGAAAAGTGTTCCCATTTCACGGTGTCGTGGCCCCGGCTTCCTGGTGTTGTTGTCAATTGCCGTCATCGCGGCCGGCGTTGCGTCAATGAGGCTTGGCCACTATCAGCTGCCATCAGCGGCAGTGCTAGACGTTTTCCGGTCGGCAATCACCGGCATTCCGTCTGGCCAGTCTCAAGCTGTACATAACGTAGTACTGGCTGTTCGCTTACCACGAGTGCTCTCGGCCATGCTGGTTGGTGCCTGCCTGGCCGGTGCAGGAGTCTGCTATCAAACGTTATTCCGTAACGCTCTTGCTGCTCCGGCCATTCTCGGTGTCTCAGCTGGTGCCGGTTTTGGCGCTGCACTGGCAATGTTACTTCATGGCAGCGCTATGGCGGTACAAGGTTCGGCTTTTGTCGGGGGCATCGTCGCCGTCGGTTCTGCAATGTTTATCGCTGGCCGCCTGGGGCGCGGTTCGGTTCTGGTTCTTGTGCTCTCAGGGATGGTTGTTTCAGCCCTCTTCCAAGCCCTTACTTCGGCATTGAAATATGTCGCAGATCCGGTTGATACGATGCCGACAATCGTTTTCTGGCTGCTAGGCGGGCTTGGTCGGGTTAGTAGTCACGACTTGGCTTGGGCTGCACCATTCACCTTAACTGGCATGGCAGTGCTTTTTCTATTGCGCTGGCCGACGCAAGTGCTGGAGGCCGGGGACGACGAGGCTCGCACACTTGGTGTGCCGGTTGGTAATTTGCGTCTAGTATTGATCGTTGCCGCGACACTCATGACGGCGGCAGTGACAAGCATATCTGGTATCGTCGGCTGGGTTGGGCTGCTCGTACCGCATCTCGCCCGCCTCATTGTTGGCCCAGCCTATGCGGTTTTGCTTCCGGCCTCGGTCTTGCTCGGCGCTGGCTATTTACTCCTGGTAGACGATTTTTGCCGCAGCGCCTTCTCGTCAGAACTGCCGTTAGGTATTGCAACAGCCATACTCGGGGCCCCGGTCTTCGTCGCTGTACTGGCGAAAGGGAAACGGCAATGGTTTTAAGAGTGGAAGGTCTGGTCTATCGCCGAGTCCCCGGACAGCCCCCGGTGCTTGACGGTATAGACCTAGCGTTGGGTGCGGGCGAGATTCTCTGTCTGCTTGGACCCAATGGCACCGGCAAAACCACCTTGCTGCGCTGTTTGATCGGTGCCTTGCACCTTGAATGCGGTAGCGTACGCATTGCCGGCCAAACCCAAAGAGCACCTCGCGCGCTGGCGCGTAAACTTGCCTACGTCCCACAATCTGCGAGTGATAGCGCGCTGACGCTGCTCGACACCGTGCTTATGGGGCGTACGCCTCATTTGCCACCGCTGTCGCATCCGGGGAAGCATGATGAACATCTCGCCTTGACAGCCTTAGAACGGGTTGGAATTGCCCATCTTGCTGGGCGTCCGTTTAACCAGGTTAGCGGAGGAGAGCGACAGCTTACACTTATTGCACGCGCCCTGGCGCAGGCACCGCGCCTGTTCCTTATGGATGAGCCGACCGCTGGCCTTGATCTTGGTAATCAGGCACGCGTGCTGCGCACCATCCGTGATCTCGCTGCTGATGGCATGACGGTGCTGGTTACCACCCATCAACCGGAACACGCCTTACTGCTTGGAGCGCGTGTCGCTGCTCTCATGGGTGGTAGAATTGCTGCTTCGGGTTTGGCTGTGGACATACTCCAGCCGGAAATGCTGGCTATGCTCTACGGCACTCCAGTAGATGTAATCAGTCACCAAGGTGTTCCGGCAGCTTACATGCCTCGACTTTAAAAAATAAAGGAATTCAGTATGCTAAGTAGAATTCTCGTCCTTCTTTTCATCCTCTCTGTACAACCGTTGGACGCCGCGTCGGCACGTGTAATAACCGACATGGCAGGCAACACGGTGACGCTGCCCGAACGGGTCGAGCAGGTTGCCACTGTCGGCCCGGTACCGGTGCTGAACAGCCTGGTATTTGCAATCGGCAAAGGGAATTGCATCATCAATGGCCTGCCGGACTGGGCGAAAAGACCTCGCTATGCTTACCAAATGGTGTTCGCGCCGAATATTTCGGCGTTGCCGTCAATGGACAACCATGATCACACGCCGAACCTCGAAGCATTATTGAGAGCAGCACCCGACGTCGTTCTGACCATGGATCAGGCGAGTGCCGACAGTATGCGCCGAGCCGGTCTTTCAGCAGTATATCTTGCTTGGCGTCAACCGGAGGATGTTAAGGAAGCTGTACGACTGCTGGGCCAACTTTTTGATAAGCCTCAGGCCGCTGAGCGCTATGCCAAACGTTTTGATTCAACCTTGGAACGGATTGCCAAAATACTAGATCAGAACGGCTCTCCGACACGCCCGCGAGTACTCTATTTTAATCCGACTACGCTAACCCAGCCGCACTTGGTCGCCGAATGGTGGATTCGTACTGCAGGCGGCGAAAGTGTTACCGATGATAACCGGAATATTGAATCACGCAGTTTTACAATGGAGCAATTACTGGCCTGGGACCCTGATATTCTGATTGTTTCCAGCCAAGAAGAGGTTGCCGAGTTGAAGCGTGAACCGCGCTTTGATGGCCTCAAAGCCGTGCGAACTGGAAGAATTTTGGTAGTTCCTTGTGGAGCCCATACTTGGGGAAACCGCACGTCAGAACAACCACTTACTGTCTTGTGGGCGGCGAAACAGTTTCACCCCGGACTGTTCCGTAATGTTGACGTGGTAGCCGAAACGAGAGGTTTCTACAACGACATTTTCGAAGCTTCCTTATCGAAGACGCAAGTTGAGGAAATTCTTGCAGGAGGTCCCCATGCCCCGCAAACTCCCGCAAGCAAATAGTGGGGTAAAAGGTACTGATTTAATTTTGGAAAAAGGAGAACCCGACGTAATCCAGGATGGGCCTCATCTCCTCCATACCTTGATCATATACCAGCTTACAATATCCGCAGGGGTATAGATAATTGAGGTGACGCTGGTATAAAGAGATAAATGTTGCAAACATGGCATCATGGAATGATACAGGAAAGTACAGACTCTTTGATTCTTGACGATGCGCCCTCTTGGACAATCTGCCATGAAGATGGTATCGCCTCTCTTCGTCCCCGTATTTTGCGGGGGCGGGGGATATTGATAGGTGCAAGGATATCAGTTGGGGTCCACGCCATCGTCGTCCTTTATATTTTATTGATTCCCTATTTTTCAACCTTTCAAGCCGGGAAGACACAATCTTCTATCACCCTTAGCCTGGTTTACCCAGGAGAAGATATTGTTGAAGTGCAAACTCAATTCAATAAAAACAAGGGGGAGAAAGACATTCAGAATCCGCCAATTTCCACTCTCCAAAAAGTAAACCTCTTGAAACGGCATGACTTCACCGGAAACAAAAAAAGGATAGCGGATGACATTACTTTAAGGAAGAGAACCGGAGGGAATTTAAAAACTGTTTCAGCACCCTCAACTCCTCCCGTCGATCAATTTCTCCCTCAAGGTGATGGAAACGCCATTGAGCGCGGGAAAGAAGGCGTTCCAAAAGATGAAATTAAAACTATTCCCAAGGATCAGGGCAATTCTGGAATTGCAGGTGGTGGGACTTCATCTGCTAAAACTTTTTTGGCATCAGCGGAATTTTCTCTAAAACAAGCTGATCAACCACCAATTCCTACCCACACAGTTGAACCTGAATTTCCATTTGCGGCACGCCGGTTAGGTGTTGGTGGGAGAGTTGTTTTACGATTTCTAGTGAAGGCAGATGGAAATGTAGACAAGGCCTCTGTAATTGAGGCAGAACCTAAGGAAATATTTGAACAAAGCGCACTCGAAGCAATCTACAAATGGAAATTTACTCCTGGCCGTTATCAGGGTGAGGCCGTTGCAGTCTGGGTCGTTCTGCCTGTTAAATTTAAATTATCATACTGAAATTACTATTAATTGTACCAAAGAAAATGAGCCTTTAATTTATTTCTGAAGTGTCATGAAGAACAATAATCAAAAAAATGCTGCCAGTAAGGAATGCCATTTTGGTGTTTATAAGCAGAATAATCCGCTTGTGAAAGAATGCCATGCAGGAGTCTGCAGAGGAAAAATCGTACCCTTGCTCTTCGAAATGGGGAGATCTTTATCGGAATACAACGATCTGTCTCTCGCGCTTCAGACTTTCCTTGATTATATGCACAGCGACATGGCGGTCGAGCGAGCCATGATTAACCTCCATCACCGGGAGACCGGCCGGATATTTATTCACAAATGCATGGGCTTGACCGAAGAGGAGCAGGCCAGGGGAATATATTTCTCCGGAGAAGGCATTACCGGGCAGGTAGTTGAATCGGCAAAACCCATAATTGTGCCGTGTATTGGGGAAGAACCGGCTTTTCTTAACAGGACGGGATGTCTTTCTCGGCCGGAGGACCGTGATCATGCCTTTCTCTGCGTGCCGATATTGCGCGGGAAAAAAGTGCTCGGCAGCATCAGTGCGATTCGCCGCTACGACAACAAAGAACTGCTGGAGAAACACGTTGATACACTGATGGTTGTCTCCTACACACTGGCCCAGGCGGTTGAACTGTACCTTGTCGAAAATGTGGATAAGGTTCTTTGGGAGCAACGCCATCGGGCATTGGTCGAGGAATTGCGGGCGCGGTTCATGCCGGCAAATATCATCGGCTCATCAAAGGCGATGATGGAAGTCTTCGCTCTCCTGCACAAGGTCGCCAAAACGAAGACGACGGTGCTTCTGCTTGGGGAAAGCGGTGTCGGCAAGGAAATGATTGCCAATGCGATTCACTTTGAAGGCCCTAATCCCCATGGGCCGATGGTGAAATTCAGCTGCGCGGCCCTGCCGGAGAGTATCCTGGAAAGTGAGCTTTTCGGCCACGAAAAAGGATCCTTTACCGGTGCGACCCAGTTGCGAAAGGGGCGTTTTGAGGAGGCAGACGGAGGGACGATTTTTCTCGATGAGGTCGGCGAACTCTCGCTCGGGGTTCAGGCGAAGCTCCTGCGCGTATTGCAGGAAAGGGCCTTCGAACGCGTAGGAGGCAATAAAGTTGTGACAGTCAACATCCGCATTGTTGCCGCCACCAATAAAAATCTCACCGAAATGGTAGACAACGGAACCTTCAGGCAGGATCTTTTTTTTCGTCTCAATGTCTTTCCTCTGCTGATTCCTCCTTTACGTGATCGAGGAAGCGATATCATCACCTTGGCAGAACATTTTGTTTTGCGTTTTTCAAAGGAAAACGAGAAGAAAATAAGCAGAATTACGACGTCTGCACTCAATATGCTCATGCATTATCATTGGCCGGGCAATGTCCGCGAGCTGGAAAATGTGATACAGCGTGCGGTCATTCTCACGGAGGACGATGCAATTCACGGGTATAATCTTCCTTTATCCCTGCAGTCTCCGGTTTTCTCCGGAACGGAAATCCAGGGCGGCCTTGATGCCAAGCTGGCATCCATGGAATATGAAATGCTGGTTGAAGCCTTGCGGCTGCATCAGGGCAATGCCACCGAGTCTGCCGATGAACTGGGGCTTACCCGCCGGACCATGGGATTGCGCATGAAAAAATACAAGATTACCTATAAGGAATTTCGCCGGGAGATGCCGCCTGCACGGTCAAAGCGGAAGTGATGATCCGGTTCGAGGAATCGGATTGCAGTTTCCTTTGAGGACACCAGCGATCAGAGATAGTACCATAACGAACATCGATATTGCCCTCCTGCAACATATTCTTCCCGCAATGCGGATCTCCCGCCCACCTTCGCAGCCTTTCGCCTGACCCAGGCTGGATTTCAAATGCAGTACGCAGAGCATTGCAGTTCAAGGCTTTCATGCGCTTCTTCCTGCCTGTTCTTGCGGGAATATTCAAAAAACGCCTGTTGCTTTTTCTCCATTTCCCTCATTTCCCCGATAGAGAAAAAACGATTTCCGGCTGGTTGGCGAGCAAGAGTACGTTTGCGAACATGCATTCGCTAAAAGATACCATTGGGTAAGAAATACAGGGTCATCGATTTGGCTTGACCTTCATTTGTTCTATCATCAGGCTCTTTAATTTTTCCGCAACATGCTAATTTAACACGGTTAATATCTGAATAGGCCCAAGGCTCCCTCCTCCAGTTCCGTCTCATAATTCAGCTGGCATGCTTCTCGCTATAAGGCAATCCAAAGAGGGAAATCCATTCCGGCATCCCTTATTCATTTCAAAGGAGTCTGAGTATGACACGCAAGATTGCAATTTATGGTAAGGGCGGCATCGGTAAGTCAACCACGGCACAGAACACGGCAGCTGCCATGGCGCATTTCCACGGGAAAAAGATATTTATCCACGGATGCGACCCGAAAGCGGATTCCACGCGCCTTATTCTCGGGGGAAAGCCTCAGGAAACCTTGATGGATGTACTGCGGGAACAGGGTGCGGAAAAGGTCACCAATGACAAGGTGATCAAAACGGGTTTCATGGGGATCCGCTGTGTTGAATCGGGCGGCCCTGAACCCGGAGTGGGCTGTGCCGGCCGCGGAGTCATCACTGCCATTGATCTGATGGAGGCCAATGGAGCGTACACCTCGGATCTTGATTTTGTTTTCTTCGATGTTCTCGGCGACGTTGTCTGCGGGGGGTTCGCCATGCCGATCCGTGAAGGAAAGGCCCAGGAGGTCTATATCGTCGCTTCAGGAGAAATGATGGCGATTTATGCTGCAAACAATATCTGCAAAGGGCTCGTCAAGTTTGCCAAGCAAAGCGGTGTCCGTCTGGGCGGGATCATCTGCAACAGCCGCAAGGTTGACAGAGAAAAAGAGTTCCTGGATGAATTCACCTCGGCCATCGGAACCCATATGATCCATTTTGTCCCGCGTGACAATATTGTGCAAAAGGCTGAATTCAACAAGAAAACCGTTACTGAATTTGATCCTGCTGAAAAACAGGCAGCAGAGTACAGCTCCCTGGCTCAGAAAATTATTGAGAATGAAAATTTTGTTATCCCCAAACCCCTTACCATGGATGAGCTTGAGGCGATGGTCGTCAAATACGGTATTGCCGATTAACACCAGACTGAAAGGACAACCCCCTATGAAAATGATCAAAGCAATAGTACGTCCCGATGCTGCGGACAGTGTCGCAGACGGGTTGGCGGAAATGGGATTTTTCTCGATGACGAAACTCAGCGCCTTCGGCCGCGGCAAGCAGAAAGGTATCACGGTTGGCACGATCCATTATGATGAGCTGCCCAAGGTGATGCTCCTGATGGTGGTCGAGGATAAACACGTCGAGGAGGTCATCAAGCTTATCAAATATAAGGCCTATACCGGCAACTTCGGAGACGGCAAAATTTTCGTCACCCCGGTGGATCAGGTTTTTACCGTCCGCACCGGCGAGACAGGACTTTAACCAGCATGGCTGGACCGGAATGACCAGTCTCAACGAAATATGAAATCTCGTCATTTCAGTATGGCACGGCCAGCATCAAATCGAGACTTTCATATAAAAGGATGAGAGTATGAAGGAAATAATAGCAATTATCCGTCCAAGAAAGATGGGAAAGACAAAGGATGCCCTCGAAAATCTGGGATTTTTGAGCCTCACGGCCATGCCGGCCATCGGACGGGGCAAGCAGCGTGGTATTGCCAACGAGATCAACTGCGAACTTCCCGCGGAACTGCAGGGAGAGGGGAAGTCCCGGGGAATGAAATACATTCCGAAGCGATTGTTTTCCCTGGTTGTCCGCGATGCCGATGTCGGCGCGGTGGTGCAGGCCATCATCAAGGTGAATCAGACGGCCCAGATAGGCGACGGCAAGATTTTTGTCTGTCCGGTTGACGATGCTGTCCGGGTCCGTACCGACGAGACCGGCGAAAAGGCCATTTTGTAATACCAGCCAAGGAGGAATGAACCATGCCCTATCACGAATTTGAATGCAGCAAATGCATTCCCGAGCGTAAAAAACACGCTGTCATAAAAGGGCCGGGGGAGGATTTGACCTCGGCCCTGCCGCAGGGATACCTCAGCACTATTCCAGGCTCTATTTCCGAACGCGGCTGCGCCTATTGCGGGGCAAAGCATGTTATCGGAACGCCCATGAAGGATGTCATCCATCTGAGCCACGGTCCCATCGGGTGCACCTACGATACCTGGCAGACAAAACGGTATATAAGCGATAACGACAACTTCCAGATTAAGAACACCTTCGCGACGGATATGAAGGAGAAGCATATTATATTCGGCGCTGAAAAACTCTTAAAGCAGACGATTATCGAGGCCTTCAAGGCCTTTCCCGCAATCAAGAGGATGTCCATTTACCAGACCTGCGCCTCAGCCCTGATCGGCGATGATATCAACGCCATCGCGGCCGAGGTGATGGAGGAGATGCCCGAGGTCGATATCTTCGTCTGCAACTCCCCCGGCTTCGCAGGGCCGAGCCAGTCCGGAGGACATCATAAAATCAACATCGCCTGGCTCAACCAGAAGGTCGGAACAGTTGAGCCGAAGATCACCAGCCCGTATGTCATCAATTACGTCGGCGAGTATAACATCCAGGGCGATCAGCATGTTATGATGGATTATTTTAAGCGGATGGGCATCCAGGTCCTTTCCACCTTTACCGGCAACGGTTCCTACGATGAGCTTCGCGGTATGCACCGGGCTCACCTCAATGTCCTGGAATGCGCGCGATCCGCAGAGTACATCTGCAACGAGCTGAAAAAACGCTACGGCATTCCACGGCTGGATATCGATGCCTTCGGGTTCACCACACTGGCGGAGGGGCTCCGGAAGATAGGGATGTTCTTCGGCATCGAGGACCGGGCCCAGGCCATAATCGATGAGGAAACCGCACGGTGGAAACCGGAACTCGACTGGTACAAGGAACGGCTGCGGGGAAAAAAGGTGTGTCTGTGGCCAGGCGGGTCCAAACTCTGGCATTGGGCGAATGTGGTCCACGAGGAGTTCGGAGTCGATGTCGTCTCGGTCTATACAAAGTTCGGGCATCAGGGCGACATGGAAAAGGGCATCTCCCGGTGCCAGGAAGGGGCGCTTGCCATAGACGACCCCAACGAACTTGAGGGACTTGAAGCCATGGATATGCTGAAGCCCGATATCATCTTCACAGGCAAACGGCCGGGCGAAGTGGCCAAAAAGGTCCGGGTTCCATACCTCAACGCCCACGCCTATCACAATGGCCCCTGGAAGGGATGGGAAGGTTGGGTCCGCTTCGCCCGGGATATCTACAATGGCATCTATTCGCCGATTCATCAGCTTGCCCTGCTGGACATCAGCAAAGATGAGATTCCAACGGACAAAGGTTTTGAAACGCAGAGAATGCTCTCCGACAGGGATTTGAGTGAGGATATTACCGCTTCGACCGTTCTGCACCAATACTCGGGGAAATACGATTGTCTGGCGGAGTTGAGCGGCAAGACATATCCACGCTTTGAAACAGATCTTGCCCATGCGGTGTAAAGGAAAAGACCATGGATATGAAAGAGAAAATCGAACAGCTTGTGGATTACATCATGAAAAATTGTCTCTGGCAGTTCCATTCACGGGCCTGGGACAGAAAGGATCAAAACGCGGGGGTGCTGACGAAGGCCACGCAGATATTATGCGGGGAGGCCGTGGAGCTTGAAACACCGACAGACCGGTGTTTCTGGGTGGACGCCGTATGCCTGGCCGAGGCCTATAAAAGCCGGTACCCCTGGCTTGCCGCGATGAGCAAAGAGGAAATCAAACAGATTATGCAGGGTCTCCACGAACGAATGGATTACCTGACTATTACCGGATCGCTCAATCTTGAGCTGACCGACCAGCATTATTGAGAAGGAGTGGTGTCATGCTTTGTGACGTGAAAGAAAAGACGCGTGGCGGATGTATCAACCCGATATTCACCTGTCAGCCCTGCGGCGCCCAGTTTGTCAGTATAGGCGTTAAGGACTGCATCGGGATCGTGCATGGCGGGCAGGGCTGCGTCATGTTCGTTCGGCTGCTGATATCGCAGCATTTCAAGGAAAGTTTTGAGATTGCCTCATCTTCCGTCCATGAGGAGGGGGCGGTATTCGGCGCCGTCAAACGTGTCGAAGAGGCGGTCGATGTATTGTTGATGCGGTATCCGGATGTAAAGGTCATCCCGATCATCTCGACCTGCTCGACGGAGATCATCGGCGACGATATCGACGGTGTGGTCAACAAGCTCAATGCCGGTCTGCTGAAGGAGAAATACCCCGGCAGGGAGGTCCACCTCATTCCGATCCATACCCCGAGTTTTGTCGGCAGCATGGTGAGCGGCTACGATGTCGCGGTCCGGGATTTTGTCACCTATTTTGCAAAGAAGACCGAGCCTGACGGGAAACTGAATCTTATTACCGGCTGGGTCAATCCCGGGGACGTGACTGCCCTCAAGCATTTGCTGGCCGAAATGCGGATCGATGCCACCGTCCTCTTTGAGATCGAAAACTTCGACTCGCCGCTGATGCCCTACGGAAACTTTGTCTCGCATGGCGACACAACCGTCGAGGATCTGTCCGGAACGGCGAATGCCATCGGTACGATAGCCCTGAACAGGTATGAGGGAGGCAAGGCTGCCCTGTATCTTGAAAAGGAATTCGGAGTGCCGGCCATTCTTGGGCCGACACCCATCGGCATCCGTAACACCGATACCTTTCTTCAGAATCTGATGACCTTGACCGGTAAGCCGATTCCCGAATCCCTGGTCCGGGAGCGCGGGATAGCCATGGATGCAATCACCGATGTCACCCATATGTTTCTGGCGGACAAGAAGGTGGCAATCTACGGAAATCCCGATCTTGCCATCGGTATCGCGGAATTTTGCCTTGATCTGGAGATGAAGCCCGTGCTTTTGCTTCTGGGTGACGACAACCCCAATTACCGGAACGATCCACGGGTCAAGGCGCTGCAGGAAAACGTCGATTTCCCCATGGAGATCATCACCAATGCGGACCTCTGGGAACTGGAAGACAGGATCAGGAACCAGGGACTCGAACTGGACATGATTTTCGGTCATTCCAAAGGCCGGTATTCAGCCATTGAGAATACCATTCCCATGGTACGGGTCGGCTTTCCCACCTATGATCGCGCAGGGCTCTATCGCCATCCGGTTGTCGGATATGCAGGGGCGATGTGGCTGGTTGAACAGATGGCCAACACCCTTTTCACCGACATGGAGTACAAGAAAAACAAGGAGTGGATTCTCAACGTCTGGTAAGGGCGGGCGAGGAAAACGCGTGAGACACGACGCGTTCTTCCTTGCGGGGATGTCCGATATTTAAAAAAAGATGTCAATTCATCTTTTGCGGGAATTTCATGCAATAAAGAGGTCGGTATGAAGATTGCGAGTTTTGTCAATGAGCATCAGGAAGTCGTGAATTTGTATGAGAAGGGGACGGTCTGTCTCTTTGAAAATATTTCGGGGCGCTGGACGAGAAAGCAGGAAATCTCCCTTGAGATAAACAAAAATATGGGAATTCCTGAATTGAAAAGGGCGTTGAACGATGTCGCCTCTCAATTGAGGGATTGCAAAGTCTTCCTGGTCCATGAAACCAAAGGCCTGCTGAATGTCTTTTTAGAAGAACTGGGCCTCCGTACATGGAAGTCGGAAGGGGACTTGTCTGAACAACTGGATAATGTGGCCCGAAAGGAGGCGGAGATCGTCAGCTCTCAAGAGGATCCCTGGAAGAGGACCCCGGAGGAGCAAGGTTTGTCAGGCTGCGGCGGCGGCTGCCACCGCTCTGCGAAAAGCACGGCTGAGGCTGTGAGAAGTACATGGAGTGTGGTTGGTCCTGCTGTCCCGAAACCGGAGCTGGTTGGGGATGTGAATGACGGATATTATCGGATTAATCTCGCGGATGCTCTGGACAGCGGCCAAAATTTCAACTCTAGGCAAATATTGATCCCTTTTCTAAAGGAACAGTCGTTCCGGAAACTGGAAATTTATTGTGATCATTCTCCAAAATGGTTCTCAAAAGAGATAGAGAGCTTGAATGTAAGGATTGTCTCCGAGATCAGGGACATATCCGGCCATGGAGTAAAAATTACAGTTTCTCCGATGCGTCATTGCTGAGAGGCGATTACAAATTGAATCCCCCGGCATTACAGCTCGAAAGGAGTTTGGATGAGAGATTTCTACAGCAGATCGTTTCAGTTATATTTTGTGTATGGTTCCGATATGAATCACGAACAGATTATCTCCCGCTGTTCCAAGCCCGAAGTCTTTGCAGTAGCATGTTTAAAGGATCACAGAATTTCTTTTTCCGGATATTCAAAAACATGGGACGGCGGGGATGAAAGCATTATCCGCGTACCGGGTGAAAATCTCTGGGGAGTGATTTACAAATTATCCTTTTCGGATGCAGACCGCCTTGATGCCTGGCAGGACGTCCGGTTGGATGGAAACGGTTCGCATTTTCTGTGCCCTGCAGAGGTTATGGATGCCAAGGAGAATCTCTATCCTGTTCTCCTTATCAAGAAATCCATTTTGGGTGAACCGGAAAGACCTACTGAAGAGTATCTTCGGCATATTGTTTCGGGAGCACGCTTTCACGCTCTCCCTTCAGGGTATATAGAAAAGTTAAAAAATATGAGCACCCGGAAGGCCAGCTTTCCGGTACCTAAAAAAAGCAAATTTGACAGATCTATTCTGGCCAATCTTTCCTGTGACTGTGGCGCTTGATGATTTCAACAGGAAAACCGGATTAGGTCTGAAGTGAATAAAAAGGAGATCGTATGCAGGAACGGAAGACTGAACATCCGCATGGGGCCATGCGGCGTAAAGACAGAGAAATGACTGATCGGGCCGAGATCGATGCCGTCATCCGTTCGGCTCATCTCATGCGTATCGCCCTGGTTGATGGCGATAACCCCTTCCTGGTCCCCGTCTTCTACGCCTTTGACGGCACAGCGCTCTATTTTCACTCGGCGCAGGCGGGTACGAAAATTGAGATCATGAGACGCAACAACAGGATTTGTTTTGAGATGAGTAGTGATCATGGAATTATCGAAAACGAAATTGCCTGTGACTTTGAGGCCAGACATCGCACAGTCATTGGATTCGGAAGGGTGTCCTTTGTCGCAGACCAGGCCGAAAAGGTGAAAGTGCTGGATATGATTGTGGCGAGGTTCTCGGAAAAAAAGTTCGACTATCCAAAAGCGAATCTGGGACGTACTGCAGTTATTCGTATAGATATAGAATCGATCAAAGGAAAGAAACACGGCTTTAAATGAAGATCATGCAACAGTCCTGAAAATAAGCTGTCCGGTATGTGTTCGGCCTATTTCGGTATCTGCACCAAGCACACTGTCATATTAATGTGCCGCCGGCTCGAAGCAGGACGCGTACCCTTGACAGCTCCCGCTCGATTTCCGAGAGTCTGGCCAGCAGGGCCTCCTCGTTGCCGGTACGGCTCTGGACCAGCTTTACCGCTCCGTGCTCGAAGACCACCCTCCTGTCGGCTGACAGGGCCAGCACCGGATCATGGGTGGCGATAACGATGAT
>JARLHL010000047.1 GCA_031292275.1 Desulfocapsaceae bacterium | reverse complement strand
TGGTGCCGGAGGTCGGAATCGAACCGACATGACCTTGCGGTCGCGGGATTTTGAGTCCCGTGCGTCTACCAGTTTCACCACTCCGGCGGTGAAAGCGTTTTATACCTCAGATCTTCCCTGTCAGTCAAGAGGAAAGGCTACCGCGCCTTTACCTGGCTGTCTCCAGAAAGATGCGCCGTAACTTGTAAAAATAGGTAATTCCTGACCAGATTGCCAGCACCAGGGAGGCATAAATCAGCATCCTCCCTATCCTGTACTGTTCCGGAACCTGGAGCACCCCCAGGGGAAAGATCAGGAAACCCAACCCGAAATACTGAAAATTGCTTTTTATCTTGCCGATCCGCCCTGCGGCGACCACCTTCCCTGTGGTTGCGACCAAGCCTCTGAAGCCGGTAACGATAATCTCCCTGCAGATGATCAGCAGACAGACCCAGGCAGGGATCTTATGCAGAGGAATTAGCATGATCAAGGCGGTGGTAACCAGTGCCTTGTCGGCAATGGGATCCATCAGCTTGCCCAGTACAGTCTCAATATCATATTTTCTGGCCACATACCCATCAACAAAGTCGGTACCCGCAGCTATGGCGAAGACACAGAAGGTCGCAAGCTCTATTCCGGTCGTCTGCTTGACCGAAAAGAGAACGATCAGCACCGGTATTAATACCAGCCTGAAGCCCGTCAGCATATTCGGTACGCTTAGCAATTGTTTCATCCATCCACCTGCCTTGCAGAATCGTCGAAAACCGGCGTCAATTCTCAGTTACCAGTTCACGAACCCTGATGACCGATGGCATGGAAATTCTCTCGATTCCCCCCCCTCCCTTATACCCCCTGTAATAGGCGAGCACCCTCTTAACATATTCGACGGTCTCGGGAATTTCAGGGATCCTCTGGCAGCGCTTCACCAGGTTCGGTCCCGCATTATAGGCCGCAAGGCTCAAGGGGAGGTTTCCATCGAAGGAGTCGAGAATGGCACGAATATACCGGACACCGCCGTCAATATTTTCCCGCGGATCAAAGGGATTTATCACATTCAGGTCCCTGGCCGTTCCCGGCATCAGCTGCATCAGGCCCTGGGCCCCCCGTTTGGAAATGGCGTTGCGATCGAAATCCGATTCAGCTCGTATCATGGCCTTGACCAGGTTTGGATCCACCCCGTACCGGAAACTGACGACCTTAATATGCTGATCATACAGGCCTGATCCTTCACTGAAGCTGTCATAGAAATGAAAGCCCCGGCTCGACGTTGATAGAGCAGGTCGCGCTTCCTCTTCCAGGACACGGCAGTTCTGCGAGGTCGGAGCATTGGTAAAACTCACACTCCCCCTGCTGTTTGTGCATTGGTAAATGGCGGCCTGCACGCTCCCCCGCCAAAGACTCAGGACGGCAACGGCCAGCAGCATAACAAGAGATCCGGATATGTGTCTCATGGTTTTCGTCTTCAGTAGAATTCTCAAACTCAACAGGACCTGTCCAGCAATTTTCAGATTTTCTATTCTTTCTTCCTCTTCTCCCAGTCAGCCAGGAACTGCGCCACCCCGCTGGTGGTCAGGGGATGCCTGGCCAGCTGTTCAATCACCTTCAGCGGAATAGTCGCGATATCGGCACCGATCATCGCCGCATCCATCACGTGCAGGGGATTCCTGACGCTGGCGACGATCACCTCGCTTTCATAGCCATAATTCCGGTAGACAGTCATGATGTCGCTGATCAGATCCATACCCTGGGTGCCGATATCGTCCAGCCGACCGACGAAGGGACTGACATAGGTCGCACCGGCCTTGGCCGCAAGCAGGGCCTGGGCCGAGGAGAAGACCAGAGTGACATTGGTCTTGATGCCCTCCGCGGTCAGTCGTTTGACCGCCTTGAGTCCTTCGACGATCATCGGAATCTTGATGACGATATTCTCGCTCATCGCCGCCAGGACCTTTGCCTCCCTGCACATGCCGTCGGCATCGAGACTGACCACCTCGGCACTGACGGGACCGTCGACAATCCGGCAGATCTCCTGGAGTATTTCAGTAAATGGCTTGTCCTCTTTGGCGACAAGGGAGGGGTTGGTGGTAACGCCATCAACCATGCCCATCTCCAGACCTTTTTTTATCTCATCGATGTTCGCGGTATCTATAAAAAATTTCATGCATCTGTTCCTTTTTCAATAAACGTGTTGCAGCATTCCTCACTGCAGAAATATACTATCTTACCCTGATGTTGCAGACGAATTGCCTGGCCCTTGGGCACAAGAACATGACAGACGGGATCTTCCACCAGGATATCGGAGACCGCGGCAGACTCTCCCGCGGCCGCCCGCTCTTTCCTTTCCCGCTTGTCCTTTTTTCGACCGCCAAAAAGCAACCGGTACCCTGCATAAATAAGGAGAGCAAGAATAATCAGCCGGAGCGCGCTCATCGTCTATCACCTCTTTCCCCCCTGCCGCCGGATATCAGAGAGGACAGAGGCCTGTGAGCATCACAGTTTCTATTATATTCAAACGACATTAAATGTCTAATTATTCTTCCCATTCCCATTTTTTAATCTCCTGGGAAGGGATGCTTCCTCCGTGCAGGTGCTCACGCAGAAGCGCACAGCGCCGGGAGATGGTATACATCTCCTGCGGTATGCGGAAGTCCGGAGATATCTCGGCGAAAGGGACCAGCACAAAGAGGCGGTCATCAAGCCTGGGATGCGGCAGGACCAACTCCGGCGTATTGAGGACAAGATCGTCAAAATACAGGATATCCAGATCAAGGGGCCGATCCTGATATCCTGCTGCCGACGCGTTCCTCGTCCTCCCGAATGCCGCTTCTACCTGCAGAAGACACTCCAGCAGCGCCCGGGCGGACAGAATGGTCTGCAGCATCCCCACCGCGTTGGTGAACAGATTGCCGCTGTCCATTTCGACGGGGGCAGTCAAATACGGATGCGACAGGGTCAAGGTCCGGACCCCTTCCATCCTGCCGATACGGCCCCAGGCATCCTGAAGGATTCTGTTGCCGTCGCCCAGGTTTGAACCGAGCCCGATGAATGCGGTGTGCGCCACCTCCGTCGATCCTGCCTAGAGATCCTGCAGTCCCAGCACATCGAACATGGAGTGGATCCCGCAGTCCCTGCCCACCACCCAGGCCGCGGCTGTGGCGGCGCCCTTGGCGAAATGATCACGGCTGTGGGCGCGATGGGTCAGCTCGATCCGCTCGCCGGGGCCGGCAAAGTAGACTGTGTGCTCGCCGACGATGTCGGCGGCCCTGATGGTCTGAATCCCGATCTCTCCCTTCCGGCGCTCGCCCACAATCCCGTGCCGGGCGAAGACCCCGGCCTGGGCCAGGGTGCTGCCGACTCCTTCGGCCGCCATCTCGCCAAGCTTGATGGCCGTGCCGCTGGGGGCGTCCTTTTTCTTGTTGTGGTGCGCCTCGATAATTTCGATGTCGTAGTCCTCACCCAGAATGGCCGCTGTCTTCTTCACCAGCTTGAAGAGGACGTTGACGCAGACCGACATGTTGGGGGTCTGGACGCAGGGAAAGTGTTTTGCCAGCTCTTTAAGCTCCGTCAATTCCTCGACCGTAAGCCCGGTAGTGCCGATGACCATGGCCGTACCGTGCCTGGCCGCAAGCCGCGCAAAGTCCATGGTCGCCTTGTGGAAAGTGAAGTCGATGATCACATCGCCCGCTCCGATAACCGCTTCAAGCCCTGCGGCAATGGTCACCCCAAGGGGACCCAGTCCCGCGACCTCGCCGGCGTCCCTGCCAATGGCCGGACTGCCCGGGGCCTCGAAGGCTGCACTGTAGACCAGTTCGGGATGCGCATGCACCATGGCTGCAACCCGCTGTCCCATCCTGCCGGCCGCACCCGCAATGATGACCTTTTTCATATCGTCTCTCCGATTGAGTCCTGCCGGTTTACTCTCATCCCTTTCTCCTTTTACAGCAGTGCCAGGCCCTTCATGGCCGTCTTCAGGATCACGAGGCTGGCATCGCTGATGCCGACGAGCGGCAGGCGAGGAGCGCCGTCGGCAATGATGCCGAGGAGTTCCGCGGCCTTCTTGGACGGCACCGGATTCGGGTCGGCAAACAGGGCCTTCATCAGGGGATAGAGCCGATAATGCAACTCGTTTGCCCGGGCGATATCCCCGGCCAGCGACGCCTCCATCAGATCGGCGGTCGCCCGCGGGCAGACATTGGAGATGACCGAGATCACGCCCTTGCCGCCGACGAAGACCGAGGGCATCGCGGTGAAGTCGTCACCGGAGAGGACAATGAAGTCGTCGGGACAGAGACGGATTACGTCGCTGACCTGCTCCAGGCTGCCGCAGGCCTCTTTGATGCCGATGATATTGTCGATCTCCGCCAGCCTGGCGGTAGTGGCCGGCAGCATGTTGATGGATGTCCGCCCCGGCACATTGTAGAGGAACATGGGGATGTCCACGGCCTCGGCTATGGCCTTGAAATGCTGATACAGGCCTTCCTGTCCCGGCTTGTTGTAATACGGGGTCACGGACAGGACCGCATCGGCGCCGCTCTCCCTGGCACTCTCCGTCAGCTCGATGGCCTCGGCGGTGCTGTTGGCCCCGGTGCCGGCAATGACCGGCACCCGGCCGGCAACGGTCTTCACGGTCAATTCGATAGCCTTTTTATGCTCCGCAAAGGATAAAGTCGCCGACTCTCCCGTGGTCCCGCAGGGGACGATGCAATGCGTACCGTTCTCAATCTGAAATTCAAGCAGTCTGACCAGCCCCTGTTCATCGAGCTTACCGTTAGTGAATGGCGTAATCAGCGCCACTGCCGCACCATGAAATTTTTCCATACCCTACCTCTCGCAATAAATCCTTCCGGCCGCAACTCTACAGCAGAGACTCGGCTGTCAGTTTCCCTTCATAAATGATTCTGGCCGGTCCCTGCAGGAAGACATTCTCCGCCGCCGGCTCCTTTTTCAGATCAAACCCAAGAGTCAAGGCTTCGCCCCCGGAGGTGATGCAACGCACCGGGGAAGCCGTCCTGCCGAGGGCGGCCGCAATCAAGGCCGCGGCCGCGGCGCCGGTGCCGCAGGCCATGGTCTCATCCTCGACCCCCCGCTCGTAGGTTCGTACCTGCAAGGCCCCTCCCGCAAGAAGCCTGACAAAATTCGCATTGGTCCCCGCAGGCTGAAACATAGGGTGAAAACGAAGCTCACGCCCCCATTCCCGGACAGGAACCTCATCCTCCACGAAGACCACGGCATGGGGGACGCCGGTATTCACATAATGAACCACCCTTTCCATCCCCGCCAGTTTGATGCCCAGCCCCAGCCTGAAGTCGGAGGGAGCGGTCAGGCGCAGCCGGACATCCCCGTTTGCCTCCAGGACCTCCGCCTCGACAATCCCGGCCAGGGTCTCAAAGGTCATCCGGGGACCTGCCATCCCGTTCATATGGGCGTAACGGGCGGCGCACCGGGCCCCATTGCCGCACATCTCGGCCACGGAACCATCGGCATTATAAAATCGCCAGCTGAAATCGGCCCTGACGGATTCCTCAATCAGGATCAGGCCATCTGCTCCCACGGAAAACCTCCGTCTGCAGATCTTCCTGGCAAAATCAGGCTGTTCCGCAACCGGGACAAAGGGATGCCGATGATCCATGACGATGAAATCGTTCCCGGTCCCGCTCATCTTCACAAACGATACGGGGAAACTCATGACCATAGCCCTTCTCCCTGAAGGCAGATTCGCCCCCGATCGGTCCGGACTCCGCGAAGACCGCTCCGGGGAGCCTTTTGATTACCACATAGAGTATGCTGCATGCCGCATGGCTCTCAAACCGTGACGGACCGTCAATACCTGAGAGTGACCTCCATGGAGTGCTGGCTCTCGTTGGGAGGAGTGGCTTTATCGATTGCGGTCACGGAGTAGTAGACCCTGACATCCCCGGGAACATGACTATCGGTGAAGGAAATCACTTCGGCAGCGGTCTCGCCGATACGCACCGGGGTATCCTGATTTGCTGCCCTCCTATAGATACGATAGCCTGCAACCTTTGGCTCCGTCGATCTTTCCCAGTAGACCTTGATGCCTGCTCCGGTACCGATTATGCTGACCCCCACCGGAGGAGGAGGAGGGGTCAGATCCAGCGGCACGGCCGCGACCTCTTCACTGCTCCCCCCGCCGACCACATTTCCCTGCAGCAGCAGGATACTCTGAATCTTGTAGGCATACTTCCGGCCGATGACCACCTTCTGGTCCACATATCCTGTGTCCGATACGGGTTCGCCCACCGCCTCGAAATTCTGCCCATCCTGACTGCGAAGAACCTGGTAGCCGACCGGCATATCAACCGCCCTGCCATCCATATAGGTGCTGACCGGAGACCAGCTCAGCATCACTCTCCGGTCGCCCGCCTTGGCCTTTACGTCTTGTGGCGCCTTGGTCGGGGTATGCCAGATAAAGGTGACAATATTGGAATCGTCACTTGCGGCCCACCAGCTGGTGCGGGAGCGCACCTTGAAAAAATATTTATGCCCCGAGCGCAGGAGCGAGGTCTGATAACTGCCCTGCCGCCGGGTCTCCGTGGTCGTGACGCCTCCCGGCAGGATCTGGGGCTCCCCGAAGGGGATGGGGCAACCGCTGCAGTAGTCCTCGACCGGCATCACCGCCCTGTACAGCTCGAAAGACGAGACCTCGGGAATATCAGTGCCCCTCACCGTCTGCACAGGATAGGACCAGGTCAGATTGACCCCCTTTTCATCAACGCTGTAGCGGAGATCCTCAATGGCCTTGGGGACGACGCTCTCCGGCGGCACCGGGTAATTCTTGAAGCCACAGCCGACGGCAAACACCAATGCCCCTGCAAACAGGAGAAATCCTGCGATATGTCTACCGTTGAGCACCTTCATTTTCCCATCCCTATTTGTTGTTCGGCCAGATCAAGGGCCTCCCGGACCCGCAGGATGCCGGTGCCGCCTGCGGACACCCGGCTGTTGATCGAGCCTTCCACGGTCAGGACCTGGTACACATCCTTTTCTATGACCGGCGAAAAGGACTGCAGCTCCGCCAGGCCCAGCTGCTCCAGCTCGCAGCCCTTGGCAATGCCAAAAGCAACCGCCCGGCCTACGATCCCGTGGGCCTCGCGGAAGGGGACGTTTTTCAGGACCAGGTAGTCGGCCAGATCGGTTGCGGTGATATAGCCGGTCCGAGTCGCCTCCTGCATCCGTTCGGTGTTGAATGAGAGATTGCCCAGGAGTTCCGCCATGATGGCCAGGGATGCGGAGACCGTGTCCACCGCATCGAAGACCGGTTCCTTGTCCTCCTGCAGGTCCCGATTATAGGTCAGCGGCAGGCCCTTCATCAACGTGATGAGTGCCATCAGGCTGCCCACCACCCGGCCGCTCTTGCCCCGGATCAGCTCCGGGATATCGGGATTTTTCTTCTGCGGCATGATGGACGAGCCGGTACAGAATGTATCGGCGATATCCACAAAGGAGAATTCCTGGCTGGACCAGAGCACCAGCTCTTCGGAGAGCCGGGACAGATGCAAATGGGTCATGGTGCAGCAGCTGACGAATTCAATCGCGAAATCCCGATCCCCGCAGGTATCCATGGAATTCGCCGTCACCCCGGCAAAGCCAAGGCTCTTTGCCACCTGGGCCCGGTCGATGGGCAGCCCGGTCCCGGCCATGGCGGCGGCGCCCAGAGGCGAGAGGTTCATCCGTCTCTTACAGTCCGAAAAACGCTCGCGATCACGGCCGAACATCTCGAAGTAGGCCAGCATATGATGCGAGATCAGCACCGGCTGAGCCCGCTGCAGATGCGTATAGCCGGGCATCACATTGCCCAGATACCGCCTGGCCAGCACCACGAAGGCCCGGCGGACCTGATCCAGCAGCCGGACCATGACGTCGCATTGATCGCGCAGATAGAGCCTCAAGTCGAGGGCGATCTGGTCGTTGCGACTGCGGGCGCTGTGGAGCCTGGCCCCTGCCGGCCCTATCCTCTCCACCAGGGCCTTCTCGATATTCATGTGAATATCTTCCAGCTCGCGTTTGAACGCGAAGGTCCCCTGATCGATCTCGCCCTCAATGGCCGAAAGCCCGCCGTTGATGGAGGCGAGTTCCTCTGCGGTCAGCAGCCCCTGGGCGGCCAGCATCGCGGCATGGGCCTTGCTGCCGGCGATATCATACTTATAGAGCCTGGAATCGTAGTGGATGGAGGCGGTGAAGGCCTCCACCGAGCCCGCGGTCGCCTCGGCGAACCGGCCGCCCCAGAGCTTTTCCGAACCGTGTTTCTTCTGCATCGTCTGTCACTTTTTCTGTAAGGCCTGGATCTGCAGACGCAGGCCGTTCAGCCGGATAAAGCCGGTGGCGTCCGCCTGATTGTAGACGGTATCCTCTTCAAAGGTCGCAAAACTTTCCTGATAGAGGGACTGTGCCGACTTTCGGCCCACGGGAATGCAGTTGCCCTTGTAGAGCTTGAGGCGGACCGTGCCGCAGACCGTCCTCTGGGTGGCGTCCATGGTCAGCTGCAGGAGTTCCCGCTCAGGCGCAAACCAGAAGCCGTTGTAGATCAGCTCCGAATAACGCGGGATCAGCGAATCCCTGATCTTCATAACCTCCCGGTCCAGGGTGATGGTCTCCAGAGCCCGGTGCGCCATGCGCAGAACCGTCCCTCCGGGGGTCTCGTAGACGCCCCGCGACTTCATGCCGACAAAACGGTTCTCGACCAGATCCAGGCGCCCGATCCCGTTGGCGCCACCCAGCTCATTGAGCCGGGTGAACAAGGCCAACGGCTCCATCCTGACACCGTCCAGGGCCACCGGGTCGCCATTCTCGAAATCGATCTCCAGGTAGGTCGGCTTCTCGGGAGCCCGTTCCGGAGAGACCGTGAGCTTGAACATGGCCTCGTCGGGCTCGTTCCAGGGGTCCTCCAGGATGCCGCCCTCAAAGCTGATATGCAGGAGATTTTCATCGGAGCTGTAGGGCTTCTCTTTCGTCACCGGCACCGGGATGCTGTGCTCCTGGGCGAATTCCACCAGCTTCTGCCGTGAATTGAGATCCCAGATCCGCCAGGGGGCGATAATTTTCAGCTTGGGGTCGATACCCAGGTAGGCCAGCTCAAAGCGGACCTGGTCATTGCCCTTGCCGGTGGCGCCATGGCTGACGGCATCCGCACCCTCCTGATGGGCGATTCGGATCTGCTCCCGGGCAATCAGCGGACGGGCCAGCGAGGTGCCCAGAAGGTACGACCCTTCGTAGATCGCATTGGAGCGAAAGGCAGGGAAGATGTAGTCGGTGACAAACTCCCTCTTCATATCGGAGACAATGACCTTTTCCGCACCGGTGGCCATCCCCTTGCGGCGTACCGCATCCCAATCCTCTTCCTGACCGATATCGGCGGCATAAGCGATGACCGGACAGGCATATTCCCTGGACAGCCATTTGAGAATCACCGATGTATCCAGCCCGCCGGAATATGCCAGCACAATCTTCTTCACATCCATTTTCTTACCTCGCAAAGGCCTGGACAGGCGTTCATCCTCCCGCCCGGCCCGTCGTATGTTCACTGTTCCGGCAAAGCCGGATCAGCAGCATTGTAATGATCAATTCCCGCCGATCAGCTTCTCCAGGATCGCCTTGTGCATATGCATCTTATTTTCAGCCTGATCAAAGGCCACGCACTGGCTGGATTCCAACGCCGCATCGGAGATCTCCTCGCCGCGGTGGGCGGGCAGGCAATGCAGGATTATCGCGTCCGCCGGTGCCTTTTCCAACAGGGCCTCATTGACCTGGAAACCTCCGAATGCCTTGATCCGGGCATCCGTCTCCTGCTCCTGCCCCATGGAGGCCCAGACGTCGACATTGATCACGTCAGCCGCCGCCACCGCCTCCGCCGGATCCCTGAGCAGTGTGATGGGCCGCACGGCCTCGGCCTGGGCCTCTTTCAGGATGATGCCGTCGGGCTCATACCCCTTGGGACAGGCCAGGATCAGCTCGAAACCCAGACGGCCGGCCGCCTGAATCCAGGAGTTGGCCATATTGTTGCCGTCTCCGACCCAGGCTATCTTCAGATTCTCAACCGGCCCCTTCTTCTCAATAACCGTCATCACATCGCTGAGGACCTGACAGGGATGATGCTGGTCGGTCAGGGCGTTGATCACCGGGACCGTCGAATAGCGTGCCAGCTCATTGACCACCTCCTGCCCGAAGGTCCGCACCACCATCCCGTCCACATACCGGGACATGACCCTGGCCATATCCTTCAGGGGTTCCGACCGGGCCAGCTGCGTATCCCGTGCCGACAGGAAAATGACCTGTCCGCCCAAACCGTACATGGCCGCCTCAAATGAGACCCGCGTCCTGGTGGAAGGTTTTTCAAAGACGAGACCGATGGTCTTGCCGGCCAGCTGACAATGAATGGCGCCGGCCTTTTTTTCCTTCTTCAGGACCTGGGCGCGCTCCAGGAACCAGACCAGCTCTTCCTTGCTAAATTCCTTTAATGACAATAAATGATTTGGCATACTCTTCACCTCTTTCCATGCCTGAAAGGTGGTTTTTCGGGATACTACCCTCTCCGCTGAAATCTCACCTCTCTTGAACATCGGGGAAAGGGCCAATAATTACAGAAAAAGAAGCGATTTGCAAAGGATTTCCCTAGTCCAGGGCCAAGACCTCGGCCAGAGCCGCAACCAGCCGGTCGATCTCAGCGGTCGTAACGATCAGCGGCGGGACAAAGCGTAGGGCGACATTCCCAGCAAAGTTGATCAGATAACCACGATCCAGCATCTTTTTGACCAGCTCCGCCCCCCTGGCCGCCCCGGCCTCGGTCAACACCAGCCCCCAGATCATCCCCACCCCCCTGACCCCCGAAAGGAGATGCGGGTAACGGGGAACCAGCGCCTGCAGCTGCTCGCTGAAATACTGCCCCCGCTCACGCACTCCGGCGAGGAATCCGTCGGCCAGCATGACCTTCAGGGTCGCGACTGCTGCTGCCGTGGCCACCGGATTGCCGCCGAAGGTCGAGGCATGGGTGCCGGGCACCAGGGCGGCGGCAAGCTCCTTGGTGGTCAGCATTGCGCCGATGGGCAGACCGTTCCCCAGGCCCTTGGCGACGGTCATGATATCCGGCGTCACCCCCAGCTGCTCATAGGCGAAAAAGGTTCCCGTCCGCCCGACGCCGGTCTGCACCTCGTCGAAGATCAGCAGCAGGTCATGCTTGTCACAGAGCTTTTTTATCCCCTGCAGGTACTCCTGAGCCAGCGGCCGCACCCCGCTTTCTCCCTGGATCGGTTCGCAGAGGATGGCGCAGGTGCTGTCGGTGATCATATTATCCAGGGCCACCAGATTTCCAAAAGGGGCATGGGAAAAACCATCGGGCATGGGCTCAAAGCCCTGATGGAACTTCGTCTGACCGGTCGCGGCAACGGTGGCCAGGGTCCGGCCATGGAAAGATCCCTGCAGGGAGATGACCTCGTAGCGGCCGGGGCCCGAGGCAATTCGGGCCAGTTTAATAGCCGCCTCATTGGCTTCGGCGCCGCTGTTGGCAAAGAAGACTCTGTCGGCAAAGGTATTGGCCACCAGAAGCTCGGCCAGTTCCTTCTGCGGCCCGGTATAGAAGAGGTTGGAGACATGCACCAGTTCCCCCGCCTGCCTGCAGATGGCCTGCGTCACCGCGGGATGGCAGTGCCCGAGGGCGCAGACCGCAATCCCAGCCAGGAAATCCAGGTACTCCCGCCCGTCGGCATCCCAGAGCCGGCAGCCTTCACCCTTCACCAGGGCCACCGGATTCCGGCTGTAATTGCCCACCAGCACTGTATCAGCTTCTTGCTGTATCTTCTCGTTTTCTTTACTCATATCAGACTATCTCCGTTCCCACACCCTGCTGGGTGAATATTTCCAAAAGAATTGCATGCTCGACCCGTCCGTCAACGATGTGGGTCTTGACAACGCCCTTATCCAGCGCCTGCCCGCAACAGCGGACCTTGGGGATCATCCCCCCGACGATGGTCTCATCGGCAACGAGTGCCTCAAGGTCCCTACGCTGCAGGGAGGTGAGCAGCTTGCCGTCTTTGTCTTTTACGCCTTCCACATCGGTGAGAAGAATGAGTTTGGCAGCCTTCAGTTCGCCGGCGATGGCCCCGGCCACCAGGTCGGCATTGATATTGAAGGCCCGGCCGTCTTCACCGACGCCGACCGGCGCAATCACCGGGATGAAATCGCCGCTCTCCAGGGTCTGCAGCACATCGGCGTTGACCCGGGTCACCTGGCCGACCCTGCCCAGATCGATGAGCTCAGGCGGCGCATTTTCGGCGGAGGCCTCTTGCTCATGGGCCCGCATCTTCAGCTTCTTGGCGCAGACCAAGTCGCCGTCGCGGCCGGAAAGCCCCACCGCCTTCCCGCCGCAGTGGTTGATCAGTCCGACGATCTCTTTATTCACCTTGCCCACCAGGACCATCTCGACCACATCCATGGTCTCGCCGTCGGTGATACGCATCCCCTGTACATAGTTAGGCTTTATACCAAGACGGTCGAGCAGGCGGTTGATCTGGGGCCCGCCGCCATGGACGATGACGGGGATAATCCCGATCTGCTTCATCAGGACCACGTCCAGGGCAAACTGCCGTTTCAGATTTTCATCGACCATTGCGTGGCCGCCATACTTGATCACCACGATTTTATTTCTGAACTGCTGCATATAAGGCAGCGACTCCACAAGAATCTTGGCCTTTTCAATACCCTCTTTCATGACCTGATTTCCTCAATAGTAATAAAATCCCCGTCCCCAACCGGGACGGGGCCTCAATCTTACCTGCAGCAAAAAAAAAACGGACCATCAGCGACAGATCCCCCTCCTGCCTGTCACCTTCATCGCGGTTTCACGATACAGACAAAACAGATTTGCAGGCGGGTATCGCCCAACACCACAATTATTTATTTTAGTGTATTTTATTTAATCAACAGAGTACAACAGGAAAAAAATCGTGATATTCTTTCCCATTCTACTTTTTCATCACCCGTAAGTAAAGCAATTGTTACAGTGACATGAACAGACCGTTCCTTTACATTTGCAAATCATTGCTGTATAACAGGCTCGGTAATTGCAATAGTTGTTTTGCGTCTTTCAGTGGAGATCCGCATGAATCGCCGGTTGTTCATATTTTCAATCATATCGTTTTCCGCTATACTATCCCTGTTTCTGGTGATTCGTCAGGGGGGCGCGGCCGAAGACCTCCCCATCCAGGTCGAGGCAAACCGCATGCTGTCGGTCGAAAAGAACAATACCGTCCAGTTCTCGGGCGATGTCGACGCCAGACAGGGTAATGTCCGGATCCGCTGCGACGAGATGACGGTATACTATTCGCAGGCGGAAAAAATAACAGGACCCGCAGAAAATAAAAGCCAGCAGGTGGAAAAACTCACCTGCGACGGCAATGTCGAGGTCTCCAAGGACGACTGGCTGGGCTCATCGCAGAACATGGTCTATCTGAAGAAGGTCCGGCAGGTCATCCTCACCGGCAGGGCCAAGGCCTGGCAGGGGCAGAACATGGTCAGCGGCGACAAGATAATCTATTACATCGACCAGGGTCGCTCTGAGGTTGAAGGCGGACGCCCCGAGGCTACCCTCCGCAACACATCGGAGAACAAGGGCAAGCCTTCGCGGGTCAATATGACCATACAGCAATAAGAGGAATTATTGCACGTGCAGATTATTCAACTACGGAAACGTTTTATTTAAATGTCACTTCTTGAAACGCGTGATATTGTCAAACGGTACGGTAGCAGGACGGTGATGAACGGGATCAGCATCCAGGTCAACACCGGTCTGGTCGTGGGCCTTCTGGGACCCAACGGTGCCGGTAAGACAACCTCCTTCTACTCTATCGCCGGTTTCATTCGGCCGAGTTCCGGGGCAATTGTCCTGGACGGCGAAGACATAACCGAACTCCCGATTCATAAAAGGGCCTTGAAGGGGATCTCCTATCTGGCCCAGGAACCGTCGGTATTCAAGAAGCTGACGGTTGAAGAAAACATCCGTATAGTCCTTGAGCCGCTGGGACTCTCCAATCAAGAGATCACCAACCGGATAAACGAGCTCATGGCGGATCTGAAGATTGAATATCTCCGCAGCAACCGGGGACATGCGCTCTCCGGCGGGGAACGCAGAAGGGTGGAGATCATGCGGGCGCTGGCCACCAGACCCCGATTTATCCTGCTGGACGAACCCTTTGCAGGTATCGATCCTCTGGCGGTGATCGAGTTGCAGAAGATCATTCTGAACCTGAAGAGTCGGGGCCTGGGCGTTCTCATTTCCGACCACAATGTTAGAGAGACCCTGCAGGTCTGTGATTTTGCCTATATAATGAATGCGGGACAGATATTAACAAGCGGCGTCGCCGGTGATATAATTGAAAGTGAAGTGGCGAGAAAGCTTTATCTTGGTGAAAATTTCAGCATGTAAACGCTATGACTCTTGAATTACGACAACAGCTCAAGCTTGCTCAGAAATTGGTGATGACTCCGCAGTTGCGGCAGGCCATCAAACTGCTGCAGCTGAACCGGCTTGAGCTCACCGATGCTCTTCAGGCAGAAATCGAGCAGAATCCTGCCCTTGAGGAGGATTTGCCGCCTTTCGAGGTCAGTGAACATCCGCAAAGTCTGTCGTCCACTGTGGAGAGCAGCGCCTGGGAGCAGGGAGAAAAGGATTTTACTGAACGTATTTCCACCACCGACAACATTACCGAAATAAACTGGGCTGATTACGCCAACAACTTCGACAGCAATTTTTCCTTTGCCCACGAGACTCCCCCCGCAGATGCCCCTTCGCAGTTTGACTTCATCTCGGAAAAGCCCGGCCTCGACGCCTACCTCAAATGGCAGCTTGCCCACTCCGACCTCGATGACACCGAAAAAGAGATCGCCTACTTTATCGCCGGCAATCTGAACAGATACGGTTTTCTCGAGACGGACATCGAAGAAATCATGGAGAAGAGCGATTGCGATCGGGATACGGCGGAATACATCCTCGAGGTCGTACAGGATCTGGACCCGTCGGGAATAGCCGCCAGGGACGTCAGCGAATCCCTCTATCTCCAGCTTGAGCGGCTTGGCCAGGGACGCTCGCTGGCCGCCGAGATCGTAAAGAATCATCTCTCCCTGCTGGAGACAAAGAACTACAAAGCCCTCATCAGGGCCACGGGCCGAAAAAAATCTGAAATCCAGAATGCCATTGATTTCATTGTCTCGGAGCTGACTCCCTATCCCGGGCTGCCCTACTCGGAAGGGCAGACAAACTATATTGTCCCCGATGTCTATGTCCTGAAGGCTGATAACGAGTATATTATTCGTTTGAACGACGACGATCTGCCGAAGCTGAAACTGTCCTCCTATTATCTGGATCTCCTGAAAAGCACCGCGCCCCTGCCCAAGGAATCCCGGAATTATGTAGCAGACAAACTTAAGAATGCAGAATGGTTCATTAAATCTGTTCACCAGCGTCAGCGGACCATCTACAGGGTCATGGAGAGCCTGCTCAAATTCCAGCACGACTTCTTCGAATTCGGCCCCAAATATCTGAAGCCGCTGATCCTCCGGGATGTGGCTGAGGATATCGAAATGCACGAATCCACCATCAGCCGGGTTACATCCAACAAATATGCCCACACGCCGCAGGGGATTTATGAGCTGAAATATTTTTTCTCCACGGCTATCCCTCGACAAGGCGGGGAGGCGCTGGCATCCGAATCCATCAGGACCAGGATCAAGAAAATGATCATGGAAGAGGACAAGAACAAGCCCCTGAGCGACCATGCCATCTCCCAGAAACTTGCTGAAAACAATATCGATATCGCTCGCCGGACCGTGGCCAAATATCGAGAGCAACTGAAGATCCTGCCTGTCAAACACCGAAGACAGCGAAAATAGCAGGCCCGCCGGAGATGCCCGGAGCAAACCCCTGCCGTCTGTCCCCTTTTCGATCCGGACCCTTGCCGGTGCTTGAGAACAAGGTTCTGTTGACTTCACCGACATCCTGCAAGTATACTGTAGCGGAATTTTGCGGATGTATTTCGCGTTTCCTCAACCTTCCTGCAAGGACTCGTCACATGTATCAGAGAAAGACTACACTGCAGCTCGGACAGCCAGCCAGAATTGTCCTGTCTCTTGCATTGCTGCTTGCCCTCACCTCCTGTTCCTCCATCATGACCGGAATGATGGCCCCGACTGTCGACAATCTGCAGAAGCAGACCGATGTGGATCTGGTCTGCCAGGGTGCGCCATCCTATTTGCTGATGATCGACAGCATGATCGCTGCCGATCAGGACAATTCCGCCCTTCTTGCCATGGGGGCCAAATCCTACAGTGCCTATGTGGCGGCCATGACGGAATGCGGGGCCGGCGAGGAGAGGATTCAGGCCCTGGCCGACAAGGCCAGGCTCTACGGCACCGCTCTGCTCACTGCGCGCAATCTGCCCCTCGCTCCCAAGGATTCGCTGGATGATTTTGACAAGGCTCTTGCGAGATTGGGAAAATCCGACGTCCCGGACGTCTTCTGGGGGGCAATGGCCTGGACCACCTGGATCAGGACGCAGCACGGATCCCCCGCATCTATTGCCGATTCGGTCAAGGTCGAAAGAATCATGCTCAGGCTGGAAGAACTCGACGACACCTATCAGCAGGGTGGTGTCCACCTTTTTCTCGGGGCTTATTATGCCGCCAAGCCCCAGATGTTCGGTGGCAGACCGGATCTGAGCCGGATAGAGTTCGAAAAGGCCCTGGCCATCTCTCAACGCTCCTTCCTGCTTGTTCAGACGACCTATGCCGACACCTATGCCAGGCAGGTCAGGGACAAGGCCCTCTTCGACGGGCTCTTAAAGGAAGTGGTTGACTTCCCGTTAAATAATTCTAAGGATAATGCGCTCAGCAATCAAATTGCCAAACGAAAGGCAAAAAGACTTCTGGCTGATGCCCCCTTTGCCGAAGAGGAACTTCCCAATGACAACCAACAATAGCGGATGGCCCGGTTTCCGGCTCCTCGCACTTTCACTTTTTATCGCTCTGCTGGCGGCCCCCTGCACTTCCGGATGGGCACAACCCGCAGCCAAATACATCTTCAAGGTGGCAACTTTAGCCCCGGACGGTTCAGTCTGGGTGAAACAGTTTCAGGATTTCGCCAAGGAAGTCTCCGATAAGAGCGGCGACGAGATCCAGTTCAAGCTCTATCCCGGCGGGATCATGGGGGACGACCAGGCCATGTACAGAAAGATGCGCGTCGGCCAGCTGAACGGAGGCGGCTTCACCATGACGGGAATCGCCGATGTGGTCCCGGATTTCCGGGTGCTGGCCATCCCCTTCCTCTTTGGCTCCTATGATGAGGTCGACACGGTCCGCAACAGCCTGATCCCGTATTTTAAAAACAAATTCAAGGAGCAAGGCCTGGAATTCATCGCCATGACCGAGGTCGGCTTCATCTATACCATGTCGACCCAGCCTGTCGCCTCGATGGCCGACCTGAAGAAAGGCAAAAGTTGGGCGCCATCGGGAGATCCGATAACAGGAACCTTCCTGGCTAAGCTCGGCATCACACCCATCCCGCTCTCCATCCCCGATGTCCTCTCCTCACTGCAGACAGGGCTGGTGGATACGGTCTTCAACTCTCTCTACGGCTCCATTGTCCTGCAATGGTACACCAAGGCACGGTATATCACCGACATCCCCTTCGGCTACGCCTACGGCGCCTTCCTGCTGGACAGAAAGACCTTTGCCAAGCTGCCTGAAAATTACGCTGCGCTCATCCATTCCGCGGCAGACAGGCATTTTTCCACCCTCCTGGCGGATACCCGGAAGAGCAACGAGGAGTCGAGGCAGGTCCTGGAGCAGAACGGCGTCACCTTTGTTGCGGCCGATCCGGGGATTGTCGATGAGCTCCGGGAAGAAAGAGAGAAAACCGTAGAGCAGCTCCGCGGCAGCGCATTTTCTCCAGAGGCCTACAACATTGCAGCCAAGGCGCTGGAAGATTATCGAAAAACGCAACCTGACGCCTCCCGATGACGCCTGCTTCCAAACCGGGAGACGGCCTTTTCTCGCTGCTGTCCAGAGCGGAGGAGATCATGCTCGGCGGCTTTCTTCTGGTGATGATCCTGCTGGCCTGTGTCCAGATCCTGCTCCGAAGCCTCTTTTCGGGCGGCCTCACCTGGGCTGATCCGCTCCTGCGTTATCTGGTGCTGTGGAGCGGCCTGTTAGGCGCCGCCAGGGCCACCTCGGTTGGAAAGCATATCTCCATGGATATAATCGGATTTCTTGTTCCTGGGTCTCTGCAGCTCTGGCTGCGCGCGGCAACCAATCTCTTCTCCGCCGTGGTCGCGGGATTTCTGACCTGGGCGGCCTGGCTCTTTATCCGCAGCGAAATGCAATTCGGCACAACGAAGCTTTTCTCTACTCCGTCCTGGGTCTGGAATGTGATCTTCCCCATCGCCTTTGCCCTGATAAGCCTTCGCTTCCTGATAGCGAGCATGACGGCACTGACAACGATCTTTTCCCTGCAAAAAAATCCCGGAAAGCCTCGGCCATGAGCATCCTCAAGCTGATAGCCGCTCTTCCGGCACTGCTGGGAGCCCCTCTTTTCATCGTTATCTCCGCACTGGCGCTGCTCTCTTTCCATGCCGTAGGCATCGATCTGTCGGTGATCATCATTGAAATGTCCCGGCTGGCGGATACCCCATTGCTGCTCTCGCTGCCGCTCTTCATCTTCGCAGGAACCCTGCTTTCGGAGAGCGGCACGCCAGGGCGGATGCTCAATCTTTCCCGCCTGCTGTTCGGCTGGCTGCCGGGCGGGCTGGCCGTCATTTCCCTAATCGTCTGCGCGGTCTTCACCGCCTTTACCGGCGCCTCGGGAGTGACCATAGTCGCCATGGGCGGCCTGCTGCTGCCGGCCATGCTCAAGGACGGCTATCCCGACCGGTTTTCCCTTGGACTGCTGACCTCATCGGGGAGCCTGGGCCTGCTCTTTCCGCCCAGCCTGCCGCTGATCCTCTATGGGGTCATCTCCGAATCGCGGATAGATCATCTCTTTCTGGCCGGCATCCTGCCCGGCCTGCTGATGATGGCGCTGTTGATCGCCTATTCCATTTATAAAAGTCCGGCTAGGCGTGAAGCACCGGTGCGGTATCCCCTCAAAGAGATCCTCGCCGGGATACGGGAGGCCGGATGGGAAATCCCGCTGCCGTTTATCGTTCTGGGCGGCATCTACGGAGGAATTCTCCTGCCGAGCGAGGCTGCCGCAGTGACGGCGCTCTATGTCCTGGTGGTCGAAACCTTCGTCTATAAGGATATCCCGCTCCGCAGGCTTCCTGGGATAATGGGAAAGTCCATGATGTTTTTCGGGGGCATCTTGATGGTCCTGGCGGCATCCAGGGGAACCACCAACTACCTGATCGACCAGGAGGTCCCGGTCCATCTCTTTCATTTCATCAGGAATCACATCACCGACAAATACACCTTCCTGCTACTGTTGAATGTCTTTCTGCTCATGGTCGGCTGCATACTCGATATCTTCTCGGCCCTGGTGCTGGTCCTTCCCCTTATCCTCCCGATCGCCAAAGGGTACGGGATAGACCCCATTCATCTGGGCATTATTTTCCTGACCAACCTGCAGATAGGCTATAACTCCCCGCCGCTGGGCCTCGACCTCTTCATGGCCTCCTATCGCTTTGAAAGGCCGATTGTCGAGTTATACCGGGCATCGCTTCCCTTTCTGGGGCTGCTCTTTCTCACCCTGATGCTGATCACCTATCTGCCGTGGCTGAGCCTTATTTTCGTCCGGCTCTGGGGATGATGCTTTAGAAAAGTCAAGGCCGGCAGATCCGGCCCAAAACGTAACAGGGAAGGGATGCCACTTGCCCGTTTGCATTCCCCCCCTGTTGTTGATATCTCTCAATTATTAATACACGCCCAGCAGGTTTAACGCCAGAAGGCTCAGGCCGACGCAGGCAATGCGCTTGACAACCATAGGGCTTACCCGTTTGGCAATCTGCGGACCGATATAGCCACCCAAGAGGGCCGCCGGAAACATGGCAAGGAAAAATACCAGGTCGAAATTTCCGAACTGGTAGTGACGCATTGTGCTGATTGAGGTATTGAAAAAGATGGCCAGCAAGGAGCTTCCGACTACAAGATACATCGGCAGCCGCAGGAAAACCGTCATCAGCGGCACCATGAACGGGCCACCGCCAAAGCCGAACATCGACGACATAATGGCGATGAGGAACCCACCGATACAGCCAACCACCATATTGACCTGAAACTCCTGGCCCCAAAATTCTACTTTCATAGCATTATCTCCTTGTCTTCCTCATTTCCCTTTGGCTGATGCCTCGGCGCGTTTCTTGAATTCCTTTAAAATAGCCTGCTCTTTCTTGTTCTTCTCAATATAGCCGGGCGTGGTCTGCCAGAACATCAGGCCGGCCAGAACCAGAAGAATCCAGCCGAAGGCAAACTTGAACTGATCCAGGGTGATCAGCTCGGTCAATTTTGGACCGATGAATCCGCCCAGGAGCATGGCGCAACCGATACCAACACCAAGCTTCCAGCTGATGAATTTTATCTTTGAATAATTATAGATACCACTGCCCTGGGAGAAGAGTACGGTAGGCGTGACAGTACCGGCAACAATGGTATGGGGGAGAACCGGGAACAAAGTCAAAAGCAGAGGATTCATTATAAACCCGCCCCCCGCCCCCATCAGGACACCGAAGATTGCGACGACAAGACTGAGCACAAAGGGATAGATGAGATTCATGCTGGTCCCGGCATTTTCCAAATAGACGGTGGGAAAGCTGATGGTGTTCTCAAAAACAGCCGGGGTGCTTCTGACATCACTGCCGGCCACTGCAACGATATTGTATTTGCCCGGGGCGAGACCTTCGCGAATTTTGATGTCGGCACTAAAGCTGCCGTCGGGCCGGACATCGACTGCCGCACTGACGACCTTGTCAATACTCCGAAACCGAGACTTAACCAGTTGCATCGACCGCTTCCGGTTTTCCTTCTCGTCCATACCAGGAAGGATATCTCCGCGGCTGCCGATAACACTTGCCATCAGGCTGGCCTTGTAGCGATCAATTGCGGCCTTGGCGGGAACTGAATAGGCCGCATCCGCGCCAAGATCCTTGAGCAGGGCGGAATAACTCCATTTCTTGCCCTCTTTTTTTACCGCATCAATCTTCGTCTGCATCTCTTTCGGGACGAAAATCTTGTAATAGGCTGGCATATCCTTCGTTATATAAAAGATATACGGAATCACTCCCGTTTCCTTATCCCGCTTGTTGTCGAAGAGGTTGGAGCGCACCGAATGGTCTTTGGCCCAGACCTCCAGGTAGACGGGCTTGCCCGCCGGCGCCGTCCCGGTCACTTTAATGCTGCCGCCATTCGAAAGCGTAGTCTTATCAATGTTGATGGTCAGGGCGGCCGACGATATTGCAGGCTGGGCTACGGCCGGCTGCTGGTTCTGAATCACCGCCGATCCACCGTCCTGGGGCTCTGCTGCAAGCGATCCCAGAAATCCAAATACCATCGTCGCTGCCAGGCTGAACCATGACAAGACTCTGAATCTTCTTTTCATCATTTCATCTCCTTTTTATAGTATTACAGGTCATCCTTCCGAGGTGAGGCCCGCCGCTTTTCAAGCGGTGGCCCGACAGGAAAAAACAAATCATTCAACAGACCTAAAGGGAAACAATTCGTCTGCCGCCCACATAGGCCCGACTGCTGTAGCCTGTCATTTCCGCCATTTTCGCGGTCAATTTACTGATTGCTTTGAGATTGCGTATGATCATCCCGATTTCCTCCAGCCCCTGCCCGTGCCGATCAACCTCGAGGAGTTGGGCGGAGCCCAGCGCCGCGAAAAGTGGTGAGCTGATCTCGTGGGCAACAGCTCCTGCCATCTCGATAATACCTTCGAGTTTGCTCCGTTCGATCGATTCCTGCTCAAGCCTTCGCTGAGCAGTCAGATCACGAATAATCTCGATTACAAACTCCGTTTCCCCGGCTTCATTGATCATGGGTGTTGCAGTTCGTTCATACCAGTGGGGACCGTCCTCCTCCACCACTTCCCGAACAACCGTCGCCATCTGCCCGGTACTCAGTACCTGGTCTAGATGACCGTAATCCCAACAGTTCTCCGAATGATGCAGCCTGCCATAATCCATACCCAAGACCTCCGATTCCTTCTTGCCCCGGATCTGCAGGAAGGCCCGGTTGGCCATGGCCACGCGTCGGTTCCTATCGATCACCAGCAGCTGATGGCTGATACAGTCCAGAATATTGGCAAGAAAAACTTCCTGTTCCTCAATATGATTGAAGAGTAGGGTGATCTTCCGATACGTGCGGGCATTGGCGATCGCCGCACCACCCACTTCGGCCACCGCCATGGAGAAATTGATCTCGGCCCTGCTGAAGGAACGGTGCTCCCGGGCCAGGATTCTGATTATGCCGATCACCTCATCCTTCGCCTTGATGGGCACAGCCAGGAGAGACTTGATACCTTCCCTTTCCATGTGGTTCTTGTAAATGACCCGGTCATCTTCAAGGACATTGGAGATTGCAACCGGCTCTCCCTGCAAGGCCCGGATAGTATTTTTTTCATCTACAACCTCACCCCTCTGCAGATACTCCCGGGACAAGCCTACAGAGGCTACCAACTCCAGTCTGTTGGTCTGCGGGGTCAGGAGACGTATGGTACACCCCTGGGCCCGCATGCCCGCAGACAGCCGCTCGACAATGGTCTGCAGGACAACATCGAGATCAAGAGTCGATCCCAGCAGCCTGGAAATGACCTGGACCTCCCCCAGAAAATTCACCTGCCGCTCCAGCTGTTTCAGCATTCCACCATTGGAGATGGCGATCCCAGCCTGTTCGGCCAATACCAGAGAAAAGGAAATCTCCTGCTCGGTGAAAGCCCTCTTAGAACGGGTGAGCAGACGCATGATGCCGATGACGCGATCCTGAAAGGCAATCGGCAAAGTCAGCACCGACTGAACGCCCTCGCGGAGGGCCGCTTCCCGAAAGGGCAGATGTGCGCTCTCCGCGACATCAATGGTGGCAACAGGCTGCCCCGAGGCCACCATATCCATGGTTTCGCGGGCATCGACATCGGGCCGTGCCAGATACTCAGGGCTGAGGCCTGCGGCGGCCCCCAGCACGAAGGTGCCGGTGGCCTGATCAAGCAACCTGATGGTGCAGGCGTCTATCTCCATGAGTTCCGGAAGATTATGGACGATATTCTCCATGACCTGCTGCGGGTCCCTTACCATAGAGATCATCCTGGTCACCTGCCGGAAGACCTCCAGGTACCGACGGTCCTGGGTGTCGCCTGACCCTTGCTTCAGCTGCCCCATCTGCTCACCTCAGACTCTGCTGACCCTGGTCTTGATGTATTTCAAGGGCGGTGTACCTGACCACTTGCAGGCTACGTTCGGCGGCAGAAGAACATTGGTGTTGAAGCCGGAAAACCATGAATACTTGGGATCTCCCTCCAGACCAAATTTCCCGCCATAGCCCCCGGCCGCTGCCAAAACACCCTCATGGATATCCCAGGTCACCCTGGCTTTTGTCTTCACTTCGCCCCAGGGTGAGGCGACAACCACCTGATCGCCATCACTGATTCCCAGCCTTTTGGCATCCAGATAATTGACCCAGACAGGATTGCTCCCGCCCTGTTTCATCAGGGCGATATTAGCCTGAGTAGAGGTGTGCTCGTGTTCAAGGGTCCGGAAGTAGCCGAGGATCATCGGAAACTCGCTGTCCGGCTTCAAATCGGGCCAGTCGGCATAGGGAGATTTAAAATCGGGAAGCCCATCTATACCCTTCTGCTCAGCCACCGGGTTGATAAAGTTGTACTTGCCTGTGCTGCTGCTCCCCGAAGAACCGTAGCCTGCAGGGGGGTTCATCGAGCCCCAGTCCTTGTATTTGTAGAACTCCTGTTGATCGGTAACAAAGAAGCCCTTCTCCTTCAGTTCGGCCAGGCTGATCTTCTGATTGCGCAGTTGGCTGTTCAGATACTCGTCCTCATTTTTCCACGGGAAGAATTCGGCAAAGCCCAGGCGAGCGGCTAATTCAGAGAAGATCCTGACCACAGGCCATGACTCATACATCGGCTCAATGACCTTCTGACCCAGCGAGATGAAGGATTCATACATCCAGTCGGCCACCACCCGGCTCTGCTCCAGGTAAGTGCAGTCGGGCAGGATAACATCGCAGAGGGAGGTGGTATTGGTCATGAAACAGTCGATAGCGCAGGAAAATTCCAGCTTTTCCATGGCCCGCTTCATGGAGGGCTCGGAACCGCAGGACATAACGGGGTTGCCGAAGTAACAGAGTAACCCCTTCAGACGGCCGGCATCCACGTCCTCCTCGAAATAAGCCGGAATCCAACCACTCCAGAGGAGTCCTTTGTTGAGTTTGGTTTTGGAGGCATTGTTGGGCGGCTTGGACTGGGAATCGTCCCAAGCCGAGGCCAGCTTGAATTTGCGCACCAGCGCAGGGCCGCCGGGGGCGTCAAAACAGCCCAGCAGGGCATTCAAGGCCATCAGGGCCTGGGTAGCGTGTACGGTATTGGGAGCCTGGGCAACACCTGTCCAGGAATTGGCCCCGGCATGGGGTGCTGCAGCCGCAAATTCGCGGGCCAGCCGCATAATGGTTTCAGCCGGTACCCCGCAGATGGCAGCAGCCCAGGCGGACGACCGGACAATGCCATCCTCTTCACCCATAAGACGCTTTTTGAAGGCCTCGAATCCATAGGTCCAGTTATCGACGAAATCATGATCATAGAGATTCTCACTGACGATCACATGACACATACCCATGGCCATAGCCCCATCGGTCCCCGGCCTGATCGACACCCATTCCGTGGCCAGTTCCGCGGATTCGCAGCGCCTGGGATCAACTACCACTAATTTGGCCCCGTCTTTGACGGCCTTCTTCAGCAATCCCACTTTACGCTGGCCAGCGGAGGTATTCAATTCGTTCATACCGAAAAGCAGTATGAAATCGGAATTGGCGTAATCAATCCACGGCCTCTTTTCACTGAAGCACTTCTCATTGGCCATCCGGGCCGGGTTATCGCACATCTGCCGATGCGTGGTCTTATGGGGAGTCCCGTAAGCGGTCATGACCGCCTCATGACACCAGGCGTTGAAGTCGTTGCCACGGTGAAAGGCAACGGTCTCGGGGTCCAGCGCCATAAGCCTGTCGGCGGTCACTTCGAGAGCCTCCTGCCAGGAGGCCTTGCGGAACCGGCCGTCTTCCTTGATCAGCGGTGATTTCAGCCGATAGGCCGAATACGTGTTATTGTGGGCATTGGCCCCCTTGATACAGAGTCGGCCGCCTCCTTTGGGATCTCCTGACAATCCCTTGCATCCTGTAATACGTTCATCCTTAACCGAGACCTCCTGTCCGCAGAGCCCCAGGCAGATATAACAGTGAGTCTTCACCGACCGACCCGGCGCAGAGGGCTTTACCTCCTCAACGAGAAGATCTGAAGCTGCATCCAGCCCGAGACTGCCGATGGCCGAGCTCATCTTCCCCATGAGATTGTCATAGACCGGGCTGGTCTCCAACTGCGATAAACGGGCAAAGTAGTACATCCGTTCGTTGAAGAGGAAGCTCATAATCAATTCTGCCAGGCCACGATAAAAATCATTGGTCGTCGCCCCGTTCAAGACTGCACAGAAATCGACCACCCAACTCATCAGATGATCGCGGAGAAAATCGAATTGAACCGTATCCGACACCTCTCTTTCTATCAGGCAGCGCATGAATTCGAGCTCGACGGCAATGTGGTCGTCGAGCTCGGCATAATCCCCGTTCTTGCAGAGCCCGGCATCACGAAAAGCCGCACGAACCGACGTTACGGCTTCCTGCATCACCAGCGGTTCACGGGTCTGATAGCAGGATTCGTAGGGAAAGGCCGGATTGCCGCCGGCATTTAAAAAGAGTTCGGCATAGTCCCAACGCAGCTCATGATAAGCCTCCCGGACGCTCCTGCCTTTCAGGTAGGAAGTAATCCTGCCGAGCCCGGAGCAGAACTCCTGGATGCTGCAACACTCCTGGAGTTCGAGCAACCGGTCGAGAAACTCGGCCCCGACCATCTTCTCAAAGACCTCAAGGGAAATCTCATCCCGGAACATGACTGAAAGGAATCGATAGAATTGGGCGCGGGCCTGATTCATTTCCTGATTATCCATAGCATTCTCCATTCCGCCCCTCACCGTCGGGCATATTTTTTTTCGTGTTTTCAACTCTTCCTTTGCCATACACCTCTGCATAAGGCATCCGGCAAAGGATTTTACGTCTATATATTGAGTGCGCCTTTGCGATTCTTCCCCTTGAGGGCCCTTTCGACCTTATCCTCAAGCTCCTGCCGGTCTATAGGCTTGACGCAGTATTCATCTGCTCCCAAGCTGATCGCCTCCCGGGCCGTCTCCACAGTCGGAAAACCGGTAAGCATGATGGCGTGCATCTCCGGATGAATTTCCTTCAGCCGGGCCAGGACCTGTACTCCGCTCATTTTCTGCAGTTTGATATCCAACACCGCCAGTTCCACCGCAGCTGAACCGGCGAAGGCCAGAGCCTCCTCCTCTTCCGTGAAGGTGTGGACCTTGTGACCCTTTTTCGCAAGGATCTTCTCAATAAGAACTGCTGCATCGAGGACATCGTCGAGAACAAGAATTTCAGCCATTGTTTCCTCCATTATTTTCTAGCAGCGGGCGTGTCCCCTCTGCCTGTTCTTCCTTGCCTATCTTTCCTCTCAAGGGAAACCTGATCCGGAAAAGCGTTCCCGGCACCGTCCCCGACCCAGTACCGCCGACCGGACTTTCAATCTCGATGAGGCCGCCATGTTCATGAACGATACCGTAGGAGACCGACAACCCGAGTCCGGTTCCTTTCCCCACGGGCTTGGTCGTAAAAAATGGATCAAAAATACGGGCATGGTCCTTTTCCGGTATGCCATGGCCGGTGTCACTGATCTCAATGACCACCGGTCTGCTCCCCTCCTTAAAACGCGTCCGCATGAGGAGCTCCCCGCCCCCCATGTCCTGCATGGCATAATGGGCGTTATTGATGAGGTTAACAAAGACCTGTCTGAGCTTTTCGGGGTCCCCTGTAATCACGGGCAGACTTTGTTCAAGATCGAACCGAAGGGTGATGTGGCTCAGCGCCAGGCAATGCTCGGTCACAGATACCACGTCGACCAGGATCTCATTAAGGTTGACCTCCTCCCGTGTGCTCACCGACATCCGGGAGAATTTGAGCAGATCGGCCACGATTTTCCGGCTGGCCTTGGTCTGCCGCTCGATTACCTGCAGGTTCTGGTATGGCTCACTGCCCTGAGTAAACTCATCCATCATCAGCTGCGCGTAGCCGAGGATGATTCCCAGCGGTGTGTTAATCTCATGGGCGACGCCTGCCGCCATCTGCCCCACCGAGGCCATTTTCTCGCTGGCGGCCAGCTGTTCCATCATGATCTTCACCCTGGTGAGATCCTTGGCGATGACCTCGGAACCCAGCATCTCACGGCCCTCCCCGAAGAGAGCCGTGGCCGAGAGCAGCACCGTAATCACCGTACCGTCCTTTCTGGCAAAGACCAGATTCATGTCTTTTATATACCCGTCCCTGGCCAGCATCCGGCTGAACATACCTACATCGCCGGGATCGGAAAACAGCTGGGAGAGATGCAGCCCTGCCGTCTCTTCCCTGCTGTAACCCAGCATCTCGAAGCCCGAATCATTCATATCCACCAGCCGGTTGCCGGCATCGCTAAAGAAAACCATATCTTTCGAAGCAGAAAACAGATGGCGGAATTTTCTTTCCGACCGGGACAACTCCTCGGTCCGAGCCTCGACCTTCTGTTCCAGGGTCTGGTTGAGGTCGCGCAGCTCCCTGGCCGCCGTACCCAGATTCCGGTTGGCGATCTTCAGTTTCCCCGCCTCATGCTCAAGAACCTCGTAGGCCTGAACGCCTTTGTGATAGAAGATCATCACCGCGGCAACCGAGACCATGAACAGGGTATTGCCCGCCCCCGAGTAGGAAGAAATGGCCGCCCATGCATCCGGAAGGTTGGCGATCAGCAGGAACTGTTTCACCAGATGGCCAACCGCTCTGGAGATGGCGAAGGCGGCTATGGCAAAGGTGACATAGTACAGATATCCCCAGACAAAGTTGTCGGGTTGCCGGCGCGAGAGCAGACGGGCATAACGCCAGGCCAGAAACGAGAAGACGATATTGGCGGAAGAGCCGACAATATCCAGGGCAATGGCCGGAAGGAATAAAATGCCGTCCATCAGCGGTCCTCCGTTTCGTCTGTGGAGCGGTAGAAGGAGCGCATGGCGAGAAAGAGAAAAAACAGGGCCGGCGCGCAGACCAGATGATCAAGGGCAGTGATGTAAAAGATCAGTTTCCCGACTGTTATCGGCGCCTGCAGCAGTGCGTACAGATAGCCGTCGCTGGTATCGATGGCCTCCTGGGCCAGGAACAGCTGTGAAAAATGGCCGATGAAGGCAACAGCGTTCCAGATCATCAGCAGCAGGCAGAATTTCTGCAGATACCGCCAGCCCACCCCGACAAAGGCACTCCTGCGTATATCCCAGAGGAGATAGCCCAGAGCGCCGAAATACTGGATATGCGCAAGCTGATGCACCACCATTCCCTCTCCGCCGCCATGGGTCTGCAGGGCAAAAGCCTCCCGGCAAAGCAGGACGGCCAGGAAGGGCAGAGTAAGTGCAAGCGCTCTGTACAGCGTCGTTTTTTTCATGTTTATCTGTGGTCCGCCATAGTCGTTACCGGTCTCTGCTCAAGAGGCCGGATCCGCAGAGAAAGAGAAAACCCTTTGCGTATCCGTACAGCGCCGGATATCAGTCAAATGTCTTGCAGAATCGATACCACAATCAGCCGCAGGACAAAAAAACCACGGAATATATTCATTACATATTGGAATAAAACGATTTAATTCGTTGCACGCCGACAAATCCAGCCTTGTCCCGGGCGCTGGTGACCGCAACATAATTACGGCAGTGCATCATTTTTGATGCACCAGTCAAACGGATCCGCAGGAGGGAAAGGAAGAAGACCGATTCAGTCTTCACCCGGGGATCGGGAAGGGGGAGCAGAGATGCGATATCTGCGCAGAAGCCGTTGCAGGGCCTGGCGCTCCATGCCGCAGGCCTTTGCCGCCATGGAGATATTGCCCTGGGCCAGAGCGAGGGCCGAGCGGAGGTAGGATTCGCTGAACTCCTTCAGAACCGCCTCCTTGGCTCCGGCATAATCGAGATGCTGCAATTGATCGAAAAAGCCCCCGGACTGGATCCTGACCGGACTCCGGTCCTGGGCCTCAAGCATCAGATCCTTCACTTCAATCCTGTTGCCGCTGCAGAGAAGGGCAGCTCGGTTAATCGTATTCTGCAGTTCGCGGACGTTTCCCCGCCACGGCCGATGCAAAAGCAGCTGAATGGCTTTTTCGGAAAACTCCAGTTCGGGCCGACTATACTCCTGGCGGTATTTTTTCAGGAAATGGTGGATAAGCATGGGGATATCAGATTGCGTTTCCTCAAGGTTCGGCATGTTGACCGTCATCACATTCAAACGGTAGAACAGATCCTCGCGGAATTCGCCCCGGACGATTTTCTTCTCGATATCCTGATTGGTGGAAGCCACGACCCGGACATCGACGGCATAGGTCTTGGTCTGCCCCAGAGGCTGTATCTCCTTTTCCTGCAGGACCCGCAGGAGTTTGGTCTGGATCGAGACGGGGATATCAGCGACCTCGTCCAGCAGGATAGTGGAGTGGTTGGCCTCGATGAACAGGCCATCCTTATCTCTCTCGGCCCCTGTAAATGCCCCTTTACAATAGCCGAAAAGTTCACTTTCAAGAATATGTTCGGGCAGGGCCGGGCAATTAACCGTCACCATTCGCTTGCCGGCCCGGCTGGACATGGCATGCAGGGCTCTGGCGGCAAGCTCTTTTCCCGTCCCCGACTCACCGCGGATCAGCACGGTCATATTGCTGGGGGCAAGGCGCCTGAGGAGATCCAGGACCTGCAGCAATCGCGGTGAATTTCCAATAAAGCCAAAGGAATTTTGAGCCTCGGGGAGTAAATGACGGAGTTCCTCAAACTCCTTTTTTTCCCGCAGCAGTTGCGTCCGCTCCATGGCCCTGGCCAGGGCATGCAGAATCTGGTCATTGTCAAACGGCTTCTGAAAAAAATCGTAGACGCCGTTTTTCAGGGTCTGAACGGCCATCTCGACGGTCCCATACCCCGTCATGATGATAGTGGTTATGGTGGGATCGATTTCCTGCAGCCGTCCGAAAAACTCCAGTCCATCCATACCCGGCATCTTGACGTCGGTCAGGACCACTGCCGGCTGCCAGGATCTGACAATCTCCAGGCCCTTTTCACCGGAATCGGCCTGCAGGACCTGATAGCCGCCCTTTTTGACCAGGATTTTGGCCAGAAGGAGCTGCATGTCCGGCTCATCATCCACGATGAGAACCCGCCTGGGTTTGGCCTTGTCCTGATCAATCAGCATCCTTTCATGCACCCTCACGGTTCGCGAAAGAGCCTCCGGACCATGGGAAAAATATCCCGTCTGCCTGCTCTTTTCCTGTCAAAACAGTCTGATCGAAAAAAATATATTTGCTTTCACAATCGGATGAATTATAAAAGGCTTAAACATATACGTTCAACCATTAATGATTTCATGGTACTCTGCCGGTACGGCAAAACACTGATGACAAAAATCATTAAACACCCCCCGGACGTCCCGACAAGCGATAATTGCACTCATCCCGAGCGACGTGTCAATACATCCGATCAGCGGAAAGGCAAGGACCGGCGGTCACAAAACGAAAGACGCCTGGACAGCCGACTGGCAGCAGCACCGCAACCCAAGAGCCTCAGGACCTGGCTGCGCTCCAAAATCTACTCCCGCCTGGGTGTCGACCGGCGCAAGAAGGAAGACCGGCGCAACATCAGTGACCGCCGCCAAAAATCCATCCGCTCCATCCTGACCCAGGACGAGATAAACGACCTCCTCGCCCCTTGAGGCTTTGGCTGCATTCTCTGCCGGCTTATACGCCCTTTTTCCTCTCGTCCTGCAGATATTTATCCTTTACTCCACTATATTTAATTGCCATTTTTCGATTTCCCTCAATTTCCTCAGCAGTCAGCGGCCTGATCATTTTGGCCGGATTGCCAAGGATCAGCGCCCCCTCCGGAAAAACCTTGTTCCTGGTAACCAGACTGCCGGCAGCAACAATGGAATTTTTGCCGATCACGGCCCCGTTCATGATGGTGGTGCTCATCCCGATTGTCACATTATCCCCGATCTCGCAGGCGTGTATAACCACGTTATGACCGACAGTCACGTCATCGCCAACAATCACCGGCTTGTCGCTGGCTACATGTAATGTACAGTTATCCTGTATGTTTGTTCTGTTTCCAATGATGATATCGTTGATATCTGCCCGGAGAACCGAATTGAAAAAGACGGAGGATTCGCTGCCAATCACCACCGTGCCGATGAGAAAGACGCCCTGGGCAATAAAAACATTTTCGCCGATTTTTGGATAATTATTTTCATATGGTACCATCATACTGCATCCTCTTTCCTGATTTATATTTGAATTGTTTCTGAATTTTCTGTGTAAAAATACACTTATGTGCTGCTCGCCTCCAGAACGCCGACATAGGGAAGATTCCTGAATTTCTCAGCATAATCCAGGCCGTATCCGCAGACGAACTCATCGGGGATCTCCCGACCGCAGAAGTCTATGGCCACGGCAACCTCCCTCCGGGAGGGCTTGCTCAACAATGTGCAGGTCTTCACGGAAACGGGATTCCTGCTCTTCAGGAGTCCGATCACTTTCTGAAACGTCTGGCCGGTATCGACGATATCCTCCACCACCAGGACATGCCTGCCCTGCAGGGGCGTCTGGAGATCCATCCTCATCTTCACCTCGCCCGAACTGATAGTCGAATCACAGTAACTGGAAACGGCAAGAAAGTCGACTGTCAGGGGATATTCAATATTTCTGATCAGATCGGCCATGAAGATAAAGGATCCCTTCAAGAGCCCGACAACCAGGAGATCTCCACCGGTCTGCCGATAGTGCCGGGTGATTTCCAGGCCGAGATTTTTTACAAGAGTTCGAATTTCCTGCTCAGATATCAATACGCTGGCTATTCCTCTGTCCGGCACATCTCTCCTCCATGCATACGATTTTCCTCAGCCTGCCGGCGCTTCAGCCCGTCTGCCGGGCAGCACCTCAAGCCTTATCCTTCCGCCTAGACAAGACCGCTGTCCGCCGGATCCTTCTCCAGGGGCCTATCCCTGCCCCCGCAGATATGAAGACAGGCTAACCAGCATGGCTGGACCGGATTGGCCGGCCACAACATAGCATGAAAGCTCGTCTCTTCGACAAGGCAATGCCGCCGCTTTGACGAGACTTTCATATAAACCACCATGAAACGCAAGAAGAAGATAGCATGGTTTGGGGGAAGACTTCAACGAAGTTTATTGGCAATCTTCATGAAGTCCTTTTTCATCATTGCAGCCGGAAGGCCCCGCCCGGCTGCAATTCTGTACGAGAGGAACAGGGCAAGAGCTTCGATCATCTCTTCTGAAATTTCCCCGCATGAAGAAAGGCGTTCTCTTTACAAATAAATCAATTGAATAGGGCGAGATACCTATCTTGACGAAGGTGCACGTATTTGCTATTGTCCTATCCTGTACAAGGAGGCATTTCTGATACGGGACGGGCAGGTGTATCGCGCCCGCGGATTGTCTCCTGCCGTCACGCTGAAATAAGCCGTTGGGATACCGCCGCCCGGCGCTGCAGCGGTGATCATTATAAGACGTAGGCCACGGGCAAGGCTACATGAACATATTGCATCTGCAAGGACTTATAATCTGCATGGCAGAAAAAGGATAAATCGATGAGTCGAATTCTTATAGCCTGGGAATTGGGAGAAGCCTACGGGCACATCTCCGCTCTGATGCCGCTTGCCCGCCGTCTCCGAGAACGGAGGCATAAGATCCTCTTTGCAGTCAAGGACACCGGAACAGCGTCGCAGATCCTGAAAGACGAGGGTTTTGCATTCATTCAAGCCCCCTTAGCCGCCGTCGGCAGGAATAGGGGTCAGCAACCCCTCAGTTTTGCCGATATTCTGGCCAAGGCCGGATATGCGGACAGGGATACCCTTGCCGGCCTCATCCAGGCCTGGCAGGGTATCTTCCAGCTTTTCAATCCAGACATCCTGGTTGCCGAATATGCGCCGGTCGCTCAGCTTGCGGCGCGTCTGGCCCGTCGTGCAAACCTCCAGCTGCATACGGGTTTCAGCCTGCCGCCGGATATCGCCCCCTTTCCCTGCTTCCGTCCCTGGCCGCAGCCGGCAGGAGAGAAGCTGCTGCAGCGGGAAGCGGAACTCCTGCAGAATATCAATTCGGTCTGCAGAGATCAGGGTTTCCCGGAATTTGCCAACCTGCAGATGGCCTTGAAAGGTGATATAGACCTGCTGGCAACCCTCCCGGAGATCGATCATTACAGGAGACGCAAGAACGGGCCTTTTATCGGACCGATCACGACTACGGATGAAGGCCTGGACATCCGCTGGCATCAGGAAAAGCAGCCCCGCATCTTTGCCAGTCTGAAGCCCGGCCCCGGGATCAGGGCAGTCCTTGAGGCTTTGCGGAAAAGTGGTGCCGATGTCATCACCTGCATTCCCGGCGCTGACGGTGAACTTGCCGCGATGGCGGGCCGGCGTCTGCGCATCTGCCCCTCAAGAGTACGGCTCTCCGGCCTGCTGAGATCCATGAATCTTGCCATCTCGAACGCCAGCCATGGAACAGTCGCCGCAATGCTTATGGCCGGTGTACCGATGCTGACAATTCCAACCACCATGGAGCAATGGATGCTGAGCCGGTGCCTTCAACGTCTGAGGATCGGCATTGAGGTGGGACAGGACCGGATTGCAGATGAGTTTTCCCCGGCCTTCAAAAGGCTGCTTTCAGATCACAGACACCGCAATGCGGCTATGCGGCTGGCCCAGAAATACGAAGGTTATTGCGCAGGCGACGTTCTTGAGAGGCTGGTCAGGACAATAGAAAACCTGCCGTGCAGAAAAAACGGCAGTCAATAGGCCAACTCTCCGGAGCCGCTGCAGAATCATTTTTCAAGACAATGCATGATCCGACTTCCCTGCCGGGACCTACCGGTCTTTTCGGTCCTTGGCCAGGACCAGGGCCAAAAGCAGCAGGATGCACCCCGGAATCATTACGGCTTCCGGCGAATCAGGAGAGGTATTCTTCTCTCCTGGTAATCGGCGCCCGTATAGTCTGAAGGCATCCTGACCCGTGTCTGCCGATACCTCAGCACGCTCCTCCGTGAGGCCGGATCTCCCCTGCATCTCCTGGCCCCAGACCCTCTCTTCGGACGAGCCTCCAGTATCGGCCCGCGCTGGCGGCATGCCCGGAAAAATCAGCAGAATACTGACAGCAACGGCCATCACCAGGACAGTCCCGCCGCCTTTCAGACCAAATCTTCCCTTTCCTTCTCTTCCAGTACACATATCCCTCCCCCTTGATTTCAGGAATTGTCGCGAGGATCAGATAGCGGCAACAATCCCGGTCTCGCCCTGTTTTTTGTTAAGAAAGCCGTTCATTTTCAGACTGGTGTCCCAGGGTCTCATCTCCTGCCCCTTGAGTTCACGGCAGCCGCATGGCTATCATTTGAACCGGTAAGAATGACAGGGCTCTGAAAGGATCGTGACATCTTCTGGTGAAATTATGACGTATTATGATTGCAGCAAGGCGATGAGCGAGGCGAAGCCGGGATTTTTTCAGCAGGCGGAATCTGCAGATCACGTTCTGCAGCCCTCCGACAAAAAAAAAGGGGCAACCGGCAAAGATTGCCGATTGCCCCGGAGATTTTACTGTTTGCTGTTCAGCAGCAGGACAGGCATGAGTTCTTCATGTGCTTGAAAAGGGGAGTGGAATTGCAACAGGGAAATTATTTTTCAGAAAATCCTTCACTCGGTACATCCGCGCTGAGACAGGGTGAGAATAGCCCACTGGAGCATTCCAGAGAAAAAACCCCTTCCGGACCCCGGCCTCCATCAGCATTCGCCGATGCCATATTCGCAAAAAGTAACAAAAAAAGTACAAAAAGGATATAAACGGCGATCAGCATATTGCCCGGGTCTTTCAACCCTCGATTCTCCTGCTTCAACCTTTCGTACACTGTCTCATCCGCCATGGTGTCTCCACTGCTTTGGGATTGTTTATCAGTAATAAGTCCGTACCCTTCAGCATACCAGTAAAACTGATTAACATGACAGTGCACTTACAACAAAATGACATCTCATGAAGAAATTATGACAAATCATGACAGAATGGCGTTCCCACCGCCCGAATCATTTTTCTGCAAAACGCGCAGCGGGATCTTCTCCTGATGTCCAGATCGGATATCTTCCTCAAAAGGATGAAAAACAATGGAGGGAATACAACGGAAAAACAGAGCTCAAACGACCGGAGCCAGATCTGTGCAGGTCCATCGTCCCCATGGCGACGGACCTGCCACTCTTAAGCCATCTCAAGGGTGACCAGGCAGGTCTTCAGCGGCCTTTTCGGCACATGATGAACCCCCTGCTCATCCCGCCAGTAACGGATATCATCTTCATTCTGGCACTCTTCGATAATCACTGTTTCTCTAGGCCTGCCCAGGGCAATAACCAGAGAGAGCCGCAAATGCTCAGGGATCCGGAAGATTGAGGTCAGCTGCGGGTTAAATGCGCCGATCCTACATCCTCCGATCTTCTTCTCCATAGCCCCGAGCAGCAGGTTTTGAGTGGCAACCCCCAGATCAAACTGGGCTTCAGTCTCCGGTCCCTTTAGACGGTTTTTATTTAACAGGCAGAGAATATAGGCACTGGGGCGCTCGCCCTCCACCGGTCCCTTCCAATCTGTCAAGTAGCCTGCCCAACCGAGATAGGGGAATATTTTCTCACAGAGCAATGGCGTATTCGCCGCCATATACTGCCAAGGCTGACCATTTCTGGCCGATCCTCCCAGTCGCGCCAGATCAATCAGCTCGTGAATGATGGCGGAACTAATGGCCTCCTTCTGTATAAACCGTCTGAATGTCCTCGTTTTTGCTATTAATTCTTGCATAAAACACCATTAATAAAATTTCTCAGTCTCCATGAGACATATTCGCTTATAATAACACGCCTCAATGAGAAATTTCCACAGTTTTGAGTAAAATCACAAGCGAACATTCCACTCTTTTTCCCAATTAGGTATGAAATAACCCCTGCAGCTGCATTACAGAGAAAAAAAGGACCATCCCACCTGCCAATACAAGAAATCTGCATTACTGTTTTTCGAGGCAGATATGCCGTCATCAGAGGGGTGCATTATGAAAAATATCAGGACCGACAGCTATCGCGGCTGGGACATCAGGATTAAGGGCGAGCAGAATATGTGTTCAAATTTTTCCTTTGACATAACCCCCCCGTCGGGAAAGACACAGCATGTAGGCATGGGCGGCGACAACGAGGCCCGGGCCCTTGCAAGGGCCAGAGAGATGATCGAAATGGAACTCGCCTTTGCAGAGGAGAATTGAGTCCTTCCGGGTGTCAGGCGGCATCACTGTGTCAGCTTCAGCATGAAGGCCTAAGGCAGGGCGGAGGCCAGCAGATCGAGAATATGAACGGCCCTCATCTTCAAACCGGCACGGTTGATGCTATCCTGCAGCTGCATGATGCAACCGGGACAGGCGGTAGCGACCATGCCTGCCCCGCTTTCTGCCAGCCCCGGAATCTTTCTGGCGCCTATTGCCTTGCTGCAGGCATAATGGGAGACGGAAAAGGTGCCCCCCAAACCGCAGCAGGCATCGGCGTTTTCCATCTCGACGAAGTCAACATTGGGCAGGGCCTGCAGGAATGCCCGGGGTTCCCGAGTGATCCCCTGGATCTTCAGGTGGCAGGGATCATGGTAGGTGACCTTGAGCCTCTCCGGCCATTTTTCCATGCCTTCCAACTCTGCCAGCAGCCCATCTTGCTGCAAAAAGACGCTGAAATCCACAACCTTGTCCGTAAACTCCTGCAGGTCGGTATGCATGGTCCGGTAATATTCCCCGACTCCGCCGTTGCAGGAGGCGCAGGCGGTGACAATGGACTGCACATCCCGCTTGGCAAAGGCTTCCGCATTGGTCTGGGCCAAGGCCTCGACCAGCCTGCCGTCACCTGAGGACAAAGCCGGGATACCGCAGCATTGCTGCCTCCTGGGCAGAAAAACCGAATAGCCTCTGTGATTCAGGATACGGACCATCGCCTCGCCGATCTCCGGATAGGCATAAGTGATGGAGCAGCCTGCAAAAAAGCCGATTGTCGGCATCTCCTCCCGGCCCTGGACAAACTCAGGCACCCGGTCGAAGAGGCTGCGCAAGGCGATCCGGGGGAGGGTCCGGTCCTTCATCGCCGGTATCGGAAAACGCAGCCTGAGGCCGCTGGTCTCGGGAATCTTTTTGAAAAGCAGGGGCGATAGAAATGCCCCGCCTCGGCTCAGGGCCTTCATCAGGGTCCTGGAACCCGTCATCGCCGACACGCCTCTGGCGATCAGGGACGGACCTTCATGCTCTGAGATCTGGCGGCGGATTGCCCCGACTATCTCGTGGGTGGGCACCCTGTTGGGACAGGACCTGACGCAGGAGCCGCACATCAGGCACATGCTGATATCCTGCTGCAGCTGCTCCTCCAGCCCGATACCGCCATCAAGCAGGGCTGCCGCCAGGGCGATCTTACCCCTGGCCACCGCCCCCTCCCGCCGCCTTTCCTTATAGGTTGGGCAGTGGGCCTGGCAGACGCCGCACTTGACGCACTCGCGGATCTGCCTCTCAAAATCTTTCAGACTCTTATTTCCGTTCATGGTTCACTGCCGCCCGCGTCTCCCGCCGGCACGGGAAGCCTGTCGGTGAAAATCTTGCCGGGATTGAGGATATTGTTGGGGTCCAGGGCCGCCTTGATCCGCCGCATATAGGAGATGGTCTGGAGATCGAGTTCCGTATGCAGAAAACGCGCCTTGGAGGTGCCGATGCCGTGTTCGCCCGAGATCGAGCCCTTAAGCTCCACGACGGTGCGGAAGATCTCCTCCAGAAGCCGCTCCACCTTTCCAGCCATCCCGTCCACCCTGAGATCCGTCATGATGTTGACATGGATGTTGCCGTCGCCGGCATGCCCGAAATTGACGATGGCCACCCCGTATTCCGCCGAAAGCCTCTCCAGGGCATGGATCATATCCGGCACCCTGGACCGGGGCACGACGACATCCTCGTTGAACTTGTCGGGGGCCACCTTGCGCAGGCTGGGGCTGACCATGCGCCGCACCTGCCAGATAGCCTCGGATTCCTGAGGGGTGGCTGCAATCCGGGTCTGAAGGATACCCAGAGGCCGGATCACGGCCAGGATCTTCTCGACCTGCCCGTCCAGCGTCACAGCATCGCCATCCACCTCGATAATCAGGACGGCGCTGCAGTCGGCTTCAAGGGGAATGCCGCTCCCGCCCCGGATACAGCCAATGGTTGCCGCATCGAGAAACTCCAGGGTGGTGGGAATGATCTTGGCGCCGATGATAGCCGCAACCGACTGCGCCGCCCCCTCAATTGTCTCGAACTGGACCAGCATGGTCTTTTTGGCCTCAGGCCTGGGCAGCAGCCGCAGCAGGATTTTGGTCACGATACCCAGGGTCCCCTCCGATCCGACAAAGAGTCTGGTCAGGTCATAGCCCACCACGTTCTTCAGGGCCCTGCCGCCGGTCCGAATAATATCGCCTTCGGGGGTCACCACCTCGAGCCCCATGATATAATCCCTGGTCACCCCGTATTTGACGCAGCGCGGCCCGCCGGCGCATTCCGCCACGTTGCCGCCCAAGGTGCAGAACTCCCTGGAGGCCGGGTCGGGCGGATAGAAGAGGCCCCGGCGCTCCACCTGCCGCTGCAGCTCGGCCGTGACCACCCCGGGTTCAACCTCGGCGATGAGGTTGTCGGTGTCAATCTCCAGGATCCTGTCCATGTGGGTCAGCACCAGCACGATCCCACCCTTCACCGGCAGGGTTCCACCGGTAAAGCCGCTGCCGGCCCCCCGGGGCAGGACCGGTATCCTGTGCCTGTTGGCCAGCATCACCACCCTGCTGACCTCGGCGGTCGTGCCGGCATAAACCACCACATCGGGCAGATGCCGTTCCTGGGTGGCATCGTAGGAATGGGTGATCTTATCGGTCAGGGCAGTGGAGACGTTTTCGGCTCCGACAATCCCCTTGAGTTCAACTACAACCTGCTCGTCCATATTCTCTCTTCCTTTGCTCAGAATAACCCCTGAGACAATAAGGACTGCGGGACAAAATGGAAGGGGGGAATACGTTCTTCGTCAATGTTTTACAGACAGGCCGTCCGGCCCCCAGGATCACTGCAGCAAGGCCGCTGTCACTTACTGGCCGCTCAATCGTTCCCGCAGGGCCCAGCTCAGAAACCGTGCATAAACCTGCCAGACCTGGTCGCCATAACCACCGGCCATCAGATAGGCCGCAGGCATCCGCCGCTGCTGCAAAAAGGTGTAGACCAGCCTGTCGCGCGCAAGCATCTGCTCCAGGCTGAGTGCCAGCCCGATGGTGGAGGGAAGCTCGTCTTTTTCATAGGGATCGGCCCCGCTGACTACCACGGCCAGATCCGCCGCCCCCATCCCTTCCAGCTGACGGAGTCCCTCGGCAAGCCGCCCCACATACTGATCGTCCTCACCGATTTCCATGGGAATATCGATATCGCTGGGCACAAAGGACGGATTGGGACGGCCGTCAGCCAGGATTGCCGGGCCGTCCAGAGGCCAGCCCCGGGCCATATGGATACTCAGCGTGCGGATGGACGGGTCGCCGGCGGTCAGGGCGGCGGTGCCGTCCCCCTTGTGGGCATCGATATCGATGATCCAGACCGTGCGGACCGCCCCTTCGGATTGCAGTTTGCGCACGGCAATGACGATATCATTGAGCAGACAGAAGCCGTTGCCGAAATCACGCTGGGCATGATGGGCGCCGCCCGTGAAGGAGAAACAGAAGCCATGGGCCAGTGCCAGCCGCGCACACTGGACCGAGGCGGCCGCTTTGATCAGGATGCGGTCGAAGAGGTCGGCCAGGGGCCGCACGGCCGTTTCCGGCGCATAGCGGTGGTAGCGTCCCGAGGCGTCGATCAGCTCGTAGGTGGCAATGATCTCGTCTTCAAGTCTGGGGGAATGAAGGCGATCAACATAGTCCGCTCCATGGACCCGCAGCAGATCCTCACTGCTGAGCCTCTCAACAATCCGGTCCTGATGCCAGCGTTTCTGCAGAGGACCGAGCAGGGGATCCTCCTGCAATGCCGTAAGCGTCCTGGTGGCCCTGCTGTCCCGCATGGGGATCAGGATGCCGAACTCCATCAAGCTGACGGGAATATGGGGATCATAGAGTATCATCGCAGCCTCCCGGTTTATGCAAAAGAGTTCTTCGCAGGGACATTGCGGTCCGTCCCTGCCCTTGATTTCAATGTAATGCGTCTCCTGCAGGCAGAGAAGGCCACCGGCAAAATAAGGCGGGGCTTACGCCTTCAGCCGTCTACGTGCAGGATCACTGAAAAGCTGTTGAAGAGCACCCAGACCGGATCGTTTTCGGCAAGATCGGCAGCGTTTCCGGAATCTCTCGTGGCCAGGGCGCAGAGTTCGGTTCCGTCGGCCAGGCGGACGGTATATTCAGTGGTGATATCCCCCGACCGGATCCGCTCCACAACCCCCTGGAACCGGTTGTCAGCAGTGCTCCTGGGGTCACCTCCCTTCTGCAGCTGGACCCAGGGAGCCTTCACCTCGGCAGTGATCATGCCGCCGGTCTTCAGGCCAAGACGGTCAAGGCTGTCGACGGTGATCACCGTGGTCACTGACTGGCCGCTGATGGTCACCAGTTCCACTCTGGCCTGGATGATCCCTCGCCTGATGCTCCTGATCTTGCCGAAAAAGGAGTTGCGGGCACTGGTCTTGCGCGAGGACTCCTTTTCCATGAAAAGCCGGGTCACCTGCCGGATTTCGTCATCGGAAAAGGAGACATAGGAGGTGGTGGGGTTAAGGCTCGAGAGACCGAGGAGCATCTGCACCGCCGGCAGCGGCATGTTGCCCCGGATCAGTTCCACTGCCCGCGATTGCCGGATCATCTCCGGGGTGGCCAGACGCTTGTCGAGGCCGCAGGCCTGGGCCCGCTCGTAAAACTTGCGGCGGACGAAACCGGGATCAACGCCCAGATCCTCGCCAAGAGACGCCAGAAAGGCCTGATCGGCAAGCATGCCTTTCATTTCAGCGGCGAAGACCGCGGATATCTGCACCTGCCGGGGTTCCCGGCCCGAGCCCCTGCGGCCTCCCACAGTAATGCTCCGCCGGTCGAAATCGATGTCTTTGAGGGGACTGAGCGCCAGGATCTCGTTGAGTTTGGCTCCTGTTGTACGGATCAGAAGAAATATCATCAGGATACGCTTCCTGGAAAGACGGACGTCCAGTCGCGGACTCTCCTCGGCCCAGGCGCGGAAGGAGTCTTCCAGCCTCTGGAGGCAGGCCGTGTCCAGGTATCCATCATCCGCCAGCAGGGACAGGATGCGCCCCTGTCCGGTCCCCCCGCCCCCGGCAGTTTTCATATCGGAGGCCTTTCCATCTTCCCTTTTCATAGTCTCCATCCGTCTTGCCGTTCAAATTCTGATTATGATGCAGCAGCATATTCGAAATGAAAGATTTTATCGATCCGAATTTATGTCTCCGCAGACCGGCCGTTCGCAGACATCGTGATATTTCCTTGACAGGCTTTCTCCGATTTGATATTAACACGATTATAAATAGATTCGTGTTAATTATTCCACGTCCCCAAGGGAGGCACGTATGTATTTTCAGACTGCCGGAATCACAGTTTCACCGTGGGTCCCTCCGCTCATCGCCTTTTCGGTCTCGTTTTTTACCTCCATGGGTGGAGTGTCCGGTGCCTTCCTGCTGCTGCCCTTCCAGATGTCCTTTCTGGGCTACACCAATCCATCGGTGAGCGCCACCAATCAGCTTTACAACATTGTCGCAATCCCCAGCGGTGTCTATCGCTACTACCGCGAAGGGAGAATGGTCTGGCCTCTGACCCTGATTGTAATTGCCGGGACCTTGCCGGGGGTCTTCATCGGCGCCTTCATTCGGGTGGCCTACCTGCCCAAGCCGTCCAACTTCAAACTCTTCGCTGCCGCCGTGCTGCTCTATATAGGCATCAGGATGATTTCCGACCTGGCAGGCAAAAAACAAAAGATGAACAAGGCGGAAGGAGAGAGGCGCCTGCAGGAACTGATGCGGTCCTTCAAAAAAGGGGACGGCAGCCAGCAGCCGGCAGCGGTGACGGTGACCCATTGCAACGGAAACCGGCTCGGCTATTCTTTTTATGGCGAGACCTATGACGTCTCGATCTGGAGCATCTTTTCGCTCAGCTTCATTGTCGGGATCATCGGCGGAATCTACGGTATCGGCGGCGGGGCGATCATCGCGCCCTTTTTTGTGACCTTTTTCGGCCTGCCGGTCTATACCGTCGCCGGCGCCGCCCTGATGGGGACCTTCGTCACTTCCGTGGCGGGCGTTGCCTTCTACCAGGCGATAGCCCCCTTCTATCCGAATATGTCCATCGCCCCGGACTGGCTCCTGGGAATCCTCTTCGGCCTGGGAGGCATGGCCGGGATGTATCTCGGCGCCCGCTGCCAGAAACATGTGCCGGCACGGCTGATCAAATGGATGCTGGCGGCCATCATCCTCTTTACGGCCCTCAAATACGCCCTCGACTTCTTTATATAACGGCTTCTCACTCCCACCGGCAGGCCACGGCGAGCCGCGCCTGCCGACTCCGCTGCAGTCCGTCCCGATTAAATCTCTTTGACTTTTCGCACCACAATTCGTAGTATTTGTTCAGCGTCAAGGGTCAATCTGAAGAAAGTTCATAATAATTAAAGCATACTATGAACGATCCTAGGTTCTCGACCAATTGGTTTTTCCTACTTTATCAAGAGTAAATTATCAACAATACCCCGGAATGGCTTCCGGTGCCTTTCCGGTCCGGGGAGACACAGCACGGTCGGATTCTCTTCAGACCTCTGCACTGATATCATATGCAGGTATGGAGGATGATCATGTCTGCTCTCGTTGATTTGAGAAACCGGGAGGATGGTATTTTCAAGACCCATGCTCCTGCACATTCAACCCTTTCTTCATAAGGATCCTATGGCTGCCTCATCACAGTACCGCATGCTCGTCTCCATGGTTCTTTTCGGTTCCCTGCTCTTCCTGGCCGCATGCAACACCCCGCAGGGCGATCCCGAAAACGGCAAGAAATGGTTTGCCATGCACAATTGTTCCTCTTGCCACGGTCCCCATGGAAATGACGGCAAGGCCCCCCATATCGCCGGACTCGACATGGGATACGGTAAATTCGTCAGAAAGCTCAGGTCGTCGGATTCGCCTATAATGCCGACCTTTCCCGAGTCAACGATCTCCCAGCAGGATGCAGCAGATATCTACGCCTATTTGAAAAGCATCAAGTAAGAATGGAGCCGCCAGTTGGAGGGGACATATAACGACGCAGTCTCGTCCCCTCATGGTATATTGAGATTCAGGAAGAAGGCTGCGCGTTTATTTCTTCACGCGTGAGAGCCTGTAGGTGACACCAATGGCTTAGCCCTTACTGCATCCGGACGGATCTAAACCCCCTTTTCCACTTTTCCTCTTGCGGGAGGACAACCTGCCGTATTATTTTGTTCCTGTATAACGAGCCGCTGCAAGCGGCACCGCGGCGCAGACAAGCCCCTATTCACCAATTCCGATACTCTTTGGACTATGACCTATACGATCGCACTTGTGGAAGACGACGAAATGCTGCGGGCCAACTATTCCCAAGCCCTGAAACGGGAAGGATATACGGTCAGCAGCTATGCGGACAGGAAGGAAGCCCTGGAGGCCTTTGCGCTGCAGCTGCCGGATCTGGCGATCCTGGACATCATGCTGGGCGACGAAATGGAGGGAGGGTTCGAGATATGCCGGGAGCTGCGGCAGCTTTCGCCCACCATCCCCATCATCTTCCTCACGGCCCGCGATTCGGACCTGGACAAGGTCTCCGGGCTCAGGCTCGGGGCCTGGGACTATCTGACCAAGAATACCACGACCCTGGATTTCCTGCCGGTACGGATCTCCGCCCTCTTCAAGATGCTGGAGGCCCTGCGGGGCGCCAGCGGCAGCAGCGAGCACATCATCGCCGCCGGTCGCCTGCGTATCGAGGAGGAGCGCAAGCAGGTATACTGGGACAGTCGGCTCCTCAACCTGACCCTGACGGAGTTCTGGCTGCTGTTTTCCCTGGTCAGGCGGCCCGGCCATGTCAAATCCCATGAGCAGCTCATGGAATCGGCCAACGTCGTCGTCACCAATAATGCCATCGCCGCCCATATCCGTCGTATCCGGGAAAAATTCCGGGAGATCGACTCCACCTTCGATGCGATCCGCGCCGAATACGGCATGGGCTACCGCTGGCTGGAATAGAACCGATGCGCATCTCCCTGCAACTGAAACTGGCGCTGATCTCCCTGGTGCTCCTGGTCATCCCCATCACCGGATTCCGGCTGAGCGGGATCCTGAAGGACAATCTGCTGGAGAGCCGGCGCGAGACCCTGATGTTCTCCGCCCGGGCCGTGGCCTCGGCCCTTGCCGGCAGGCCAGGGCTTTTCGACCGGGAACTCTTCCACGCCCTCGACCAGAGCCGCGATCTCTATCTGATAAAACTGTCGGACCCCATGCGGCTGAACGGCAAGATCGAGGGCTGGGAGTCGCACATGCAGGCGGCGGAGGAGTATGGAAAGGATCATGTCATCTTCTCCGCCAAGCCCTATGATTCCAGTTCCGTGCATTTTAAATACCTGGTCGGACAGCGGGGTGAATATCTCTGGGCCATATTCCTGGTCACCGACCATCATGTGGTCTACCAGGAAACGGGCTCGGACCGGCTGGACCGCTCCGACCACCTTCAGATCGGCCTCGAGGATAAGAACGGGAAACTGCACCGCTATATCATGACCGCCAGGAAACCCGGCTGGATCAACGCCTACGAGATCCCGGAGGGTTTCGACGAGGCCCCGCCGGTGGAAAACGACAGCATTCAGGGCGTCTGGGCGGAGACGCCCGAAGGATACAATATCGAGATCCGGATGCCGCTGGCCATGGTAGGCCACAAGCTCGCCTTCGCCGTGGCCGATGTCAACGACCCGGTGACCAGGGATATCGAGACCATCGTCGGCACCGCCGACCCGGGCCGCATCGACCAGATCGGCTGGCTGCTGCCGCCTTCGACCTCCATCATCGATATCCTGAAATCCCTGAACCGGCCCCATTCCCGGATCCTGATCGTCGACTCGAACCACCATGTCCGGGCCAGCTACGGCAGCCTGAAGGCCGGCGACGACGAGGTCCCGGCCAGCAAGGACCATGGGCTGGACGCGCTGATCGGCCTGGTCAATCGGATACTCTCCCCGCTCTACCGCCTCTTCACCGAACCGCTGTCCTCCGATTTCACCGACTCCTCGCCGCAATCGGCGACCCTGGACATCAAAGGCGTCGAGGAGGGGCTGGAGGGCAGAGGCAGCATCACCAACTACCGGATCGCCAAGGGCCAGGTCGAAGTCATGGCCGCGACCACGCCCCTGTTCGAAAAGGAAAAGGTTATCGGAGTCGTGGTGGTCGAGCAGACCACCAACGCCATCCTGGCCCTGAAGAACAAGGTGATCGAGGAATCCATCGGCATGACCATTCTCTTTTTCCTCTTCGGTGGCATAGGCATATTCCTCTTCGCCTTCAGGATCTCCTCACGGATCCGCCGTCTGCGCAATCAGGCGGCGGAGGCTATCACAGCCAACGGACAGATCCTGGATATCCTGCCGCCGACTTCCTCCAGGGACGAGATCGGCGATCTGTCGCGGACGCTGGCCTCCATGCTGTCGCAGCTGAAGAACCAGAGCGAATATCGGGAGAAGATGGCAGACAACCTCGAGCACGAGATGCGCACGCCGCTGGCCAGCGTCTCGGCCTCCCTGAAGAACCTGGCCAAAGAGACCAAAGACCTGCCCGATCATCTGAACAACTATGTGAATTGGGCGCTGAGCGATGTCCTGCGCCTTGAAGAACTGCTGACTTCCATCCGCGACGCCACCAGCCTGCGGGAGGCGCTGAATGAGGGCTTCCGGGAGAACTTCGATCTGGCCGAGGCCCTCTCTCTCTGGATTGCCCACAGCTGGCAGCCGGCCTTTCCGACCGTGGAGTTCCTCTATAAGCGGCCGGAGGACGCCGTTCCCATCAACGGCGACCCGGACCGGATCCGCCAGATGCTGGACAAACTCATCGAAAACGGCATCGCCTTCCACGCCGAAGGCAGCCCCATCGAGCTGCGGCTGAGCCGGGAGAGGGACGGCATCCGCCTGCAGGTGACCAACAAGGGACCGGAGATCCCGGAGGAGAGGCTGGGACAGATCTTCAACTCCATGGTCTCGATCCGCACCCAGAAGGACGCAAAACCCCACCTGGGCCTGGGGCTCTTTATCGTCCGGACCATCGTCGAGCACCATCGGGGCACGGTGACAGCGGGCAACCGTACCGATGGCCAGAGCGGCGCGGTCTTCACCATCAGACTGCCCTCCTAGGCCAGACAGTCCTGCCCTTTCACCATCACTCTTGAGCCGCCTCGAGGATTTTTCCGGCGGCGGCTTCAAAATCCCCATGAACCTCGGCCCAAAAGGCCTCCCAGCGATGACCGTGGGTATAAAAGGCCATGGAGGACAGCTTCTTGGTTATGATGGCATCCCGATAGGTCTTCAGCTCCGGGGTGGCGAGGATATCGGTTATGGCCTTGCGCCCCAGCCTGTTGATCAAGACCTCGGGGACATAACGGAGCAGAATCCTCCAGACCAGCTCTGCATCGGCCAGGATCCGCTCCAGGCCCTCCTGAAAGACCGCCTGCAGGGCATAGATGTTCTCGCTGGTCTGCTCCGAGAGCACGAAGAGCGGCACCGCGGGATCGGCCTCGTGGATCCTGATCAGCATGGAGGTCTCTGCCCGGGCATGGGCATCCACCAGGGAGAGGATATTGCCGATCAGCTCCCAGCGGGTGTCGGAATGGTTGAGCAGCTTCTCCTCGTAATCATCCTGGAAGAGGAAACCAGTCAGGACCTCGGCAATCGAGCTGGAAAAGACTCCGCCCTTATTGGCCGTGGTGTCCTTGATCTGTTTGATGGCGGTGACGGTGGCGATATGCCTCCTGGCCGCATCGTCGAAAAAGACGTTGGCCCCTTCAACGATGAAGCGAAGCTCCTGAAAAAGCGCAAGAAACCGTTTCACATTGCCGTGGTTCACCGTATCCTTGAAGCCGCCGCAGGGGATGAAGGCCTGGATATTGGCTGCCCTGATCAGCTCGCGATGGTCTGGGTCGGCGAGAAAATTCCGATGAAAGACCGCCCCGTCCGCCACCAGGCTGCCGTCCGGCAGCCTCACATCCCTGGCGGTGATGGGCACCCTGAACCCCCTGGGCCCCAATTTTTCCAAGGGAAAGGCCAGGGTGTTGGCCCGAGGCGAGGAGTTGCGTGAAAAGGCAATCTGCATCAGCTCTTTTCTGTCCAGGCCATCGGGATCGAAGAGGACGGAGCCACCGTCGATCACCAGACAGATCCGGCCCTTATAACTCTGGATCTCATTGGCCCCGAGATCGCCGTCGGGACCGCCGGTCATCATCAGGTTCAGATCCTCTTCTGCGGCCCCGTAATGCCCGATCAGGGTCCGGAAGGATGCCATGACGCCGGTGGTGGTCATGCCGCTGGCCTCGATCCGGCCGCCGATCCGGCTGTAGATGGCCTCCATATCCCCGGTCACCAGCACCGAGGCGCCGTTAATCTGCAGGTCGACGCCCTCCTCCCGCCGGTCCAGCAGACCGAAGAGGTCGCCGTTTTCCAGACGGCCGTAGGTGTCGTGGGGGATGCCGAAGCTCTTGCCGGTGGTGATGGTCCGCCAATTCCGGTAGCCGCGTTCCCTGGCATGCAGGGAGACCGCATCCATCAGCAGGGCCGTCCCCTCGTCGGGACCGAAGAAGACCATCTCGGGCCGGCCGTAATAATCGAGGATCCGGGGATCGCCCAGCATCAGGTCCAGTATGCCTTCGGTATAATCCAGGACCGCATCCCGGCTCTGGGCCGCGTAAATGGCGTGGGGGATGATCACCCCCTTCGAGCCGCTCTCGCAGATATCCTTGTGCTTCAGCCGCTGGGCCTTGGGCCCCAAGGCATAGTTGAGCAGGACCGCATTATCCAGCTGAGCCGGATAGTTGGATGGAGTCACCCGCAAAAGCCGCAGGCCGCCGCGGGCGATATCGGCAGCCCGCAGATGGGTGCCGCAGGCATAATGACCGTTGACAAAGAAGACCCCGTAGACAAACTGGCTGAAGACCAGCGGGTCCAGCACCCTGCCGTCGAAGCGGAAGGAGAAGGAGCGCTTCTCTGCCTTGTAGAAATTGGTCTTCAGGCTGCCTGCAACCATCGTGAACATGAAGTTGAAGATATCGTAACCGATAGAAAAATCAAGGAAACGTGATGCGATTATCTTTTCGAATTCTTTGTATTTTTCAGCAAGATCCGTCTCAGACGGCCTGTCGGCCCGCCCCGGTTCGAACCGGCTGGCGAACAGCGCGTAGAGGCGCCTGATCAGATCCGGATGGGCCTCCACCATCTCCAGGATGATCCTGTAGACGTAGGCCGACCGGTTGGAACCGTGGATCCTGCCGGCAAAGGCGTCCTTGTGATCCCTGTCGGTAAGGTTCTCCATGATCTCCCGGTCCGTGCCGTCCGCCCCCTCCCGGAAGATGAACATATGGGTGAAATCCACGGCATTACCGGCAAAAAGCATTTCCCTGAAGCTCAGCTGACCGGCCAGATACAGATTGCTCACCCTGTTGATCGCAAAGGCCAGAAAAGCGCCGAGGTCGGCGATCAGCTCCGCCTCCTGCCGGCGGGAGAGTTCTCCTCGGACGATCAGGGAACAGATCGATGCGGGAACGTCGGATTTTCCCCGGTACGATTCCCAGTAGGCCCGCGCCACCACCAGGCCGTGGTCAGCCAGCATCCTGCGCAGGAGGGGCAGCTGCGGTGAGGCGAAATCGCTGTTGAACATCAGGCGGGTCTCACCGGTCTCAGGCAGATTGAAGACCTCGATCAACGGGATGACCGATTTCTCCGAGGCCGCCAGGAAGCGCTCGTAGCGCAGACAAGTGGGCTCCGGCGGCTGCATGGACGCATCCGCCAGCCTGAACAGGAATCGGGACTGGCCGAACTGCTCGCGGGTATAGTTGAGCACAGTCTCAGGCCTGATGATATAGGTATGATAACGGCTGGCCGGGCAATAATAATATTCCCGCCTGTGCCCGGGGATAAGGCTGTCCAGCATCTTTTCCATGCTGTCCCGGGTCTCCTCCGTGGCGATCCTGACCCGCTGCACATCGTTCTTATGCTCAAGATCGAAGTCGATCTGGGCGATCCAGCCGTAGAGGACGACCCTGCCGTCCTTGAGGGTAATGCTGGAGGCGATGGAGGCGAGGATGTGCTCCAGCGATTCCTTGGCGATATTTTCAAAAAAATAGTTAGGCAGGCCCAGATCGTTCAACAGAATCCCCGCCGCCAGGTTGATGCAGTTGGCGGTGATCAGGCCCTCGGCTGTGAGGTCGATGACGGCCTCGTAGAGGATGCTGGGGTCCAGGCTCAGGCTCTTGGCCTTCTCGATGATCGAGGCGCCCTGCGACACAGGGAGAAAATGCAGACAGGTATCCATGGAGTCTCCTGGTGCTTCCCGGGTCTTCGGCGGACAGCCGGGAATTTTTCAGACATGCGATTGCTGATCTGCCGAAGACCGCAGTGAAAAGACATGCAGCAAACGAAGAAGGGGTGCACGGACCGTCTTCGCCCGGCACCCCTCAGATTTCAGCCGTCCGCCGGGAGGGAACGGCCGGTCTCCCTGTTGGCCCCCAGCACCAGGCCGATGTCCAGGGCCCGGTTGTTCATCGCCACGAAGTCGGCCGGCACCCTGGTCTTGATCACCTCCATCACCGACTCCGGCCTGACAATGGCGTTGATCCCCAGAAGCGCGCCCAAAAGGCAGATATTGAAAACGATGGGCTTACCGATCTTCTCCATGACCGTATCGTACAGGGGCAGCTGGATCTGGTTGGCGTCCACCTTTTTGGCAAGGGTCACAAAACGGCTGTCTGTGAGCAGGATCCCGCCCGGCCTGATGATGGACGAAAATTCCGTATAGGCCTCCTGGGTCAGGCAGACCAGGATATTGGGCTGGCTGACCCCGGGGAAGAAGATCGGCGAACCCGAGATGATGATGTCGGCCCTGGTGGAGCCTCCCCGGGCCGCCGCCCCGTAGGACTGGGTCTGGGTGGCGTTCATCCCCTCATGGATCACCGCCGCCTCCGCCAGGATGATGGCCGCGGTGATTACGCCCTGGCCGCCCGAACCGGTCAGAACGAGACTGGTATGTTTCATCGCCTCACCTCCCCCATGGCCGCGGCAATAATCTTCTCATACTCCTCGCAGTATTCCGGGCTATCCCGGTCGACGAAGATCCCCCGGCCCAGCAGGCCCGGATCTTCGGCCAGGGCCCTTGAACCCACCTTGGCAGTCTTCTTTTTATAGATGTCCAGCATGGCCGCCGCATCGCCCTCTTTGTTCTTCCGGCCATAATGGGTGGGGCACTGGGTGAGGATCTCCACCACCGAAAACCCCTTATGCATGATGGCCTTCTTGAAGATCTCGGTGGCCTCCTGCACGTGATACGTGGTGGTGCGGGCCACGAAGGAGGCCCCCGCCGCCCTGGAGAGTTCCACCACATCGAAGGCGTTGTCGATGGTGCCGTAGGGCGCGGTGGTGGCCTTCTTGCCGGGCCCCGACAAGGGCGAAAACTGGCCGCCGGTCATCCCGTAGATCCGGTTATTCATGACGATGGCGGTGATATCGATATTGCGCCTGGCCGCATGGATGAAGTGGTTGCCGCCGATGGCCAGCGCGTCGCCGTCGCCCATGGGCACCAGCAGGGTCAGCTCCGGCCGGGACAGCTTGACGCCCGTGGCAAAGGCCAGAGCCCGGCCATGCAGGGTGTGCAGCGAGTGGAAGTCCACATAGCCGGAGATCCTGGCCGAGCAGCCGATGCCTGAGGTCATCACGATATTGTTCTTCTTCAGCCCCAGCTGCTCCACGGCCCTCAGCAGGCTGTTCAGTACCGTGCCGTGACCGCAGCCCGGACACCACATATGGGGGAAGAAACGCTCCCGCAGATAGTCTTTGACGGCCATATTACACCCCCTTCCCCTGGATCACCCTGAGGACCGCTTTGATATCGGCGGGCGTGATCAGCTTGCCGTCGATCCGGTTGGCGAGAAAGACCTTTTCCGGCGCATCGACGCAGGCCCTCACCTGCCGCATCACCTGGCCCATATTCATCTCGACCACGATCACCCCCTTGGCGCCCCTGCATTTTCCCCTGACCAGCTCCTCGGGGAAGGGCCAGAGGGACTGCAGCTCGAGAACGCCGATCCTCTCTCCCCTCTCCCGTCGGTGTTCAGCCATATGGATGGCCGAGCGGGCCGAGGAACCGTAGGAGATCATCACATAGTCGGCGCCCTCCAGGTGATGCTCCCGGTAGCGGCTGATGGCGCCCACATTGGTCTCGATCTTATCCACCAGATGATGGAGGAGGTCCCTCACCACCCTGGGATCGTTGGACGGAAAGCCCCACATATCATGGAAGAGGCCTGTGACGTTGTACCGGTGATCCCCCCCGAAATCGGACATCGGCAGCCGGCCGTCCTCACGGGGCAGATAGGGATGATAGTCCACGTCCTTGCCCACAGAGGTCCGCAGCCGGTCGACAATGGCGATCTCGCCTTTTTCCGGGACCACCAGCTTCTCCCGCATATGACCGATCACCTCGTCGAAGAGCAGGATCACCGGGGTCCGGTAAGTCTCGGCCAGGTTGAAGGCATCGACGGTCATGGCAAAGACGTCCTGGTGGTTGGAGGCGGTCAGCGCGATAACGGCGTGATCACCGTGGGTCCCCCACCGGGCCTGGTTTACATCCCCTTGGCTGACATGGGTGGGATTGCCGGTGGACGGCCCGCCCCTCTGGACGTTGACGATCACGCAGGGGATCTCGGCCATGCAGGCATAGCCGATGGCCTCCTGCTTCAGCGAAAAGCCGGGGCCGCTGGTGGCCGTCATCACCTTGCGGCCGGTCAGCGAGGCACCGATGATGGCGCACATGGAGGCGATTTCATCCTCCATCTGGATAAAGCGCCCGCCCCGCTGCGGCAGACGCTCGGACAAGAGCTCCGCCACCTCGGTGGAGGGGGTGATCGGGTAGCCCGCGAAAAATTCCAGCCCCGCGTACAGCGCCCCCTCGACGCAGGCCTCGTTGCCCTGGACAAACTCTATCCTCTCAGTCATCGTCTTCATCCTCCACCACGACCTCGATTGCCAGATCCGGGCAGCGGAGTTCGCACAGCCGGCAGCATATGCATTCCCGGGGCCGTACCGCCGCCGCCTTATCCGCCGCATCCAACTCCAGGACGCCTTTGGGACAGAACCTGACGCAGATCCCGCAGCCCTTGCACCAGTCCCGGTTGATCCGGTGTCCTTTAAGCTTCTTCTTCGCCATAGATCCCCCAATCACACATGAACCGCCGGTCTCAGTGCCCTTAAAAAGGTTCCCGATACCGCTCAACACCTCTCATTACACTATCATACCCGGATCAGGTAAAGATAGAGCCTGTGGTCAATTACAGGAAAAAAGACCGGCGGCAGAGAGCCCTATACAAGGCCTCATTACGATATTGTAATGCTCCGGCAATGCTCCGGCAATGTTGGCTTACTATACTTCGGGCATCAACTGATCACCACGAGTTCCTATCCAGAGAGGAGTTGCCATGTTCAACAGATCCGCCGAATCACCTCAGCCCCCGGCCCTTGCGGCCCACCGGGAAGGGGATGTCTTTACCTCCATCCAGGCCATCAACGAATCAGTGAAGCTCAGCTCGGCCTGGCTGGGCCTTTTGCGTCAGCAGATGGCAAAGGTCGTCATCGGCCAGCGGCATCTGGTGGAACGCCTGCTGGTGGGCCTGCTTACCGGCGGCCACATCCTGCTGGAAGGCGTACCGGGGCTGGCCAAAACCCTGGCGGTCAAGACCCTGGCCACGGCCATCCAGACTGATTTCAGACGCATCCAGTTCACCCCCGACATGCTGCCCGCCGATATCATCGGCACCGAGATCTACAACCCCCGGGACACCTCCTTTATCATCAAGCAGGGACCGATCTTCTCCTCGATGATCCTGGCCGACGAGATCAACCGGGCGCCGGCCAAGGTCCAGTCGGCCCTGCTGGAGGCCATGCAGGAGAGGCAGGTGACCATCGGCAGCCAGACATTCAGGCTGCCCGAGCTCTTTCTGGTCCTGGCCACCCAGAACCCCATCGAACAGGAGGGCACCTACCCCCTGCCCGAGGCCCAGATGGACCGTTTCATGCTGAAGGTGGTGGTCACCTATCCGAGCATGGCCGAGGAGAGGCAGATCCTGGAGGCGAAAGACCATACGGATTCGAACCTGCAGGTCAATCCCGTGATCAGCCCCGCCGACATCCTGGCCGCACGCACGGTGGTGGACTCCATCTATATGGATGACAAGATAAAAGACTATATCGTCTCTTTAGTCTATGCCACTCGCGACCCGAAGGCCTTCAAACTCGACCTGCAGGACTATATCGAGATAGGCGCCTCGCCCAGGGCCACCATCAACCTCAAGGCCGTCTCCAGGGCCCTGGCCTATCTGGCCGGACGCGGCTACGTGACCCCGGATGACGTCAAGTCGGCGGCACCGGACGTGATGCGGCATCGTCTGCGGATCAGCTACGAGGCCGAGGCCGAAGCCGTCAGCAGCGAGGACATCATCCGCAAGATCCTCGACACCGTACCGGTACCCTGACCAGCATTGCTGACCAGGTTCACAAGCGAAAGATAAAATCCCGCCATTTCAGTCCGGCAGCAGGAACGGCGAGGCTGGCATCAAAACGAAACTTTTATATAGACGCCATGGAAGCCCAAATCACCAGAGAGATCCTGAAAAAAGTGCGGCAGGTCGAAGTGAGGACCCGGCGGCTGGTCAACGACAGCCTGGCCGGGGACTATCACTCGGTCTTCAAGGGCAGCGGCATGAACTTCGACGAGGTCCGGGAATACGTGGCCGGAGACGAGATCAGGGCCATCGACTGGAACGTCACCGCCAGGACCGGCATTCCCCATATCAAAAAATTTACCGAGGAACGGGAGCTGACCATCCTTCTGCTCATCGACATCAGCGGCTCCGGCCAGTTCGGCTCGACCTCCTCATCCAAACGGGAGATGATGGCCGAGCTGGGGGCGGTACTGGCCTTTTCCGCCATTCGCAACAACGACAAGGTCGGCCTCATCCTCTTCACCGATTTTATCGAGCTCTCTATCCCGCCCCAAAAAGGCCGCTCCCATATCCTGCGGGTAATCCGGGAGATCCTGTATTTCAAGCCCCAGGGGAAGAAGACCGATCTCAATGTGCCGCTGGACTTCGCGGGCCGGGTCTGCAAACGCAGGTCCGTGGTCTTTCTGATCTCGGATTTCTGCCTGCCCGGGGATTTTCAGGCAGGGCTGGACCAGCTGCAGCCCAAGCTCCGCACCGGCAACCGGCGTCACGACCTGATCGGTATCATCGTCTCCGATCCCAGGGAACACGCGCTGCCCGATGTGGGCTGGCTGACCATCGAGGATGCCGAGAACGGCCGGCAGGTGGAATTGAACACCTCGGATCCGGCCATCCGCGCCCGGTACGCAGAGACTGCCGCCCAGCGGCAGAAGAATCTGCTGAAGACCACCCGCGCAGCAGGAGTCGATGTGCTCAATCTGTCCACCGGTGAGCCGTACATCCCGGCCCTTACAGGATTTTTTGGGGCTAGAAGGAGGAGGATCAGGCGATGAAATCCCTTTTTGCGGCCCTGTTTCTGGCCCTGTCACTGCTGTTGATGCCGGTTGCAGGTCACTGCCAGCAGCCGGGAGCTGTCCTGCAGCCCGGTCAGGCCGGCCCACCTGAAATCAGGGATATCCAGGGGCCCGTCCTCCTGCCGGAGGGACCGCCCGTGTTTCTCATCCCGGGGCTGGCGGCCCTGACACTGGCGGCCGTACTGGCAGCCATCATCATTGCCAGGCGCAGGCGGAAATCTGCAATTGTGAAGCCGGGGCCGGACGAGATCGCCTTAAAGGAACTGGAGCTGGCCGGACAGCTTCAGGGGCAGCCGCTGCTCTACGCAGAGCGGGTCTCCGCCATCCTGCGACAGTATATTGAGTCACGCTTTCAGATCCGCTCCACCCGGCAGACCACCCGGGAATTTTTCTCCCGCCTGCAAGAGGGCTGCACCCTTGCGGAGGTTGATCTCAGGATCCATGCCGGTGATCTGCAGGAGTGCATGGAGCAGTGTGACAGGGCAAAATTTGCCCACGGGATCCCGGATCAGGACCTGTCGGATATGGACCGGGCGGTCCGGAAATTTATAGAGACAACCAGGCCCATACCTGACCGGCAGCCCCAGGGTCAGACAGCCGGGAATCTCGATCCATGATATCCTGCCGGCCTTTGAGAAAAGGAATGTAACGATGCGTTTTCTCCACCCAGAACTCCTGTGGCTCCTGACCTTGATCCCCTTTCTGGCCCTGATCAGAGGCAGGAGGGGACCGGCTCCGGCGCTGATCTTTTCCACCACCAGCCTGGCCTCCTCGCTGGCGGCAGGCCGCAGGACCAGCCCCGGCCGGATCCTGACCGCCGTCCGACTGCTGGCCTGCGCTCTGCTCATCGTCTCCCTGGCCGAGCCCCAGCAGGGGAACACGACCACGGAAATTACGGCCAGCGGTATCGACATCATGCTGGCCGTCGACGTGTCGGGCTCGATGCACGCCCTGGATTTCACCCTGCACGGACAGCCTGCCAACCGCCTGGACGTGATCAAATCGGTGGTCAGCCAGTTTATCGACGCCCGTCCCAACGACAGGATCGGCCTGCTGGCCTTCGCAGACCAGCCCCATCTGATCTGTCCCCTCACTCTCGATCATGACTGGCTGCGCAAACGGCTCGATGCAGTCTCCATCGGCATGGTCGATGACGGCACGGCCATCGGCTCCGCCATCGGCGCAGGCGTCAACCGGCTCAACGACAAGGACGCTAAGTCCCGTATCCTGATCCTGCTCACCGACGGCATGAACAATTCCGGCAAGGTGCCGCCGCTGGTGGCGGCCGAGGCGGCAGAGACCATGAAGATAAAGGTCTATACCATTGGCGCCGGGACCAAAGGCGAGGCCCCCATCCCCGTCGTCGACAGCTTCGGCCGGAAAAGGATGGTACGGATGAAGGTTGATATCGATGAAGACACCCTGAATAAAATTGCGCAGATGACCGGCGCCCGGTATTTCCGGGCCACGGACACCCAATCCCTGGAGAAGATATACGAGGAGATCAATTCCATGGAGACCACCAGCCGGACAATTAAAAATTTTAACCATTACCGGGAACTTTTCCCCATTCCGCTCCTGGCCGCACTGCTCCTGCTGGGTTTTGAGCTGCTGCGGGAGCAGAAACGTCTGCCCTAAGAGGCCTGAAATGACTTTTGCCCAACCACTCTGGATCCTCGCAGGTCTCATCGTCTGCGTCGGTACGCTCTTCCTGATGAGGAGCCTGGAGGCCGCATGCAAGGCCGCCCTGGAAAAATTCGCGGCCCCCCATCTGCTCCCGGTCCTCACCAGAAATGTCTCGTCCACAAGGCAGGCTGCCAAGAAAACGATTTTTCTGCTGGCGCTGTTCTGCTGCTTCCTGGCCCTGGCCCGCCCGCAGTACGGTTTTCAATGGGAGGATGTCAATCGCAAGGGGATCGACATCCTCTTTGCCCTGGACACCTCGAAGAGCATGCTGACCCAGGATATCAAGCCCAACCGCCTCGAACGGGCGAAACTTGCGATCATGGACTTTATCGACCAGCTGGGCGGCGACCGGGTCGGGCTGATGCCCTTTGCCGGAGAGGCCTACGAGATGTGTCCGCTGACCGGGGATTACCAGGCCTTTGAGAATTCGCTCAAAGAGGTCGACACCAATATCGTTCCCAAGGGCGGCACCAATATTGCCGAAGCCATCCGCCAGGCGGAATCGGTGCTCAGCAACGAGGCCAATTACAAGCTCCTGGTCCTGATCACCGACGGCGAAAATCTCGATGGGGATGCCCTCGCCGCAGCGACGGAGGCTGCGAAAAAGGGAATGCGGATCTTCACCGTCGGTGTCGGCACCAAGGAGGGAGAGATTATCCCCATCGGAGGGGGAGCCAAGGGTTTTGTCAAGGATGAGGAGGGCAATCTGGTCGTCTCCCATCTGGACGAGGCGACCCTGACCCAGATCGCCGAAAAGGGAAAGGGCCTCTATGTCCCCCTGGGCAACCAGGGACAGGGGCTGCAGACCATCTATCAGCAGAAGCTCTCGCTGATCCCCAAGGATGAACGGGACGGGCAGCGCCGCAAGGTGCCTCTGGAGCGTTTTCAATGGCCCCTGGGGGCAGCGGCGGTACTTCTGGCCCTGGAATTCATGATCGGGACCCGGAAATCCGGCCTTTTCGGGTTTCGGCTCAAAGACTTCACCGGTCGGGGCAAAGATACAGCCATCCTGCTGCTGGCGGCCTCCCTCCTTTCCTGGCCCGCCTCCTCCCATGGCTCCGAAGGTGAAACGGCCTATGATGCGGGAAACTATCCGAAGGCTGCGGAATTCTACGGCAAGCTCTTGAAGAAGCATCCGGATGATCCGAAAATCCTGTTTAATTCCGGGGCAGCAGCCTACAAGAACAACCAGTATGACGATGCCATTGCCGCCTTCGACGGGGCCTTGAAGAGCCCGGATCTGGATCTGCAGGAAAAGGCCTATTACAACAGGGGAAACGCCCAGTTCAAAAAAGGCGGGACCAGGGAAGGTTCCGATGACAGGCAGACCCTGGAACTCTGGAAGCAGGCCATAGACTCCTATAAGGCCAGCCTGGCCCTCAATCCCGATAGCCGGAATGCCGCCGCCAACCTGAAGCTGGTGCAGCAGGCCTATGACGAGCTGAAAAAAAAGGAGGAGCAGAAGCAGCAGGACCAGCAGCAGACACATCAAACGGATCAATCGAAAAAGGACCGGCACGATACCCCGCAGAAGCAACAGGATCAATCCGGGCAGCAGAGCCCGCAGGGGCAGAGGGACCAGGGGGATCAACCCGGACAGCAGGTTGCGGGAACCCAGCAGCAGGCCGGATCCCGGCCTGATACCAGCAATCCTCGGCAACCGGACGGTGCCGGGGTGCACGGGCAGGATCAGACCCGGGACAATCAGGCGGCAGCCAGGACCGAGCAAGAGGGTGCAGACAATGAACGCCGGAAGGAGGGAAAAATGACCAGAGAGGATGCAGAACAGCTTCTGAACAGCATGAAGAACGATGAGGGGAAAATGCTGAATTTCGCTCCTTCTGCGGGAAAAGATGAGAAACCCGGGAGAGACTGGTAATGGCCTATCGTCGACGGCAGCAGATTAAACCGGCTGCGGGCCTGCTCATCCTGCTTGTCCTGGCAACTCTCTTCAGCGCCGCCACCGGCAGATGCCAGACGGAGGCCACGGCCTTTGCCGCCATCCATCCGGAGCAGTTCTCCGTCGAGACGGGCGCCATCCTGACTGTCACCCTCAATGGCGGCAGGCAGGCTGAGATCCGTCTCCCCGAGGTCGCGGGGCTGCACTTTCAGAAACGGGGTACGAGCACCCAGGTGCAGATGATCAACAACTCCTTTTCATCCACGACCTCCCAGGCCTACCTGGTCCAGGCAGACAGACCTGGCCAGTATACCATCCCCCCCATCAGCGTCGCTGTCGACGGGACCACCCTGACCACCAATCCGGTTTCCTTCGAGGTCGCCCAGTCACAGACGGTGCCTCCCGGACAGGGAACAGGCAGCCCACAGACGCGCTCCAATACCAGTAGAGAAGGGGCGGCGATGGCCTTTCTCCGGGTCGTCGAACCCAGGGAACACAGCTGGGTAGGGGAGACCATTCCCCTGCGAATACGGGCCTATTTCCGCCAGGACATCAAGGTCAATCTGAGTTCCCTGCCGACTCTCAAGGGTGAAGGCTTCGTAATGCCCCAGCTGAGTCAGAATCCGCAGCAGACCCAGGAAGACGTCAACGGGACCTCCTATTCGGTACTCAGCTGGGATACCTCGATCTCGGCGGTAAAGGAGGGCAAACAGTCCCTGAGCGTCGATCTCGATGCGACGCTGCTGCTGCCCCGCCGCGGCAATCCCTTCCCGCCGGGCTTCGGCGATCCGGACATCTTCCAGGATGATTTTTTTCAAAACGCCTTCGGCGGCTTCGAAAGCCGACCCGTAACGGTGAGCAGCAAGCCCTTTACCCTGGAGGCGAGAGCCTTGCCGACAGCGCATCAGCCCCGTGATTTTTCCGGGGCCATCGGCCACTTCAGCCTCTCGGTGCAGGCAAAGCCCACCGAGGTGGCGGTTGGAGATCCCCTGAACCTGACCATGACCGTCGCAGGCTCGGGGAATTTCGATCTGGTAAAGGCACCGCAGTTCCCTGAAGACCCGAGATGGAAGACCTATCCGCCGGCTGCCGGATTCAAGCAGGGAGACGGTCCGAACCAGGGGAAGAAGACCTTCGAGCGGGCGGTCGTCATCAAGGACAGCCATGTTACGGAACTGCCGCCGGCATCTTTTACCTTCTTCGATCCGGACAAGGAAGACTACACGACCCTGACCAGTCCTCCCATCCCGATCACCGTCAAGGCAACCGGCCAGGGCCAGGCCGCCCCGGCACCGAGCGCCCCGGCCTCACCTCCCCCGGCAGTGAAGGCGGAGCCGCAGGGAAGCGGCATCGCCGGCCTGGCTCCGATCCATCTGCAGATGGAAGGCCTGCAGAAAGGTATCCGTCCCGTCTTCACCCGGGCATGGTTCATTATCATGCAGGTCCTGTGCGCCGTCCTGCTGCTGGGGGTCCTCCTCTGGAGGTTGCGCCGGAGCTACTTGAGAAATAACCCGGCCTTGCACAGAAAAAAGGAGATGCGCGAGCTGTTCGAAAGCAGCATGGCAAGGATAGCGGAGGCGGCGGAAAGAGACCAGACCCGGTACCTGGCCGTATGCCGGAGGGCCATTCAGGAGATGCTCGGCCGCAGCTGGCGGATGGAACCGTCGGCGATCACCCTGGCCGATCTGGAAAAACGGCTTCCGCCGGCCTCCGGCCTGATTGCCGTCTTTGCCGAGGCTGAGCGGGGGGCCTATGCGAATTACGCCCTTTCGGTAGACCGGATCCGCCAGTACTCCGAGATAATCCGCAAGGAGCTGTCGGAACTACCATGAAACCAACACGCCGGATATCGGGGCTTTGGGCCCTGCTGATCCTTTTTGCCATCACTTCCTCCGCCGTGGCCGCATCCACACCCTCGGCAGAGACCCTCTTCCAACAGGGCAACGATCTCTACGGACAGGGGAGGTACCAGGAGGCCCTGCAGATCTATGTCCGCATTGCCGACCGCGAGGGCGTCTCGGCCGCGCTGTTCTACAATCTCGCCAACTGCTGCGCCCAGACCGGCCAGACCGGCCAGGCCGTCCTGAACTATAAGAGGGCCCTGCGCCTGAGCCCGGCAGACTCGGATATCAAAGGCAATCTCGATCTCCTGGAGAGGAACGCAGGCCTTTTCCGGCAGGAAGTCTCCTGGCCCAACCGGATGGCGGCCCTTCTGGATCTGGACCAATGGTGCCTGCTGGCAGGGTTCGCCCTGATGATCCTGACACTCATCAGCCTGGCCGGGCTGCGCCTTCATAACGGCAGGCAGTTAGGCCGCTGGATCAGCGCCGCCTGTCTTTTGATCATCCTGCTTTCCTCGGCGGGCATCGCCGCCCGGTATCGGCAGCTTGACGAGGCCGTGGTAGTCGGCAGCGACGCCCGCCTGCTCCTCTCCCCCTTCCCCGCCGCCTCGCCCATCGGCGCCATCCGCGAGGGCCAAACGATGTATTACAGGTCGCAGCACGGCGCATATGCGCTGGTGGAAGACGAAACGGGCCGCAGCGGCTGGATAGCCGTCAAGGACATCGGCCTGGTGAGGGGGACTGCTTCCGGCAGTACGCCGCCTTTTAAGCAGGCTGAATAAAAGGTTTATCTATACTGTTTTCTCTGATGGGTAGGGTGGGCAAAGCGCAGCCTGCCCATGCGGATTCTGCGGACGCATAAACGGCAAGCACGCATTCACACGCCATCCAAGGTTTGGGCACTGCTTAACAGCCTTTACCGCGCCCTGCAAACCAATCGTAACACGGCGAAGAAATGAATATCGCTGCATACCACACCAAATCTTCAACAAGAAGATGTCACGATAGAGGCAATCCATTTTACCCGGTAAAACATGGTTGTGTTCAACGGGTTCGGGATTGGCCTTATTCAAGTTTTCATCGTTATGTGCGGCAGGGTATCTTGCCGATGGATCGGGTAATCCCAACAAGGCACTACCAGGGATCATTTGTAGATAATGGGTTGGGTTTCTCTTTTTTTTGAATGTGTTACCTGCATCGAGTAACTCTTGTTTATTGATAAGAGGACTGTTAAATATCAATATATTCCCATTGTTATCTTTTACACGAAAATCACGGCTGCCGTAGTCGCGATCAGCAATATCCCCCACGAACTCGATATCCTTGCCTGAGTACTCGTTATATACTGAATCTACATCACTCACAAAAATCACACACACACCAGTTCCAGCATATTTTTTCCTTCCTTCTCCAAATTCAATAATTGTTTGATCCCTGGCAACAACAGCATAAGGAGGATCATCCCAAATACCTTCTATTTGGAAACCCAGTTTTTCCTCATAGAATTTGGCCGTATCGTGTACATTGATTGCTGGCAAAATCGGATTTGTACCCAAAAAAAGCTCATCCACAGAATCCCTCTCTTTTTGCAATGCTGATATTTCCATATCAAAAACCGCAGCAATACACTTCAAAGATTCTAATCCTGCATTGTGTCTACGCTCAATACGTTGAATTGTTCTGACACTTAGCCCGCTAAATTGGGCTAGTTGCTCTTGTGACCACCCCCTAGAAATTCGGATTTTCTTTATCATACAATCGCCTCATCAGGTAATCTTAATCCTTGGACTATATCACAACCTTTCACGGTGGGTAACGACACTAACCTGACAATCTGAACTTCCATGGGCAGCGAGGGTGGGTGGGCAAAGCGCAGCCTGCCCATGCGGAACCATACCGTCATGAACGGCTTCCACCGCGCGGGCTCGGCCGGCCTGACGGCCTTTGCCCACCCTGCAAACCCGGCCGCGCCCCTGAGCTGAGGCGCAGCCGGGAGAAGAATTATTTATACTGTTTCCTCAGCTCCTTCTTATTCAACTTTCCGACGCTGGTCTTGGCGATGGCATCGGTGATGATTACCCTGTCCGGAATTCCGTAGCGGGGAATAACCCCCTTCTCTGCATATTCGACGAAGATCTTTTTCAGATCGTCCCCGGTGATCGGATCGTCTTTATCCTTCAGCACCGCCAGGACCAGCGGCCGCTCGCCCCATTTTTCGTCGGGAACGCCGATCACCGCCGCCTCCCTGACCGCCGGATGACGGCTGATGATGTCCTCCAGGGTCAGCGACGAGATCCATTCGCCCCCGGTCTTGATCACATCCTTGAGCCGGTCGGTGACCTGGAGATAGCCCTCTTCATCGATAAAGCCGATATCGCCAGTGTGGAGCCAGCCGTTCTCCCAGAGATCCTCGCTCTTCTCCTGATCCTTGAGATAGCCCTGGGTCAACCAGGGAGTCCGGGCCACAATCTCGCCGGTGGTCTTGCCGTCGTGGGGGAGGGGCTGCCCCGCCCCATCCATGATCTCCAGCATCACGTTGGAGATCGGCAGACCGGTCCGGCAGCGAATCCGGATCTGGGCATCGCGGTCCAGATCCTTCATATGCAGTTTAAAGGCGGTAATCGAGAGGATCGGGCAGGTCTCGGACATCCCGTAGCCGGTGAAGACGCTGATACCGCACCTCAGGGCCGCCTCGCAGAGTCCTGCCGACATGGCCGAGCCGCCGATAATGACCTTCCAGCCGCTGAGGTCCACCTGCTGGGCCGACGGGCTGGACAACAGCATATTCAAGATGGTCGGGACACAATGGGAAAAGGTGACCTTTTCCGTGTCGATAAGGCGCAGCAGAACCTCCGGCTCGTAGCGCCCCGGATAGACCTGCCTGAGCCCGAGCAGGGTGGCCAGAAAGGGCATGCCCCAGGCATGGACATGAAACATCGGGGTCATGGGCATGTAGACGTCCCCGGAGTTGACCATGGCCGTCGAAATCATCGCGGACATGGTCGGCAGCAATCCGTAGGTATGGAGGACCAGCTGGCGGTGGCTGAAATATACCCCCTTGGGCAGGCCGGTAGTGCCGGTAGTATAGAAGGTGGTGGCCATGGTATTTTCACTGAAATCGGGAAAATCATAGGTGTCTCCGGCCCCCGCCAGCATGGCCTCGTATTCACCGTCCAGGGGCTGGGACGGTATCAGGCCCGAATCCGTGAGCAGGATGATCTTCTTGACCGTGGCCAGCTGGTCCCGCACTGAGGCCAGCAGCGGGACGAACTCCTCATAGACCAGGATGATATCGTCCTCGGCGTGATTGATGGTATAAACCAGCTGTTCCGTGGACAGGCGGACATTGACGGTATGCAGGACCGCCCCCATCATCGGGACAGCGAAGAAGCATTCCAGATACCGATGGCTGTCCCAGTCCATAATGGCCACGGTATCGCCCTGTCTGATCCCCAGGGCGGCAAGCGAGCCTGCCAGCCTGGCCACCCGCCGGCCGAATTCGGCATAGGTGTAGCGCCGTTGATCCCGATAGATGATCTCCTGATCCGCCGCATAGAGCAGAGGCGTCCTGAGAAGATGCTTGATCAGCAGCTGATAGTCATAGGCGGAAGGGGTGGGGATGATATGTCGCAAGGCCATGAGAAATTCTCCTTCTGAGAGGGATGCCGAGGTGGGTTTGTCTTCGTGTCTCTGCCAACCGTTTCCCAATAGCAATTGCCGTGCCGGACCAAACCAATCCGTGACGGGCTGTTACGCCCGGAAGGCCGGGACTCTGGGAAGGGCTGATGGGGCGAAAATGACTCAAAGCATCAGAAATAAAAAGATATTCATTTGAAAATACTCAGCATAATTATATTGAGTTATTTACACCTCAATTCGAGTCAATAGCAACTCTATGCCGATTGCCTGGTAATCTGCAGGGCCTTCATCTTCAGGTAGAGGGTCTTTCTCTCAATGCCCAAAATCCGGGCGACCCTGGTCCGGTTCCACTGCTGCAGCTGCAGCAGGGACAGGATATACTTCTTTTCATAGAGGTCCATGGCTGTCTTCAGCGAGGACGGCGGAATCATGTCACCCTGCCCCGGCGTCTGCGCCGGGATCGATTTGGCATAAAAGAAATCCAGTGTCTGCAGGCTCATATAACGCTGCATGGTGTTTTCCAGCTCCCGGACATTGCCCGGCCAGTCGTAGCCGATCATGGTATCCATGGTGCTGCCCATGATCGGCGGCGTCTGCCGGCCGGGAGTCCGGTACTTTTCTATGAAATGCTCGATCAGCAGCGGGATGTCCTCCTTGCGCTGCCGCAGGGGCGGGACATGAATGGGGATGATATGGATGCGATAAAAAAAGTCCTCCCGCATCTGCCCCCGGTCGATGAGTTCGTGCAGGTTTTTGTTGGTGGCGGTGATGATCCTGACATCGGGCTTGCGAAAGGCCACGCCCCCCACCGGACAGTAGGGATGCCCTTCCAGGACCCGCAGCAGCTTGACCTGCATCTCCAGCGAGATCTCCCCCAGTTCATCGAGAAAGAGCGTCCCCTGATCCGCCAGGTCGAAATACCCCGGCTTGTCCTGGCCGGCCCCGGTGAAGGCTCCCTTCTTATAGCCGAAGAATTCGCTCTCGAAGAGATGCTCGGGGATCGCCCCGCAGTTGACGGGGACGAAAGGCTGGGGGCCCCGGCGGCTCTCGGCGTGGATCGCCCTGGCCACCAGTTCCTTGCCCGTCCCCGACTCTCCGTGGATAATGACGTTGGCCTGCAGGGCGGCCGCCTTCAGTATCAGCTCGTAGACCTTCTGCATGTGGGCGCTTTTACCAATGATATCGCCGAACTTGTAGCGATCATGGATGCTGTCGCGCAGGCGGATATTCTCCCGTCTCAGGCTCTCCTCCCTGTCCGCGGCCGCGAGATCCTCCTGCTTGCGGCGATGGATATCCATCATGATGCCCTGTCTGAACCCGATGGTCCCGTCCGACGAGAAGACCGGTGTGCTGATCAGGTGATACCAGCGGCCCTTTTGCGGATCCTGGAATTCAGCCCGCACCGACTCGCCCGCAAAGACCCGGGACTGGGAGCACCAGCCGCAAGGCGCGTCCAGGCCGAAGAGGACCTGGTGACAGAGGCCGCCCACGCCGTCCCGGCCCAGATGTCGGAGCAGGGCCTCGTTGACGAAGGACAGGACATAATCCGGGCTGCAGGTGTAGATGAAGCCCTGAAAAACATCGAGAACGCCTCTGAGTTTGGTCTCGCTGTCCTTAAGCGACCGCCTGGCTATCTTCAGAGAGGTTATATCCAGAAGCGACGCGACGCTGCGGAGGGTGCCGGCGATGAGATCGACCCGCAGGAAGATATCTTTTCGTATCCCATGCCGGTCCAGCAGCTGAAATTCATACTCGATGGGGGTCTGGGCATCCGCCCGCCTACCGGCATGATACCGCATCATCATCTCCCTCTCGGCGGGATCGGCGGAAATCGCGGTCCATTTCATCCGCCCTTCGATCTCCTCCTTGGCATAGCCGGTCATCTTCTGGAAGCCGTCGTTGGCAAAGGAGATGGTCATATCCTCTTCGATGATAATTGTCCCGGCACCGGTATTCTCGAAGATCCCCCGGTAGAGCTTCTCGCTTTCCGCCAGAGCCACGGCGGTCCTCTTCTGGTCGGTTATATCCTCGACAAAGCTCTCCAGGAATCTGACCCGCCCCTGCGGATCGCGGACGACGCGGAGGTGCAGTCTGCAGGTGATGATCTCGCCGTCACAGCGCCTGAACCGGGTCTCGTAGTTGAACAGCTGCCCCTGCTCCAGGGCCAGGGCCAGCAGCTGGCCGCGCTTTTCCGGCCGGTCATAGACCTCGCCGACATCTCCCAGGCTCTCCAGATCATTGCCGACGGGATCGTAACCGAGCATGGCCGCCATGGCCGGATTGGCCTTCAGTATCCTGCCCTGCACAGAGGTCTGGATAATGCCGATGGGGGCATATTCGAATACTTCTCGATACCGCAGCAGTTCTGCCTGCAGCTCAGCCCCGGTGCAGGACCTGTCCATGATATGGTCTCCCCTGAAAGAGAATGAAATCTTTGAAGATTGCGCCGACCCGAACCGATCCTTACATGGCCCCCAGCAGGTGCTGGAGAATGGCTGCCGCCGCCAGGGTCGCGGTCTCCGCCCGCAGGATGCGCCGGCCTAAACTGACCGTCCGCCAGCCTGCCTCCCTGGCGGCGGCCACCTCTTCTGCACTGAAACCTCCTTCGGGCCCCAGCAGGATACAGACCCCGGCAGCGGCATCAAGGGGCAGGAGATCCCGGAGACACACCTCGTGCTCCTCTTCCCAGAAGAGGAGCTTCAGGCCTGCGGCCTCCGCAGCCGGCGAGCGGATGAAATCCCGGAAGGCCTCCGTTTCCGACAGCTCCATGGGCCGGGCCCGTCCGCATTGCTTGCAGGCCTCCTCCACGATCCGCAGCCAGCGTTGATGTTTTTTCCTGTCCCTGTCGGCCTCAGGCCTCCCCTGGCAGCGGGAGGTGAGGAGAGGAGCAAGGCCCTGCACGCCCAGTTCGGTGCATTTCTGCACGACCACATCCATGGTCTTGCCCTTGAGCAGCCCCTGCCCGACCCGGAGCGGGACGGACAGGGGGGCGTCGCCGTACGCACTGGAGACGATCCGGGCCCTGACCCTCTCACCCATCTCAATCAGCTCGGCCCGGTGAATACCTCCATCCCCGTCGAAGAGCTCCACATGCCTGCCGGCATGCAGTCGCAGGACACTGCGGATGTGATGGGATTCGCCTTCGGAAAGACTGACGATATCCCCCGACCTGTCCTGAGGCCTGAAAAAAAATTTTCTCATAAGATTGTATTATAATAAATAATCCGGTATTCGACCGGGCCTCCGGAATCCAGGCTGTCCCTCTTCCCGTTTATTCAATTTGACAACCCTTTGACTTTAAACTATCTATTCAGGATAAAGTAGCAGGAGCACAGCCGCAGGCCAACATCATTTTCTTTACAACGACATGAAAATCCAAGAACAACGGCTGCAGCCACGGTTTTCCCTGGACCTGCAGGTCAAGATTTCAGCCAGGACCCTGAATAATAGAGAGGTCTTTCATGAAGAGACCATCGCCGCCAATATCAGCGCCGGGGGCGCCTTCATCATTACGGACCGTCAGGTCCCCCTGGCCAGCACCATCGAGATGGAGTTCTTTCTGGCCCTGGACGATCTGAAAAAACTCCAGTTCATCCTCTCCGTTGAAAGCCTGCGGGCCTGCAAGGAGAAGCATGTCTGGGTCAAGGCAACCGGAGTCGTCATCCGGGCAGAGAAGAGGGGAGTGGCTGTGATCTTCGATACGGACTATACGATCTGGCCCATGTCCCCCTCCGACAGCAGAGAGACCGGCCCTTTTTCTCCTGCATGATCCGGCCCCGAACCCGGCCCGGGATCGGAATCAGAACTCTATCCCCTCCCTGGCCGGGACCTGATTCTGATAATAATGCCGAACCTCCCGCATCTCCGTTACCAGGTCCGCGGCTGCAACCAGCGCCTCGGGGGCCCGCCGGCCCGTCAGGACCAGCTCCACCTCCTCGGGCCTCCTGTCCAGGACGCCCAGGACCCGCTCGAGCTCGACAATTCCGAACCAAAGGGCCACCGCGATCTCATCCATGACGACCATCCTGTAGGCCCCGGAGCCCAGGACTTCCTCGATCCTGGCCATCCCGCGTTCACCATGCCGCCGGTGCAGATCCGTCACCTCCTCCCGGCGGATACAGCCGGCATCGCCGAACTGCTCGATATCGATATGATCGATGCGGGCAAGGGCTGAGAGCTCGCCATAGTGCTGCCCCTTCATAAACTGGCCGATAAAGACCCTCCGCCCATATCCGGCACAGCGAAGGGCAAGGCCCAAGGCCGCCGTGGTCTTGCCCTTGCCGTCACCGGTGTACAGCTGTACATATCCCTTCATTTCGCACTCTCCCTGCCTGCCGTCTGAAAAGAGAGGTCAGTAGCTCCCCACCGTTATCGGCTCTTCATTGAAAATATTCTTCAGCCTCAGGTCAAATCCTTCCAGCTGCGCCCGTCGCTGGGCCTCGTCGAGGTGGGCGGGGCCGTAGATGATATGCGGCTGCAGCACGGAAAAACCGACGAACTCCAGCATGCCCCGCTGGATCGGCCGCAGGATGCCGTCGATTGCGCCGTTGAAGCCGCCCGGCAGATAGGCCTCCCGAGGGCCGCCGGTGGTCAGCGACAGCATGGCCTTCTTGCCTCTGAAAACCCCCGATTCATAAAAACGGCCATTGCCGTAGGTCCGGCCCATCGCAAAGACCCGATCCACCCAGCCCTTCATCACGGCAGGCAGGCCGAACCACCAGAGCGGAAACTGCCAGATCATCAGGTCGCACCACTCGATCTTCAGCTGTTCCCCCTCGATTTCAGCGGAAAATCCGTTGTTTTCCGTCGCGTAAATCTCCTCAATCTGCTGTTTGAAATACTGCGGATCACTGACCGTGGAAAAATTCCTGCGGTCGGAGACCGGGTCGAAGCCCATGTCCAGGAGGTTTGAGACTCTGAGATCATGTCCCTCCCGGGTGAAGGTCTCGCAGGCCCTTCTCAGGAGGGCGCCATTGAAACTCTGCGGTTCCGGATGCCAATAGACGATAAGGATGCGCATACGATGGCCTCGTTTGTTGAAGGAATTCCGTCCCCCGGAAATCTGCTGATCTGATTGTACACAGATTTGCCTCTTTCTGCACTCTGCCCCTGAGGTCGGGGAGATTTTATGCCCTTTCCCGGACCGAAGTGCTATACTGCCCTGCCGTCAACAACAGCCGGCCAACCTTATCCGAATAGACACCGATGAACCTGCCGCCACCCGATCATGCCATCCTGAAGGCCTACAGAGCATTTACCGGTGAGGTCGATCAGAGGATGGCCGACCTTACCGGTAAGCGACTCCCCGCCCTGCGCTGCGGCCCCGGGTGCTGCGACTGCTGCATTGCCTTTTCCGTGCTGCCCCTGGAGGCAGCCATCCTGCAGGCAGGCCTCTCCGCAGAGGGACGGCCTGCCCTGGCCAATCCGCAGAAAGACAGCTGCGTCCTGCTGGATGACGGCCTCTGCCGGCTCTACAACCGGCGCCCCCTGCTCTGCCGCACTCAGGGTCTGGCGCTGGCCTATATCGACGAGGCATCCCGGACCGTGGAGGTCTCGGCCTGCCCGGTCAATTTTCCGGCGGATTTTGTTTTTGAGCAGGAAGATCTGCTCTTCATGGACGAGTTCAACAGCCGGCTGGCCGAGCTGAACCTCCTCTACTGCCGGCAGGCCGGACTGCAGCCTGCGGACCGGATCTCCCTGGCCTCTCTCGTCGGCACACCCTAAGAGCTTGTCAGTAATACGCTCTCATCTCAAGCCTGCGCCTTCTTCCCCCGCAGATGGGGGATGATCCCGCCGCTGTCCACGATCCCGGCGATGAAGGGCGGCAGGGGCTCGATTGTGTACCGTCGGCCGGTGGTCATGTCGTGCAGGCAGCCCCCGTCGATCTCGAGGCAGTCCAGCTCGCCGATCTCGTCCGTCTGAGAGCAGATGATCAGCGGCAGGCCCAGATTGACGGCATTGCGGAAGAATATCCGGGCAAAGCTGCAGGCAACGATTGCCCCGGCCCCCCTCTGCTTCAGGACCGCCGGGGCCTGCTCCCGAGACGAGCCGCAGCCGAAATTCTCGCCTGCCACCAGGATATCCCCCGGTGCGAAATGGGTCGTGAAATTGCCGTGATGCTCGAAGGCAAGGGGCGCCATATCGGCAATGGCGGGCAGACTCAGGTGCCGGGCGCCGATGATCTGATCCGTATCGATATTGTGACCGAATTTTATTGCTTTTCCCTGAATCATGATTCAATCCTCCTCGGATCGGAAATACGGCCGGTCAAGGCGGAGGCAGCCACCACCGCCGGGCTGGCCAGATAGATTTCACCCTCGGGGCTGCCGACCCGGCCCCTGAAATTCCTGTTGGCCGTGGTCAGCAGCCGCTCTCCCCGGCCGATGATGCCGCCCGTGCCGCCGAAGCAGGCACTGCAGCCGGGCCAGCCGATCATGGCCCCGGACTCAATCAGGGCGCCGATAATCCCCGAGGCCATGGCCCGGAGATAGATGTCCCGAGAGGCCGGGGTGACCAGCAGGCGGACAGAGCCTGCAATCTTTCTGCCTGCAAGGATGCCGGCTGCGACCTCCAGGTCCTCATAGCGGCCGTTGGTGCAGGCCCCCAGGAAAAGCTCATTGACGGCAATTCCCTCAAAGTCCGTAATATCCCCGACATTGTCGACACTGTGCGGAGAGGCGATCTGCGGCGCCAGTCCGCTGATATCATACTCCATCGACCGTTCATAGCAGGCATCCTCATCGTCTGCAAACACGTGCCCGCCCGGGCGGCCCGCGGCCCGCAGATAGGCCAGCGCCGTCGCATCGGGATGGATATAGGCAAACTTGGCCCCGGCTTCTATGGCCATATTGGCCAGGGTCATCCGCTCTGCCATGCCCAGGGCCGCGATGGCCGGACCGGTAAAGCAAAGGGCCTTGTAGGTCGCCCCCTGAGCCGTCAGATCGCCGATAATCCTCAGGATCAGGTCCTTGGCCCCGACATGGGCAGGCCACTGTCCCGTGACGGCGATCCTGACAGCCTCGGGCACCTTCATCCAGATGCGGCCCTCCTTCCAGGCCACCGCCACATCGGTGGAGCCCATGCCGGTGGCAAGCGCCCCCAGTGCCCCGTAGGTGCAGGTGTGGGAATCGGCGCCGATGATCAACTGGCCGGGCCTGACATGCCGCTCCATCATCAACTGGTGGCAGACCCCCTGGCCGTCGTAGACATGGCGCAGTCCCTGCTCCGCCGCAAACTGCCGCATCCTGTTGTGGGAGTTTGCTGCGGCGACTGAGCTGCTGGGCGTAAAGTGATCCATGACCAGGATCACCTTGTCGGGATCGAAAACCCGGTCGGCCTGCAGATCCCGGTTGAAGATGTCCACCGCCAGGCAGGCCGTGGCGTCGTTGGCCATCACATAATCCAGATCGACGGTGACGATCTGGCCGGACCGCACCGCCGCACCGCCGCAGTGGGCCGACAGTATCTTTTCAATAACGTTCATCTTTCCTCCTCCAGACAGAATAATTCGGTCAGAAGCCGATCTTCGGCAAAGACCCTTTTGCCTTTGCTCTTGTCTGTATACCTTGGGTTATGATATAAATAAAATGCCATTATTTCATTTATACCATAACCCAAGGTTATATCATGATCGACGCCGAGCTCTACCGAGTGTTCAATACCGTGGCCACCTGCGGCACCGTCTCCGCCGCAGCCGAGGCCCTCTTCGTGACCCAGCCTGCCGTCAGCAAGTCCATCAGAAAGCTGGAGGAGCTGACCGACTGCCGGCTCTTTATCCGCAGCTCCAAAGGCGTACGGCTGAGCACCGAGGGGCAGATTCTCTTCGAGTATGTGAAAAAGGGCTTCGAGCACCTGCAGAACGGCGAACAGGTGCTGAAGAAGATCAGGAACAGGGAGGAGGGGCTGGTCAGGGTGGGCATCAGCAGCACACTGTGCCGGTACTATTTCATCCCGCATCTGGAGGCCTTCCACCAGCGGTATCCGGGCATCAGGATCACCATCGTCAACCGGACCTCACCGGAGACCCTGAAGCTGCTGGAAGGAGGCCTGATCGATTTCGGCATCATCAGCATCCCGAAAAAGAGATCCCCCTTTGTCTACCGGGAACTGCTGACCATCCGGGATGTCTTCGTCGCTGGCCGCGACTTCCCCGGCCTGCAAGGCCCAGTCCCGCTGCAGGCCCTGGGGCAGTATCCCCTGATGATGCTTGAAAAAGACAATGTCACCAGGCAGTATATTGACGCCTATCTGACAGAGAACGGGGCCATGCTGCAGCCGGACATCGAGATCGGCAGCCTGGACTTTCTGGTGGAGTTCGCCCGGATAGGCCTGGGTGTGGCCCTGGTGATCAGAAACTTCATCGACGATGAGCTCCGCTTCGGCCTGCTGCGGGAAATAGAGGTAACTCCCGCCCCGCCGCCCCGGCAGATCGGTATCGTCATGCCCGCCAATCTGCCGCTCTCCGTCGCGGCAAAGGCCTTCATCGACGCCCTCTGCCCGCAGGTCCGGCCCTGAAAAGTGCTCATTATTTTCGGTTCAGCAGGTTATTGACGGTGCTGATCTCTACATAGGAGGCCCCGTAGGCGGAACCGAAATTCCCGGCCAGCACGGTGATCAAATCAGCCCCGGCCAGCAGTCCCTGATCCAGCAGCCGGGTCAGGGCGGAACGCAGGAACTCATGGGAAGAGAGGTCGGTCTGCATGAAGGAGGCGTGCACACCGAAGGATAAAGCCAGCTCACGCATGACCCGCTTGCTGTAACACTGGGCAAAGATCAGATTCTCGCCCCGGTAGGCCGCAAGGCTGAGGATGGTCTTGCCGCTGATGGTGTCGGCGACCAGGGCCTTGGTCTTCAGACGAAGGGAGGCCTTGACGGCAGCCTTTGCCAGATAGCCGGTGACGTTCCGGGTCGACTCATACGGAGAGTCGGTGAAGGTGCTGAGGCTGGACTCCACCTCCGACGCTATCTTGGCCATCATCTGCACCGATTCCAGCGGATATCTGCCGAAAGCCGTCTCACCGGACAGCATGATGGCGTCGGTGTGGTCAAGGCAGGCGTTGGCGACATCCGAGACCTCGGCCCTGGTCGGCCGCGGGGCAGAGATCATGGACTGGAGCATCTGGGTGGCAATGATGACCTGTTTCCGGCGTTCGATACACTTTTTTACAAGTTTTTTCTGGATTATCGGAACCTTCTCTGTGGGTATCTCAATAGCCAGATCGCCGCGAGCCACCATCACCCCATAGGCGTGGTCAAGAATTTCGTCTATATTATCGACTCCTTCCTGATTCTCAATCTTGGCAATGATCTTGATCCGGCTCTGCTTTGCATCAAGGATCTTCTGAACGGCAAGAACATCCTCCTTGCCCCGGACAAAGGAATGGGCGATGAAATCAATGTCGTGATCGGCGGCAAATTCGATGAATCGCATGTCCTTTTCCGACAGGGAGGGGAGATTTCTGATCCTGACCGAAGGCAGGTTGATGCTCTTCTTCCCCTTGATGCTGCCGTTATTCTTCACCTCGCACATCAGCCGGGGAGAGATTTTCTCTCTGACCTCCAACTCGACTTCCCCGTCATCGATCAGGATCTTGTCACCTACGGACAGGTCGTCTGCCAGATGGTCGTAGGTGACGCAGATACAGTCAGGGGTGCATTCACCATCCTTGTTCCCCATGACGCAGAGCAGGTCCCCTGCTCTGACGGGTATCTCGTCTCTGGCCGCAGTGGTCCGTATCTCGGGCCCTTTCGTATCGACGATGATGGCGATCCGGTCGGAGACCTTCCGGATATTTTCAATCACCGTCAGGCTCCCTTCCGGCCCCTGATGGGCAGTGTTCAGCCTGACAGCGTCCATCCCGGCCTGATGCATCCGGGTCAGCAGGGATACGTCACACATCTGGTCGGAGATTGTCGCAATGATCTTGGTCTTTTTCATAGGAAGATTCTCTGCAGGAAGAGGGTATGAGCAAACGGATAATTCCATATCGGCCGACAGCCGGAAAATGGTGTAAAATATATGACCAGCCTGTAAAACCCGCCCAAGGAAGAGGCCGTGCAGACGAGCAGCAAAAAAATCCGCTTGCGGGGGCAATGACTGCAATGCTCCCTGTTTTGACAGCCTATTTCGTATTCTAACGTCATGGATAGGGAGAAAGCAATCCCGATGATGACGGGGCAGGGAGCCTTACGGCCATCTCCCCAAGGCCCGGGGAAATACCGACTCGATCACAGTCTCGGTTTCTCAACAGTCCGCATCAGCCGGCGGCGCAGCGGCCCTGGGCCTGGGGATCCTTGGCGAAAAGCAGGGCCGACCATTCCTTTTTCCGCAGATGCCGGACCAGGGAGAATCCCCGCCGTGAAAAATGGCCGATTATCGCCTCGGACTGCAGGCCGGTCAGGATTCCCGACAGGATCAGCCTGCCGCCGTCTGCGGTCAGGCGGTCCAGGTCATCGGCCAGTTCAAGCAGGACGTCGTGGACGATATTGGCCACCACCACAGAAAAGGGCCCCTCCAGGCCGGCCAGGGGCGCAAGGGAGACCGACATCTTTTCGCTCAGGCCGTTACGAACCGCATTTTCTGAGGCCGCCGCCGTTGCATCGGGGTCATTGTCGATGCCGACCACCCGATCCGCACCGAACAGGACCGCCGCCATGCCCAGGATGCCGGTGCCGGTGCCGACATCAAGCACCCGGGCATCTCCGGCCTGCTCCGCCAGGACGCCCTTCAGCAGCTCCAGGGACAGGGAGGTGGTGGCATGATGGCCGGTGCCGAAGGCCATTCCCGGGTCCATTTCGATGACCTTCTCGTCCGCCCCGGGCCTATACTCCTCCCAGGTCGGCTTGACCACCAGGCCAGGTATAATGGCGAAAGGCTTGAAGTGCTCCTTCCAGACAGTACCCCAATCCTGATCCTCAATGACGGAATGACGAATTTCCGGAACAGGAACATGAAAGATTTCGGATAATTCTCTGGCGTAATCGGCCAACTGCGCCACAATCGCCTCCGTCTCCGCCTCTTCGGGATTTCTTTTTTCTAAAAAGGCATTAATCTGAGTATGCGGAAGATCCACGACGACCTCCACCCCAGCACCGGTAATACCCATCATGAAATCGCTGAGGGCCTCCACCAGCACGGGGTCGACGATGGCGGAAATCTTCAGCCAGTATGTTGCTGCCACATCGGCATGACGCATGGTATTCTCCAGTATTTTTCCGGACGAAGCAAATTCGCTGCCGGAAGTAAAAATCTCATGGTAAAGTCATCATCTGATAATATAATAGGGATCGTTTCTGGTCCAGGACCATGGAATCCCGTAGTGATAATATTCTCTTCCAGTCATCAATGGCGCCGGAGCTGTAGCCGGACACTGGAAATCCCGGCCGGAAAAGATGATAGCCTGCCCGAGAACACTCTTTTCGCAGTTTGCAGGTTCATATAAATAATGCCTCAGATTCACGATACTAACTTTGTTTTTTTAGATACTCAAGGAAAACGATGGCCAAGGCTTCGCCTCTGCATCCTGCTCTTCGGCGCAATTTTCTTTATTTGCTCGATAATGTTCGTACAATCCCTCTTTGTCGTATCCAAATTCCAGCTGCCGCCGTCGATTCAATTGCTGAAAGAGAGACTGCGGGTACTGCAGAAGGATGAACTGCAGGCCGTGAAAAAACCGGCCAAGCCGGTATGGCTGGAGTTTTCCCGGATAAAGCACACCGGCAGACAGATCATGTCCTCGCCAAAGGCCCAGACGGCGGTCAAACCACAGACTGTTCCGCCCGCCCTGCCCCAGGTCTCGCCGCCCGCCCTGCTTCAGCCCCTGAGTACACCGGCTAAAAAAATATGCCTCGGCTTTTACGCGACCTGGGATCCCAACAGCCTCGCATCCCTCAAGGCCCATGCTCATCAGCTGACCCATGTCTGTCCCGAATGGCTGATCATGGAGGATGGCACGGGGACGATTCTCGCCAAACCGGACCCTACCGTTCAAGGAATTGCAAAGCAAAACGGGATCATACTGTTACCCCTTCTCACCAATATCCTGGATGACGTCTGGCAACCGGAGGCGGTTGAGGGTGTGGCCAACGGTCCGGCGGAGAGGAGAGAGCTTTTCATCAAAAACCTGACAGCCCGACTTTTGGAGGCCGGGGCCGGCGGCGTACTGATCGACTGGGGGCAGGTCGATCCTACCTACAAGAACAATATCACCCAGCTCCTGCAGCAGATCGCCACCGCTCTGCACGCCAAGGATATGGAAGTCTGGCTGCGGATCCCCATGGGCCGCGAGCTGATGCTCTACGACCTGGAGACCCTCTCCCAGGATGTGGATCACTTTGTCGCCGCCCTGCACGATGAGAACTCCGACACCGATCCGCCGGGCCCCATCGCCTCCCAGAACTGGTTCGAAGGATGGCTCAACACAATCACCGCCTATGGCAGGCCATCCCAGTGGATCGTTGAGCTGGGGGCCTACGGCTACGATTGGGCCAATGGCACCCCCCGGGCCGAAACCGTCAGTTTTGCCGACGTGATGACCCGCGCCGGCCGGGCCGGGGTCCAGACCGATAAGGTGGAACCCCCGTTTTATAATCCTGATTTTTACTATTCGGATGACGGCACGGAGCATACCGTCTGGTACCTGGATGTGGCCACCTTCATCAACCAGCTGAAAGCCGCCCGGAAACTTGATATCACAGGCGTTGCCATCTATGAACTGGGAGCGGAAGACCCGGCCGTATGGGATGTTGTCGGCAAGGAACCATCCGAGATCAATCAGGAGCTCCTGCAGAAGGTCAGCAGCCTCAACTCCGACGGCGTAACCCAGGTGGGCACGGGGGAATTTCTCACCATTGAAGACACCCGTGCCGACGGCTTCAGGAAGGTCAGCTTCGACCCGACCGGCAACGTTGTCGCCACCTATGAAAAATTTCCGAGTTATCTGACGGTCAGCCATCAGGGAAACGGCAAGGATATCGATGAGGTGGCGTTAAGCTTCGATGATGGCCCCGATCCGGAATGGACCCCTCAGATACTCGATATCCTGAAGACAAAGGGCGTCAAGGCCTCCTTCTTCATGGTCGGCATGCAGATGGAAAACAATCCGGGACTGGTCCGCCGTGTCCTTCAGGAAGGGCATGAGATTGGCGTTCACACCTATACCCATCCCAACCTGGCCTTGGTCTCGGAGGAAAGAATCCGTCTGGAACTGAACGCCACCCAGCGGCTTCTCGAAAGTATAACCGGTCGGTCGACGATCCTGTTCAGGCCTCCTTACAATGCGGACTCCCGGCCCACATCACTGGACGAGATCCTGCCGCTGGAGACGGTCCAGAGTATGGGTTACGTGACGGTGACCGAAGACGTGGACCCGGAAGACTGGGCACAACCCGGCACCGACGAGATCCTCGATCGTATTAAGATGGGCCGTCAGCTGGGCGGCAATGTCATTCTCCTGCACGACGCCGGCGGCGACCGCGCCGAGACCGTTGCCGCCCTGCCCAAAATCATTGATTACCTCAATAACCGCGGTGACAAAATCGTATCCCTGGGGACCCTCCTGGGAGAACCTTCCGATGCCCTGATGCCGGCGGTGCGCAAAGACCAGGATCCGCTCAACCGCATTGTCAGCGACAGCGGATTCAGGATTTTTCATATTGTCGAGACCTTTCTCTGGTCCTTCATGATCGTCGCCACCGTTCTGGTCGTTCTGCGTACCATTGCCGTCCTGGTCCTGGCCCTGCTGCAGCAGAGACAATCGGCAAAGACACAGGAATCCCAGTTCACCCCGTCGTTGAGCGTCCTCATCGCCGCTTACAACGAAGAAAAGGTCATTGCCAAGACCCTGCAATCCGTCCTCAACACCACCTATCCAGGCACGCTCTCCCTCTGGGTGGTGGATGACGGCTCAGCGGACGAGACCTCAGCGGTCATTGAATCCTTTGCCGCCCGGGACCCGCGGGTGCACCTCATCCGCCAGTCCAACATGGGAAAGGCCCTGGCCCTGCGCCGAGGGCTGGCAGAGATCGCCGACGATATCGTGGTCACCCTGGATGCAGATACCCAGTTTCAGCCGGACACCCTCTTCAAACTCATCCAACCTCTTGAAAACCCCCGGGTCGCAGCCGTATCGGGCCATGCCAAGGTCGGAAACCTGAGGAAATTCATTGCCCGCTGTCAGTCTTTGGAATATATATGCGGATTCAAACTGGATCGTCAGGCGTATTACTACCTCAACTGCATTACGGTGGTCCCGGGTGCCATCAGCGCCCTTAGAAAAAGCGCGGTCATACAGGCGGGGGGGATCAGTACCGACACCCTGGCCGAGGATACGGACCTGACCCTGAGCCTCCATCGGCATGGATTCCTGATCTCCTATGCCGCTGACGCACTGGCCTTCACCGAGGCGCCGGAGACCATAACAGCCCTGGCTAAGCAACGGTTTCGCTGGGGATTCGGAACGATCCAATGTCTCTGGAAACATAGGGACATGGTAATGAATACCCATTTCAAGGCATTGGGGTGCTTCAGCCTGCCCGGCATCTGGTTTTTTCAGGTCCTTCTGGTGGCCATAGCGCCGATAATCGACCTGCTGGTCATCCTGTCGCTGCTGTTTGGCTGGAGCAGTCCGGCCCTGTATGCCTATTTTGCGGTTTTTCTGCTGATGGACATCCTGCTGGCCGCCATGGCCTGTCTGATGGAACGAGAGCCGGTCCGGCAGGCCTGGCTTGCTGTCCCCATGCGGTTCGTCTACCGGCCCATGCTGAGTTGGGTTATCTGGAAATCACTGTTCAAAGCAGCGAAAGGCGTATTGGTCGGCTGGGGAAAGCTGGAACGAACCGCATCCGTCAAGGACCGGACCGGCATCAGCTCTTGATTCTAGGCTCTATTGATTAAGACACATAAATACTATGAAAATACTCTCTGCCAACCGTACGGTATTTGCCCTTTTCCTGCTCCTGGGACTCGCTCTTCCCCTCGGGGCGACAGACCTTCCGGTTGCCGGGCAAACGGCCGGGCCGGCCCAGAAACTGATCTTTCCGGAGAAGGGGGCCTATACCGGGGCCTACGTGGATTTCGGAGACGGTGAAGATAATATCACTCTGGAGGCCCTGGAGAAATTTGAGAAGATGGTGGGGAAGCATCAGGCGATCATCGCCTTCGGCAACTTCTGGGGCGAGCAGGCATTCCCCAAGAAAAATGTCATGATCGTAACCCATTATGGTGCAACTCCCCTCATATTCTGGTCTCCTTGGGACAAACCGTATTCCGAAGGCCTGCTTCCGGACCGCTTCAACCTCTACAATATCCTGAGCGGGGCGTGGGATGCCTATATCGATAAATGGGCGGAAGATGCCAGAGATTGCGGCAAACCTCTGCTGGTTGCCTGGGGCATTGAGATGAACGGGACCTGGTTCCCGTGGTCCGGCTACTATTACGGCGGGGGCCAGAAAGACCTGCTCAACCCGCCCAATGACCCTCTGGGCCCCAAGATCTACAAGGAGGCCTACCGCTACGTCGTCAACCGGGTAAGGGCTAAAGGCGTAAAAAACATCCAGTGGGTCTTCCACGTCAACAACCAGTCATATCCTCCCGAGGGCACCTGGAACCGCTACGCCTCCTACTACCCCGGCGCGGACTATGTGGATGTGCTTGCCCTCAGCGTCTATGGAAAGATCTCAAAATACATGGGATGGGGATCCTTTTCCGATGTCTTTCGTCTCGCCTATGAAGAACTCCGCAAGGTCGCTCCCAACAAGCCGCTGATCGTGGCCGAATGGGGGATCGGCGAGTACCCCCAGGACGGCAACAAGGCGGAATGGATCAAGAATGCCTTTCAGGATTTTCAGGAACGTTTTCCCCAGGTTAAGGCTGCGGTCTTCTGGCATGAGCGCTGGCAGAACAAGGATGAATCCTACAGCAACCTCAGGGTGAATTCGTCTCCGGAGGCCCTTTCCGCCTATCGCGAGGGGGTCAGCAACCCGCGCTGGCTCAGCCTGCCCCAGTATCAGCCGGAGAAATGAGACGCCTGCAACTCGCTTCCCCGCAAGAAGACCACCCGATACGCAAACCCGGGGGGCACAGGCGCTGCCGGGTATTCACATCTTGTTATCGTTATTATTATAAGGTACAATCAACCTTGCTGATAATACTCTATAAAAAGATCCTCTGCCGAAGGAAAGACAGAAATTTGCCCAGATAAACCAGGCGCCATAGAGCGTATCTGTACATAAATTTTGAAGGGATTTCGCCAGTTGAACAAAACCGCAAGCGGAGCAGCGCTACGGCGAGAATTGTATGATCGAGCAGCGGGCAAAGGCGGCCAAAAGCCGGACGTAACCGGATTGTCATCCGTGAACAACCTGACGCCTTCTGATCTCGATCACCTGATTGCCTGTCCAGGCTGTGATCTTCTGCTCCCCGATATAACTGCCGGTGAAGGTGAGGTCATAAGCTGCCGCCGGTGCCGCACAGAACTGCATCGGCACAGGAAGGACTCCATCGACCGGACCGTCGCCCTTTGTCTGGCTGGCCTTCTTCTCTATTTCCCGGCCATGCTCCTTCCCCTGATGACTGTCGAAACCCTGGGAATCTCCGAGACCGCCAACATTATCCAATCCGCTGCCGGTTACTATCGGCAGGGCTTTAATTTTGTCGCCGGCACGGTACTCCTTGCCGCCATCCTTTTTCCGTTACTGAAACTCTCCCTCGGATTCGCGGTGGCAATATCTGTCAAGTTGGGAAAATCCCCCCGGATTCTACCGACGCTGTTCCGGAGCTATATCCACCTGGAAGAATGGGCCATGGTGGAGATCTATCTCCTGGGAATCATGGTCACTGTAATCAAGATGTACCACATGACGACCATTACCTACGGCCTTGGCTTCTACTGCTTTCTCGCCCTGGTTATGGTCATGGTGGGAACAACGGCCTGTCTTGACAGAAAACTCTTCTGGGCCCGCATAGAGAGAAGGGAGGAGAATCTTTCTTCGAACGGCGAAGAAGAAACCGGACCGGACCTGGGTGTCAAGGCGGTCACGGCCAGGAATGCAGGGCTTGTCGCCTGCGATATCTGCCACAGGCTGACCGTCCTTTCCGCCGAGGCGGCAGGCCATGCCGTCAGCTGCAGTTTCTGCGGGGCAGGCCTCCATATCCGCAAGGCCGACAGCATCGGGCGAACTTGGGCTCTGATTCTGACTGCGGCAATGCTCTTCATACCGGCCAATACCCTGCCGATAATGCACGTGAACTATCTAGGACAGCCGACCAACTCAACCATTCTTGATGGTATTATTCTTTTTTTTCAGGAGGGCTCCTTCGGTATCGGCCTGATTATCCTGGCTGCTAGCATCCTGGTTCCTCTCTTTAAAATTACAGGCCTCCTGATCATCCTGCTGACCATCAGGTTCAGGCAGGGGGTCTTTCTGCAGCAGACCGCCAGGATGTTTCGTTTTATCGAATTCATCGGCCGATGGTCCATGCTGGATATATTCGTCATCGCAATCCTGAGCGTCCTTGTCCAATTCGGTCTTTTCACTTCCATCCAGGCAGCGCCGGCCGCCACATACTTCTGCCTGGTGGTGATACTGACCATGCTTGCGACCCAGACCTTTGATGCAAGGCTGTTGTGGGACAATTGCTTTACTCCATCCTCCGAGAAAAGTTGAAGACTATGGACACACGACCTGTTGTACGTAAAAAACGCGGTATCTCACCAGTATGGACACTCCCCCTCATAGCCCTGCTGATCTGCGGCTGGATCCTCTTCCGGGCCTACCAGAACGCGGGCATTGAGATCACCATCTATTTTGAAGACGCAAGCGGCATCACTGCCGGAAAGACCCAGATCGTCTCCCGGGGCATACCGGTCGGACTGGTCAAAGAGGTGAAACCGGATCTCGACAAGCATCGAATATGCACAACGGTTAAGATGGACAAAGAGATGGGAAAATACCTGATGAAGGATACCACCTTTTGGATTGTCCGCCCGGAGCTCTCCGCCGCCAGAGTCTATGGCCTTGAGACGATTCTCTCCGGGAGCTATATCGGCGTCCAGACGGGGATCTCAACGGAGCCCGAACGTGAATTTACCGGCCTGTCGACCCCTCCTCCGGTCTCTGCCAACGCCCCTGGCCTGCATCTCTTTCTCAAAGCGGATGCACTTCGCTCCATCCAGGTCGGCTCCGGGATCTACTACCGCAACATCCGCATCGGCACGGTGCAGACCTATAGTCTTGAAAATGATGACAATGTCATCATCAATACCTATATCGAACCGGCCTACAGCCATCTGGTGCGCGAGGGAAGCCGTTTCAGAAATGCCAGTGGTTTCGGCATTTCCGGGAAACTCACAGACCTGAAGTTCCATGTGGAATCCATCGCCTCCCTAATTATGGGCGGCATCGTCCTGGATACCCCCGAGCCTCTGGAATCCAGCCCTCCGTCCCGGAACGGTCAGACATTTACCCTCTATAAGGATATCGACGCCTCACGATACGTGGTGCCCATGTCCTTACGACTTTCCTCCAGCAACGGGATTACCGAAGGAGTCACCAAGGTGATATACCACGGTATGAATGCAGGCATCGTCGACAATATCGAATTCAACAATGATGCCCAGCATATGGTAACGGCCCATATCCTTCTGGACCCGCGGGCAAAAGGTATTCTCAAACAGGGGACGACCTTCTGGATCAACCAGCCGGAAATCGGTATTAGCGGAATAAAAAATCTCGATACTGCCCTGGACGGCCCGTATATCACCTTTGAGCCCGGCGAGGGACAGTTTCAGGACCATTTCGAAATCCTGGCCACCCCCCCGGCCCAGACACCCCTGCGGCCCGGGACAGAATATTTCCTGACCACGGACAATACCAGCCCGCTCTCCGTGGGAGCGCCGGTTATCTATAAAAATGTCCAGGTCGGCGAGATCGTCAGCGTAGATCTTACTCAGGACCGAATCCGAATAAAGATATTCATCTATCAGCCCCATGAACAACTGCTGCAGCAAAATTCCGTGTTCTGGAACAGCAGCGGCATCAAGGTGGACGCCGGCCTTTTTTCCGGCCTGAAGGTGGATGTCGGTTCCCTCTCCTCGCTTCTTCAGGGCGGCATTACCCTTTTCAACCCGGATCCGGGGAAGAAGAAGACGCTCCCGGCCAAGGCAGGCCAGACCTTTACGCTCTATAACAGCTTCAACGAAGCCGTTGCCAAGATCCCCTCTCTCCAGCCCATGGGGTATTCCTTCCAACTCAAGGCCGACGATCTCGGGCCCTATAAGGTTGGATCTCCCATCCTGTTCAAAAAGGTAACGGTCGGAGAGGTCGTCGGTTTTCATTTTTCAGGCAGGGACAAGGATGTCCTCATCGATTGCTTCATCAAGCAGCCATACCAGGATATGGTCTCCAGCACCTCACGGTTTTTCGATCTCAGCGGCATACATGTAGAGGGGGGGCTCTCGGGGCTGACCGTGCAGACCGGCTCACTCGAGTCGATCGTCTCCGCCGGTATCGGATTTATAAGCCCTCCCGGCGGCAAGAGACCCGAGGTCAACGCGGTCTACACCCTCTTCAAGACTGAAGATGCGGCCCGGATCGCCGACGACCTGAAGATGACTATCCGCTTTGCCGAGGCCAGTGATCTGAAGGCCGGCACACTCGTCAAATATAAAGGCATACCCATCGGCAAGGTGACGGAGACCCGGTTTGCCGGAGACCTGAAGACCATTATTGCCGAGATAGCGGTGAAAAAGGAGTTTCTCAGCCTGTTCCGGACCGCAACCCAACTCTGGCTCGCCAGCCCGTCGGTCAGCCTCTCCGGGATCAAAAACCTGGACACCGTCACCTCCGGTCCCTATATCGCCGTGGCGCCGGGAGAAGGACAGCTCAGCCGGGAATTCGTTGCACTGGATGAAGAGCCGCAGGTTACCATCCCGCAGCAGGGGCTGAATCTTGTGCTTACCAGTAAGCGTCTGGGCTCCCTGAAGATCCACTCCCCGGTCTATTACCGGCAGGTCAAGGTGGGTGAGATCACCGGCTTCGCACTCTCCAAGTCGTTTCAGAATGTTCAGATCAACGTCAACATTGCCCATGCCTACGCCCGGATAATCCGGGAAAATACCCGTTTCTGGAACGTCAGCGGCGCAAAGTTCGATGCCGGTCTCTTCTCAGGCGTCACCGTTTCCGCCGAATCTGTCGAGGCCATCGTCGCAGGAGGCATCGCCTTGGCCACCCCCGATGGCGGCGAGATGGGGGGTAAAGTGGATCAGGGGCACCGCTTCGACCTCTATGATGAGGCTGAGTCCTGCTGGTTGACTTGGGCCCCATATATGAATCCCGCCGATAATGGACAGGCAGCAACGCCCTGATGGGGAACCGTTTGCAAATTTATGGCAACGCTTTTTTAAAGAAAACATGTATTATCATCCGCAGAAATGACTCCTTCGGACAGGCGGGATCCAATGAAAGACAAGATAAAGAACGACGGCCCCTGGGGAAAGACAAAATTCCTGCCCAAGGGCCTGATAATACTGTATGAAGATAATGACATTCTCGTGATCAACAAGCCGTCGGGGCTCCTGACCATGGGGACGGATGCAGAAAAGATCAGGACTGCCTTCTATGCCCTCAACAACTATGTGCACAAGGGGGTGGCCAAGTCGACGAAACGGGTCTATATCGTCCACAGGCTGGACAGGGACACCTCAGGCGTCATTGTCTTCGCCAAGTCTGAAAAAGCCAAGCTGGCCCTGCAGGACAGCTGGCAGGATACAGAGAAAAAATATCTAGCCATCGTCCACGGCAAATGCGAGAAACAGCACGACACCCTCACCAGCTACCTGGTTGAGAACGCGGCCCATAAGGTCTACTCCACCCACGATGCAGCCAAAGGGAAGCTGGCCCAAACGGAGTATACCGTGCTGAGGGAGATAAAGGATTTTTCCCTGCTGGAGGTGACCCTGCTGACCGGTAGAAAGCACCAGATACGCGTGCATCTGGCCGCAATCGGTCACCCGGTGGTCGGGGACAAGAAATATGGCAGCGGCGGCGATCCCTGGAAATATCTGGCCCTCCACGCCCTGGCGATCACCTTCAAACACCCCTTCAGCGGCCGGGAAATGACCTTCCGCTATGAGCCGCCCGGGCACTTCCGGTCATTGCTGGGCGGATCCGCATGGGACTGTCCCCCGCCTTCCGGCAGTGCGCCGTGAGGCGTGAAGGATCACTCCGGCAGCATGCCGTAGAAATAGGAGAGGATGTCGGTACGGGTCAGGATCCCGATAATTTTGCCCTCATGCTCCACCGGCAGATGCCCGATATTTTTTTTGACCATGATTTCTGCAGCTTCTGAAGGCTGCATACCCGGTCCGATCGTTTTTACATTACGCATCATGAAGGCCTTGACCGGGCCTTTCCATTGTTTTTCCTGTTTGAGCTTCTTCAAATCCCAGAGGACGACAATCCCCTCCAGTCTCTCTTCCTCTCCGACCAATATCCCTCTGATCTTTTTTTGCTCCATCAGGGAACGGATCTCGAACATAGGCGTCTCGGGAGGCACCATGGTCACGGGATAAGACATGAGGTCGGCGACAATGGCACCGCCGATCTTGTTCTTCTTTATCAGTTCGATAATCTCAAGCTTAAGTTTTCCGGGGAGATAATCCTGGGTCTTGACCGTGGCCGAACCGGCAGCCGGATGACCGCCACCACCAAATTTTCTCAGGATTTCACCTACATCGATACGATCGACCCCACTTCGTCCGATGACGGTGGAGCAGGTCTCATCATTGATGAATATTGCGAAGACTGCATCGGCATTGATGATTGTCCGGTACATGCTGACGATGGCCGAAAGCATCGGAACTTTTCTTTCCAGCGTAATGACATTGATTCCGATGGTATAATTATTGAATGTCACCTTTTCCGTATACTTCATCATATTAAAGAGGATGTCCTTCTGGACCTCTTCATAGGGAGGATTCAAAAATACGCCGGCAACGTTCAAATCGGCCCCATTTTCCAGGAGATAGACGGCTGCGGCCGCATCTTCCGCCTTGGTTCCGGGAAAGCTCAGATGACCGGTGTCCTCATAGAGTCCGATCAGAAGGACGGTGGAATCCAGCGGGCTCAAGACCATATTCCGCCTTTTCATTTCCCGGATCAGCAGGGTCACCGTGGCGCCGATGGTCTCCTTGCAGGTCCAGGTGGAGACGATGTCGCCGTCACTTGGGTGGTGGTCCCACACCAGGATCTCAAGGTCCTGACGATCTTTCAATTTTTCCATGCGATCCAGGCGCCGCCATTGATCCGTATCGACCACGATGAGTTTTTTTACAGCGGCATGATCGACCTCATGGGGAAGAATAATGTTGAAGGCCGTCTTATGGGTGGACAAGAATCGTTCCACATTGGTATTCACCGCCTTCGGGATGACCCCAACAGCTCCGGGGTAGAGAAGGGTTGCGGCGATAACCGAAGCGAGTCCGTCAAAATCTGTGTTTTTATGGGTGGTTATTATTTCCATTGTCTACCCGCCAAAGAAGATGTCCCTGCATTACTATTCATGAACGCCGTACCTGCGAAGCATCGCCATATCATCATTCCGGCCATTATGGAAAAAGCAGTTCACTGCCTCAGAGACTGCCAAGGAGCTTTTCGGTTGTGGCCTGAAGCCGACACCTTGCGCCTGACCTATCTCACATGATCCTGCCTTAACGGAGGCAAGACACAGGGCAGAAAGCAATCCTGAAAGGAATTACAAATACTTGGATTATACTACCGAATGAGTCTGCTTCAAGAGAAAAATTTTGCCCCGGCAGGGCGCGGTCCGGCACACGGACCGTTTGCCTGCTGTGAGGCCATCGCCCAAACTGCCCTTCCCCACCTGAAATCCGCAATTTCCGATGCATGAAGAAAACAGATCACATGCTGCAGATGCGCCATCTGCCATCGGCCGGAAAGGCCTCCGGGAAAAAATTGGACAGAGATAACATTCCTGCATAAAGTTGTCAGCGACAAGAGATTCAGAAGAGACCAATCGATCAAAAGGACATCCGAGGAGGTGAGACGATGAAACGGTACATGATAGCGCAGACAGCGCACTGCAGAGGCGGTTGCGCGCCCAGGCCCCGGGAACGGACCGCCGATTTCCCCGTCCTCTTCTCTTTTTCCTGAATTTGTCACCGCCCGGTCGCCGCGGATTTCTCAACGCAGTCCCAGTAGGCATCCACATCCGCCTGCATCTCTTTGATCAGGTAGGCATTGCCGGGATGAAAGAGGTGGGCGAACCGGCCCTGTTTCTGTAGATATTCGGTCACCGGCAGGCGGCCCGCCGGTATTTTTGTATGCACGACCTTCCCGTCCTCATACTCCTTCAGGGGCCAGACTCCGGTCCGTACGGCCAGCCTGCCGATCTCGATGGACTCCTGGGGAGGAAAATGCCAGCCCGTCGGACAGGGAGAGAAGGCGATGATCAGACTTGGTCCCTTTATGGCCCTGGCCTTCTCGATCTTCCGGGCCAAATCCAGAGGCTCCGCCCCTGACACTGTCGCCAGATAGGCGGGATGGTTGGCCTTCCAGATGGAAAACAGATCCTTCTTATGCCCGCAATAACCCTGTTCGCCCCGGCTGGTGGTGGTCCTTGCCCCGTGGGGCGTCCCTCCCGAAGACTGCTGACCGGTATTACCGTAGCCCTCGTTATCGTAACAGATATAGATAAAGTCCAGCCTGCGGTCGATGGCCCCGGAGGTGGCAGACAGGCCAATACCCGTGGCACTGCCGTCGCCGCTTAAGACCACCACCTGCATATCCTCATCGGCTGCGATCTTCTTCGTGGCCAGAAGCCTGTCCAAGGCGTCCCTGACCCCCTGGGCCCCGGCAGGGGCAGAGGCCATGGCCGTATAGAGCCAGGAGCCGGAAAAGGGCGTGAAGGGATAGACCGAGAGCAGCGACATGCAGCCGGCGGCATTCACTGTCACCGTCTTGGGACCCAGGATGTCTAGGATCTCGTGGATGGCCTGCAGGCCCCCGCAACCGGCGCAGATGGAGGTGCCGGCGCTGAGGATGTGGAGACCGGGGAGGTCTTTGGGCTTTTTGAAGGCGCTATCCGTGATTTTCATGGTTTCCTCTCTGGAGCGGGTACATTTGCTATGGCCTGCAGGTTCCGCATAGCCGTGAGCTCTGCCGCCGTATAGAGCAGGCGCATGGGCGGCTGGATTCCCCTGACGCAGGCCTGGCGAAGATCCTGGGCTATCTGATAGAATTCTTCGGCGGCAATATCGCGGCCCCCCAGTCCGCCGACAAAGGAGGCGATGACCGACGGCGCACCGGACTGACCGTAAAGCGAGGAGGTGACCTCGGTATGCAGGATGCCGCCTCGCCCGAAGGAAAGGTTCTGGTCGATCACCGCCATGCCCTTTTTGCCCGCCGCCAGTTGCCGCAGGTCCTGCTCGGGAAAGGGCCGGAGCAGACGGGGCCGGAGCAGCCCGATCTTCCAGCCCGCCTCCCGCAACTGATCGACGGCGTCCATGGCCTTGGTGGCAAAGGAGCCGATCATCAGAAAGAGATACTCGGCATCCTCAGCCCGGTAGGCATCGATTCGGGCCTGTTCGCGGCCAAAGCAGGCTGCAAACTCGGCGGCAATCTCACCGTAGACCGCAAGGGCCTGGGCCTGGGCCATCTGGACCTCGTAGCGAAAGTAGGAGTAGGACTCACCGCCCAGCACGGCCACCGCTTCGCTGACCGGGGCCTGGGCCGCAAATCGCACCGTACCCGGATCGTAGGGACCGACGAATTGCCTGGCCTCCTCCAAATCGGGGATGATCACCGGCTCGCGGGTGTAGGACAGATAAAAACCGTCCAGGTTGACCAGGACCGGCAGACGGACCCGTCTGTCTTCGGCCAAGCGGTAGGCCATCAGGATACTGTCCAGGACCTCCTGGCAGGTGGAACAGTGCAGCTGCAGAAAACCGCTGTCGCGGGCAGCCAGCACATCGTTATGATCCGGCTCTAGCGTGATGGGAGCGGCAAGGCCTCTGGACACATTGACCAGCACCAGCGGCACCCGCCAGCCAACCAGCGCATAGATCATCTCCATCCCATAGAGCAGACCCTGGCTGGAGGTGGCCGTGAAGACCCGAACCCCGGTTGCCGCAGCACCGCCGGCGGCGGTGAGCATGGAATGCTCCGAATCCATAGTGGTCATCGACGCATCCATCGCCCCGGTATCTATCCATTCCGCGACGGTTTCGATGATCTCGGTCTGGGGGGAGATCGGGAAGGCCGGCAGATAATCGATCCCTGCCAGCCGCGCCCCCCAGGCGGCCGCCACATTTCCGGTCAGCATCTGTTTATTCACCGGACACCTCCTCCTTCTCGTTGACCAGGGAGATGGCATGGGACGAGCACTGCACCATGCAGATCATGCACCCCTTGCAATGGTCGTAATCGATTCTGGGCCTGCCGCTTTCGACAACGATGGCACTATCCGGGCAGAAGGTGGAGCAGACCCACCAGCAGCCCTTGCAGCGGCACGTATCGATCACCGGCTTCCTGAGCCGCCAGGCCCCGGTCTTCATCAGCTCGCTGGTCCGCCGTCCATGGATTGCCGGTGCCGCAAGGCCGGCGTCATCCAGCGGTACATCAATCCATGCCGGTCTCCGGTAGCCGTCGACCTTCACCCCGCTCCCTTCTTCAACGATGCCGGCCTTGTCCTGCATGGCCAGAAAGGCGGCCCGGGCCCGGGTTTTATTCTCCTGGACAACAATAGCCTCCACATGGATGAGCTCGTCTTCGATTGCCTGCATCAGGACATCTTCTGGGATAACGCCGGTCAGGGCGGCAGCGGCACCGGCGCAGATGGCACCGAAGAATCTCTGTCCGCCGGGCTGATTGAGGTCATTGCCGATCAGATCCAAAGCCAGGACAGTACCGGGAAAATTGAGACGGGCCTTCCAGACCGCACCGCCCTCTCTGCTGTTGAGAAAAAGAACGGTCGTCTCTTCAACCCCGTGCAGGATACCTGCGGCAGGCAGGGGCACCAGGCTCTCGTCAGCCACCAGGACAAGGCCCGGATGGCTGATGATGCCCCGTTCCTTGATCGGAGCCTTCTGGGCCCGGACATAGGCAAAGATCGGCGCACCTCGTCTTTCTGCGCCAAACCGGGGTGCATCCTGAACCTCGAATCCAGCCAGAAAAAAGGCCGTGCCGAGGATATGGCTGGCCATCTTCATGCCCTGGCCGCCCCTCCCATGAAAACGAATTCTATACATAGAACCTCCTCTTCGCGATGCCTGCCCCCGGGCCGGCGGCAGGTACTGCAATTGCAAATCACAGAGACGGAACACTCGGGGATCGGTTCGTGTCACCGGACATGCCCGTCCGGCCCCGAGAACTGCCTTGTGGCATTAACAGCTTTCAATGCATTCTATCATTTCCTCTTTCCAGACCAAAGAGAATCTCAAGAAATATTTGTTTCAGACCGGGAAGGATACTGCGCGAAAAAAAAAACGAAACTCACGGATGCAATGCAGATCAGGTCTGCACAGCCAACGATGGTGAGGAACCTGATCGGCTCCCCAAATCGGGCTGCAAAAATCTCCGCCGGGAGTTTCTGCAGCCCGGAGAGGTCTTACAGTTTTACAACGTTTACTGCAGCAGGTCCTTTAGGACCATTCTCAATATCGAAACTTACCTTCTCGCCTTCCTGAAGTGATTTGAAGCCGTTTGCCTGAATGGCAGAATGATGAACAAATACATCCTGTCCGCCTTCCTGCTCGATAAAGCCAAAACCTTTTGCATCATTAAACCACTTCACTGTTCCCTTTGCCATTATTCATACTCCTAGTGTACTCGATCCGCGAACGAATCAATTTTAAAATTTCCGAACTCAACCCATTGAGTCCAGAGGGCGGCCCGTGCTGACAGGCCAAAAAATACGCCTTTGCAGGCGCGTATTATATACCAAAATCAAACGATTGGGCCCGGCCGCGCCTGGGCGCCTTACCCGTACGGCCCTGTCCCGATGTTTTGGCGTTTCCCGAGGTCTCCGGCGTCGCACTCCGCTGCCGGGCCTCTTCATTTCCGTTCTGCCGGCCGATCTGCGAACTGGACAGCTTGACAATCCTGCGCCCCAGATTCTGCTCGACCGCCCGGATCATTCGGCTATCATCGGCAGTCACGAAGGTAAAGGCCTCTCCGGTACAGGCAGCGCGACCGGTACGACCGGTGCGGTGGGTATAGGTTTCCACTGTGTCGGGCATGTCATAATTTATGACGTGGGAGATCTCCGACACGTCAATGCCCCGGGCAGCGATATCCGTTGCCACCAGGATTGAATAGGTGCCGTTCTTGAATCCGTCGAGAGCGCTCTGCCGTTTGGCCTGGGACATATTCCCCTGCAGGGCCACCGCCTGAAAATCTGCCTTCTGCAGTTGCAGGGCAAGGCTCTTGGCCCTGTGCTTGGTCCGGGTGAAGACCAGAGCCGTTTTTACATCTTCACGGCCGAGAATCTCTTTCAGCAGACCGGTTTTTTCCTGCTGCTGGACCTGGTAGACCGAATGGCTCACGCTCTTGGTCGGTTTCGCCTCTTCGACCTGTACCGTTACCGGATGGGTCAGAATCTCCTCCACCAGACGGCGGATCTCGCCGGGCATGGTGGCAGAAAAGACAAGGGTCTGCCGCTTTGCGTTGACCGCCCGCAATATCTTTCTGATATCCGGAAGAAATCCCTTGTCAAACATATGGTCAGCCTCGTCGAGGATGAGCATCTCGACGGCGGAGAGATCAACCGCCCTGTCGTTCAGGTGGTCCAGCAGACGGCCCGGGCAGGCGACAATGATATCCACGCCGGCCTTCATTCGGACGGCCTGGGCATGCTTGCTGACCCCGCCATAAACGGCAAGGCTCTTCAACCGCGTCCCCACTGACATCTTTTCAACATAATCGAGGATTTGCTCGGCCAATTCCCGGGTAGGGGCAATAATCAGTCCCCGGACCTTGCCGGCGGGTCTGTCTAAAAGGCGCTGAATTAAGGGGAGAACGAAGGCTGCGGTTTTTCCTGTTCCGGTCTGTGCCAGGCCCAGGAGATCGCGTTTATCCAGAATCGGGCCGATGGCCTGCTGCTGAATAGGGGTTGGTACAGTGTAGCCACTCTGCTGAATGGCTGATTGAATTTTCTGGTGGAAATTAAAATTGCTAAAACTCATTAAACTCCTTTTTTTAAAGGGGCGTTTATGGCGCCCTGCTCTATACTATCCGCTTTTTTATAAACAGATACGTTGGTTATTACCCTCCTGCTCTGACTCCAGACCCAGGAGCTCTCTTCGTGGACCCGCAATGGTGTTTTTTGTCCAGCGAGATCAAAAAAGAGAGTTTTGATATTCAGTGTTTTCCGGGAATCCCGATCAGAACAAGAAGAGCGATATTCATTCAGATGCCCGATATTTCTCATTTTTCAGTCAGAAACCCCTTGCCGGCCATAGACTATGATGATCGAGGCATATCAAGTTTGAGAAATAACAAATGCTGTAAAATTCGTCCTATCTCGACGACCGCCTTCCTTTTTTCTTCTGAGGTTTAGCCTCATTGCAGACAAGCTGACGGTGTTTATATTCAGATCCGTTGAGCGATTCCATTGCCTTATGCCCCTCCGAACGTGTAGCCATTTCGACGAATGCAAATCCGCGGGACCGCCCTGAGAACTGATCAATGACCAGATTTGTGTTCACAACTTCCCCAAACCCACTGAAAAGCTGATTAATATCGGTCGATGTTATATCATGCGGCAGATTACCGATAAATAATTTCATACTGTTCCTCCCTCAGTAAGAGATCAGCATAAAATTTAATCGGCAGCAGAAGAATGCAAAAGATGCAGGAGTGACGATAAGAAAAGATGCTCAATCTTTGGTTTGTAGGTAACTTGAAAACGTACACTATCTTTCCAGTACTAGCAAGATAATTATTCATGTCCCGTTTTACAAGGGCCTTTCATCTCAAATATTTGCGGCCAACCTGTCCTCAAGCCCCTTTCCCTTGATCCATCCCGGGAGACCCCGCCGGATTTGCCTGACTTTATAAAGCATCATTTGGCAGCCGGCAGACAATTCTCTGGAAAACATCGCGATTTTACATAGAGCACCGCGAGGTCAGTATTGGTATACATAAACAACTGCACAATATTCTGCTATTACTTTATATTACTATTATATGAAGAATTCATGCCGCCCTGGCCGCCGAGAGAAACGGATCTCCCAAGCTCGGAGAAAAAACTGTGCTGTTTTTAATATTGCCGGTGGAAATTATTGCCACCCCCCCCCAATTATGTTAAAAAATTCATAATCTCACAATGTTCCAAACAAAATTCCATTTCTGGAAACACTATTGAGGGTCAACTGGACAAATCAGGATGGAGAGAAGGTTTCACGTTATTTTTACCGGAAAATTAAACACTGGATTTAAACATGTCGACACCGTTGCGAAGATGGTTTCGCTGCTCCAGATTGATTCACACAAGGTCACAAAAATATTATATTCCGGTCGGCCATCCATTGTTAAACAGGGAGTCAGCGGGGAACAGGCAAAAAAATACCGCGATCAACTGGAACGGGTCGGTCTGCAGATAAAAATAATGGAGGCTGAACCAGAGCCGGCCGTCCCTCCCCCCAGCCCCTCCCCGCTCGTCAAGCCCCCCCCGGAGGCCGGAGAGGACGAGATTGAGAATGCAGCTCCTTTGGTGCCGGCCGAAAAGATCTCGGCCCGACAGCCACCGCCAGAAGCGCCACCTGCCCCAATCGATGATGAAGACCAGCCTGAGAGAGTTCTTGAGGCCGTCAGGGTGGCAAATTCACATGGCTGGTTCTGGATTAAGGAGGCCTTCAGTCTGTTTTTCGGTCAACAGCTCCGGTGGCTGACCATGATGCTCCTCTGGCTGGGCATCTTCATCCTGCCGGTGGCTCTCAGTCCCGTCTACGGCGGCCTGGTGGATGCCGCGGTTTTTCCTGTTTTTCTAGGCGGCATGATGTTTGGAGCAAATCGTCAGCATGACAGGGACCAGCTACGGCTCGGTCATCTCTTTAACGGCTTTGGCCGCAAATTCCCTCAGTTTCTGGGTATCGGCTGTTTTTCCCTGCTGACCGTGGCAGCCCAGGTCGTGGCGATGAAGCTGTATACCGGACAGACCTTTACTCTGGCCCTCCATCCTCCGGCGTCGGAGACAATCAACACCCTGTCGCAGACCCCCTCCCTCTTTTTCGGCGGTCTTTTTCTGGTGCTGATTCTGTCCCTTCCGCTGTTCATGTGCTTTTATTTCGCCCCCTGCCTTGCTGGCATCGATGACCAGACAGCTTTCGCAAGCCTTCTGCTGAGTTTCAAGGCCATACGGACCAATATCGTCGCCTTCAGCATCTACGGTCTGGCCTGCCTCCTGCTGGGATTTGTCTTTATTTTTCTCTGGGGAGCCCTGAACACCCTGTTTCTAATCCTGTTTGGCTCCGACCACATACTCTCGCTCCTGCTTCCCATCCTGTGCATGGTCCTGCTGGGGATACCCTTAGCCACCATTGTTCTCCTCTCGGTGTATACAGGTTATAGGGATATCTTTCATGGTATCCCTGAAAATCAACGGGAAGCACCTTCTCCTCCGGCCTGTTGAGACTGCAGGCGTTCTCAGACATCCCGCCGCCAGATACCGGGCCAGAGAAGAGTCATAGAGGATCTTCGCCTCGGGCCGGTAAACCTCTTCTCCCAGCCAATGGAGCACCGCCGGCTGTCCGCACCGTTTTTTATACAAATCTCTATCGTTTACATATCTATTTGATATCAATGAGACAGGGATGGCCATACTCCTTTTTGTCTGCTGTCAGGGTATATGCAACGGCCCGAACCGCGGATTTCTTTCATCATAGACTGATGCGCCCTCAAAGAAAAATACTCAAGTGACTCCTATATTTTCTTCCTGAGCAATGTATGGTATGGTGTCAGTCGCTTTCTGTGCCAAAGGTCCCGGCACAGACGGGTATTTCAACAGCCCCCAGGATCGACAGCACATGCCATTCGACACCAATGCAGCCAAACCTTGAAAAGAAATCTTCGCGACGGGACCTCCAGCAGCTGCTCGCCATCCTCTGCAGCGGGCTTATCGCCCTTCTCATCCTAACCCCCCGTGATTATTCGCTGACCGTCTATTTTTCGACGCATCCGTCAAACTGCTTCGCAAATTTCATGAACCGGTCTCTCTTTAACGGAGCCGTTCTTCCCGGGGCCGGCGATTTCGTCTATCCCCTGCTGCTTATCGCCTTTCTACTCTATATTCCATCCTGCCTGTGGAAATTCAATGGCACCGGCTCAAAATTTCATACTCTCCTGGCCGCATATCGTCCATTATTCGGTTTTACGCTGACAAGCGCCTTTTCCTGCGCCCTCCTGTTCACCCATACCGTCAAGCAGATCGTGGGCAGGGCCAGGCCCGATTCAGTCTTTCAAAAGCAGATGGCCTTTTCCGAGTGGTACCAGGATGGCGCTCATTTTTTTACCGGCGGCGCCTATACGGGCAGCTTTCCCAGCGGGCATACGGCCACCGCATCCATCTCCATCATCTTCGCCTATGTCCTGCTGGCTGGACTCGGGAAGGGCGGCAGGCACTGGCTTGGCCGGGCCGGCCTGATTTGCGCTCTTGCCTTCACCGCCCTTATGGGGATCGCCCGGATGATGTCGGCCTCCCACTGGCTCACCGATGTGGTCTTCACCCTCTTCAGCCAGTGGGCGCTGATCCATCTCGTATTTTTCAGGCTCCTCAAGGTCCCTGAACAACAGGAATATTTTCAACAGCACCACAGGCCTGAGACCAGGCCGCTGTTTTTTGAACTCCGGCTCTGCCTGCTGTTGCTGCCGCTCTGCCCGGGGCTCTGGGCCTTCTTCACCGGACTGCGCTCCCTGCACTTCGTTGGCTGGTCGTGGCTCGCAGCCCTGACCCCTGCAGGCCTGGTATGGAGCCTGTTCTTCCTCGGCCAGCTCAGGAAGGCCCTCTCTTTCAATATCGCCGAATCATAGAGGGACATCCGTTTGCAACGGTTTGAGACCTTTGAACGACAGAACGGCATTCAATAAATCTGTCTCTCTTTTGCGGCAAAGATAATCTATTTGCTTTTTGAAATATTTTCCTTAGTATTATCCTTCAACCTGCGCCTGTAGGCGTGAATAATAGACCTGACACCACCATACTCTGAGAAATGAGGCGACCATGGGTCGAATAATAGAGATTTACGACACGACGCTTCGTGACGGAACCCAGTCAGAAAATTTCAATCTGTCCGCCGACGACAAGATCAAGATCACCCATGCCCTGGACAGATTCGGCATTGACTTCATTGAGGGAGGCTGGCCGGGATCAAACCCTGTTTCTGTCGAATATTTCAAACAAATGCAAGGTGTTGAGTTGAAACATGCCCAATTAGCGGCATTTGGTTCCACCCGACATTTTCAGAATCCCCCTTCCAGAGATCCGAATCTCCAGGCCCTGCTTGATGCCAGGACCCCGGTTGTCACTATCTTTGGAAAAAGCTGGGATATCCATGTCCATGATGCCCTGCATATCGCCCTGGATGAGAATCTGCTCATCATTCAGGATACGCTGAGCTACCTCAGAAGCTATGTCCGGCGCCTCTTCTATGACGCCGAGCATTTCTTCGACGGCTACAAGAACAACCGGGAATACGCCATGGCGACCCTGGACCGGGCAGTGGCAGGCGGTGCCGACACCATCATCCTCTGCGATACCAACGGCGGCACCCTGCCCCACGAGATCCCCACCATAATCGAGGATGTCCGGCAGCAGATGGAGAAGAACCCGCGTCCGGTCAAACTAGGTATCCACGCCCATAACGATTCGGAAACTGCCGTAGCCAACTCCCTGCTCGCCCTGTCGCTGGGCGTGGATCACGTTCAGGGGACCATCAACGGCTACGGAGAGCGATGCGGCAATGCCAACCTGACCTCCATCATCCCGGCCCTGGTCTTCAAAATGGGATACGACTGCGAGGTCAGAAAGCACATCGACCGGCTCTACGGCACCTCCCGGCTTGTCGACGAGCTGGCAAACCTCCACCACAACCGGTTCCAGCCCTATGTCGGCGAATCGGCCTTTGCCCATAAAGGCGGCATCCATGTCAGCGCCGTGCAGCGCAACCCGCTGACCTACGAACACATTGAACCGGACAAGGTCGGCAATATCCGCCGGGTATTGATCTCGGACCAGTCCGGTCGCTCCAACGTCCTGCACAAAGCCAAAAAATGGGGTCTGAAGCTGGATCTCGGCGATCCGGCCCTGTCAACGATCATCAGCGAGCTCAAGGACTTGGAAAATCAGGGGTACCAGTATGAAGGGGCTGAGGCCAGCTTTGAGCTGCTGATGCGCAGGGCCCTGGGACTGCATCGGAACTATTTCAAGCTGGAAGGCTTCCGGGTAATGAGCAACAAATACCGGATGGACAAGGCGCCGCTCACCGAGGCAACCATCCGCCTCTCCGTCAATGGCGATGAGGTCCATACCGCCGCCATGGGCGACGGCCCGGTCAATGCCCTGGACCGTGCGCTGCGCAAGGCCCTGGTCCGCTTTTATCCCTGCCTCGACGAGATGGAGCTGTCCGATTATAAGGTCCGGGTCCTCTCAGGCCAGCACGGCACCGCCGCCAAGGTCAGGGTCCTGGTCGAGAGCAAGGATAAACTGTGCAACTGGGGCACGGTCGGCGTGTCGGTGAACATCATTGAGGCCAGCTGGCAGGCCATGGTGGACAGCATCACGTATAAGCTGATGAAGGAAGACGACAGAAAAAAGCAGCAGCCGGGCGCCCCCTGAGACCTGAGAGGGCGCCGGCTGCTGCCCAGCCCCTATTTCACGGCAAGTTTCTTGAACTGTTCAAAATAATCTGGGAAGGTCTTGGAGGTACAGCCCGGATCATTGATGGTGATCGGCGCCGGCCCCAGGGCTGCCAGCGAAAAACACATGGCCATACGATGATCGTTATAGGTGTCAATGGCCGCGGGCAGGAGCCGCTCAGGCGGCTCTATGCGAATGAAGTCCGCCCCCTCTTCGACCACAGCCCCGACCTTGCGCAGTTCGGTGGCCATAGCGGCCAGCCTGTCGGTCTCCTTCACCCGCCAGTTCCCCACATTGCGGATCGTGGTGGCGCCCTGGGCAAACAGGGCGGTGGTGGCAATGGTCATGGCCGCATCGGGAATGTGGTTCATATCCATATCCACCCCCCGCAGCCGGCCCCGTTCGGCCTCGATATAGTCATCGCCCCAGGTGATCTTCGCCCCCATGGCCGCAAGCACATCGGCAAAGCGCACGTCCCCCTGCAGGGATCCCCGCCCCACCCCATTGACCCGGATCTTTCCCCCTCTGATGGCCGCCGCCGCCAGGAAATACGAGGCGGAGGAGGCATCACCCTCCACCAGAAAGTGCCCCGGGCTCCGGTACTGCTGCCCGCCCTTGACGATGAAATGCCTGAAGTCCCGGTTCTCGACCCGGACGCCGAAGGCAGCCATTATCTTCAGGGTGATATCGACATAGGGTTTTGAGACCAGATCACCTTTGATTGCGATGGAACAATCGGCCGCCGCCAGGGGTGCCGCCATCAGAAAGGCGGTCAGAAACTGACTGGAAACCCGGCCGTCGATGGCGACCCCGCCGCCCGCAAGACCACCTGCCGCGATCCTGAGCGGCGGGTACCCGTCCCGCTTCAGATAGTCGATGCGGGCCCCCGCCTGCCTGAGGGCATCCACAAGATCACCGATGGGGCGCTCTTCCATGCGCGGCTCTCCGGTAAGGATATACTGCCCCCTGCCCAGACAGAGGGCGGCGCACAGCGGCCGCATGGCGGTCCCGGCGTTCCCCAGATAGAGTTCTTCGTCCCGGCTCGGGCCAAAGGGGCCACCCAGCCCCCTGATCTCGCAGCAGGTCTTGTCCTGATTTAGTAGGGTACAGCTCACGTGCAGGGAGGCCAAGGCCGCCAGCATGTGCCTGATATCATCCGAATCGAGCAGATTGGTCAGCACCGTGGTCCCCCGGGCCAGGGCCGCCAGCAGCAGGACCCGGTTGGAGACGCTCTTTGATCCGGGCAAAGTAATACTCCCATCCACCCTGGCAATTGGGTCAAGTATCAACGAATTCATAATTCACCGTAGGGATATCGGAAAGACGGACCGGCGGGCGATTTTCCTGCCTGCCCGCTTCACTTCTTCGGATGAGCAATGTACCATATCTGAAGACAATGAGACAGATTGATCTGGATTTCCGCCCTGGGTCAGACACTTTTCTCAGCCCTTTTACGATCAAAAAGACCGCAGCAGCAGGGGACGTCTGGATTGTTCCGCCCGGAACAGGACCTGGCTGCCTGGGTTTCGCCGGCAATCAGGAATTATTTGAATTTTAAAATTACATGAAAGATACATTTCCTACACACTACAGGCATTTTCATCTTGTTATAAATCAAGTAAACGTCTAATATTTTTTCCAGGAACCAGGAAATATGTCTGTAAAGGAATCCTGCTCAGCCCCACGGGATCAGGACAATGAAAAATCAGATGACGATGATTTTTATGCATCGAGCAGCATCATCGTCCATACGGTCGGCAGAGTGACCCGACTATAGGAGCACCACCTTGACAAGCACATTACAATTCGCAAATCTCCCCTCTAAATACCGGGAGCTGCCCCAATCGAAAATAGTGATTCTGCCGATACCGTACAGCAAGATCACCGAGGAGTCCGATCACGCCCCCCAGGCAATCCTGGATGCCTCCACATCTCTCTTCCTCTATGACCATGAAACCGACAGCGAAGTCTATCTGCAGGGCATCTGCACCATGCCGCCACTGCAATGCCCGGACTCGCCCACCGAGATGGTGACCGCGGTCCAGCAACAGTCCGTCCTCCATTTCCGCAATGATAAAACCGTGGTCGGTCTGAGCGGCAGCAGCATGGTGAGCCTGGGACTTGTCCAGGGCGCCCTGGACAAATACCGAAACCTCAGCGTCCTGCACCTGGGTGCCCACGCCAATCTGATGCCTTCAGACACCCCGGAACTCACCCCTGTAAACATCATGACCGAGGTGAATAAAATCTGCCCCTCTGTCCAGATCGGCATCCGCGGGCTCGAACGGGTTGAGCGGACCCAAACCCACCCGGATCGAGTAGTCTTCTCCCGCGATCTCTTCCGCCACGGGATAAATGCCGCCAACGACGCCCTGGATATCCTGTCCGACAGAGTCTATCTCAGCATCAATCTCAATATTCTGGATCCCTCCTCAATGCCGTCCGTCGCCAAGCCGGAACCGGGAGGCATAGACTGGTATATGCTCACCCGCCTTATCGGGCAGGTGGCGCTGGAAAAAAAGATCGTTGGACTGGATATCGTAGGCCTGCTGCCCCGGCGCGGGAATACGGCGCCTGACTATCTGGCGGCAAAACTCGTCTATCGTGTTCTCAGTATGATCTTCTCCCGCTAGAGCCCGCCTGCCCTCCCACTCTGTCCTCATATCCTCTTGGGGTCAGAGTGGGATCACCGTAGGGACTACGAGAGACCTCCGGGTGTCCTTCTTCCACCACGAAACGTTCTCGCCAGCACCCGGAGACCCTGCTCCCCGCTTTTCTGAGACCGTACGGTTTCATCTTTTCAAGTAATTTCCCCTGCTGGTCTGCAGGGATTTTTTTACTGTCCCCTTTCTATTTGATCCCCAATGAGATATCCTGGAATAGATCCCCCTGTAGCGGTTGCCCACCGCCCGTATACATTTTGATCCTGGCAAGATGCAGCGCCGGACACCCCATCTTGGACGCATGGAAGACAGTGTAAAACATTCAGCGGTTGAACCTGTGCGGAAGAGCCTGTCACTCTTCTTTCCCGCAATGGCCTCTCCCGACCGGGACATTGAAGGCCTCCTGCAGGAAGGAAATATCTTCTATCAGGCTGTCGATATCCTCCCCTATCTCCAGACCGCACTTTTCGATGAAAAGGTCATCGAAGTCGAACTCAACAACGAGGCGAGGGTCTACTTCAGCAGAATCCATGACGACCTTCCTGATCCTATTCCCACCGATATTGGCGGCGAGACAGTCATGATGGAGCCGGAATATACCACAGGAGACTACCTGAAGAGCATGACGCACATCATCTCTCTTCCTCTGGAACCGGGGATCGGAAACCTTAATATACGCGGCACAAACCACATTCTTCTGCGCGTATTTACCAGCAGCTATGCCGTTGAACTCGGAACATTTTTCCAGGATCTAGCCCAGGTTCGGGAGTTGCCGGTCCTCCGGCTCGCCTTCCCGGTGATCGGACGAGTGGTCCGGGGCGCCAGAGAATTTCGCGCCAAGGTTCCGAAAAAAATGGATCTGGAAATACTGGTGATGGGCAAAAGGAAGCGGGAATCCGTGAGGGCGAAAATCGTCGACATCAGCGTCAGCGGCCTCTCCTTTTCTATCAAAAAACAGCAGCAGGAATGTTTTCTGGTCAACGAGACCAGGACCTTCGAATTCATTCAAGATGGCATGATGGTGGTCCGTCTCAATGGCAATATCCGGCACCTCTCCAAAATCCGGGGTAAAAAGGGAACTGAATATATCTGCGGGGTCAAATTCGACCTCGTGACCAGGGCGCTGTCGGAGAAGATAGGAACCATTGTCGCCGCAGTCCAGAGGGCCCACCTAAAGGAATTATCAGACAAATCACTGGCCAGCGGCCTGAACCTCATCGCCTGAGGTCCGCAGTCCGTGCTTCTGTCGGGAAGTATTCAGGGGTTCTTCAATAAGGAGAATTTTCACTCAAATTTCTCTGTCTGCGAAAAATTTTCCGCAGGCAGAGAATCAATATCGGAGTCTTCCTCTACCTCCAAGGATACAATTTTGAGAATAACGAAAAGATTGAACGAAAAGGCCCTTATTCAAAAGAGCCTTCCGCGAAAGCTTGTTTGAGTCGTAGCCTCGCCATGCCGAAATTTGCTGTGGACGACCGACCAGCTTGGTCCAGCCATGCCGGTTTAAATATTCCGGTCCAGGAGGGGATCGAAACGCTGCAGCGCAAAGCCCAGATAGAGATGGGATGCAATGGAGGCATAGGCACGAGAGGAGCGAAGCGCATTATCCCAGAGGGGTTCGTCGCCGGCGACCCGGCCATCGGGATAGACGGCGACAGGGACCGTTTTCTCTCCCCCGCTTTCCTGAATGTATCCCTGCAGCTGCCCGAGCATGTCGACATATTTCTGATGATATTCTATTGCCTTGGCCAATACACCCTCATCATGATATTCAGAAGACATCTGAAGATAACGCAGAGCAAGCTGCGACGACCACTCCACCGAGATCACAGCCGCCTCCTTTGAACGAGGAGAATAGCTGATCCCTTTCAGGATGTCATTCTGGAAGATACCGGTCAACGTAACGGTTGCAGCCAGCATCCTCTCCACCTCCTCCAGGCGGTCCCGTCGGTTCTGACCGAAACGGGGGTCTTCAAGGATGCGCTGAAGGGGGGCCCAGGAGGTGGTGTCAGCCGAGAACACCTGCAGTTCGTCCGGCACCCAGCTGTCCTGTTTAAAGACCTCGCCCCGTAAAAAGAGGTGCTGCTCCCTGTTGTACATTGTGGTTATAAGCCATTCATAGATCCGATCTGCCGCCTGTTTGTAACGAAGATCATGGGTCGTCAGATAGATCTCGTCAAGAAAATTCAGTGCGCTTTCGTTGTCTTCTGTGGATTTGACATTCCACCAGAAATTATCCTGCGGATTCACCGGCCCCACCCGGACCGCCCCGTCCTGATCCTGGAGCCCCAGAATAAAGGCCGCCCTTTCCTGGGCGATCTGCAGGCCCTGGGGATCATGGGTCTGCCGGTAATAATGGAGGGCCCCCTTGCCAAACCAGGCATTCTCGCCGGTCTTGATGGACCATTCCCAGGTATTCCACCACTGCGGCTGCTCAAAACCTTCGATCCGGATCCAGGAGAATATGCCGTCCTTTGAGGCATTGCTGGACTTAGCTATCTGCGGGGAATTGCGGGATGCGCCTGACGAACTGTTACGAGAAAACGTCTCAATGATGTTCTGGGAATAAGCCGAATCCGCAATCAGGCGCAGACCGGCGTCATAAATCTGCGTTCCGTAGAGGGCGGCGGGCCGCTCGTCACCATAATAGCTCAACGATAATCCGGTCTTGAGATTGGACCGTTTCTCAAAAAAATCGGCAAGCTCCTGAGATATCCTGATATTGCTCCAGAAGACATCCGGCGGGATCTCCAGGGGGTCTTCAAATGCCGCCCGGACCAGGTCCGCCTGGCAAAAGGAGACCCAGAGCAGTAACGCCAAGACATGAGGGAGAGTTTTTCGTATCATTTTCAGCACTTTGGTCCTCACCTACATATTCTTCAGATAACTCAGCCCACCCAGACGCCCGGCCTGTTCCCTGATCCACTGCCGCCTCTCCAGCACATAACCGGATGGCCTGCTTACCTTCAGCAGCAGAGGATTCGGCAAGACAGCCGCCAGCAGGGCAGCATCGTTTTCGGTCAGATCTGCAGGCGATTTACCCATGAGTGCAGTCGCCGCCGCCTGCACACCATAGATGCCGTCACCGAACTGGACAATATTCACGTACACCTCCAGAATGCGCTCCTTGGGCCACAAGGCCTCCAGCAGGAGCGTGAAATAGGCCTCAATTCCTTTTCTGATAAAGCTCCTGCCCGGCCAAAGAAAGAGATTTTTCGCCACCTGCTGGGTAATGGTGCTGGCGCCGCGGAGCCGGTGATTGTCCCTGTACGCCGCCACGGCTTTTCTCATGGAATCCACATCGAATCCCCGGTGAAAGGGGAACTTCTGGTCCTCTGCAGCCACTACGGCCAACGGCAGGTACGGTGAAATATCCTTCCAGTCCACCCACTGATATCTGACGGCCCCCGGCTTATTCCCCGCAAGTATTCTGCCAAGGCGGTCTTCAAGCATGCCGGCACTGGTCGGCGGTACTATCCAGCGCAGGCAGAGGACAGCAAGTGCGGATAGAAATCCCAGGATCAGACAACAGCGGCCGCCGGTTCTCAGAATGTTTGCCATCAGAGGCCGCAATCCTCTTTTCCTTAATAATTATTGTCCCGGAAACGCCTTCAAAAAGGCTATCCTGATCGGGGAAATCAGGACACATTGACCTCCAATTACAGTAACCCTGGAAAAAAAATAAGCAAATCAAATACACATTCCAAAGGTCACCCGGAGGGATATTTCCTTGCTGTAGGTGAGAAAATATCACCTGAATGCAAGCATTTTAATGAAGAATTCGCCGGAAGAGTTTAGAGTAGGGTTTTGTAATGTCCTTTAAAAATCCATCTACTATGAAAGAGACCCAAAAAATACGGCGGAGACCTTCGATTTTTCTTATCGCGGGCATCCTTTTCCTGGTCCTGATCCTGGCTGCCTGCCTTATGGCTGGCGTCATGCTTATGCCCACCATAAAGCAAATGGATGCCGAGATCCAGCAGAAATTTAATGTTAAACGCTGGTCGCTGCCGGCCGTGGTCTATGCCCGGCCCCTGGAGCTCTTTCCCGGATTGGCGTTCACCCCTGAAATGCTGGAACAGGAACTGCAACTGGCCGGCTATCGCCTGGAAGAAAAGGTGACGGCCCCCGGCGGCTATAATCGGAAAGGGAACGTCTTTCATATAGTCACCAGGGATTTCACCTATCCTTCAGGACTGGAGAAATCCACGCAGATAAACCTGTCCTTCGCCGGCAATAGAGTTCAGGAACTCACCGACGCCGAATCCCATGCCCCTCTATCCCTGATCCGGATTGATCCGGCCAGGATAGGGAGTTTTCATCCCCGCGAGAACGAAGACAGGATCATCCTCACTCGCTCAGACCTCCCCGACCTGCTGGTCAAGACCCTGCTGGCGGTTGAGGATCAGGGATTCTATACGCACGGAGGCATCTCGCCTGTCGCCATTCTCAGGGCCATCGCCATCGATATCCGAACCCGTGATGCGGTCCAGGGAGGGAGCACGCTGACCCAGCAGCTGGTGAAGAACTATTTTCTGACCAATGAACGGACCCTGAAGCGTAAGATCAGCGAGGCCATCATGGCCCTCCTTCTGGAAAGACACTACAGCAAGGACGAGATCCTGACCACTTATGCCAACGAGATCTTCCTTGGCCAGGACGGCAACCGGGCCATCCACGGCTTCGGTCTGGCCAGCCAGTTTTATTTCCGCCGCAATATCCAGGATCTCGCCCCTGAGCAGATCGCCGTTCTGGTCGGCCTGGTCAAGGGCCCCTCCTATTTCGACCCCCGGAGAAACCCCGAGCGCTGCCTGAAACGAAGGAAGGTGGTCCTGGATGTCATGCTGGCCCAGGGACTGATCAAACAGGAGGAGTACGACCGGGCCATCGCCTCTCCCCTGATTCAATCGGGTCCGGTGGTGGGGGGAGTGGACCGCTTTCCGGCCTTCATAGACCTGGTCCGCCGTCAGCTGCGCCAGGAATATCATGACGAAGATCTGACCTCCAGCGGCCTGCAGATCATGACCACCCTTGATCCCCAGGTACAGCTGCAGGTCGAACGACAGCTGGAGGCAGGCATCTCCGCCCTGGAAAAGGCCCACAAACACAAAAATATTCAGGGAGCGGTTGTAATAACCAATCGGGAAAACGGAGAAATCCAGGCCATAGCAGGCGGCCGGATCCCAATGGAAGCTGGATTCAACCGGGCCCTCGATGCCAAACGGCCCATGGGCTCGCTGATCAAGGCCGCGGTTTATCTTACCGCCCTCACCAATGGTTATTCTCTGACCAGCCCGTTGCAGGACAGCCCCGTGGTCCTGACCGAGGCCAGCGGCCGCATCTGGAAACCAAAAAACTTTGACAGACGGGAACACGGTCAGGTACCGCTGTATCAGGCACTTGCCCACTCTTACAACCTGGCGACGGTGAATCTGGGCCTGGGCGTCGGTCTGGACAAGGTGATTCAAACCGCCGGGCTCCTGGGTCTGCCGGGGACCTTCCCCCCCTATCCCTCTTTCCTGCTCGGAGCCGCCTCGCCCTCACCGCTGGAAGTCGCGCAGATGTTCCAGACCCTGGCCTCCGGCGGATTCTATGTGCCGCAGAGGGCTATCAACAGTGTGATGGCCGCTGACCGCACGGTTATCAAACGCTACGGGCTCTCCGTGGAGCAGCGGTTTTCCCCGCAGGCAGTCTTTCTGCTCAACAGCGCTCTGCAATACGTTGTCCGGGAAGGGACCGCCAGGGCGCTTTCTTCCTATTTACCCGCCAGTCTGGCCATTGCCGGCAAAACCGGCTCCTCGGAAGATCTACGCGACAGCTGGTTTGCCGGCTTTACAGGCGACAGACTGGCTGTGGTCTGGCTCGGACGGGATGACAACAAACCGGCAGGGATGACCGGCGCTACCGGGGCTATGGTCATCTGGGGCCGGATCATGCAGGGGCTCAATCCAGAACCCCTGGAACTCAGCGAACCGCCGGGGATCGTTTGGGAAAATAGTCCGGATGGCCGTCGATTGCCCTTTATTCCAACGGAGGCACCTCCCCACCCGCCTGCGCAGACTCCGGCCACAATTCAGACTCCGGCCACAATTCCCGATGCTTTCCAGACTTCCGAAAGGCAATTCCAGTAACCCACATGGAGAGAAGCGACACATGCCAACTCACCTTCGCAAAAGCCTGCACACCTTTCTGCTGCTGCTTGTAGCCTCTCTGGCATTTCACGGCTGTGCCCGTTATCAGCAGCCCCCTGCTCAGCCGCCGCCGGTCGAAAAGGTCAAGTCCCGGCCCCAGCCCCAGCCCCAACCTCAACCGCCGCCACCGCCTCCCCAGTGGGAAGAACAGATGAGGCTGCCTGAGGAGCCGCAGAGGGAGATAATCAAGCGGGAAGAGCCTGCTGCGCCTGTTCAGAAAGAGGTTCAGGAGCCCGGGATAAAACCGCAGCAAGGACCGGCACGTTCTCTTTATCAGGATGCGGAACAGGCCTTGAAGAAAGGAGACTCGGCCCGGGCGGAAATGCTCCTTGAGCGGGCCCTGCGGATCGAGCCCAGGAACGGCTGGTACTGGAACGCGATGGGCCGGGCGAAATATTCTCTGGGCGCCACCGAACAGGCAATACAGTTCTGGAAGAAATCCAAAAGCCTGGCAGGAAAGGACACTGACCTGATCAGAAACAACGACCTTCTTTTGAATAAGGCCGCCAATCCTCAATAAGAGATACCAGGTAATATTCTGAAAATTTTTCTGACGCAAGGCAACTGTTGCGAAGGCATTTCCCCTGCATTTCTCCAGCAAAAGGTGCAACGCAGGGGAGGCGTCTTTATACCGATTCAATTCAACCTCTGCAGCCGCCTATGAATAATCAAAAACCGATATCCCCTCGACTCAGTACCCTGCTTGCCTGCCTGCTGCTGACTGCAGGCTGCGCGCAGTCTCCCTCTTCGGTGGAGCCTGCTCCGCCGGTGACGGCACAGGAACAGCCAGCCAGTGGAGTTGAAGAGAAGGGCCAGACCGCGCAGAATGACACCTTCCTGCCGGGACTTGACGAACAGAAAATACGCCTCAGCGAGCGTGACCGCAGCCAGTGCTTCAACCTGCAGCCGGGAGGGGTAAAAACCAGCAGGAAGGGGCATCATACCGTCGGCCGCTGCCAGCCGCAGAGCCTGATCTATGCCCGCTGCCGTACCGGCCTGATAACCTGCCGGCTGGGCGACACCAGCCCGGTGCAATGGTATTCCTGCGCCAAACGTTCCGGGAACACCACGGCCAGGCCGGTACCGGGTTCAGTCATGGTTCTTGATGCCAATTCAAGGCGCGGCATGCCCACCGGCCATCCGGTATACGTGGAGCAGGCCTGGGCCAATGGAGACGGAACCTGGAGACTGCGGATCAGCCATACCAACTATGACCGTAAATGCCACCTGGATAAGGATGCCACGGTCCTCTACAACCCGACGCATATGACTGCCTCCTTCAAGTCGGGCCCATGGAGCACCTGGGCCGGCAATCTGAAGGTGCTGGGCTTTATCCTGCGCTGAGGAAAGGCCGCACTCTTTCTGCAAGGAAGGGCGACATCCTGCTCTCGCGCTTTCCTGGCCGGATCAGGATGTCGGTTCGGGGTGGATGGAGACATCGGTCTGATCGAACTCCCTCCCCACTGCGGCCTCAAGTTTATCGCAGATTTCATGGACCTCGGCCAGCGGCATCTTCTGAGGCATCTCGATATGGAACTCGACGAAACGGTAGTTTCCCGACCTCCTGGTCTTCAGGCCATGAAACTTGACGCCGGACTCGGCAATGATCCCCTCCAGCCTGGATATCTCCTGAGGATCCCAGGAGATATCCAGCAAAGGAAGAAAAGCCTTGCGGAGAAGGATATAGGCCTCCTTGAGGATATAAAGGGCCACCAGAATAGCGGCGATGGGGTCGAATATCCTCTTTCCCGTCAGCCAGATGAGGGCAAGGCCTGCGGCCACCCCTGCCGAGGTGTAGACATCGGTCCTCAGATGGAGGGCATCCGCCTCAATGGCCACGGAGCCGGTCTCTTTTGCCACCCTGTACAATCTTCCGGAAACATAATAATTCATCAATGACGAGATCAGCATTACCCCGATACTGATCTCGAGGGATTGGATCTCCATGTCCTTGAAGATCTTCTGCGCCGCCTCGACAATAATCCAGACGGCGGCGACGATGATCAGCAGCGCCTCTATCACACCGGAAACATTTTCAAATTTCCCGTGGCCATACGGGTGCTCATCATCGGCGGGCAGGTCGGAGACCTTCACAGAATAGTAAGCCACCATCGATGCCATCAGATCCATGGACGAATGGATGGCCTCGGAGAGGATGCTCACCGACCCGCTCATGATCCCGGCGCCGACCTTCATGATGATCAGGCTGATATTCGACAGGATTGACAGCCGGACAACGTGTATTTTTGCACTCATATCAAAAATTGAAAAAAACCGGACAGGACGACTTACCGGTCGGATATTCTGCTCTGCTGAGTGGATAACTGGCTTCTCGCTCCCATTCCCTGGACACGGTCATTGTAAACGTTTCTCCCCTTTGTTTTCCACCTTTTTTCCAATATATTTCCGGCAGGGGAAAATTATGAAGGCAGTATCAGGGCGAAAATTTCAGCAGGAAAAGGGCCTGAAGATACCCACTGGCAGCCATCCGGTCCTCGGGCGACAGGGATTTCCAGGCCACAGGCTGCAGGAATCGGCGCAGGAACCGCCTCTGGCTGCCCGCGATGGGCGGTGTCGGGTGACCGAGTCGGGGGACGATCCGCAGACTTCCGAATGAAAGCATCCCTACACTGCCACGCAGGCAGGGGTTGAGCAACAGAAGATCGCCGCCATCCGTCTCCCGCCGGCCACCTCCAGCCTTGCGGCCCAGATAGAGGACAAAATTGCCGGGCGAGCGCCCCTGGGATTCCAGCAGACGGATACGTTCAACCTCCTCATCCACATTCTCCAGGGCCATGGAATGGGCAAAAAGCAAGGGTTGCAGACCTGCGTTGTCCACCAGATCCAGACATTGGTCGATGCGGAAGGTATGGACACAGGGATGCAGCAGGGCATCCGCAAGCCCTGAGGCAGAGGCGGCATCGGCAGAATGCATCTGGAACCGCCGCAGCCTTGAATCGGGCCTGGCCCTGGCCATCAACCGCCGTACGGCACCGGGATCCCTGATTTTCAGGAACCTGAAGGCCCTGCGAATGGACTCCTCCTCACCCCGGGTAAAGCGGCTGTAGAGCATGACCCGGATGATGCCTCCCTCCGCAAGCCGCACGGCGAGAGCCTTCAGGCCTTCCAGCGGATCACCAAGATGATGGAGGACGCCGTAGGCATCGATCAGCCCGAATCTGCCGGCGACAGCCTGGCCGTCACAGAGATCGGCGGCAGTGAAGGTGACGTTTAGGTGACCATGCAGCAGGCAATGCAGACGCGCCCGCCTCAGGCTGCACCGGGAGAGGTCCAAAGCGGTGACCGGAGTATGGGGATTGGCCACCGCAAAGGGATAGGGAGAAAAGCTGCCGCAGCCGGCAATCAGGATGCGCCTGGCCTCAGACGGCGGCAGGCGGCCATTGAACCGGGCCCAGAGGGCCTCAAGATTCAGGGCATAGGTGTCGCAGCGACGGACCGAGGCCGCCAGCGGATAGGAAGGATAGGGATAGGTTTCATAATGACTGCGTACGGCTTCGGACATGGGATACATCAAGAATTCAAAAGGGCGATTACATGGACCATCATTTCAGGATCTGGTGCAGGGGCGGAAGGGCCCTGGCTCCTCCCCGTCCGGTTGCCGATCCGCCGATTCCCTTTAAAGCACCCCCCATTTGCGCGTATACTCGACATCCAGGATATAGTCTTCTCTGACGAAGCCATGATCGCCCAGCGTCTGCCTGGCTTTATCAATGTCAAAGGTCACGGACTCCATCTGA
>JARLHL010000046.1 GCA_031292275.1 Desulfocapsaceae bacterium | reverse complement strand
CGATTGTGATCGTGTTTGTACCTCGCAGAGGTCCATGCTTGTCAATCCAAGCCAGGAGTAAAGGATTAGGTTTCAGATCTGCCCAGTACACCTTGTGTATGTCACCATGGGCACGGGCATAAAATTCTTCGAACCATCCATCGGGATTTCCCTGGTCGGCATAAGCTTTTGCGAGATGTTGCGTTGCAAGTTTTGAATTTTCAATACGCTGCTCCGGTTGCGATTTTCTGGAGATATTTATACTTTCAAATTCGCCGAAATATCTCTATCTGTTGGTTGATTTTGGCCGATCACCTTGGTTTGAATATAATAATCAGATCGTATAAATGACACTATTAACGTTCGGCCTCTGGGGCAGCGCGAAGCGACATACCCAGCAGGCAGTGGTTAGAGCATCCCTATCAATTCCATCGCGTTTCTGACGATTTGCCCATGACCCTCGTGAATGTATATTCCCATTTGAGCAATCAGTGAATACGCCAGGGCAAACTGGGCAAGGGCGTAGCCCGCAATGGTGAATTGACTGATGCTGATTACGCCTACACCGAATTGCGACAGTGTGAAGATGCCGCAGGCGAACTGCCCGATGGCAATGACTCCCTTGGCCGGAACGGGTCGTCTCGATGGTCGGTACTTGAACGAGATGTGAATCCACGGCAATCCAAAGAGGGTCGCCTGAGACTTGTACTCAAATCCCCATCCATCCCACTTCTCCTTGGCTGGGAAAGGTGCTCCGCATTGCGGGCAGGCCGTGGCTTGATCAGATATCTCATGTTGGCATTCTCGACATGGTTTCATGTTTCTCCTTCTCTAGCGCTGCTGGTCACCGGACGGGTGGTCCATAACCAAAGCCGCCTGAACGCGAATATGGCTGAATATTAACATAGTTCAATACGCGCCACTATAGCCGGGTTTACCTAAAGGAAATTAAAAGATCAAGTTCATTCCTTCGCAAATACGCTACCCCTTCAGCGTCTTGATTCCCAATTCATAGCCCCCCACTTTAGCGCTCCATTTGTTTTGTTTCATCATTGCAGGCACATAATCTGAAGCATCTGTTTGCTCCCTCATGTGTACAATCATTCAATGGCAATTCACACATTGACAAGATGAGCTACAATGTTACAATATGTATTAAATGTACATTTACAAATGGAGGGTATTGTGAAGCTGACTATCAGACAGAGATGGCTTTTTGATTATCTGACGGAAAAGATTCGAGATGAAGGCAAGGCGCCGAGTCTGCGCCAAGTAGCGGCAGATATGGGAATCAGCCATAATGCGGTGGCTCAACTCATCCACCAGCTTGAAGACAAAGGGGCCTTGGCTCGTGAGGGGCGTTACAGCAGAAGCATTCGGATATTACCGGATCAGGAGGGGCATCCCCGCCCCACAGCGGCCAGAGATTTGCCGATAATAGGCGAGATCACCGCAGGTCTGCCGATGTACGCCCAGCAGGAATGGGACGGCACAGTGACGGTCGACAGCTCTGTTTTTCCAGGCGATAATCTGTTCTGCCTTCGTATCAAAGGCGACTCGATGCAGGGTGCTGGCATCCTCGACGGGGATCTGGTCGTCTGCGAACCCCGTCAGTATGCCCAAAACGGTGAGATCGTCGCGGTGCTGCTCCATAACGAAGAGGCTACGGTAAAAAGGTTCTTCCTCCATGCCGACCATATCGAGATGCGTCCGGAAAATGATGCCTACCAGGTGATGCGTTACCGGTTCAATGAACTGATGGTCCAGGGAAAGGTGGTGGGAGTGATTCGCGGGAAAAACGCGGTGTTTGATGGAAGTGATAAGGCATGAACCGCCAGCCGGGGAAAATATTGCTGGCCGGCGGGCCAGATAAGAGGGGCTGTGATATTTTTCTCGGTACCAGCGGTTATTCCTACACCGAGTGGGTGGATAACGGGTTCTATCCCCCAGGCACTAAAAGTGCCACCATGCTGGAACTGTACAGCCGATGTTTTTCGACGGTTGAATTGAATTATGTCTGGTATCAGATGGCCCGAGCCGAGCCGCTTGCCCGGATGGCTGCCAAAGCGCCACAACATTTTCGCTTCTCCTCAAAGCTTACAAGAACCATGACCCATGAGCGGGACAGCGAATGGCGAGCACAGCTGCAGCTCTATCGGGAAGGGATTGTTCCCATTCTTGAGAGGCTGGTGGCCGTGCTGGTACAACTACCGCCTGATTTTGACCGTACCGTGGGCAATCGCCGTTATCTTGCCGAGTTGCTTGACGGCTTGCAGGGATTGCCGGTGGCGGTGGAATTCCGGCATGCCTCCTGGGCTATCGACAGTGTCTTCAAGGAATTGGAGCGGCGGCGAGTGACCTTGGTAACCGTGGACGAACCTGAGTTACCGGGCCTGTTTCCGTCCCTCGATGTGATCACCAACCCTGATTTATTCTATGTCCGTTTTCACGGCCGTAACGAGAGCGGCTGGCGCTCGGATAACATGCAGAAAAAGTTCGATTACGATTACAGCGAAAACGAACTTTTTCTCTGGTGCGAACAAAAACTCCCCCAGCTTGCGGCCCATGCCAGCCACGGCGTCATCTACTTTAACAATCACGTCCGGGCTCAGGCTCCGAATAACGCCAGGCGACTGGAGAAAATTCTTCTCAACAGGGCAACCGGGTAAGAAAGATGCTATGGGAACGCACCCTCCTTCATTTCAATGTGGCGGATTTTGCAGTGGCGGTTGAGCGAGTGGTCGATCAGACGCTCAAACGCCGGCCGGTGATTGTCGCCCCGCTGGGATCCGCTCGGGCCGTGGTCTACGATATGAGTGAAGAGGCCTATCAGTCCGGGGTACGAAAGGGCATGGCTCTCTGCCAGGCAGCACGATTGTGCCGGGAAGCCGCCCAACTCCCCCCCCGACCGGAACTGTATCGAAAGGCAATGCAGGGGGTATTGAAAGAGGCCCGACTCTATTCCCCTTTGGTCGAGCATGGCGTAGAGGATGGTCATATCTTCGTCGATGTGACGGGCACCCACAGGCTGTTTGGTCCAGCCCCGGATGTCGGGCTGCGGATTCGCCGTCAGGTGCGTGACGGCCTTGGCCTCAATCCTATCTGGGCGTTGGCCTCCAACAAGCTGGTGGCCAAGGTTGCCTCCCGGTTAGTCAAGCCGGTAGGAGAATATATCGTGGCCCCCGGAGAGGAGGAGGCCTTTCTGGCCCCGCTTGCCGTTTCACTGCTGCCGGGCCTGACCGTTCGGGAGGTCGATCGATTGCTGGAATTCAGGATCGGCACTGTCGGCCAGCTTGCAGGTCTGAGCCGCCAGCAGCTGATGGTGCCCTTTGGCAGTCGGAGCACGTTCCTGCACAATTCCAGCCGAGGAATAGATACCAGTCAGGTAACAGGCATGCCATTGGAAACAGCACCGATTGACTGCGAGCATGTTTTCGCAAGCGATACCAATGATCGCCAGGAGGTGGAGGCAGCTCTGCTGAAACTGGTGGCCACTGCTGGCCAGGAGCTGCGTAATCGTGGCCAGGTTGCTCGAAGAGTTGGCATCTGGCTTCGTTATGCCGACAGCCATCACATCGTACGCCAGGCTTCGACTCATACCGGGACGGCCAGCGATTTCCTTTTGCGAAGGCTTGCCGACTTGGCCCTTGAAAGGGCCTGGCTGCGCCGAACCCGCCTTCGGGGGCTGCGGTTGGTCTGCGACCGGCTGCACCGTCAGTCATCCCAGCTTTCTCTATTTCCCGAAACGAAAGCAAGATCGTTACGACAGGAGAGGCTCCTAGGTGCAATGGACACCATCCGCAGTAGGTGCGGTCAGAGCCTGATCGGCCGGGGAAAGATTGTATCGGCTGAGAATCACGGTACGGTCTCCGTTGCTGTAAGCAATTAAACTCTTTCATATTTGGCCAGGAAATGTTTCCCCTGCGAGTTCGGTCTCACTATTCCCTGATGCACGGCACGGCCTCGCCGGCTGCCCTGTGCCGCCGGGCTACTGCATTGGGATATTCAGGTCTCGCACTTACCGATCGTGATAATCTTTATGGCTTGTGGAGCTTTCTCTCTGCCTGCAGGCAGGAAAAACTGCGACCGGTGGTGGGTGCGGAGATATCGGAACCGCAAGGGAGCCGACTGGCCACCTGTCTGGTCAAAAATGCTGTAGGATACCGCAACCTGTGTCAACTGCTCACCAAAAGGCACTGCCAGGGCCTTATATTGGCAGAGGATCTGCCGGGGAGAGCTGAGGGATTGCTGGCTCTTACTGATGATCTTAGCCTGCTTCAAGAACTGCACCGGCAAGGCGTCCAAGCAGCGGCAGACTTGGGATCGCAACCATCCGCCATCGGGCGGGAACTTCGAAGTTGGGCCTTGAAGGCGGGAGTCACGGCGGTGGCTACACCGAAGAGCGTGATGGGGACTGCCGAAGAGAAGGAACTGTACTGGCTGCTCCGGGCCATTGCCGGCAATACCAGCCTGAGCCGTTTGCCTACATATGAGCAATCGAAATCGGTATGGGCTCTGGAATCGGCGGATGAATACCGTAAACGCTTCGCCGTCTGGCCCGAGGTGGTGCCAGCCACCGATAGCCTTGCCGAGCAATGTGCCTTTACCGGTCCTGAGTTTGGAACGGTGATGCCGCCCTGGCGGAACTCCGGCGCAACCGAAAAAGGTGATGCAGCGACGGTCCTTCGGCAGCAAGCCTACCTGGGAGCGCGGCATCGGTACGGCGATGATCTCGGCGAAGCGGTAGTGGAGCGGCTGGAACATGAACTCAGGATAATAGGTGAGATGGGTTTTCCATCCTATTTCCTGGTGGTGCATGATATTGTCCACCGCAAAGGCCCTGATGGCCTGCGGCGTAAGCGGCGGATTTGCGGCCGAGGCTCCGGGGCCGCTTCTCTGGTCGCATATTGTCTTGAGATCACGAATGTCTGTCCAATCAAATACAACCTCTATTTTGAACGATTTCTCAACCCCGGCCGGACTGATCCCCCGGATATCGATATCGACTTTGCCTGGGACGAGCGTGACGAGGTGCTGGCCGAAGTGCTCGGGGACTTTCCCGGTCATTCGGCGATGGTCTGCAACCATGTTGTCTTTCAGCCCCGTATGGCCATCCGCGAAACCGCCAAGGTCTTCGGTCTGCCGGATGCCGAGATCTCAAACCTCACCAAAAGAATGCCTTGGATATTTAAGGGGGGGGAGGATCTCCCTGAAAAGCTGTCCCGGTTGCCGTCATTACGTGACCAGGACTTTTCCGAACCTTGGCCAAGAATCTTTAGTCTTGCCTCCAGGCTGATCGGTATCCCTCGCTATCTCTCCGTTCATCCGGGCGGGGTTGTGATCACTCCACGACCGATCAGCGAATACGTGCCGGTGGAATATGCCGTGAAAGGGGTGCCGATCATTCAGTGGGAAAAGGATGGTGCGGAGGAGGCCGGTCTGGTGAAGATCGATATCCTGGGTAACCGCAGCCTGGGAGTGATTCGCGATTGCATTCAAGCAGTGAAAAGCCAAGGCACAAACCTTGACGAGTTACACTGGAATCCGGAAGAGGATCCCCGCACCAAATGCGGTGTGGCTAAAGGCACCACTATGGGCTGCTTCTACATCGAGAGCCCGGCCATGCGATTGTTGCAGCAGAAAGCCGGGACCGGCGACTTTGAACAGTTGGTGATCCAGTCTTCCATAATTAGGCCAGCGGCCAATGAATTCGTGCGCGAGTATGTCCGCCGTCTGCACGGTGGAGCCTGGCAACCTTTGCACCCGGCGGTAGGTGATGTCCTTGACGATACATTCGGCTTGATGGTCTACCAGGAGGACGTGTCCAGAGTGGCTGTTGCCATGGCCGGCTTCAGCCATGCTGCGGCCGATGGTCTGCGCAAGGTGATGTCCAAAAAGGATAAAGAATTGCGACTAAGAGATTACCGAGAGCAATTTTATCACGGGTGTGGACTGTCCGGAGTGGAGAAGGAGGACATTGATCGGGTCTGGCAGATGATGATGAGCTTTGACGGATATTCCTTTTGTAAGCCGCATTCTGCTTCCTATGCCAGGGTCTCTTACCAGGCGGCATATCTGAAACATCACTTCCCCGCCGAGTTCATGGCAGCGGTCATATCCAATCAGGGGGGCTATTACTCAACCTTCGCCTATGTCTCGGAGGCAAAGCGATTGGGCGTTACGATTGATTACCCAGATGTCAACCGTAGCGTAAAACAATGGACGGGCCACACCGACCGGATCCGGGTTGGCCTGCAGGCAATCGGTGATCTGTCGAAATCCTTGATAGGGCGAATTTTAACAGAACGGCAGAAGAAAGATTTCGTTGATAGTGTCGATTTCTGGAGCCGGGTGCAACCTGCAGATCAGGAGGCACGGGCTCTGATCCATGCAGGTGCCATGGACAGCCTTGATCCCAGCTTGAACCGGACAATGCTGCTCTGGCAATGGGCTGCTTTTCAGCGAAGTCGCATCCAAGCGGTCAACTCCTCTCTTTTTACGGTACGGCTGCCCGAGCCACCACCCCTGCAGCCGCCGGACGCTGTCACCTTGTTGCGCCGAGAATTCGCGGTCCTTGGGTTCCTTTGTCGGTATCATCCGATTGTCTTGACAGGCCCTTCTCCGCGCGGCCTTATAAAGATCGACCTAATGCCCGCCCAAGTCGGCCGCCGGATTCGCTGTGCAGGTTGGTTGCTGACTGGCAAACTTGTCTCCACCCGTACCGGTGAGACGATGGAGTTTCTTACCTTTGAGGACGACACTGGAATTTTAGAAACCACCTTTTTCCCGAGAACATACGAACGGTATGCGCATATGTTGCAAAGTGGCCATCCCTATATCCTTACGGGGATTGTGGAAGAAGATTACGGGGCAGTGTCACTTGTCGTGGAGCAGCTAAGCCGGGTGTGACTTATAGTAGTAAGGTAAACCTGAGGTGAAAATCAATTTTGATGAGGTTTGATTTCGCAATCTTAATTCCGATACTCTTTCCCGAACAAAGATTCCACTTAAGATCAGCAGATCACTGATCAAATTAACTGAGCCACTTCTGCGTACCACTCGCTACATCAAAACAGGAGCTTCCGGAGGGACACTTTCTATAAGATCCCAAATAATCAATCTTTAATCACGTTATAAAGAGCTGTTATAATTATTTTTCGAAAAGCTATATCATTTTCATCTGAAAGCAATTTTATAAGACCAACAATCGCCATTTCATTGTGTTTAAATTGTGTTAATTGCTCAAGAGCGTTTCTTTTTTTAATTAAGTTGGTTGAACTAGCCTCGTTTAGGGCGTTCTTTACATAGGAGGTTTTTAATTTAATTTCATTTTCTTCCTCATATATTCCATCAAAGGTTAATTTTATTTTTCTTCTATTAAGATAATATCTTAATAAGGTGATTTTTTTCTTAAAATATTTTATTTTCCCAATAAAATATACTGCGACAAGAGACAAAAACGGTAAGAAAATATATAAAAAAGTCTCCAACGCCTTATGGAGAAAAATATGCTCTGCTACAACACCTCCGCTTTTTAAAGGATTTAAATCTTGTTGTGCAATCGTATCGGATGCCGAAGTGGATATAACAAGTAAATTATATAAAAACTTAGTCATCATTAAGTCCTAGTGATTCAGCCACATATTCAAGCAATTGGCTAGGCAAAAGCATTCCTTTACTAAGAATAGTATTGTATCCTAAATTTCGTATCTTCCTCAAAACGTTGCTATCATTTACTACTGATAAAATTATTACAGGTATGCTTTTGTAATTATCGTGGATATGGATAATTACATTTAGTCCCTCGTACGGATAAATTTCTTCTATAGTATCATTTTGGCCATCTGGAATAATGATATCTAGAATTACTAAATCATATGCCGTACCCTTTAACATAGAAATTGCTTCTGATTTATCTTGTGCGATATCAACAACATGTCCGTTTTTTATTAAAGGTCTTATCAGCCCTCCAATCTTATTAGCTTCATCTTCTACCCATAGAATTTTTGCCATATTGTAACCTCTCTATAATCGTCCATGAGCAATCGGTATTCCAATTTTCACAGTAGTTTTATATGCATCACTTTTTGTTTTATCACTTGAAATTTCGACAAATCCATTATGTAGTTCCATTATTCTTTTAACTTCGCTTAAACCTAGACCAGAACCAGTACGATGCCTATCAGCTGAAAGCTTTCCTCTGTAACCTGCTTCAAATATTTGATTACTTTCAATTTCTTCTGGCAATATTCCCGTCCCTATGTTACTGAAACTGATTGTAAATATATTAGATTCTTGCCTGCAGTATATATGAATGAATAATGGTCCCCCGGCGCCGCTAAATGAATATTTCACTGCATTTTGCAATAGATTATTGATTGCAATTTGCATCTGTTTGTATTCCAGCTCTATTATTGGGAAATTACCAGATAAAGATGAGGGAGATTTTATAACAACATTTTTTTGATTTGCTTCGCTTTGATATAAATCAATACTTTTAGTCAATATTTCAAATATGTTACGATTTGAGAATTCATATTGGTAATATTTTGCACCAAGTATTGAGGACCTCATATTCTCTGCGATAATTCCTAACTTCTGCATTTCGTCCAAAATATTTTTGGAGATTCTCTTTAATTCTGGTTCACTTTGTTCTACGAATAAATTTTCTGAGTCGGCTATTATGGCTTGGATTGGGATTAAAAATTCATGGGCAAGGGTATGAACATGTTGCCGAAATTCTCTAATGTCTTTTTGTTGCTCGTAGATCCATTCGAAAAATATTTCTTGGAATTCCTTTAGGTTGTTAAGTAAGTTGCTATTAAATTCATTCTCATCAATAGCTTGCGTTTCGTTAAAGCATTTTCTCAAGCGAACCTTTTTATTATTGTCAGTTATCCCTTCAAGAAAATTTTCAAATGTTGTATTGGAAATTGCTGATTTTTGATTATCACTTATCTTTCGTTGTCCGCTCAACAAAACGCCAACTACACGTCCTCCAATTTCAATAGGTAAAGCAATATTCCATAATCCTACATAACATATCTCAAAATTTCCTTGAGGGTTTTGGCTTCGCTTTTCATGATCTGAAGTACAACCAGCGCAAAATTTGTGATTCTGATTACATTGACCATTTAATTCATTACAAATAGGTGCATATTTGCCCTTTTTTGACCAAATAAATATTTTTTTATAGATATCAAAATAGGCCACCGGCAAAGTAGTTTTATCTGCATAAATATCTAGCAACAATTCAATTATCTTGTGATCATTTTTTCTTAGCTTAAATGGCATACGAATCAAGTAGGCAGTTATATTTTAAAAAATCTTAAGTAACCTGTCATTATTTTTACAAGAAATACAAATACTTTACAACATTATTTTCCCATCCGTCAGATTAGGGTACTTTTTATTGCACTTTCTGACTTCAAGTGTCGTCATATCAAGTTGATATATATCTTTCCTGTTGATCTATAAGAGTTATCGGTTCTTGAATTTCGAAGATGCCTGCGCCATAATGATATACTCAATAAAAAGCACCAAAGACTCTTTTGAATAGTAGAGAAAGGTAAAAAAACCGCTCCTGAGTTGCTGCAAAGGCTGAAAGCTGATGCTCTTCCTGAAAACATATGTTTTTCGACGCCTTAAAAGTTACCGAATTCCTCCGTTCTCAATGTCTCCCCTGGTTTTTCAGGCTCTCCACTCTGTGTGTTGCAAGATAGTTTTTGACAAAGTAGTTAGCGAATGCTAACCCTAGCACTAGGACATACAAGATTTGCACTGCCAATCGTAACCCAGATTAATGCTAAATAATTGAGGTTATCCTGAGTGCCCATCACCGCCAGTGATCACCAATCCTGCAATTTTTATGGTATCATAACCTATAGGCAATTCCGGCTTTTTCTCAATTCTACAGGAGGTGTATTATGAAAGTTTCACAAGCAGTCGATTTCCATCTGCAGTTTCACCGGGCCAACTCCAAAAAAAAATACCATCAAAACCTGTGAGTTCGTCCTTTCCCGTTT
>JARLHL010000045.1 GCA_031292275.1 Desulfocapsaceae bacterium | reverse complement strand
TTTAATTTCATTGTGTTTCCTCCGTTGATTTTTTGATTTTTGACCTGTTTGAATCGTTGTTTCAATCCGTCACTGTCCATGTGCAAGGCCGATGCCAATAGATATAGAATAATTCTATTAATTGAATAAATGATATCGATACGGTAAGATGGGGTTATATCCTCTCGAATAGATTGATCCTATTTGAGAAATAGGATAAACTTCTTTTCAGGGACTTGGTGTCAAAAAAAGTCCTAACTTGACAAAAATTGTCAGTTGGTCGGGGTGCTCAGGAGTGTCGGATCGATGGCAAGAAGGAGAAAGAGGAGCTCCCGGAAGACGGCTGCGGTTTCCTGCCCGGTCGGCAGAGTCGGTCCTGCACTCTTCCGGGCAGAGAGCCACTTTTCAGGAGAAGGGGCCGATATCCTGGCGGTAATTTCGTCGGGTCCGGCGTCCGGCGGCTGAAAATGGAAGACAGCGGCAGCGGGTCTTATGCGGTAAATCAGGGCATGGCATATTTTATTTCTTGTAATTCTGCCTTTATTCCACGATAAACCGCAGAGATGGATTGGAATTGAGGCAAAAGCCCAGGCAATCGTGTTCGGGAAGGGATAAGGGCATGGAAAAAACGATAAACGTCTATTATATCTCCGGGAATACAGGAATATTGGCGAGGAATTTAGGGAAGGCGCTGCTGGCCCAGTTTCCCGGCATCACCTTCCACGGAGAATCTTTTCCCTTTATCCGCACCGAGGAGGACGCCCGTGCCGCCCGGCGCAGGATCCTGACCCAGTCCCTGGACAGCCGCCCCATCGTCTTTTCAACGGTCTTCGTCCGAAAGCTGAACGATATCTTCAACACCCCGGAGATTCACTTTCTCAATGTCTGTGAAGGCTTTCTGCTGCGTCTGGAATATCTCCTGGAGGCCAGGGCTCTTCGGCTCCCGGGTTCGTCCCGGCAGCATGACGATATGATTATGGCCAAAAGGGTCAATGCTATCCAGTTCAGCATCGCCCATGACGACGGCACCAACCTGAAGGATTATGACGAGGCGGATCTAATCCTGATCGGGGTTTCGCGTTCGGGCAAGACGCCTGTCTCCATCTATCTGGCAACCCAGATGGGCATGAAAACCGCCAACTATCCCCTGGTGGAGGAGGATCTGCAGAGACGCCGTCTGCCGCCGGAGGTGATCAGAAACAGGGGCCGGGTGGCGGCAATCTCCACCTCCGCGCGGATGCTGCATGTCTTCAGGGAAAATCGCTATAAGGGCAGCAGATATGCTCGGCTCGCGACCTGCGCGGAGGAGCTTGAGCAGGCAAGGGAACTCTGTCAACTTCACAAAATTCCAGTAATTATTTCGTCAGGAAGATCCATAGAGGAGACGGCAACCCAGATAGTTCATGAGCTGGGGCTCAAGGCCGCCATCACCTTCTGACGGTTTTCCCTTCGCTGCCGTTACCCGCCCGAGCTAACCCGGATCTTCAAATCTGCTTGATCGGATTATCCAGCCTGAACCTCTTCCTCATCTCCCGCATCAGCTCTCTTATCGTTAGGGCCAGCAGTCCGCTCCCGAGAATCATTACGGACCACAGGAGCCATTTGGGGCATTTTTTTGGAGATTGAGGGGTACGCAGGGCCTTTTCACCGCCAAGAAGGACCATGTTGCCGCGCTGCAACTGTCCGATCATTCGATCTTCCAGCTGGTTTTTTACCGGCTGCAGAATTTTTTCATTATCCGACGCCCTGGGTCTTTCTTCGAGTTTACCGCTGCCGAAGGCCAGCAGGAAAGGCGGGTTTCCTCTGCCTATGAAGAGAAGTTCGCCGGCGACCCATCCGAGTTTAAGGCTCGGCACACAATGCCCTGCCCGCAGGCCGCTTCCATCCTGTTTTATCA
>JARLHL010000044.1 GCA_031292275.1 Desulfocapsaceae bacterium | reverse complement strand
TCAACCTCTCGTTCAGGATATCCCTACAAGGGATTCCCATAAGATTGGCTGGATAATGCCGGGTAGCATTAACTCAAATCATAGCTATTGGTGTGCCTCAGAAAGCAGGTCGGAATAATCCGGCAACCAGAATAACTTACGAACAATAGCAAAGTGGGTTGGGCATTCAGTCTTCCGCGTACAGAAACCTGCATCAATGCTACGGCATTGTGCAAAAAGCTTTGCTATGGCAATGGCATCCGCTATCAGTCGGATGCTCAGAAAGGCAAGCGGGCTCGCAACTTCCGGACCTCGCAGTTCCTGCTTGCCGAAGGTGGTCCGGAGCTTCTCTCTGAGAATCTCTCGATGTTAGTCGATCAGGCTAGACCTCGCGATTGGCTCACTGCGAAGATTAAAGGCGTACAAACTGCAATCCCCTGGACGATGCGTATTCACGATGTCGGAGATTTTTATTCTGCCGATTATGTTCGCGCGTGGGCTCTGACTGTGAAGAAGTACTCTGGGTGCAAGTTCTGGTTCTACACCCGGAGCTTTGCTCCTGGTGCTGTGTTTGATGCGTTGACCGAGTTAGCGGCCCTGCCTAACTGTCAGGGCTGGCTTTCAGTGGATTCGGAGAATTATGATCAGGCGATTCTGGCACTGTGCAAATCACCTGCAGCGATTTGGAAGCTAGCCCTCTTGCAAGACAGTGACTTACATCCGGGAGTTCTTCCAGCCTTTGAAGGTCTGGAGATGGACGTGGACATTGTCAGTTTTCCGCATCACCGGAACGGGCGGCATGTAGAACCAGTGCGGCATGACTTACTTACCCTGTGTCCTGCTGCTATGGGCAACCTTGCTCTAAAGGCGCAGAAAGACACACTTCGCCCCTGTCAGACTTGTGCTTTTTGTCTGCCGTAATCCGGAGAGCCCTTGGGCGTCTCATCTCTAATACCGTTAATTTCCTTGGTGAAGACCGAGAGCCTGCCTGGTTTCTATGCGCGTCTTCGGTTACGTCTTGGTCGGTAAGCTAGCCCGTTTTTTGTTCGACATCAATTTCTCTTTCGTCCAGATTGTCCTGTGGTGAGTGTCTCTCGGCTTTGGAGAACTCGCTTTTTTGTTGTCCGTTTTGATGGTTCTTGAGACGGGAAAACCTCTGCGCCTTTAGGTGTCGATTGGTCCATATCTGGCTACCTCAGGGCTGTGTGAGACAGTGCCTTACTCTTGCACCAGTTTTCTACCATGCAAGGATAAACTCCACTGCGTTCCGCGCTGCGCGTCCTTGCACTCACGCAAACTGTCGCATGGTCTTTTGGCACTCAAACACAGCACTGGAGGTGCCATCTTATGAACCAAGTAACACTCATCGGCCGCGTCGGTCAAAACCCCGTCTCAACTACCTTCACTGATACGGACAACAAACTGGCTAAGTTCTCCCTGGCCGTAG
>JARLHL010000043.1 GCA_031292275.1 Desulfocapsaceae bacterium | reverse complement strand
CAAGCCAGCAAGACCGACAAGGCCAGAACCGAAGAGAACCATGGCCGCCGGTTCAGGTACTGTCTGCTGAGCGACGATATCACCATTTAATATCAATTCGATATCAGGCAACTGGCCGGAATAACCGCTTGCATTATATCCCGTTGCCAAGAGGGTAATAGTGCCTGTGAATGTTCCCAGCGTAGACGTATTGAAGGTAACGGACAAGCCGCCCACACTTTCACCCGCCCCCAGGCCTGTAAATGAACTGAAATCTTCTGTCACAACTCGACACCTGAAGTGTACAAGCGACCCTGAGAACACACCAGTGGAAACCAACTCAAAACGACTCCATCCTTGACGCAGGCTCGGCAATGCTGGTATATATTCCCTGACAAACCTGATACACCAAACCCCCACACACAAACCGACGGACTACCATTGAGCATCACAGACGGGACACACTCCATACGACCGGTCGAATGGAGCCCTGCTCTTTATTCAGCCGGGACACTCTTCATCCTTTCAGAATTGCCGGGTTGCAGCTGCTGCGGCTTCAGGCGTCTCGGTCTCGTCCCCGGAGGCGAAACCGGTTCTTCTTGAAAGATCGCGATGAAACGGAGGATGCTGCACAGACAAATCACGGATAGAGGCCAGGCATGAAGGCGCAGTGCGTCAGGCGGACAAGGCCGATGATGCTATCGCAGAAAAACATCAGGAGATCAACATGAATATAGGTGCAAGGATTCGCAGGGAATGGACTCTTTTTGAGCGCAGAAAGACACTCAATATACTAACAACGACAGATCCTGAAAAAATCGTCTCCCATGGAGAGGGGTTGTTGCTGAAATCCTTTCAGCGGTGCGCGAGCCGTGTCCCCGCCTACAGAGACATCCTGAAAAAAGCGGGCTGCTCTCCGGCGAAAGTCAGCTCTATTGCGGCATTTAAGGAAATGGTGCCGCTGATCACCAAAGAAGATGTCTTTCCGAAATACAGCATTCAAGATGTCTGCCTTGATGGCAATATCGGCCGCATCCGCAGCGCCATGTCTAGTTCGGGTTTCTCAGGCGTATACTCCTTCGGCATCAATACTGAGAAAAACCACGCAAATGCGGTGAAGGCCATAGACACGGCCCTGGACTATCTTTTCAGCATCTCGCAGAAAAAAACTCTCTTTATCAACAGCCTGCCCATGGGGGTCAGGGTGCCGACATCGCTGCCCGTCGCCGATACCAGTATTCGCTGGGACATGGCCCTGGCGATTTTTCAAAAATTCTCACCCGCCTTCGAGCAGATACTGATCCTCAGCGATCCCCACTTTCTGAAAAAGATCCTCGAAGACGGCGCCGAGCAGGGAATCGATTGGAGACGCGAGAATGTCCACATCATCACCGGGGAAGACTGGGTTCCTGAGACTTTTCGCAGTTATCTCGGCAATATCCTCGGAACAGATTGGGACCGCATGGACCGGGGCCTGATCGGCGGCACCATGGGAGTGGCCGAACTTGACCTGAATCTCTTTCACGAATCGCGGGATTCCATTCGTATCCAGAGAGCGGCCCTGGCCGACAAACGGTTGCGGTATGCGCTTTACGGCGAAGGATGCGATGTCCAGCCGACGCTCTTCCATTATTATCCGCATCGGACTTATCTCGAGGTCGTAGAAAGCAGGGACAGTTCCCCGGAGCTTGTCGTCTCCATGCTGAGCGACGCCTTGCTGATTCCCCTCATTCGATATAATGTCAAAGATGTAGCCCGGCTTTATTCATTCAATGAGCTCAAGACGATCCTGAACGACTGCGGATACGGACATCTCTGTCCCGAGTTGAAACTGCCGCTTCTCTCGGTCGGCGGCAGAAAGAACCGGACCCTTAGGATTAGCGATGCCACCATTACTCCTGAAGCAGTAAAGCATGGGATCTATACGGATTTTTCCGTTGCAATCCTCACCACAGGCTATTTCCGCTTAAGCATTACGGATGAGACCTTCCTGATCGAAGTACAGCTGAAAAAGGGATATACCGTCTCGCCGGACGTGGAGGCAGCAATGAAAAAAGCCATCGCCACCCAGGTCAGAGCCCCGTTCAGACTCCGGATCTATTGCTACCAGGACTTTCCCTACTCCATGGAACTCGACTACGAGCGGAAGTTTAAAAATATCTGACCAACAGAACACGTCAGCAGGAGAATGATCATCCTCCCTCATGAACGGAAAAAATCTCTTGGTTGTACAGATAAACACTTAAATAGTAAACGCACATTCCGGCGACACACAAGCTATTTCAAATAGGCTAAACAGGAGGGACCTCTTCTCCTCTAGGCAGCGTTTTGGCCAAAAGAGGACCCGGAAACAGCGCCACATATGTGCTCAGCGACCGGGCGGAAAGCGGGACAGAAGCAAAAGCAGCGCAACAACTGCCTGGCAGGGAAAACCTGCCGGCCATAAAACCGGTCCCATCGCCTGGCTCGGAAAATAGGGGGAGAGGGTGCGGGTGCACATTGAGACAGGAGACTCTCTATGGACATTTCAGGATTCAAATTCATTTGTGTTGATAATCAGAAAGACCTGCTGCAGGAGACCTACAGGCTTCGCTACAAGGTATATTGCCATGAAGCAGAGTT
>JARLHL010000042.1 GCA_031292275.1 Desulfocapsaceae bacterium | reverse complement strand
CGCCTGAGCCAGAACAGTTGCGGTTGTAGTACCGTCACCAGCTACGTCGGAGGTCTTGGAAGCAACTTCCTTGACCATCTGGGCACCCATATTCTCAATCTTGTTTTTTATTTCGATCTCTTTAGCAACGGAGACACCATCCTTGGTGATGGTCGGTGCGCCATAAGATTTTTCAATCAAGACGTTACGGCCTTTCGGACCGAGGGTTACTTTTACTGCATTTGCAAGCATGTCAACTCCGGCAAGAATTGCCTCACGGCCATTCGCACCATATCTAATATCTTTTCCTGCCATTGGGTTTTCTCCTGTATTATATAAACCGATATTTTGCGGGTTGAAATAATGGTTACAGCAAGCTTTATCTCTCGATTACTCCAAGAACATCGTCCTCACGCATTATCAGATAATTGTCACCATCAATCTTAACCTCGGTTCCACCATATTTGGCAAAGAGAACGGTATCGCCCGCTTTCACCTGCAGTGCAACACGCTCTCCTGCATCATTCAGTTTGCCCTTGCCAACCGCGATTATTTTGCCTTCTACCGGTTTCTCTTTAGCTTTGTCCGGAATAATAATCCCGCCAGCTGTTTTCTCTTCCTCTTCAACCCTCTGAACGAGAATGCGATCATTCAACGGACTAATTTTCATTTATTTTCCCCAATATGTTGATATCAATTAAAAAGCCAAGAACAATCATTGCTCTTGTTCGCAGTTGTTACTGCACCCAAGTGTAAACATGTAGTTATTAATTTGCATATGTCAATTTTAATTATTATTTTAATGGATATACGATATGTTACTTATTTGGATATTGATATATAAGTAATTTGCCCTATTATATAGATAAACTTGTGCGAGGAGACCGATGACGAAGGAAAAGATCGAACAGGACATATGCCTGCAAATTGATGCAGATGAACTCAAAGGAAGGCAATCGGTAAGGACAACTTTCAAGCTGCCGGAGAAAACCATTAATTTGCTCAAAATATCTGCAAAACACTTGGGTATTCAACAGAAAACGCTCCTTGACCAGTTAATTGAAGACGAGACGATTCTCAACATATTGGCTAACGAGGCGCAAACTCACTGTCGCAATGATGATGACTGTAGGCCTAAAACATTTGTTCTAAGCAGGAAGGCCTTAGATCTAATCGATGTTATGTTGGATCGATATGATATATCACGTGATATTCTTGTTGATTTATCTATCACGAGACTAGCTTCGTACATTGAGTCTTTGTCTGAAAAGCATGATCAAAGAAGATCGCTTCTTAAGGAAATTGATAGATATCAACAACTTTTAGAGGAATTATCAAATAAAGCCAAAGCAACATTTAAACAGGATGACCCATTTCGGATGAAAATAGAGATACTAACCCAAACAACACAAAAAAGTGTTTGGGAAATCAGGAAGATAGTCAAAGATAAGCGCGATTTTATTTACTGAAAAACTCATAAATCACCGACTAGTGTTGGGTGGTTAAGTGAAGAATTGCACGAAGATAATTAACAAAAAAATATCTGCAGCTCCAGATTACTGGAGAGAGGTAACGTATGCAAAGGAGTGTTATTCCCCAATGGAGAGATTGGCTCCCGGAGTCGGAAGCCGTGGAGTATTTCTGGTTATTGTGAATTTCCGGGATGAGGGGGGGGCATGGAGGGGATGGCTTCATCAGACGATTTTTTCGAGAGCTTTGATTACTTCGGTTACGAAGGGGGCGGTATAATAACTGCCCTGCTCCCCAATTATCAGTAAACCTGGCCGCTGGCCCGGGGTATCGGTAAACGGTTGCAGAAGGCAACACAATTTCGATGGTTGGCATTTAAATGGAGCATAGAGCATTAAGAAGAGATAGTCTATGACAAAGGGATATGCAGCTTTACCCGGGAACATTCATTTGTCTCGCCTGACCTGTCCCCCTGATCAATTTTCGAAGATTCCCTCTGTGCTCTGCGGCAAAAAACTTTAATTACTTCTGACTGACAAAAATATGACCGATAATAAGATTGTTGAATTAACCCCGTTCCGCGCCGATCTGATCCGTTCCCTGTCCCGCCGCGGCGAGCGTATTCTGGCCGCCAACGACCTGGCCGATGAAGTCGCAGCCCTCGAACCTTTGGAGGCATATTATATTGTCAGAGAGATCGGTCTGGATCAGGCCCTGCCCATCCTCCTCGAGTTGAGTCAAGAACAACTGGAAGCCTGTGTCGATCTGGATTGCTGGAATCGTTACGACTTTGCCGTTGACAGTCTTGATGAATGGCTGACAGCCTTTGCGCTGGCCGGTCCCGAAGCCTTGGCCAAGGCTTATTTCTCCCTGGATTATGTGGTGCAGCTCCTTTATCTGGCCCAGACAGTCACAGTGTATGATCCTGATACCGATCAGGTTCCTCAAGAAGAAAAAGGGAAAGACACGCCCCGTGCCGCGACCCCGGACGGTTTTTTCCTCCTCGATGTAAAGAATGAAGTGGCGCTGAAGACCCATCCTTTTTCGCTGTTGGACGCCCTGTACCAATACGATCCTTCCGCATCCCATCGACTGCTGAGCGATTCCCGTGTGGATTTGCCGACCCAGATCGAAGAAGAGGCCTTGCGTTTCCGGAACGGCCGTATGCAGGATATCGGCTTTGTGCCGCCAGAGGAGGCCGTCGTTCTCTTCTCCCGGCCGGCAATTCGTCAGCCTTTACCCCGGCCTCAAAAACCGGCGGACAGCTCCCTCACCCGGCTGCCGTCTGTGTATGCCGGCCCTTTGATCGCAACCTCCCTGTTGCAGCAGGCCCTGTCCCTGATTACTGACAAAGAACGGTTGTCAGGTCTGGAGCAGGAAATCGTTTGGGCTATCAACAGCGCGGTTATTGCTTATGGAGAGCATGCTCGTGATATAAAACAGATAACAGAAATTGCCGAGCGAGTGCGTGACACCATTTCCTTAGGGATGGAATCACTGTTGGCCCAAAAGGGAAACTGTCTGCTGGACGGCGCAGCAGCCAAGGCGTCCGATCTGCTGGATGTCTGGAGCATAACCGATCTGTTCCGGCACGGTTTTGATGCGACCAAGGGACTTCAGCAGGAGGCGCGGCAGTCCTTGGAGAAGCCCCAGTTTCGTGCCTGGTATGATCTGGTCGAGACAAACCAGTCGGATGAACCGGGCGATCGGCTGGAGCGCGCCTTTGTAACCGCGCTGCTCGGCCGTCACTCTTTATCCAGCGGTTATAATCCGGCCCATGCTGAAGAGGTCAAGGCCTTTGCCTGTCTTGCCGATATCGATGCAGCCCATCTCCGCCTGAAGAAGCTTGTTGCCCGAATTTGTCGATAATCATGACAAAATAATTCCAGATGTGAATGTGTACCTTAAGGCTATGCTCTCGATGAGCGAATTGACCGCTGGTCTAGCCGAGGATGTCGTTTTTCACAATGGAGAACGGCCGCATCAGTCGCTCGCCAATTTAATGCGCGATGTCGTATATCAGACCGCAATTGGCGGGGGAGCGATGATTGTGGACAAATACCCACGCGCGGTGGAGGAATCCTATGCGGAGATCAGACCAGGAGAGACAGGTAAGACAACAGCATCGGGAGTGTTCAGAATTCTGTGTCAAAGTTCATACCCTTCCGATTGGCACCACCTGAGCGGAAGCAGATGCCAAATCCGAGAATGGGCCCCGTATGAATGCTCGTCGGAGGAGTTGGTGTCTGCTGGAGCGGATAGATGG
>JARLHL010000041.1 GCA_031292275.1 Desulfocapsaceae bacterium | reverse complement strand
GGGATGAAGAAGTCCGAGTTCGTGGTGGCCATCAATACCGACAAGGACGCCCCGATCGGTGAGGTGGCCGATGTCCTGGTGGTGGCCGACCTCAAGACTTTTATCCCCGTACTTACAGAAAAAATCAACGCGCTCTAACTGCAGGACGCGGAGGATCCGTCATGGAAGAGATTTTTGGTCAATTACCACGGTTGTATCGGGCCGGCTTGGTGGAGACCCCCATCAGCTACTATTTTTCGCTGGATGATGTCAAAAAATCCATCGTCCTCACCCCGGCCGGTTGCTCCGTCGCCGATGGACGGACTGAGGCTGACTGTGTCTGCAAGACCACCAAGGAGTTTTTTTTGAAGATTTGGAATGATGGATACCGGCCAGGGATGAAGGATTTTCTTTCCGGAATGATTAAATCTAACAATCCTGGAGCACTGCGCGTGTTTTTGCAGAGCTTTGGTAAAGATGTGTAGATGATCGGGGGAGGGATGGTGCAGGCTTGAGTGCAGCCGTCCCGACACCCAAAGATGAGAGAGGGGAAGCTATGGAGTATCTAACCGAGATAAAAGTCAGGGGCTATCACGCCGATTTTTATGGCCATGTCAATAATGCCCGATACCTCGAATTCTTTGAGGAAGACCGATGGGCCAGGCTTGAGTCGGTGATCGATTTGAGACAGCTGGCCGCCAGGGGATATGTGTTCCTGATTGTCAATATTAATGTCAACTATCGAAAGGCAGTGCCGGTGGGAGAGACTCTGCTTGTCTCCACTGTTCTGGAAAAGGTCGGCGTCCGCAGCAGCACCCTGAAGCAGGAGATCGTTTTTAAAAGATCGCGGGAGGTTGCCGCAGACGCGCTGGTGACCTTCGTGATTATCGATACCACTGGCAAGGCTGTTCCTATGGAGGGAGAGATACGATGTGATATTGAGAAGCTCTTTCCCTGATGCCTGTATTTTTCTTGCCCTATGATGCCCTGCCGGATCAGGTGAAGTGACCTGTTTTTGGTGAAAGAGATTCGGTGTGCGTTTTCAGACTGTTATTTCAGGAAATAATAGTGTAATAAATGGCAAGATGCTACGAGCAGAAGCCCTTATGATAGCCATAAGATTAATTTATTATTGACTTGGACGTAAAGGTAATGTAAGACCGGTAAAAGCATCGTTGAGGGGAGTGCTAAGGGAAGGAAGCGGGGGGGTATGAAACAGCCAGTTTCATGCAAAAGCAACAGGGATGTCCATTTTGCTGAGGGGCAGACTGAATGTTCATTTTCACTGAAGGGAGAGAAATATGAAGAAAACAATTTCCGTAATGGCTTTGGCTTCTGTGCTTGCAGCAGGCTCCGCGTTTGCTTCCGGGTATCGTATTCCTGAACAGTCAGTTGACTCGACGGCGAAGGCGGGGGCCGATATCGCCAGCGCCTCTCATGCGGATGCCACCTATTTCAATCCTGCAAATATGTCCTGGCTGGACAGTGCCTGGCAGGTTGAGGGTGATTTGGACTATATTCATCTGTCATCCATCAACTATTCAAGCAATCAGAGACCTGCATCGTTTTTAAGCGGATCGACCAAGGAGGAGAATTTCATTGCTCCGACTCTTTTTATGGTATCTCCCGATTTTAATGATTTCCGTTTTGGTTTTTCGATAACGGAGCCCTTCGGTCTGGCAAAACGATGGGATGATCCGTACCAGAGCGCATCGGCGCAGAAATTCAATCTGCAGACCTTTGATTTTAATCCGACCGTTTCCTATAAGATCAACAATACTTTTTCAGTGGCTGGCGGCGTCCGCATGATGTACGGCACGGCAACGGTGTCCAGTAATGCCTCTGGCATTTTTCCTGCCATAGCTTCCCTGCCTTTGAGCCGATTTGTGCAGGGAGATGCGACCGGCTGGGGATATAATCTGGCCGTTTCGGCCAAGCCAGATGACAAGTCTAATATATCTATCACCTATCGATCGGAAATCGATCTTGATCTCTCAGGTAATGCAACTCTTGGCGGCATTCCAAATGACACGATAAATACCACAGGAAAGGTTACAGTCGTTACCCCTGCCGTTTTGGCGGTTTCAGGCGCCTATACCTTCTTCGATAAGTTGACCGTTGAACTGACCTGGGATAGGACATTCTGGTCCCAATACAAAAACCTTGATTTTACGTATTCTTCTGCGCTCGGCCCGTACGCTATGACCCCATTCGGTACTCCAATTGTAAAAAACTGGAATGATTCAAATGCCTACAGGCTGGGGCTCAGCTATAAAGCGACCAATATTGTGACCCTGATGGCAGGTCTTGCCTATGATGAGACCCCGGTTCCCGATAGTACTCTCGGCTTTGAGCTTCCCGACTCGAATGCCTACCTCTTCTCTCTGGGTGCCCGCTTTCAGCTAACGCCCAAGATGGATCTTGGTGTTGCCCTTCTTTACGACATGAAATCGTCCAGAACCGTCACCAATGCGGCAGGAGTTAACGGAACGTTCACTGATGCCTCAGCCCTGCTGGGTTCAGTGGGGCTGTCCTATAAATTCTGATAGGCTGTGCGGTCTCCTGCCACTTTCGGAAGGTTTGGTGGATGACAGGTTTCCGATGGTGTGAAAATTTTCCCCCGCCCCTTCCTCTGTCATAGTCCTCATGACCGGGGAAGGGGTTTTTTCGCCTGTCACTTCAACGAAGCTCCTCCAGAAACTGCGGTCTCGCCTCGCTGAAATGATGTGCTTTCATGTCTCACTCTGGCCGGGCAGTTTGGTTTCGCCCTGCCGGTGAGGTGTAAAGACGGGTGGGGTAATGCCCAGCGGCCCGTCTCGCAGCACCCAAAGTAATCCCCTTCCCTCTATTTCTCGGTAAAGGAGACAACGATCTCCTCTTTGCTTTTGCGCCATTTGGCTGCGGACAGTTCAAGTCCCGGTTTTCTGTAGCCGATGGCAAGCAGCAGGGGGAGCCAGTAGTTTTCCGGTATATTGAAGGCCTTGCGGACCCCTTCATGGTCAAATCCGTCCATGGGGTGGCTTTCCAGGCCGAGGCTGGTGGCTGCATACATCAGACTCATGGCGAAGAAACCGGTGTTTTTGGCGGCAAAGGCGAGATTGGCCTCCGGACTCCAGTCATAGAGGGACCTGGCGGCGCCCAAAAACCAGTCTCGCTGGGCAGGCTGCATGCTTCCAGCCTTGAGCATCTCCTGCCAGTTCCTCTCGAGGGTCGGATGTCCCTCCTGCCAACCGTTTTTATCTGCCAGGACAATAAGGGTGACCGGCGCCTCGGCCACCTTGGGCTGGCCCCAGGCCAGGGCCTTCAGCCGCTCTTTTTCTTCGGCACCCCTGAGAACTATCAGGTTCCAGGGCTGGAGGTTGAAACTGGATGGCGCCATCGCCGCCATGGTGATCAGCTCTTCCAGCTGTTTCTCCGAGACGTCCCGTTGAGGATCAAAAAAATTGACTGCCCGTCTTTTTTCCGCTATCGCTTTAAAGCCCATATCCCCTCCTCTTATTATGAATCTGAAATTATACGGTAATCTTTGTATCGGTCTGCGGTGCCGATGGTAATGTATAGAAATACGTAATCATCATTATTTTTACGTGCAATCAATCGCGCGTTACGGCTGTGTTTTGCTGTCGGAGCACGCCGGCGGAAAAGAGAGACCGGGCAGGAGGGGAAAATATGTGACGGCTTGATCCGATCAGGGATAAAAAGGGCCTTGGCAATGGAAGGCCTTGCCAGGGCAGGCAGAGGGGCTATACTTTCACTTTACGGCGGATCTCTGCAGGGATTATATCCAAGCTCCCCATGAGCCGTAGCCTTTCCATGCCGGAAAAATGCGATTTCATGTTTCGTCGTGGCCAGCCAATCTGGTCCTGTCATGCTGGTTTATCAGAGTATCTCAAAGAGGAGGACGTGATGATGAATCTGTTCGAGGTCAACGAAAAGACCTGTCTGCAGGACGGCATCTGCGCCCAGATCTGTCCGGTTCGTGTCATTGAGTTCCGAGAGGGCGCCTGCCCGCGGCCTGCGGATGAGGCGGAGGAAATCTGTATCGGCTGCGGCCATTGTGTTGCGGTTTGCCCCACAGGAAGCCTGAATCATCGTCTTGTCCCTCTGGAGCAGTGCCCTCCCATCGAGGATGATCTCCGGATTTCTGGCCGGGCAGCCGCGCAGTTCCTCAGAAGCAGACGTTCCCTTCGTGTCTATGAGGACAGGAAAGTGCCCCGGAGGGATCTGCAGCGGTTGGTCGAGCTTGCGTGCTATGCCCCCTCCGGACACAATTCCCAGGGGGCCAAATGGCTTATCCTGGGCAGGAAGGATATGCGCGGTCTGGCGGAAATGGTGGTGGACTGGATGCGCCGGGTGATCGGGCAAAGCCCTCAAATGGCTGCTTCCATGCATCTGGAGAGGACGGTGCAGCGCTGGCAGGAAGGCGAGGACGTTGTCCTCCGCAACGCCCCGGCCCTTATCATCGCCCATGCCCCGGCAGAAGACCGCTTTGCCCCCGGCACCTGTACCATCGCCCTGTCGTATCTGGAACTGGCCGCGACGACATTGGGCCTAGGCACCTGCTGGGCCGGATACTTCAATGCGGCGGCCACGACCTATCCGCCGCTGACGGCGGCGCTCGGCCTGCCGGTCGGACATCAGGCCTTCGGTTCGATGATGGTCGGCTATCCGGCCTTCACCTACCAAAGACTGCCCTGCCGCAATCCCCCGGAGATAACCTGGCGGCTCTCCTGATGGAGGCAGTACTGAATTTTGCCCCCGGCACGAACCAATATTTGCGTCCATTGCATAAGTTGAATCTGCCCCCGGTGTTGAAAAAAATCCTCGGGCGGCTCAACCGGTGACAGAATGATTTTTCCGCAGACAAGGTGGAGAAAATGCATTCAGTCCCTTCGGCTGCTCTGTAAAAAAAAGGAACCTGCCTCCCGGTTACGATAATTCGCTGCGGCCGGTCAGCCTGACCCAGCCATGCTTGTTTAGCTGTAGAGTTTCTTTATTCGGGGCCGGTCCGGCTGACCGTTGGCAAGAAGCGGCATGTCGCTGACAAACTCCACATACTGGGGCTTTTTATAACGGGCGATTTTTTCGCCCACGAAGGCAATCAGTTCCGGGACTGTCAGCTCATGGCCTTCCCGCAACTGGCAGACGGCTTTGATGGCCTCCTTCCATTTGGGATCCGGGACACCGAAGACCACGGTCCGGGCCACGGCCGGGTGAAGCAGGATGATATTTTCGACCTCGGCGGGATAGACATTTTCCCCGCCCGGTTTGATCAATTCTTTTTCTGCCTTCCTCCCCGCGTAGAATAAATAGCCGTCCTGATCGAAACGGCCGAGATCCCCGGTATGATGCCAGGCGTTGCGAAAAGTCAGGGCGGTGTCTTCGGGGAGATTGATATACTCCTTGAAGACCATGGGGCCCCTGATCACGATCTCGCCGGTATCACCGTTTCCCACCGGCAGGTCGGCATCATCCACCACCGCCACATCGCCTGCGAAGACTGGCTGACCCGCTGAGCCCGGCCTGTCATTGTACGGACCGATGGTGGCGAGACAGGAGGTCTCGGTCTGACCGAAAAAGGCGTAGAAGGTCCCGCCCGTCCTCTCCTGATAGGCAAGGATGGTCTCGGGGGAATCCAGCCCGACCACCTTCTGCAGGGAGGAGAGATCGGCGCCGTTTTGTCGCGACTGCTCCAGCAGCGATCCGAGGATGGGGGCAAAATCGAAGAGGACCGAGGCCTTCTTTTCGGCGGTCAGCCAGGAGGCCTTTTCCGCATCGAATTTGCCCATATTCGCAGACATCGCCCCAGCGTAGAAACAGCTTGCCATGACGGACAGCCCGCCTATATGAAAGAGGGGAAGGACGTTGAGATTGACGTCGCCTGCATGCAGCGACATCGCCCGAACGAACTCCAGGCTCGAAAAGACGATATTGGCATGGGTCAGCAGCGCCCCCCTTGGCCTGCCGGCGACGGCGGCGGTATGGATGATGACGAAGCCGCAGTCCGAGGAGATATCCTCGGGACGAAATTCTGCGGCAGGCAGTAGAAGTGCAGAAAAATCTCCGGCGGCGATGGCGCCGGCAAGGGAAAATACACGGGAAACCGAGGGCAGATCGGTCCGGATCTGAGCGATTGTTTCTGCAAATTCTCCATCGGCAAAGACGATTTTGGCCCCGCCGTCATTGAGGTTGAAGCAGATCTCTCCAGCTGACAGCCTCCAGTTGACCGGCAGCATGACGGCGCCGAGGGCGGCGGCGGCGCCATAGAGGAGGAAGTATTCCAGGCTGTTTTTTCCCAGAACACCTATGCGATCACCCTTGCTTATTCCCTGGGCCCGAAGACCGCAGGCCAGGCTGTCGGTCAGCTCCTTCACCTCCTTAAAGGAGACGGTCCTGTCGCTTTCTGCCTCGTACCACGCCGGCTTCCCGTTGAAATGGCGGGCGTTTCGACAAACAATGCTGGAGAAGGTGAAGTCAAAGAGTCCCATGTCTGTATTCCTGTGGTGGAAGGATTCTTGCTGTCCGGTGAGTCCGGGCAGGTGGTGTGTCGGGTGTGGAGCGCGCATGCTTTGTCCGGTGAAAAAGGCAGTACGCTCCATATATTGAAAACTTTGCAATCTTTATCAAGGATAAAATTTATCGGGCCGCGCCTGCGGCGGAGAAGGTTGGCCAGGCAGGAATGATCTTGTATTATTTCTAAAAAAAGAATAGGATTCATTATTATTTTTTCAGCTGAATTTTTTTGTGGGATGATTGTCTGGGGATCTGTTGTATTGTTTTGTGAAATCAACAATAAAAATGGAGAAATGACATGTCTAAAGCGCTGATTCTGTATTCGAGCCGCAACGGTGAGACACGAAATATCGGAGAAATTATTGCAGAAGGCCTGCGGTTTTCAATGTTTGAGGTGATATTGAAGGATGTGAAGGAGATAAAAAGCGAGACGGATCTGGGGGGCTATGATGCCTACCTCTTCGGCTCATCCACCTATCATGGCGAGATGATGAACAGCATGAAAACATTTCTCTTTCTCGCGGAGAAGGCGGAACTCAAGGGGAAGGCGGGTGGCTCCTTCGGCGCCTTCGGCTGGAGCGGGGAGGCGGCTGAACGGATCTATGACACCATGAAGAATATTTTCGGGATGGATATGGTCACAGCCCCCCTGATGCTGAAGGCCAGTAGCATCGACGGCGGGATCAAGGTAGCCCAGGCCTACGGGAAAGAGGTGGCCTCAAAGGTCCAGGGGTACTAACCAGTATGGCTGACCAGACAGACCAGTCATAACACATCATGAAAGCGCGCTACTTCGGCAAGGCAATGCCGCCGCTTTGATGAGACTTTCAAATAAAGTACATTATGGAGATCCCGATCCGGAAAGAATGAGCTGCATCGAATGACAGCCAGTTCCCGGAGGGGATCAGGGCGGCGGCTTCGCGAAAATGTGATGTCCGGTGTCGGGCCTGAACCAGCATGACTGGAACAGACCGACGGCCGGAACGAAAGCTGAAACTCTCTCACTGCAATATGGCGAAGCCGCTGCTCTTGAAGAGCTTTAATGTAATCATCACAGGATAATACTCAACGGCCCCGAGGTGGATCGGGGCGGGAGGACGGTATGAAGACGATCTCCAGAGATCAGGCCCTTGCCTGCATCACGCACCGGGAATTCGGTGACGATATTCTCGGCTCGGCCAGCAATGTGGTGGTAGTCCTGACCCAGGACTGGTGCCCCCAGTGGGTGGCCATGAAGGGCTTCCTCAGTACCTTCACCGCCGCTGAGATCTATGTCCTCGAGTATAATCTCACCGATTGTTTCGACCGGTTCCGCCAGTTCAAGGAGGCGGTCTTCGACAACGATCAGATTCCCTATCTGCGATACTATCGGAACGGCAGCCTGGTCGCGGTCTCCAACGCCGTTTCGGAGGATCAGTTTAGAAGGAACTGCGGTGCAGTCTAGTGCCGCCCATCCCGTAGGGCTGCGGAGTCTGGGGACAGTCTTGGTGCGGAGGTCATCCCACGCATCCCAGGCTGGGGTCCTGTACTGCTATGCCGCGGCGCTGCCGTTTCTTCTTCCTGATATCGCAGAGCAGGGTCTTGTAGACCGGAAATCCTGAGATCGCATCGTACTGGCCGAAATCGGTCACCATATTGACGTTAGCCCGCCGCCATTCCTCCGTGCCCAGAGGGCCGCCTCCGCCCACAGCCGCATAGACACAGCCTGCCATGATGGTCGTGGTCACCCTTGCCCGCATGGGCACGGTGCCGTGAACCGTCTTGATGACAACAGGGTCCCCATCGGCGATGCCGCGCTCGAGCGCATCCTTTTCGTTTATCTCCACGGTGGGAGAAGGATATTTGTGCTGCAGGCCGGGGATGGCCCGCAGACAGGACTTCATGTCCGGTTTGCAGGGACCGGTGCCTAGAATAAGGGGATAGAGCCTGTACAGCTCTGAATTGCTGACCGGGGTCTCGTCGGATTCCTGGTATTCGGGGAGCCCCGGGTGGCCAAAGCCTTCCAGGATCGTCGATTTGATCTCAAATTTGCCCGTCGGCGTCGCAAAGCCGGGTTGGCCGTCCGCCCTGAGACCGCCGGTCTCCCATTTGCGATAGGTCATTGTGGTCGGCTGCTTTTTGATCACGTGCCGGTCCGCCTTCATCAAGTCATCGACGGTGAAGCCGGATTCGCTCAGGATATATTCGAGAATCTCCCTCGGACTTTGGGGATAGGCTTCGCCGTAGCCCAGGTGCCGGGCCAGTTCTGTCAGGATCTGGGTGTCGGGCCTGGCCTCGCCGACAGGCTCGATGATCCTCTCACGCAGCCTGAGGGCGGAGCCGTAATAACAGTAGGATTCCTGCTCGAAGGCAGTGGCGGCCGGCAGGATGATATCGGCCCAGGCCGCATCCTGGGTCAGCTGCCGGTCGATGCAGACTAAAAAATCCAGTGCTCCCAAGGCCTTTTTCCAGAGTTCCGGGTCGGGCCAGGAGGTCTGCAGGGAGGCGCCCAGGACCAGCAGGGAGCGTATCGTGTGGGGGCCGCCATCGAGGATGGCCCCGGGCAGTAGATGGGCATGGGGCTCGCCGCCGCAGAAGTGGGAGTAGACCTGGAACCTGCCCCTGCCGATGGATGTGTCAAATCCCGGAGTCTCAATCTGGCGGTGGGTTGCTAAAGGGATGATATTTTCCCGGGGGAGGAAGCATCGGCCGCCCTCTACGTCCAGTTGACCCGCCAGGGCCCACAGCACCTGGACTGCGCGGATGTTCTGGACCCCGCTCTTCGTATATTCGAGCCCGGTATACATCACATAGGATGCCCCCTCGGCCAGAGCGATGCGCCGGGCCAGGTCTTCGATCTCCCTGGGGGCGATACCTGTCAGTTCGGATACATATTCCGGGCTGAAAACCAGTACATAGTCGGAAAATTCCTCAAAGCCATAGGCCCATTTCTCGACGAAGTCAGCATCATGGAGCCCGTCGCGGATCAGGACGTGGGCCAGGCCTAGGGCCAGGGCGCCGTCGGTGCCGGGGCGCAGAGGCAGCCACTGACTGCCTTCCAGTTCGGCAGCCTTTGTTTTCCTGGGATCAATGACGATGATCTCGGCCCCCTCTGCAGATGCCCGCTGCAGGCGGGAGAACATCTCCGGCGGCGTGGAGGTGGAGGGATCTGTCCCCCAGACTACGATCAGGTCGGAGTTGTCCGCATCGGAAAACATGTCGATATGCAGGCAGCCCATGGTCAGTTTCGGGGCCAGTACGCCCAGGGCAGTATAACAGGGGGCGCCGACGCCGAAGGTGTTGGGGGACCCGAAGGGGAAGAGGATGCTTGCCGCCAGATAGATTTCCGCCCCTTTCAGCTTGAAGATATCCTTGAAGGACCGTTCATAGGAGCCCGTACCGGCATAGAAGGCCACCGCCTCCGGCCCATACTGGAGTTTGATCTCCTGGAGTCTGGCGGCGATACAGGCATAGGCCTCATCCCAGGAGATGGGTTCAAAATCAAACGAGCCTTTGGGGCCGACCCGTCTGAGCGGAGATTTGATCCGGTCCTCGGAGTAGACAATCTCCCTGACGCTGTCGGCGATGGGGCAGAGGATCCGGCCCATGGGGGCGCCAGGGTCAGGCTCCAGCCTCTCGATCCGGCTATCCGCATCAAAATGGACGATCACCCCGCAGCCAGGGCTATGAAAACACAGGCCGCAAATGCCGTATTTCTGGTTCACGATCTCGGTCTCCTGAAGGACAGTTTATCGGTTGTGGTTTTCTGTTGCCTCGGGCCAGGTCGCGGCAGAGGCCTTGACGCATCCTCCCTCAGCGGGAGCCAACAAGGAAGTGCGAGGTAATATGCTCCCGGAGGTTTTCCGTCTTGCGGATCGTCCAGGGGACGGTACCGCTTGCAGTGATTTTCAGGGGCGGCGTAAAGATGCCGTTTTGACCGGTAAGGATATGACGGACGCCATCAATGCCCCGGCCGGGGAAGGGGCCGTCCGGTCTGCCGCCAATCCAGAGCTCGGGGGACGTCACCGATTCGTCCCAGGAGAACGGATCGGAAAAGACCAGACGCCCGTTTTGGGCAGCGAGGACGCGATCCATCTCCCGGAGGTGTCGCAGGGGATTAGGCACCTTCTCCAGGATATTGATGGAGGACACGGTGGAAAAAAGCCTGTCGGTAAAGGGCAGTGCCAGGGCGTCGGCGACAATAAAATCAACCCGGTTGCAGTTCCATTCCCGGGGAAAATCGCATGCCCTCTCCTCCGTCAGCAGGCCTTCTACTATCAGATCGAAACGCAGTTGCCTCTGTCTCAGCAGCTTTCTGGCCCGGGTGATGAAGGAAAAGGAGGTGTCGATGCCGATGGTGCGCCGGTGGGTGCTGCTCATTTCAAAGGACAGCCGCCCCACAGAGCAGCCGATATCCAGGGCAATGCCGCAGGAAGGTTTAAGGAGCGAGGCCCAGGTCTGATAGGCGCCGGTGGCCTCCGGGTCGCCCTGGAGGTCGGAATAATGACTCCAGAGATAGGCCGACAGCATTCCCCGCGAGTTATAACTGGAGCTGTCAATTGCCGCAGGCTGCTGTCCGCCGGCAAGCAGGACGGCCACGCCTTTGCGTATCGCATAGGGTGTTTTGCAGGCGGGGCAATACAGCCGACCATCTATCACCTCGTCGCCTTCCTCCTCCTCAATATCCAGATCCAGAGATATCTGCCGGGGCAGACATCCGGGGCAGACGAGATTTTCCTGGAGCCATTTCTTCATAGAGTACCTTAAAAAATAACGGAAAATATATATCGGATTTGCAAAACCTTATATGAAAACTCTCGTTTGAGTGGCGGCCTTGTCATGCTGAAACGACGAGCTCTCACATTTCGTTGCGGCCGGTCCGGTACGGTCCAGCCATGCTGGTTGAGAGGGAGGAGTACGACTGTTTACCTGTTCTGCAACCATACCAGACCGGCAAAAAAATACAAGTGTCGCCGGATGACGCAATCCGAAGAGGTGCTTGCCATGGAGGATGCACCAGTGGCTTCGCAGGAGAGGAAAACGATGGCGTTACAGGGGAATGCTCTGATTTTTTCGATAGACCATCCCGTTGAACCGGGCGATGATATGGCCCTGTTCGTCGGTGACCAGAACATCATAGGCGCCGAGCCGCCTGGGCTCTCCCACCTCTGTAGCCGTTGCATAGAGGGTGCCTGCCGATTTTCCCTGCAGGAAGGAGATGTTGACATTGATGGCCAGGGCCAGCTGGCCACGGCTGTTTGAGGCCACGGCGAAGGCCAGATCGGCCAGCGTGAAGATGGCCCCGCCCTGGATCACATTGGCGGCATTGAGGTGCTTGTCCTGTATGACGAGGCTGGCCTTGCAGTAGCCCTCTCCTGCCTCGAGTATTTCAACGCCGGTGAGTGCCGCGTACCTGTCCCCGGCAAAGAAGGCCCTGGTTGTCTCTGTATCCATGATGATTCCGTGGCTGGTGCAGTCGTTGCTGCATTTCTGTTTCACTTTTAGTCTTCAACTGGTATCAGATCACGGCATCTTTATCAAGCCTGATCTGCTCCGGGCAACAGAGAGAAAGGAGAGACGGGCATGGCGGATGCTCGAGGATAGCCCTTGTTTTCTCAAGGAAAAGTATCATCTTATCCACAGAACCGAATTTTCCTGCTGCCTGCGGCCCAATATTTTTCTCTGGAGGAGATATGCGTGGCTTCAATTTCTTTTCAAGCTGGCCAGTCGGTCTGCTTCTTGCCGGCTTCTGCCTGGGTATACATACCGACGTCAGGGCTGAGAGTCCAAAGACCATTGTCGAAGTCTGGGATGAGGTCAAGGCGCCCGAACCGGTGGAGTTGACGGCGGTAAAACTGGATCCGGCCACCACGGCCTTCCTCATCCTCGATATAGAACAATTTACCTGCAACCAGGAGCGGCGGCCCCGCTGCCTCGCCTCAGCCCCGCTGATCGGCGCCTTTCTGGCCCAGGCCCGGTCGCAGGGGGTGTATGTGGCCTTCAGCACGACCAACAAGGGCTCGCTGGAATCCCTTTTGCCTGAGGTCAAACCGCTGGCAAAAGAACCGATTGTCCGCTCCGGCGTCGATAAGTTTTTTGGAACGGATCTCGAAAAAATTCTGCGTGAGCATGGCATTGAAACGGTGATTATTGCGGGGACAACCGCCGAAGGAGCGGTGCTGCATACTGCCACCGCCGCTGCCATACGGGGGTTCAAAGTCGTTGTTCCCCTTGACGGTATGTCTGCAGCTACCCTGTATGCAGAACAATACACTGCCTGGCATCTGCTCAATGCGCCGGGGACCAAGGGAAAGACGTGCCTGACCACCTTTGCGATGATTGGGTTGTAACCGGCGTGGCGGGCGTGATATGTAGTTTAAAAAAGTTTTTATAATAGCATGTTACGAAATATTCATGAGGTGGTCTGTGAGGGGGCTGGCCACGAGAAAATCCCTTTGCCTTTTTATCGCATCCCGACTAAAGTAGGAGTAAATAACACCATAAGGGGGAAACTATGACTACATCATCAGGGGTTTCAGGTTTTTTCAGGACCATCGGTGAAAAGCTTTCTTCGCGGCCGCCGGTACACGTCAGGATCATTACCCCGCATGATGCAAAGGCGGGAGATCCCATCTGGTTTGACGTGGAGAATAACTGCGGCAAGGAAATCGCAAGCATGACCATTGATTGCGCCAATGCCTTTCGAAACCCGGCGGGGATGTCTTTCTTCCGCTTCAATACCCTTCAAGAGCTTGCGCCGGAGACGTTTGCCGATATCCAGACCGGTTCGAACCGGCTCTGTTCCCGCTATCAGATTCCGCAGAACCAGGAAGACAAGGTGTATTTGGGATTACTGATTGTCAAGGCCACCATCCGGCTGCGCGACGGTCAGCAGTTCACGATCCAGAAGCTCAACATTAATGCTCTGCCGTCCGAGGGCAATGCCGATCTCGTGGTTCCGTCAGCGTCTTTTCCGCCAACAGGAAACTATATTACCGATCTGCCGGGAAATGTCTTTGACCGTATCAAAGAGGCCTTCCATGAGTATTTTTCCCCGTTCGGACGCCGAAAAATCAAGCGTTTGAAGGAGGAAATAGAGGAGGAACGTAAAAAAGCTTCCTCCTGCAAGCTGTCTTGAGTGCAGAGAGTATGATCAGACTACCAGACGGGCGTAGCGCAGCGTCTCCTGTCCGACTGACGCAGTGCTGGTTTTTTCCCAAGAGTTCTTTTGATCTGCGTTGAAACGAAGGCTTTCAGTTGATGAAACAGCGCGGATCGGGGGCATCATTTATGGTCCTGTAACCGCTCTCAACCCTGCCCCCGTTCCTCCCGGCGGGCATCTTTATGCCGTTTCCGCGTCTCATCTACAGCGAAGGACCCTGCTGCTTTGGCAGCCTGCTCCCGAGGTTCAGGGCGGCGGAGAAGAGTGTTGTCGCTCAGTTTATTTGAAAACTCCCAACAGCAGCCTTGCCCTGACGAGTTTTTATACGTTATCGAATCCGGCCAACTTGGTCCAGCCATGGTGGTTTGAAAAATTCTGCGGCGGTCAACCACGGAGATTTCCATGCTGAAAGTCTTTCAATCAGAAATCCTTGATCCTGGCAAGTTTATCGTCACCCTCGAACTTGTCCCCGGCCGGTACTCCTCGGGAAAATCAATGGATACGGTCAAGGCCATAGCCTGTGATTCGTTCGCCGACGGCAGGATCGCGGCCGTTTCCGTCACCGATAATCCCGGGGGCAACCCCTCTCTCAGCCCCGATGTGCTGGGCCGCGATATCTTTCAGGTCGGCATGGATGTCATCCTGCATTTTGCCAGCCGCGACCTCAACCGGGTCGGCATGGAAAGTAGAGCCTTGCAACTGGCGATGATGGGAATGAAAAATATCCTTGCCGTCACCGGCGATTATACAGGCAAGGGATTCGGGGGGCAGGGGGCGCCTGTATTTGATCTGGAATCCGTCAGTTCGCTGATGCTCCTGCGTTATCTGAGCAGACGGCTCCTCGATGCTGGGGATCCCGATGGTTTTTTTGCGGGCTGCGCCGTCTCTCCGTTCAAACGGACCGAGGCCGAATGCTTCGCTCAATATGCCAAGCTGGCAAGAAAGATCGCCGCCGGCGCCCAGTTCATCATCACCCAACTCGGGTATGATGCCCGGAAATTCGCCGAAGTGATGCATCTCCTGCGCCAGAGGGGCTGGCAGCTGCCTATCATGGGATCTGTGTATATGTTGACGCCGAAGGCGGCCACGATCATGAACAGGGGGCTGATTCCGGGGGCGGTGGTCACCGACAAGCTCCTGGCGGAGATCCGGACGGAGTGGGAGACGCCTGCGCAGGGGAGAAGGCTGGCCATTGAGCGGGCTGCAAAGCTCGGGGCCGTGTTGAAGGGGCTTGGGTATCGGGGGATGCATATTGGCGGAGTCCACAGCGGCTTTGATACAGTCGGGAAAATTCTGGACCGAATGCGGGAAATCGAGGGGGATTGGCAGGATTTTTACTGTGAATTCGACTATCCGCAGCAGGATGGTTTTTATGTCTTTCCCCGATACATTCAGGGGGGCAACCCGTCGGAGCAGTTTGGCCGCGCCGCTTACGATCTGCCTCTGAACGAACGGATGCACTACTCCTTTCTGAAAACGGTCCACGATCGGTTTTTTTCCTTCACTTCTCCGCTGGCGCCGGTCTGCGGTCGGGCAAGCCGCTGGATTGATGAACATAAAAAGGTAGAAAAGCTCGCCTCATGCCTGGAAAATACATCCAAAAGAGCTTTGCTGGACTGTCAGCATTGCGGTGATTGCGGGATCCAGCATGTCGGCTTCCTCTGTCCGGAGTCACAATGCCCCAAACACACCCGCAACGGCCAGTGCGGCGGCAGCAGGGATGGACAATGCGAGGTCTACCCCAACAAGCCGTGCGTCTGGGTCCGGGCCCACGGACGCCTGGCTTTTTATAAGGCAACCGACACCATGGCCTCCGCCTGTGTCCCTCCCCGCAGATGGGAGCTTAATAAGACAAATTCCTGGCTTAATTTTCATCTCAAGCGCGATCATCAGGGTGTGCCCTTCCAGCAGGATGCACCGGTAACCCCGACTTCTGACTGCGGCGGCACGGAGACTGATTTGCATCAAAAAAAGTAAGGCGATGGAGGCGCAATCAATAATTTGTATCAGCAGGATGATCATCCGGATACCAGTGGTTTGGTGCAGGATTTTCCCATTGATTTTTTTCCGGGGTCTCTATTCTTACTGTTTCAGGTAGGCTTTCTGCCACGGTTCATGCCGTGTGGCGCTGTAATCGTTCAGGGCCCGGTGGAAGGCCTCCACTACCAGATCGGCGCAGTGGCTGTGGTCGGGCGGCAGGGTCTGCAGATAGACCACCAGGTCTTCAGGAAGGAGCCGCCAGCCGTCGGCGATGCTCTTTCCTTCCGCCAGGACGGACAGCGCATTGGCGCAGGCGTTGGTATTCAGACAGCCTTGGATCTGAAAAAAGATAGTCTGTATCAGTCCATCCCGTACGGACAGGTAGAGCTCGACGGTATCGCCGCAGTTGCTGACTCCCTTGCCGTAGCCGTCGGGGCTGGCCAGGATGCCCAGACGGCTGGTCCGGGAGGCCAAATCGATGAAGTGCTCTGAATATCCCTGAACGTGGCCGGAAAGCTGTTTGCTCATGGCTGGATTCCTTTTTTTATTTTCCCTTTATCTCCCTCATGCATTCCCGAGGTGCTTTCCGCCTGCCGTCCTGCATGGTCCGCCAATGCCGCATGCATTCGCTTTAGGGCGCAGGCCAGGAGTTCGCGTCTGCAGCCGAAGTTGAGCCGAAGAAAACCGGGCATCCCGAAGGGGCCGCCGTCGGAGAGGCCGACGCCCGCCTGTTCAAAAAATTGGGCTGGGTTTTCAAGACCCGTCTGCCTGGCATCGATCCAGGCCAGATAGGTGGCCTCCACCTGGACGCTGTGCAGTCCGGGCATGCCGTCGATGGCCTGCTGGACCATGGCGGCATTGCCGCGGAGATAGTCGATCAGCTCGCTACGCCACTGCCCTCCTTCCTGATAAGCCGCCTGGGCGGCCGTAAATCCCAGCAGATTGACGTGGGGGACGATCCCGTTCATGGCTTCCCTGAATTGCCGGCGCAGCCCGGAATCGGGGATCACGGCAAACGAGCAGCCCAGGCCGGGAATATTGTAGGTCTTGCTGGGGGCGTTCAGGGTAATGGTTCGGCTGGCGATTGCGGGCGACAGCGCGGCCATGGGGATATGGCGGACGTTTTTATCCAGCACCAGGCCGGAGTGGATCTCATCGGAGCAGATAATCAGGTCGTGGCGGCAGGCCAGCGCGGCCACCTCCAGGAGTTCTACCTCCGACCAGACCCTGCCGGTCGGGTTCTGGGGGTTGCAGAGCAGCAGCAGGCGGGTCGTGGGGCCTATGGCCCGCTCCGCCGCCGCCAGGTCCATCTCCCAGCGATTTCCGCCCAGCCGCAGCGGGGCCGTGGCCAGTGTGCGTCCGGCCAGGGCGGGCGCCGTCAGGAAGGGGGGATAGACAGGGGTAAAGGTCAGGACCCCGTCGCCTGGTCCTCCCACCGCCCGGCTGGTTACATTCAGGCCACAGACCAGACCGGGGATCCAGGTCAGCCATTCCCGTTTAATCTCCCAGCCATGGTCCTCTTTGAGTATGGTTTGAACAGCCTCTTCCAGGGCCGCAGGCGGCAGGGTATAGCCGAAGATCCCGTGCTCGACCCGCGCCTGCAGGGCCTTGATGACCGCAGGCGGGGAGGCAAAGTCCATGTCCGCTACCCACAGCGGAATGATGTCGCGGCCCTGATATCTGTCCCATTTCAGGCTGGCCGTGCCATGCCTGTCGACCAGCCTGTCGAAGTCAAAAGAGGGGCTCATCGCAGCTCCCATATGGTAAGCTGGGCGATGGAGTGTTGAAACTTGCGCCCGGTCTCCCGGAGAACAAAGGGTATATCCCGGGCCTCGCCCAGCCTGCGGAAATGCGGGGCCAGCGCCGCCTCCAGACCATCAAGGCCGGTGACGTTCTCCCCATCCCGTTTATAGCCGCCCAGCCATTCCTCCTTCCTGGTGAATTCCTCCTGCCAGGTGTAGGGTGAAGAGATCACCAGGATCCCGCCCGGATTCATACGTTTGTGGATGCCTGTCAGGAAGGCCCGGGGCGCGTAGAGGCGGTCAATCAGGTTGGCCGCCAGCACTAGGTCGTAGCCGGTGAATTTCACGGGAAGATTACAGGCATCTGCCTGAAAAAACCCGACCCGGCCGCGTATGGCGTCAAGGCCAAGGTCTGAAAGCGCCACCTCATGGTAGGAGAAGATCTCGCCTTCCTCGGGAAAGGCGTAGCGCAGGTATCCCTCTTCCTGCATCCGGGCGGCCAGACGGAAGAAACGGGTGGAAAAATCCAGACCGGTGACGCGGGCAAAGCCGCCTTTGGCAAGCTCGAAGGCGGCCCGGCCTACCGAGCATCCTAGATCCAGCGCATGCCCCAGGCTTTTTCCCTGCATCATCTCAAGACAGATAGCGGTGCAGGTCGCCGGATAGTTGGCCACGCCGAAATGTTCTCCGCCGTAGTGGGCCTCGCAATACTGGGCGGCCAGCCTGTCGGTCTCATACTGATCCTGATACAGGGCGACCGGGGATGCGCTTGCTATATAGCGGAAGCCCGCGTGCTGAAAAAAATGTCGCCTGAAGGCATAGCGGGCGGCGGCCGTCGCCTCATTGCCGGTGGATATCCACGAGCCGCCCTTGATCAGGTTGTGGCGGGTATCGAAGGTCGGCGTGGAGAAATCGTCATACCAGGGATGTACGGCAAAGCCGTGGAAGGGATAGATCGGGGTCTCGGTCCACTGCCAGACATTCCCCACGATGTCGTAAAAATCACCGAACCTGAAGCGGTCCGTGGGGCAAGGGGAACTCCACTGCTCCAGGTTGATATTGCCCGGCGCCTGGCCCCAGTCGGGCTGGTCCGGAACGCGGGCCAGCCCGTGCAGGTGCATCCATTCATCTTCGCTGGGCAGCCGGATCGGCAGGCCGGTCTGCTCTGCCTTCCAGTTGCAGAAGGCCTTGGCCTCCAGCTGGTTGACCTCGACCGGCCAGTTCCAGGGCAGGTCAATTATGCTCAGCATGGTCCGCAGCCCCCAGCTGCCGTCCTGGCGGCTGATCCAGAAAAGGGGATGGGTGGCCTGGCGGAAGGTACGCCAGCTCCAGCCTTCTTCCGTCCACCAGCTCCGGTTGCCGTAGCCTCCCGCCTCAATAAACTCAAGGAATTCGCGGTTGGAGACCAGATACTGCCCGGCTTTAAAACCGGTGACCTCAGCCTGATGGAGGCCGTATTCATTGTCCCAGCCGTAGAGCGGATGTCCCGCTGGTTTGCCGAGGCTGATCTTGCCGCCTTCAACGGCGATGAGCCGGTTTTCCGGCGGCTCGCCGGATTCAGGGCAGATCTCCCAGAATGGATGGGCCACCACCTGGTCGATGGGCAGCTGGCGGATCAGCACCGAGGAGGTCTCCAGATGAATCCGTTCATGCTCGATTGCCATCATGATGGCCCAGAAGGGGTTTTCCCAGCCGATGGGCAGGGAGAGTGGCAGGCGGCGGATCAGGGCGTCAACCAGTTCGCGGACCTGATCCCGATAGGCCTTCACCGCCTGCGGGGGCGGCCAGTCATAGTGCCGCTCATCAAGATCGTCCCAGGACATCTCATCGACACCCACGGCGAACATCGACTCGAAGGCGGGGTTTATCCGGGTCTCAAGCAGCCGGGCAATGGTCAGCTTGTTGATGAAGAAGGTGGCGGTATGGCCGTAATAGAAGATCAGTGGGTGGCGAAGGGGATCGGCGCGCAGCAAGAAGGTCTCGTTATCTCGCAGCGTTTCATACAGGCGTTCGTCGATATCGAAGGTTTTGTGAAAGTATTCCAGGATTTCAGTGCGTTTCTGCTCCGGCTCGCCGGAGTCAAGCAGGGGTGTGCGGGTCTTGCGGATATCCATGGGAAACCTCATTGTTTATCAAGAAATGACAGCCTTTTTCTACCATATACTGCAAGACATGAAATGTTGTCCATTCAATCCATGAAGATGTCTGGCTGCCGCCGGTCTTTTCTGTTTAATCTTGGGGCGAATTTTGGTTTAATGCCTATAGTATGTGGCAGCCGGATCGATGCCGGTCCGGAACAGTCGTATGTCAGAATTATCAGCAGTTCACGGTCACGCTATCATGCCTTTGTTTTTTGATCATAGAGTATTCATGCAGGATATTCAGCGCAACTGTGATATTTCAGATGCCCTGGATCATGATATCTATTCCATGTGCACCATGGTCCTGAAACTCCGCAATCTCTACAAATGGGAAAGGGGCCTTCAGCCCTGGGAAGAGCCCGAATCGGCGGATCTCCTTGACTGGATTGACATGAAGGAGCACTCCTGGGCAGGGATGGCCGGTGAGTCTTTTCGCAGGCTTTCAGTTTCAGGGAAGGCGCTGGATCCGCTGGCGGTGGAGGAGGTTAATGCCGCGCTCGACGGCAGCGGGCTGGTCTACGGTGCTGGTTACGGGCGGTCGATGAAGACTGTTTTTTTCCTCGCCGAGGAGATTGAGGCGCGCAGTCGCGAGGGCTGTCCCATCCGGATTTTGGGCAGGGAATGGGCGCGGGAAATGGCCAGCCCCTTTGCCATGGTCCAAGATGGCCAGATCATTATCAGAAGAGATTCCCTGCGCTACTTCTTCTGGGATCAGATCCAGGATGTGCGTTCCTCCTGCCGTGATTCCCTGCAATATGCCCTGCGGTCCTACGGTGTCTATAAAGACGGCGTCCTGGACCGGGAAGGATTTAAATTGTCGCTGGACAGGATGGTCGATCAGGAGATGAACCTCTTTATCTATCACGAGATCGGCGAGATCCTGCAGACGGAGCTGGATGCGGCTTCCCTGCAGGGCGTCATCGGCCATTTTCCCGGCTCGGCTTTTGAGTTTGTCAGCCGGGCCGTCAAGGACATTATGGCCGATACCGACCCGCGCGGCCCCCTGGCGTATATGGCAGGCGAGGAGCGGGATACGTCCCTGGCGTTTTATCTGACCTTCCTTGATGGCTTGCGGGACAGGCTCTTCCCGGAGATCCGTCCGGCCTGGCAGCAGTTTCAGGCCGACCGGGACTGGGCGCATATCGAGGAGGCGCGCAGGTCATGCCGCAGCAGAAATCAGCGACTGGCTGAGGAGATCAGGACAATCTCCCGAACGATAGGCGATGAGCCGGATGAGGTGATTCTGAGCCGTTTCGACGGCCGGGTTTTGGCTCCTCTGGGGCTGGAGAGGCCGAAGGAGACATGACCCCTCTCTGGATTATACAAAAAATAAAGGCTTGCAGAATATGAAGGACCAACATTTCAGGACAATTGCCTTTCAGGGGATGTCCGGGAGCTATTCAGATCTGGCCTGCCGGATGGTCTATCCCGCCCTGGAGACCCTTCCCAGCGTCTCCTTCGAGGCGGCCTTCCAGGCCGTTCGGGAAAAAAAGGCGGATCTGGCCATGATTCCGGTGGATAATACCCTGGCGGGACGGGTGGCGGATGTCCACCATCTCATCCCCAATGGGGAACTGTATATCATCAGGGAGCATTTTCAGCAGATCCGACATTGCCTGCTGGGACTCCCCGGTGCCCGGCTGGAGGATCTGACCGACGTGCACAGCCATATCCACGCCCTGCCGCAGTGCAGGAAGATCATCGAGGAACTCCGGCTCAACAAGCATGTGGTTGCCGATACCGCCAAGGCCGCATCCGATATCCGCAAGTGGCAGGACAAGACCCAGGCCGCCATCGGTTCCGATCTTGCGGCACAGATCTATAAACTTGAAATTTTAAAGACAGACGTTCAGGACGCTGCCCACAACACCACCCGCTTTCTGGTCTTCTCACGGGAGAACAGCATCCCGCCGCTGGAACGCGGGCGGCAGTATCTGACCAGCTTTTGCTTTGAGGTCCGCAATATTCCCGCCGCCCTTTATAAGGCGCTGGGGGGATTTGCCACCAACGGCGTACAGATGGTGAAGCTGGAGAGCTATGTGGACAAGCATTTCAATGTCGCCCGCTTTTTTGCCGATGTCGAGGGACACATCCATGAGGACTCTCTGCAGCTGGCCTTTGAGGAACTCGGTTTCTTTGCCAAGCGGGTGGTCCATCTGGGCACCTATCCCGCCCACGATTTCCGTAATACCCTCAAGGACAGTGCAGAAGCCGACGCATATTCCATATAAGCGGTTTCAAGACTGTGCACTTCAGAGGTCCTGCACGCGGTTTATGGGGCTTATTTTTATGGAAAATTATGCTTTTCCCCCAATATGCGGGAGCCCGGCAGCAAGATCCGGCCGCATGATATCGGGCTCCAGAAGGCCAATATAGCCATCAAGGGCCGCCACGACAATGGTCCGGTTGTTGACATGCACGACAGTTCCCGGGGGGTGATCGTGTAACTCGGACCAGCCGACGGCCTGTTTGACCACCAGCCAGGTCCCGTTGATATTTGCCACGGATTCAGTCGCTCCAAAGGCCCTGACGTGCCGTATGATATCTTCAACGGGTCTTTGGAAATCGATGACGCGCTCTTCCAGCGGCTTTTGGAACCAATAACTGCCGTCTGTCTGCGGTCTGGCCTGATTCCACAGTTCAACAAACCGTTCTGCTACCTGTGCGGCCAGTTTTTTTGCGGCCATCTGCAGCTTGAGATCAAGACTTTCGTGGCATTCGTCGTGTTGCAACGGAAAGATCTCCGCGGCCATTATATCGCCTGTGTCGAATTCATCGGCAAGGCGATGGCAGGTGATCCCCCAACTCGGGCGGTTTTCGAGAATTGCCTGGTGCAGGGGATAGGGGCCTCGGCCATCGGGCAGGGGGGAACTATGAAAATTTACGGCATATTTCAGGAAAGGCTGCCAGTCGCCTATGCGCCATCCATAGCAGGCTACTATGAGCGCATCGCATTGCATTTCCTGAAGTTCATGGAAATCGCGCTGAGTGATCCGGGAGAGCTGGATGGGGAGATGGTGCCGCTCTGCAAAAGCGGAAACAGCCTGATGATTGTCAATGGCCGTGGCCACCGGCATGGTGAACAGCTTGACCGGCTTCCATCCGGTATTGACAAAGGTCTCGAAAACGCCCAGATACCGATCTGCTGCAGCAATGGCAAAACGCATAGCACGCTCTCTGCTGAGTTTGAAACCATCCGATGTGTCAGCGACAGCAGAAAACTTTCTCCCGTTGGCTGGATCCGCGACGGTCCGGGAAATCACCGCCTTGCCGGAGGGCGTTCCCCGGCAAGGCGGTCTAAAGAGCCTGGCAAGAATGTATTGTTGAATCTGATTACCTGGCTGTGGACGTTCTACCAGCGACGACCGTATCCATGGTAATATCCCGGCCCGCCTCGCCAGTATCCGTGACGCCATCTCCACCCGCCGTTAAGCCAGAGCCAGCTTCCACCCACCCATAAATAGCCCGGTCCCGGAGCCACGATGACCGGCTCTACAAGGGGAGCAGGCATGGCTGCGGTTGGTACACTTGCGGTTGGAACGGAATTGACTTCAGAAGGAGTGTTGATCATGACATCGACGACCCTATCGCTGACCCCGGCTCTTTTAAGATCAATAATGTCCCTTGATGTAAGGCGGTACACCGTCCGGGAGTTCCTGATCTGACTGATGATGATCTCATCACCAATCCTGGCTCTGGACATGGCCACGACATCCTCAAGGGTCAGAGTCTGCTGCTGGGCCTGCTGCTGAGCCTGGGCGTAGCGCGCATCCTGGATCTCCTGGGCCTGATCCACACTGTGGCCGATAGCGCCGCCCGCTACCGCGCCGACAGCTGCGCCGACGGCTGCACCGGCACCGGGATTCCTGGTTGTGCTGCCTATGATAGCCCCCATGGCTCCACCTGCTAATGCTCCGTTTGCAGTGTTATCGGGTCTTCCCTGCGGGGTCATGCAACCGGACACCGATAATCCGATCAGCGCCATTGCTAAAAACTGCCTGTAGTGTTTCATGTTTTTCCTCTATTGAGGTGTAAAATTAATACTTTTGCAAAAGGCCCGACAGTATGCGTTCGGGCAAGAGGTTCTACTTTAAATCCGGCTTTTTGTTCCGGCAATCCTTGTCGGCTTTCGCGCCCCGCTAAAACTATAGCAGTCATGGCCGGTTTGCTCCCCTTTATGAATCAGGAGCGAAAGGATTGCTTGCGCTCTGTACTCTGGGCAACCCGGACCGGAGGCCTGCGCTGCAATCCGCTGCGACGGTTCGGGCATCCGGCTGTATATTTCAAGGGAAACATACCTGAATGTACTGATTTTTCTATTATTTTACGTCAGAGCTGTTACTCATAGGGTATTTGCCTAAAAATTCATCATACCATAATTATGGCCGCGATGACACATGTTACCATGATGCCTCATATTAAAACGGGGCAGTCCGGCGGCAACAGCCTTATCATGGAGACTGCTCTTCAAATCAAACAGCTCGCCTGCGATTTTGATGACAGCCAGAGGATCGGGGGTCCGGCTGTGCATCAGGGCCCGTTTTACGGCTTTATCCTGAGCGATTTGTTTTCTCAAATCTTTGGTATCCGCGAAGAACTTCACGAATTTTTCGTGCCAATTTTCCGTCTTGCCCTCTTTACCCTCTCTGTGCATGGAGGCGAACAGGCCGGCATTCACAGCATTTTCTCTTAATGTGGATTTCAGGTCAAACAGTTCTCCGGCCGCCATTTTAACGGCCTCGACATTCGGCGTCTCACTGCGGACCAGGGCAGATTCTTCTGCCTTCTTCATCGCTATCTTCTTGCGGAGATCCTTGTTGTCGGTGAGGAATTTCTCTAACTTTGCCTTACTGGCGTCATCCAGTTTGTGGCTGTGCCGGGGTGTATCGCCCTGATAACCGACTCCGCGGGCTGATGCCTGCTGCAATCCCGTTATTGCCATTGTTGACGCCAACACAATCGCCATAAGGACCATCTTTGATTTCATACAATACCTCCAGAAATATTATTGAAAAACTTTTCATCCCTTAAGGAGCCTGCTCTCAATGCGACATGCATCATGAAGAGAGGAAGAATCCATACCGGCCCCACGCTCCACTATTGGGAAAGCAAACAACATGCCATTCGAATGAAGGGTAATTAAAATAATAATGTTCAGTAATTATACCCATTAAAAAAATTGATGAAAAGAAGAGGGCCCCCCCGAAGTGCATAAAAAATATCCATATTGAGTGGCTGTGCATAGTTTTTATTCATCGGTAAATTGTATGATAATGGATGGTAATGGCAATAATCAGACAGGAAAGCCCAGTCGATCTTGCCCTGGCGGGCATCCGCGCACAATGTATTCGGGAGGAGGCTGCTTTCGGCCGAAGGTTTTTTTGCCGGGAGAGGAGCTTGCAGCCTTCTAACAAAAAATATCTTTAACTTTCTTTTCGGCAATGCTAAGGATATCAGTCGATATCATTATAATAGCAGGAAATGCAGCCTCGTAGTCCTGTATTGTGCAGTCAGCGTGGGGCTGCCGGCGAAGGGCTGCGGAGATGTGATAAACCGGTCTTCCGCCACGGCATCAAGGCCCCCGCCGATTTTCGGCAAGCGGACAGTAAGAGAAAAGTTTTTCAGTGCAGGATAAATTGAAATCGTTACTTCATGCGACCGCGAATTCGTCCTCCGGCCCCCCGGTCCGCCTTGCCGCTGGGATGATGCGTTGTCGCTTACCCTTACAAAGACGGAGCCCGACATGAAGACAGCATCTGCGTATATCGAAAGCCTCAAGACCATGAAGACCGTTGCCTATGCCTTTGGGGAAATGGTGGCGGATATCACCGAGCATCCCTGTTTCCGCCCGACCATCAATGCCATGGGGCTTACCTACGATATGCCCCGTGATCACGGCCCTCTGATGACGGCCCATTCCCCGATAACCAATGGTCCCGTCAACCGTTTTCTCCATATCTGCATGTCGCCGGAGGATCTGGTCAAGAGGGCTCAACTCAGTAATTTTCTTACTCCCTATCACGGGGCCTGCGTCGGGGCCCGATGCGTGGGTACAGGGGCGTTGAATACGCTCTTTGCCACCACCTTCGATATGGACAAAAAGTTGGGAACCGACTATCACCAGCGGTTTCTGGCATTTCTGCGGTACGTCCAGGAAAACGACCTGACCTGCAGCGCTATGGTCACCGATGCCAAAGGCGACAGATCGCTGCCGCCGGGAAGACAGCAGGATCCCGATGTCTATCTGCACATAAGCCAGATTCGTGATGACGGGATCATTGTCAGGGGTGCCAAGGCCCATCAGTCGGGTGCAGCCATTTCCCATGAGAATATCGTTGTCCCCACCGTCGCGATGGGTCCTGAGGAGAAGCAATTTGCCGTGGCCTTTGCCGTTGAGGCCGACACCACGGGGATTGTTCACATTGCCGAGGCCCCGGCCTCCAATGCTAGGAGATTTTACGATGATGAAAGGGATTTCGGCAATTACCGGTACGGAGTGCACGGTTCCACGCTGGTGGTCTTCGACGATGTCTTCATCCCGCGTGAGCGGGTCTTTATGTGCCAGGAGTATGAATTTACAGGCTTGATGGTACAGCGGTTCGCCTCCTTTCAGAGGTTGTGTTCTGCCTCCTGCAAGGCCGGCCATTGCAATCTGGTCTGCGGGGCCGCTGCAGTTGCCGCCGACTACAACGGTTGCGGAGCCGTCGGCCACATCCGGGAAAAACTTACCGAGATCGCCTTCCAGGCGACCCTTGCCTACGGATCGGCCATAGGATCGGGAACAATGGCCTCCTCAACCCCGTCGGGGGTGTGGCTTCCGGATACGATCATGGTCAATGCGGCAAAGCTGCAGGCAGTGGGTGCCGTCTGGCAGGCATCGCAGCTGGCCTGCGATATCGCCGGCGGGGCCATCTGCACTGTCCCTTCAGGCCGGGATTTGGATAATCCGAAGATCGCAGGAATGATCAAAAAATATTTCCGGGGCCGTGCCGATGTCCCGACTGAAGACAGGATCAGGATCATACGGCTGGTCGAATATCTGGTCGGCCAGTCCTCTGTTATCCCTACCGAGACCGTTCATGGTGCCGGGCCTTCGGCAACTCAGAGGCTCATGATCCGCAAGGCCATGGATCTGGACTATCTAAAAGCCAGAGCCAAAAGCCTGGCTGGTATTCACGAGGGGTCTGGAATAGGATGCGCGACCCTGCGGTGAAAAAGACTTAATTTGTGTTGGGGGCAGGTGCTGAAGAAAACGTACGGCTTGATCGCCAGCCGGAAGGCGGCAGGGGGTCTCTGCCCTCTTGGCACGTTCAGGCACCAGCCGTCTTTCGGCTCCTTGACTCTAGGATCAGGGCGTGATGCGCCTTGAATCATGCACCCTCCGGGCTCTTTTTAAACCGGATGTCCCTTATCTGCAGCGTTCCTGTTGAGGTCCTTTCCTGCTGACACATTTCCCTAGGAAAAATTTTTTTCCTGGCAGACAGTCCGTTCTGTAAAAAACATTTTCTCTGTGATATTGTTTGTTCGTACTGTCCAAAACTTCAATGCGCCTGGTCATCGGCCCGCCTTCCTCCGCAGTTCAAAAATGGATATGCCTGAAAAGAAGAGGAGAAATTGCCCGATACTCCTGCGTCTTTTTTCTGCTGTGCCTGAAGTGGCAGGATCGGTATAGGGCGTTTATGGAAAACTTTCAAGGACAGCGGCCTCGTTATGCCGGAGCCATGCGTTTTCATGTTTTGTTGCAGTCGGTGCTGGTCCAGCCTGCTGGTTTCCGTGAAGCCGTCACAGCCGATCTTCCCGTTTTTCCGCACAGAAAAAAATGAAATTTCCAGGCCCATTGCCTGTTCATCAGCCCAGGATATGTAAGATCAACAAATGGAGTAATTTTTAGCTAATCGTCGAAAAATTGAACAATGTTGAGTGTAATATTAATGTTAAATTGTTGATAAGTTATTTGATAATGTAGTTAACGCCATGATTTTATTTAGATAAAACAATGGAGTCCTATGATTGCCCTAGAATCAGGGCTTTGGGATGGGCAGGCTGTGGAAAGGCAGACTGGCCCTGTATCAAGGGTTGTTGATAAAAATTGAGGCCGATTCGGGGAAAATATCTGCATACCGTCTTTGACGAAAAATCAAAAATTGAGTTTATCATCGGGCATGCATCAGACAATCATACCCCGCCTGTTCAAAGGGGGATGATGTGCTGCAGCCATCTGGAGTCGGGCATGCAGAATTCTCACTGTTTGTACAATATTGAAGGATCAGCTGGTTATGTGTTTTTGACCGGCAGCGGATTTTTTTCTCTGGAGAGAATCAATGGTTTGGGATAAGGCAAGGCAGGTTTTACACGAAGAGCTCAGTGACAACGTCTTCAGTCTGTGGATTGAACCGCTTTCTTGTGTCCAGGCGGAGGGCGACACGATTCGATTGGCATGCCCCGATCGTTTTTTCAGCGCCTATATCGCCCGGAATTATTTGGAATTGATTCAGGAAAAGGTGAATGAAACAGACCCGTTAAAAAGAAAGGTTGTCCTCTGCGAGACTCCGCTGAAGCCCATAGCCCTGCCCGTCATCAAGGGAGAACCTCTGCGACTCCCCCATATCCCGACGGGAGGGTCCTGTGTTCGCTCACTGCATCCACGCTATACCTTCGATGAGTTCATGGTCGGCGAGAGCAATCTTCTGGCCCAGTCTGCCTGCAGATCAATATCCGCCAATGACGATTGCATCGGTCCCTGTCTTTACATCAACAGCGGCACAGGATTGGGTAAAAGCCATCTCACCCAGGCGGTGGCCCATCAGATCCTCTCCACCTCGCCTATGACCCGCCTGCATTATGTCACTGCCCAGCAGTTTTCCCTGGAGATGGTCCGTGATATCAAGGCAAACACCATGGATCGATTCAAGAGAAAATATCATGATCAGTGCGATATCCTACTGCTTGAGGATGTCCATGCGCTGACGGGCAAGAAGAAGACCCAGGAAGAACTCAATGAGATCCTGGATTATCTGATAAAGACCGGCAAAAGGGTCGTTCTGACGGCCAACAGCAGTCCCCGTGATCTTGTGGGCATCGATGGAGAATTTCGGTCCAGAATGGCCTCCGGCCTGGTAACCACTATCCAAGCCCCCGATCTGACGACCCGTCAGATGATTTTCGGCAACAAGGTCCGTTACCATCAGCTGCACCTGTCGGAAGAGCATATCGCCTATCTCGCCCAGCATATCAAAGGGGATGTGCGGCAGATAGAATCGGCAATTATTGCCTTGCGGGCCAAGGCGCAGCTGATGGCCCGGTCGGTGGATATGGATCTGCTTGAGGAGGTCGTCATGTCTGTGGTCGGACAACCGAAGACCGTATCGGCCAAGATGATCGGCGAATTTGTCAGCAGCCAGTTCCGGGTAAGCGTGGAGGATATGCAATCCCGCTCGCGGAAGAAATCCCTGACCCTGCCGCGGCAGGTGGCCATGTATCTCTGCCGGAAGCACACCGATGAGACTCTCGCCGATATAGGAAAGGCCTTCAATCGGGATCATTCCACCGTTCTGCACTCCATCAAAGTGGTTACCGCCCTCACAAACCGGGACACATCCGCTCAAGAACAGGTCAGATTGCTGAGCAGTAGAATACAGCGATTCTAGGAAGGGCGTTCAATATGCATTGGGGGCGGGACCGGAAGGTACCGGGACCCGTGAAAAATGATCCTTCATCCGGGAGGAAAGAGGCCGGGCTGTCGGCAGCTTGATTACAGGCCCTTGTTCAACTGTTTTCTCTGTTCCTGGAGGCAGTTGGAAAGGATGATATCCCTCTGTTTGTTGTTGATATCGTCAAAGTGCAGGGCGATATGGTAGCGCCCTCTCCGGACCCGCCGGGCATGGACGACATGTCCCATGCACGAAATCACCGCCTGGGGGGAAGGGAGATTAAGGTCGATCTTTATCCGTTGTTTTTCCTGGCATTCCTCACCGAAGAGCGCAAGAACTCCCGAGCCTGAAAGGTCCAGGGTTTCCCCGGCCAGAGAGTATTGACCGGCAGCGGCTTCTCCGTTTTCTTTTTCAAAACTGATGGTGACCGGTGCGGAGATGGCGACCCGGAAATACTGACGGAGTTTCGTCGGGTCCATGAGGCTCATCGCCGTCAGTTCCAGCGTGCTGTCTCCAATGATTTTTTCGATCCGGGCGTTGAAGACTAACGGACTTGTGTCCTCATTTCTCGCTTTTATGGAAATGAGGCAGGATGAGGACATCTCGATGTTTCTGGGCAGGCCCATTGGCGGGAACACAAGGATCAGGCCCGGCGCTGTCCCCTCCCTGTAGGTGCAGTCAAGATGCAGGAGTTCACCGGTAGTGTTCGTGATGCTTATTCGAGCCGATTGGCTGTCGGGGATCGAACTGATGAGTTTGGTGAGAGATGAAATAGACATGGTAGACTGTTTTTGCGACTAAGTTATCGATAATACAAAATGTTATTTGTGATAATGCGAAAAGCCTGTCTGGGCCGGACAACAGGAAGGGATTGCATTTTCAAAAATTACCGAAGAAACCTACCAGATAAAACGAAAAACGGCGATACGTTATTCTTTTCTGCCGGTAATTGAATGTTTTCATATTAACCTGTATTCCCTGAGGATATCAACGTTCATTAGAATTATTTTTTTAATGCCAGGGGCGGCTGCGGTCCTGGAATCCCGTGGAAAAATGGCGGCCGTTTCGGATCGGGCGGACTTGAATTCCCGGTCCTGAATCCTTGGCCCCTTGCCCGTGAACTGCGCATCCGTTGGGCTTTCTCTGCCCGGGGAACAGGAAAAATATGAATAAATAGAGCGAAACCTGGCAGAAAGAGGACGCGTGATGCCTGTCTGCAATAATGTGTTCAGCCCTAAGATGCTGCCTGATGCGAGAAGGGAGGAACCTGTGCAGGTCTGGACCGGGGCGGGAATTTCAGCACATAAGCAGACCTGCGGGGGGGAATTGTCCTGAAATATCCAGAACAGGAAGAAAAAATAGCATGCAGACTCCGATGGGGGTGTATAATAAAAACAATATTTGAAGATATCAGGCCAAGTCACCCTCCGATGCATCCGAACTGCTGAGAGACTGGAGCACCAGTGCGTATTGAAAACCTGTCAAGACCGTTCATTTTGGTTATAGTCCTGTTCACTCTGTCCGGATGCGCCATTACTTCTTCCGGTCCGCAATTACCTCCCTTTGAAATAAAGATGGATTTGATCGAGGCCTCGACTCGCGGCGACCTGAATGCGGTCAGAGACCTTCTTGCCGCCGGTGCCGACGTCAATGCAAAAAATGATAAGGATGTAACCGCCCTGTACCGGGCCTCATTCTGCGGTTATCCGGATGTGGTGCAACTGCTGCTGGACGCCGGTGCCGACGTCAATTTCAGGGCCAGGAACGGGGCGACTCCTCTCTTTGCAGCGGCCCAGAACGGTTATCGTGACGTCGCCGAACAGCTTATCGCCAAAGGAGCCGACATAAATGCCCGGACAGAGTATGGATTCACCCCACTGTTCATCGCCTCTCAGGTAGGCCACCTGGAGGTGGTGGAACTGCTGCTTGCCCGTGGTGCCGATGTCAACGCCAGGATGACTTCCGGTCTGACTCCCCTCATGGTTGCTCCCGCGGGCAGTCAGCGCCGGGAGGTAGTGGAACTGCTGTTGTCCAGGGGGGCCGATATCAACGCCAGGACAGATGAAGGCTCGACGGCATTATTCGCTGCCTCGCAGAATGGCTACCCGGCCGTGGTCGAGTTCTTGCTGTCCAAGGGGGCCGATGTCAATGCGACGGCAAATAATGGTGCAACTGCCTTGATGGTCGCCTCCGCCAATGGCTATCAGGAAATTGTGGAGTTACTGCTTGCCAGGGGCGCCAATGTCAATGCCCGAATGACCGCCGGTCTGACCGGCTTGATAGCGGCCTCTGCCAATGGCCACCGGGACGTGGTGGGGATATTGCTTGCCAAAGGAGCCAAGGTCAATGCCAGGACGACCTATGGCGTCACCGCTTTAATGGCGGCTTCCGCTAATGGTCATGGTGATGTGGCGGCACTGCTGCGTCAGTATGGTGGCCGTAAATGATCGATTTTGACACCTTCGTATCGCAAGCCTTTGGTGATTCTGGCCTGATCTGATGCGGGTTCCAGGCTGTCGGCAGAGCCTTGAGCGTCTCCGCGTCATCCATAATTGCTGCGCCTTCATCCGGTGGGATTCGATCCAGGGTGCTGGCGGTCCTTTTGTACAAATGGTCAAATTTTCAGGTCAGGTCTTTTTTCTTTGGGCCTGCGCTCAAATTCTGGTCAAAGTCGTTTGTTTTTTCATATTGTTTTTGCTAATCTCAAAAGGGAAAGAGGGATTGCCAGCAAGGAGCGTTCTGTCCCTTTTTATCTCTGTTTTGACAAAACCGTTGCCTGTCTATGCTGTTTTCCTTTCCGTGGATGGGCATTACGGCAACAACAGCCGAAAAGCAAGCGAGAGATGCGCATGTGGATTCTGCCTCCAGAAGGATGGTTCCGAAGGCTTCACTCTCGACGGCGGTTTATTATCTTTGTAAGCGTAGGTTATCTGGCCTTTGGTCTTGGCTGGATCTTTTTTTCCGACCGGTTGCTCTTTGTCTTCACCGATGTCTCCGTTCTGGTTCGGTTTTCAACGGTTAAAGGCGTTGTGTTTGTCCTCTTTACCGCCCTTTTTCTTCTCATCGCTTTGTCAGGTGTCCCTGACAGTGACACAGACGGGGACCCGGAGCCGGGTCAATCCGACTCCCTGCTGACCAGAGCGGATCGCCAGCCCCGATGGATCTCCTATGTCCTTGCTGCGATGGCGTCTTTTGCCATGCTGTATTTACGGATGCGTCTGGCTGTTTCCATGGGCGAGAGGCCCTTGCTCATCCTCTTCACGCTTCCCGTCATCCTGAGTTCGATCCTGGGAGGGTTGGGACCCGGACTGTTTGCCACCGCCATTGTCTCTTTAGGTGTCGACTATTATGGTCTTCCGCCCCTGCGCAGCTTTTCCGTAAAGTCGCCCGAAGACCTCTTTCAGTGGTATATTCTGATCGTCAACGGTGTATTGACAAGCTGCATGAGCGAGATGCTGATCAGGGCCAGAAGGCAGGCGGAGCGGAGGAGAATGCTGCAGGAGATCGCCCAGGAAGAACTGCGCCTCAGCGAGGAGCGGTTTCAGCTGGCCATGCGCGGTGCCAACGACGGGCTGTGGGACTGGAACCTTATGACCGACCATGTCTACTACTCGCCACGCTGGAAAGCCATGCTGGGCTTCGGAGAGGAGGAACTGGACGATCACCTGGATGTCTGGAAACAGCTGGTCCATCCCGATGACCTGCAGCGTACCCTTTCGCAGGTCCGGGACCTGCGGGATGGACGATCGGACCGACTGTGGGTCGAATTCCGGATGCGTCACCAGAACGGGGGATATCTCAACATCCTGTCCCGGGGATTTCCGGTGACCGATGATGGCGGTCGGGTTATCCGTCTGGTGGGGACTCACACGGATGTGACCGAGCAGCGCCAGGCCGAATGGGCATTAAAAGAGCGCGAGGCGCTGCTGGATAAGACCAGCAGGATTGCCAAGGTCGGAGGCTGGGGGGTTGACGTCGTCACCGGCGAAGGGAGCTGGACTGATGAGGTTGCCCGCATTCATGATCTTGATCCGGCTGATAAGATCAGCGTTGAGATTGGTTTAAACTTCTACTGTCAGGAGCACCGACCGACAATAGAGCGGGCCCTCAGGGAGGCAATCGAAGAGGCCAGGCCCTTTGATCTGGAACTGGAGATTGTCTCGGCAAAGGGCATCCGAAAATGGATTCGGACCGTCGGTTATCCGGTTTTGCGGGACGGCAGGGTCCTCCGGCTCGAAGGTATTTTCCAGGACATCTGCGAGCGGAAGAAGGCCGAGATGGAGGTCCTGGCCCTGAATGCGGAGCTGGAGCAGCGGGTTGAACAGCGCACCGCCGAGCTTATGGCGGCAAATCAAGAACTGGATGCCTTTGCCTATGCCGTTTCCCACGATCTCCGTGCCCCTCTACGGGCGATGAGCGGATTTTCACAGGCTTTGATCGAGGATTACGGTGACAGGATCGAGGGTGAGGCCCGCATCTATCTGGATCAGATCATCATCGGCAGCCGCCGCATGGGCGAGTTGATTGAGGGCCTGCTGGTCCTGTCCCGCAGTACCCGCAGCCGGCTGCAGCGGTCTTTGATCGATCTGTCGAGGATGGCGGAGAGGCTTCTTCAGGGAATGGCGGCAGAGGACCGGGAGCGCCGGGTCGATTGGGAGGTCGAACCCGATCTCATGACCCAGGGGGATGAAACCATGATGGAGGCCGTTCTGGGCAATATCCTGGGCAATGCTTGGAAGTACACCGCCCGCCGGGAACGGGCCGTAATCCGTTTTTTCTCCCGGACAGAGGGGAAAGAGCAGTTTTTCTGTGTCGGAGATAACGGTGCTGGCTTTGATCCAGCCCATGCCGGCAAAATTTTTCAGCCCTTCCAGCGATTGCACCGTCAGGAAGAGTTCCCGGGTATCGGGATCGGACTGGCAACGGCCCAGCGGATCATTCATCGCCATGGTGGGCGTATTCTGGCAGAAGGACGGGTCGATCAGGGGGCGACATTCTGCTTTAGTCTGCTGCAGGCCCCGGGATTGGAATCGGATCTGCCCGTTCATAAGAAACAACAAAAGGAAAACCATGAAAAATAAAGCTATTCTGCTGGTCGAGGATGATCTCCAGGACGAAATGCTGATCCTGCGGGCCCTGAACAGGGCCAATGTCGCCAACAGAATCAATGTGGTGCGGGACGGCCAGCAGGCCCTGGATTTTCTGTTCGGCGAAGGAGAATTTGCGGATAAGTCCGACCTGGAGCTGCCGGCGGTCATCCTTCTCGATATCGGCCTGCCCCGTCTTTCCGGCCTGGAGGTGCTGGAGCGGCTCCGGGCCGATCAGCGCACCCGCCTGGTGCCGATTGTCATCCTCACCTCGTCGGATGAAGAAAGGGACCGGTTTCGAAGTTATCAGACAGGCGCCAACAGCTTCGTCCGTAAGCCCCTGGATTTTTCCGAATTTGCCGAAACAGTTGCCCGCCTGGGAGTTTACTGGCTGGCAACCAACGAGCCTCCGGATTTGAGATGAAAACAAACATACAGATATTGCTGGTCGAGGATATTGAGGCGGATTATCTCCTCATCAAACGTCAGCTGGAGCAGAGTTCTCTCCAGACCGTGATCCGATGGGTGAAAAGAGCGGACGAGCTCCAGGCGGCCGTCCTGCAGACGCCCTGGGATCTGATTCTGACTGACTATAAAATTCCCAATCTCGATTTTCAGGAATGGCTGGAATATATAAATAAAAATCTTCCTGATGTCCCGATCATCCTGGTTTCCGGCAGTGTGGGTGAGGAGAGGGCGGTTGAGCTTCTGAAGAAGGGGCTCAACGATTTTGTCCTCAAGGACCGTCTCTTCCGTCTTGTTCCCGCCATTGAGCGCAGTTTGAGTGAGGCTGCTGAAAAACAAAAAAGAAAGGAAGCCGAGCTGAAATCAGCACGCAACGAACAGCTGATGCGTGCGGTGCTGGAAGGGACCCCCGATGCGATTTTTGTCAAGGACTGCCAGGGGCGGTATCTGCTCTGTAATGAGGCCGCCTGCCGTTTTGTCGGTCATGCGGCCGATGTGGTCATTGGCCGGGACGATACATTTTTCTTCGATGCCGAAACGGCGGCGCAGATCAGGGCATATGATCAGACCGTCCTGGCGCAGCAGTCCCTGCAGTCGAAAGAGGAATGGATCACCGTCCGGTCCGGTGCGCGATATCACATGCTGGTGACAAAAGGCCCCCTTGTCGGTGAGGAGGGGGAGCTCTTTGGAATTTTTGGCATATCCAGAGATATTACTGCCAGCAAAATAGCGGAGGAGGCCCTCAGGGAAAGTGAGGCGCGTTTCAGGACCTATGTTGAGAATGCCCCCATCGCGATTGTCGTTGCCGACGGAAAGGCCAGGTTTCTGGATGCCAATCCGGCAGCAGTTCAGCTTCTGGGGTATGAGCGCGAGGCCCTGCTGACCAGGGGCATCTCCGATGTTACGCCTCCTGATGACCTGGAAACAAGCCTGCGCGATTTCAGCGGCCTTCGGGACACCGGCCGCGTCCAGGGGGAATACCGGATGGTCAGGCAGGATGGACGTGCGATCTGGGTGGATTTATGCGGCATTCGCATAGGGGACGACCGGTTTATGGCCTATTTCCAGGATATTACGGATCGCAAGGAGGGCGAGAAGGCGCAAAAATTCAGCCTCAGGCTGCTCGAGCTGGTTCACACCCACACCGATATCAACGTCCTGATCGGTCATTTCGCCCATGAGATCAAGCTCTATACCAGCTGCGAGGCTGTGGGTATCCGGGTCCTGGACGATCTAGGCAATATCCCCTACCAGGCCTATGAGGGTTTCAGCAGGGGCTTTTTTGAGAGGGAGAGCCCTCTTTCAATCAAGTCGGACTCCTGCATGTGCATAAATGTGATTAAAGGGGAGGTCGACAGCCGCCTGCCCTTTTATACGGATGGCGGCTCCTTCTATATGAATGGAACCACTCGTTTTCTGGAAACTGTTTCCGAAAAGGACAAGGGGCAGACCCGCAATGTCTGCAATGCGGTGGGATACGAATCGGTGGCCCTGATCCCCTTTAAGAGCGAGGGCCGGATTATAGGCCTGATCCATGTTGCCGATAAGAGAGAAAATATGGTGCCGCTAGCCATAGTCGGGCGCCTCGAACAGGCGGTCATGCAGCTGGGGACGGCCTTTCAGCGGGCTTACGCCCAGCTGAAGCTGCGCGAGAGCGAGGAGCGATTCCGCTCGATCATCGACAATGCCCGGAGTGTGATCTGGGTGAAGGATCTGCAGGGCAGATTCCTGCTGGTCAATACCTTCTTTCTCAGCCTTCTGGGCAAATCGAGAGAGGAGGTCATAGGCCGTACCAACTCCGAACTGCTGCCCCGCAGTCTGGCGGATGAACGGAACAGAAACGATCGTCGGGTCATGGATTCGGGCGTCCCTATCGAGGTGGAGGAGTCCGCAATTTTAGCCGACGGCCACCACACCTTTCTGTCGATAAAATTCCCCCTCTGCGACGGAAGCGGGAAAATCAACGCCATCAGTGCCATCAGCACGGATATCACCCGCCTGAAACGGGCCGAGACGTCGCTCATGGAGGAGGAAAAAAAATACAGGAACCTCTCTCAGGAATATCGTGTGCTGCTGGACAGTGTCCCGGATGGGATAGTCCATCTCTCTCCCGATCTCAGGATCCGGTGGGCAAATGCCAAGGCCCAGGAGATATTCAGTATAAAGGACAGCTCGGTTCTCCATGAAAAGACCTGCCATTCTGCCTTTTGGGCCAGGGAGAAAACCTGTGCGGATTGCCCGGTCTTGAAAAGCATTGCATCGGGAAAAAATGAGATAGGAGAACTCGCACTTGCTGATGATCATCGGAAATTCGAGATCCGTGCGGTCCCCATTCATAATGACTCGGGGGGAGTCAATGGCGTCATTGAGATCATACGCGACATTACGGCCCACCGCAAACTTGAGGAACAGTTCCGCCAGGCCCAGAAGATGGAGTCCATTGGTACCCTCGCAGGTGGGATTGCTCATGATTTTAACAATATACTTTCGGCAATCCTCGGTTATGGCGAACTCATCACCGATGACATGGCCCCGGACGATCCCCACCGGGAGAATCTCAATACCATTATCGAGGCAGGCCAGCAGGCATCGCGGCTCACCAAGGATCTCCTGCTGTTCAGCCGGAAGCAGGTAAGCGACAAGGGACCGGTGGATCTGAATGCCGTTATTTTGAAGATCGAAAAATTCATCCGCCGGATCATCGGCGAAGATATTCAGTGTGAGACCCGTCTGGCCCACAAGCCGATAATGATCTTCGCCGACGGGCACCAGCTTGAGCAGGTACTGATGAATTTTGTCACTAATGCCCGTGATGCCATGCCCATGGGCGGCCAGTTTATCATTGCCACCGAATACCTGGAGATAGACCAGGCTTTCGTCGAGGCCCACGGATTCGGCAAGCCCGGCCCGTATGCCCTGCTCACCGTCTCCGATACCGGCAAGGGCATGGATAAACTGACGGCTGAAAAGATATTCGAGCCATTTTTCACGACCAAGGCCATGGGGAAAGGGACCGGTCTCGGACTTGCCGTGGTCTACGGGATCATCAAGGAACACCAGGGATATGTCAATGTATACAGTGAGCCGGACAGGGGGACTGTTTTTAAGATATATCTTCCTGTAATTCCGGAATATAGGCAGGATTCTCAGGCAAATGTCGAGAGAGAAAGGCCGCTGGGAGGGAGGGAGACAATCCTGCTGGCCGAAGATGAAGCGGCGGTTCGACGCCTGATCTCGACACTCCTGAAACGGTATGGCTATACGATAATTGAGGCCATAAACGGTGAGGATGCCATAAGCAAATTCAAAGAGCATGGCGATGGGGTCCACCTTCTGCTGTTTGATCTCGTGATGCCGAGGATGAATGGCAAGACTGCCATGGATGCAATCCGGGAGATCAATCCTGATATCAAAGGGATCTTTATCAGTGGTTATGCTCCGGAAAATATCCAGCAGAAGGATCTGCTCGACGTTAAGACGGAGGTGCTCTTCAAACCGGTCTCACCTAAGGATCTGCTTCATGCCATCCGCCGGACCCTCGACGCTTCGAAAGAGGGACAGTCGGTTTAGCTGGTGTCTGGCCAGGAGTCGGGAAAGCCGTCCCGGCTCCTGGCCTCCTCCCCCCTGTGTCCCGACTCCGTCAGAAAAAGAAGGCCTGTCCTGATTGTTTCCTTGTCCTTGCAAAAGGCATTGATTCAGAGTATTGCTTGATGGTTGACTGGACTTGAAAATACGGATACACGCACTGTGCAGCTGGCACCGGCACCTCTGTTTTCGGGGCGGGGCGCCCTTTTACACCGATATCCGCTTTCCCTTGATAAAAGAGGAAATTCTTGCAATGAACCAGTTCTACAGGAACAACTTCCTGACAACGAAAGAGGTCGCCAAGCTCCTGAAGGTCAATGATAAGATGGTCTACGCCCTGATCAACGACAAAGGGCTGCCGGCGACAAAGGTCACCGGCAAATGGATGTTTCCCCAGAGACTGGTCGAAGAGTGGCTGGAGATGAACATCCTGAACTATCGGCAGTCCGAACTGGACATGTCATCAGATACCGGCAGGCTGCTGTTGGCCGGCAGCGATGACCCGCTTTTTCAGCAGACCCTGGCGCTTTTTCATAAGAAGAGCTATACAACCATAGCGTTTTTTGCCAATCTCGGAAGTATGGGCGGGTTGAAGAGCCTGCGCCGGGGACTGTGTCATATCGGGGTCTGTCATCTGCTCCAGGACGATAAGCAGGAGTATAATTTTGACTTTGCCGACCGGGAACTGGACCGGTCTCCGGTGTTTATCAACTTCAGCAAACGTGAGCAGGGAATCTTGATTCAGAAGGGAAATCCCAAGAATATCAAGTCGGTTTCCGATCTGGCCAGACCCGGTGTCCGCATCGTCAACCGTCCTCTCGGCACCGGTACCCGACTGCTGCTGGACTATGAGATCGCCCGGTCGGAAATCTCCTCCGATGCCCTCGACGGGTACCATACTGAACTCTCGCGGCATATCGATGTGGGCCTGGAGATCCTGGCCGGAAGGGCTGACGCAGGACCTGCCATCAGGGCCGTTGCCGGCCTTCTGAACCTTGATTTCCTCCCTCTGCGCTGGGAGAGGTTTGATCTCCTTATCGCCAAGGAACGTTTTTTTGAACAGGGAATTCAGCAATTTATAAGTTTGTTGCACGAGACTGCCTTTCAACAGCTGGCAGAATCCTTCGAGGGGTATGATCTCTCACTGTGCGGAAAGATGGTTTTCCCGGATAATCTCAATGCTATGGAGTAGATGCCATGAGAAAAATCGTATTGGTCCTGGCGGGGCTTTTGGCAATAGCCTCGCTCTGCAGTTCCGCCGTATCGGCGGGCGACAAGGTCCTGAAGATGTCCACGACGACCAGCACCGAAGCCTCGGGCCTGCTGAACGTGCTCCTGCCGGCCTTTGAAAAGGATGAGGGGATTAAAGTGAAGGTGATCGCCAAAGGGACGGGGGCTGCGATCCGTGACGGCATGGACGGCAACGTGGACGTGATCTTCGTACACGCGAAAGACCGGGAGATGGAGTTTGTGGAGAAGGGCTATGGAACCAGGCGGTATGCCGTCATGCACAATGATTTCATCATAATCGGTCCGGCCGCTGATCCCGCGCATATCAGGGGATCAAAGGATTCCGCCGAGGCCTTGAGGAAAATCGCTTCGGCGAAGGCACCGTTCATATCCCGCGGCGACGATTCCGGCACCCACACCAAGGAGCAGGAAATGTGGGCGTCGTCGGGCGTTCCCCTCGCGGATAATGTCCTGACCTCGGTCAAAGACGGTAAAGAGGTGAAGGTCTCCGCCAGGAAACCGGCGGAATCGGACCTCTGGTACTTTTCAATCGGCCAGGGCATGGGCAAGACCATAACTTATGCCGATGAGAAGCAGGCCTATGCCCTCTCCGACCGGGGCACCTACATCAGCTATAAATTCGGCAAGAAGCCCCCTGTGGATTCCGAGATCCTCTATGAGGGCGATGCCCTGCTGGCCAACCCTTACGGCATTATTCCGGTCAGCCCCCAGAAGTTCCCGGATATCCAGTATGACCTGGCCATGAAATTCGTCAACTGGCTGCTCTCCGCCAGGGGGCAGGCCGTGATTGCCGGCTATCAGCTGGAGGGCAAACAGCTTTTCTTCCCCGATGCGGTACGGTAGGGGGGATTACGGGATGGTATTTATAAAGACATGGGCGGCGGTACCGCTTCAGGAAAGGCGCCGCTGCCCGCTTTCAGAAGAAACAGGACGGCGGGACCAGGATGACCGGCCACGGCACAGTATGAAAACTCCTCTCTTCGGCATGGCGGGAGCTCAGCTCCAGGGGAGCTTTTATATGACTTCCTTGCCGCAGTGATGAATGGATCTGCTCCTCGATAGTTTCAGGTCGGCTTTTTTGCTCCTGCTGTCCTGCGACCATGAACTGCTCGTGATCGTCAGCTGTTCGCTGAAGGTCAGCGGCATGGCTACACTGCTGGCGGCCCTGATCGGGCTTCCCCTCGGTTTCGTGATATCCTTCACCACCTTTCCCGGCAAACGTCTGGTGATAACCTGTCTTAACACCCTGCTGGCCCTGCCGACGGTGGTCATAGGTCTTGTCGTCTATTCTTTCCTCTCCCGCAGGGGAGTCCTTGGGGTCCTCGATCTTCTCTACACCCAGACGGCCATGGTCATCGGTCAGATTATCCTGATTGTCCCGGTGATTACCGTGATGACAATAGCGGCCATCAACAGGATCGATACGCGCTACCGCCTCACGGCCCTGACCCTGGGGGCCAATCGCTACCAGGCTGCCTGGCTCATCTTCAAAGAGGCCCGTTTCGGCGTTATCGCTGCGGTGATTGCCGCCTTCGGCAGGGTGATTGCCGAGATCGGCATCAGCATGATGCTGGGAGGTAACGCCAAAGGCTTTACCCGGACCATGACCACGGCCATGGCCCTGGAGTATGACAAGGGGGAATTCGTGCTGGCAGTGGCCCTGGGTATTATTCTTATGGGATTTGCCTTCGGCATCAATATCCTCTTTCACGTCGTGCAGGGACGCTCCGATGCTCTATGAACTTAAGGAGGTGACCCGGGTCCATGGCAGGCGGACCATCCTCGATATTCCTTCACTCGCCGTCCCGGCAGGGAAGATATACAGCCTGATCGGTCCCAACGGTGCAGGCAAGACCACCCTTCTGCACCTGCTTGCTTTTCTTGATGCGCCCAGCACCGGCAGGATCAGCTTCCGTTCGAGTCCGGTCCGCTACAGTGAACGGTCGCTGCTCCCGCTTCGCCGTCAGGTGGTGCTGCTGGATCAGTATCCGATTCTCTTCACCGGCGCGGTCTGGAAGAACCTGGATTTCGGTCTGAAAGTCAGAAAAATTGAGAGAAAAAAGCGAAAAATCCTGATCGAAGAGGCCTTGGCCCAGGTCGGCATGGAGGATTTCTTTCATGCCCAGGCCCAGACCTTGTCCGGCGGCGAGACCAAGCGGGTGGCCCTGGCCCGAGCCCTGGTGGTCCGGCCCCGGGTCCTGCTCTGTGATGAGCCCACGGCCAATGTCGATGCCGAGAATCTGGGGGTGATCCTGGACATCCTGGAGCGGGCTAACAGGGAGAACGGGATATCCGTCATCTTTGCCACCCATTCGCATTCCCAGGCCCGGAGGATGTCCAGACACAGCCTGATTATGAAAGACGGGCGGCTCTCCGATCTGCCCCGCGACAATGTCTTTATGGCCACAGTCGTCGGGCAGGCTGAAAACAGAGTGGTTTGCAGTCTGCAGAACGACATAAGGATCCGGGTCCCGGTTTCCGGGGCCTTCGCCGGTGCCCGGAATATCCGCCTTTTTCTCAATCCGGATCACCTTCATTTTACACGAGAACCCGGAACCTGCAGGGGACCGGCCAATCTGCTGCCCGGGACGGTGGCGATCATCGCTGCTGAAAACGACCGTATCAGGCTGACCGTCGATATCGGCCTGTCCGTGCATCTCTTCCTCTCCCTGCCTGAGTATTCCCGGATAAGTCCCGCAGTCGGAGAAAGGGCCTTTGTCCTTATTGACGATAAAGCCATAACCATCGAATGACTTTTGTTTATCGGGACAAGGTCCTGGCCGCTGTCCGGATTATTTCAGGTAGGAGCAGCAGTAGTCGGTAAGCCGGGATACCTTCAGGCTGAAGGCCGATTTGGCCGGGACCTCGAAGGATGAACCGTCCTCAAAGGTCTGCCACAGCTCCGAGCCCGGCAGCTGGACCTGCAGTGAGCCTGCAATGATCTCCATAACCTCCGCCGCGTCGGTGTTGAAGCGGTAGTCGCCGGGCACCATGATGCCCAGGGTTTTCCGGCTGCCGTCGGCGAAGGTTATCGTCCTGCTGGTTACCTTGCCGTCAAAATAGACATTTGCTTTTTTAGTCACTCTAACATTATGAAATTCTGACATCGTTCTTCCCCTTCGGATGAGTTTCCTGTTTAGACTCCCTTAATAATTGTCCTTTCGGCCAATCTCGTCGTTATACTCAAGATTTTATCTTTAAAATGGCATTCTGCCTGCGGTGAAATTTCTCATGATTCCACGTAACCGCTTATGAGAGACTGCGGGGTTATCGCCGCGTCGTCAGGAGCTTGACGGCGAGAGTTATGAAGATGAGCCCAGCAAATCTGCTTATGGCCTGCTGTATCCTCGCTGACCGGTTGAGCCGTTCGCCCAGGGTCCCGGCCAGCAGCGCTATCCCGCCGAATACCAGGATGGTGGCGACAATGAATACCCCGCCTAACAGAACGATCTGCAGCGTCAGAGGGCTGCCGCGGCTGGGATCGGCGAACTGCGGCAGGAAGGCCAGAAAGAAGATTGAGACCTTGGGGTTGGTGATATTCATGATGATGCCGCGCCGGTAGAGTTTCAGAAGCGGCGCCTCGGAGCGTTTGCCCATGGCGAGCGAAGCCGGCGATGCGCGGAAGACCTTCCAGGCCAGGTAGAGAAGATAGCAGGCCCCCAGGGCTTTCAGGGCGGTAAAGGCCAGGACGGAGGTCTGGAAGATGACGGCGATGCCTGCGGCCACGGCGGTGGTGTGGACGATGAGTCCGGTGCAGTTCCCCAGGGTCACGGCAAGCCCCGCTGTTCTACCCCGCAGGGCCGATTGGGTCAGGATGAAGATATTGTCCGGCCCGGGCGCCAGGGCCAGTAGGACGGAGGCTAGAAAAAATGGTGCTAAGGTTGTAAAGGGCAGCATGATGGTGTGTTTTACATCTCTTCGAGGTGCGCCGGGATATGCGGCCGTATTGTGCCTCCCCGGACGGCCCGGGGTAAGCGAGCAAAGGACAATAGCATATAGGCTTCGGTCCTTCAAGGCCAATCCTGCCCGTCGCAGTCCTGGCGATCAGACAAGGGTCGGGGAGAGAAATTCAATGGGTCTTATTGCTGAATTTCATCACCTCGCCCAGATAGAAAGCATCGGCGGCTTCTTTAACCTTTTTTCGATGAATGAGGTAGAGGGGAAAACCAATAACCCAGAAGAGCAGGCAGAAGAGCATCCACCTGGAGGGCCCGGGATTGAAAATACCACGGACCGGTTGGCTTCTGGCCCTGATGAGCCGGGCGTCGAAGTAGACCCAGACGCTGGTTGCCACAATGATGAGCAGTATTTTTATGCCCATAAAACCGCACCTGTTACCTTGTTTTGACCACGGAAAAATGTCCTTCTTTAAGTCCGGGAGGGACGAGCCAGACAATACGGAGCTGAAGCTGTTTGAGCCCGTATTGTCGCCGCTTTATTCAGCCGAGAGGCCCTGGGCGGTGACGGCTATTCTTTCTTTCCGTCCTTCTGAGTAGTTGAGGTTTCTTCTTCATTCATCATTTTTTTAAATGATTTTATGCTCTTGGCAAGTCCACCTCCGATTTCAGGCAGTTTGCCCGGGCCGAAGATAATCAGAACGACTACCAGAATAACAAGCAGATGCATCGGTTGAAGCATTCCTTGGAACATGGGGCACAATCCTCCTTTTTAGTATGCCGCTAAACCAGCATGGCTGGACCGGATTGGCCGGTCACGACAAAATATGAAAGCTCGTCATTTCAGTATGGCGAGGCTGCTTCTGAGAAAGCCTTCATATAAACTGCTCACGCCAATCCCGTCAACAGCAAAAGCAATGGCTCTTCCCGGCAGCCGATGAGAGGCCAGGGGGTATGAATCAGGATCGTACGATCTGTCAGTCCTCATCGCTGAGGCTCTTCAAATTGGCCTGAACGTCCATGGGTGTCATATCCGGGGTCTCCGGTGATTTCTTGCTAACCGGCCCTGGCAGATGCGGCTCTGACTGGTCGAGGAAGGATGGCCGCGGTTTTGGTCTGGCTCAATTGGGCCTTTGTATCGGAAAAGCACAGGAAGAAGTCCGGGTAAAAAATTTCATTTTGTGCTAAGTTTCGGAGCCCTGGGTGCGGAATAGTGCTCATCGCCGAAACAGGAAGAGGCGCGCGAAGTGTATACGGGCCCGCCGAGGTGATAATATTGTCGGATTGTCAGTTACATCCCGATAATTTAGGGTTGATTTAATACTGAACTTGTGATTATCTGCGCGATGTATGATTGTCCACATCAGGAATGCTCTTACCTGTAGAAAACAACGAAATTTTTATCATGGAGAGAAAAATGTTCAAGATTGTGCGACGTAAGGAAATGACTGGAGGGACTGTGATTCTCAATGAAATTGAGGCACCTCTCATTGCCAAGAAGGCCCGCCCCGGTCAGTTCGTAATTTTGAAAGCCAATGAAGATGGTGAGCGGATTCCTCTTACCATGGCCGATACCGATCCGGTTAAGGGAACCATCACCATCATATATATGGTAGTCGGGAAATCAACAGCCCTCTTTAAGACACTGCAGGAAGGGGATTCCTATCAGGATGTCATCGGCCCTCTGGGAAAGGCCACCCATCTCGAAAAGGTGGGCAAGGTCATCTGTATCGGCGGCGGCACGGGTGTAGCGGTGCTGCATCCGATCACCCGCGGGCTCAAGCAGGTCGGCAACGATGTCACCTGCATTATCGGCGCCCGGAACAAGGATCTGCTGATTCTGGAAGACGAGATGCGCAATGCATCCAATGATCTGCGCGTCTGCACCGACGATGGCTCCTACGGCCATCACGGTTTTGTCACCCAGGTTATGGAAGACGTGTTGAAGCAGGGTGATGTGAAACTGGTTGTGGGCATTGGTCCGGTCCCCATGATGAAGGCGGTGAGCAACATTACCAAGCAGTACAATGTGGCCACCATGGTGAGCCTGAATCCAATCATGGTCGACGGCACCGGCATGTGCGGCGGCTGCAGGGTGACGGTTGGCGGTGAGACAAAATTCGCCTGCGTGGACGGTCCTGAATTTGACGGTCATCTGGTGGATTTTGATGAACTGATCATGAGGCTGCGGGCCTATCAGGAGGAAGAGAAGGAATGCCACAGCAAATTCTGTCTGATCCGCGACGCCAAGTAGGCTTTCTGAGCGGGAAAGGGAAGGACATACCTTATAGGGATTATCCCACTCGCTGAACCGAGTGTATTCATATGGAGAATAAAATGGCCGATAAGATTGAGAAGACAGAAAAAAAATCCAGAGTAGCGATGCCTGAGCAGGACCCGAAGGTCAGAGCCCGGAATTTTCTGGAGGTCCCCACTGGCTACACGGTCAAGATGGCCCAGGAAGAGGCCGAACGCTGCCTGCAGTGTAAAAAGCCGGGCTGTATGACCGGCTGTCCTGTAGGGGTCAATATCCCCGCATTTATTGATCTGATTGCCCAGGGAGACATGACTGCGGCCATCAGGAGCCTCTGGCAGCAGAATGCGCTGCCCGCAGTCTGCGGCCGGGTCTGCCCTCAGGAGATCCAGTGCGAAGGCAATTGCATCGTCGGCAAAAAGGGCGAGCCTGTGGCCATCGGCAACCTGGAACGCTTCTGCGCCGATTATGAGCGCGAGCATGGTACAGGGGAGTTGCCGCCCAAACAGCCGCCGACGGGCAAAAAGGTGGCCGTGGTCGGCTCGGGTCCGTCCGGGCTCACCGTCGCGGGCGACCTCATCACCAAGGGCCATGATGTCACCATCCTGGAGGCCTTCCACAAGCCGGGCGGTGTTTTGGTCTACGGTATCCCCGAGTTCCGCCTGCCCAAGGCCATTGTCGCCAACGAGGTCAGTTTTCTTGAAAGACTGGGAGTGAAGGTCGTGTGCAATGCAGTGGTCGGCCGGACCGTCTCCCTGGATGAACTGTTTGCCGAGGGCTATGATGCCATTTATGTGGGTGTCGGTGCCGGACTTCCGAAATTTCTCAATATACCGGGAGAGAATTATGTCGGCATCCTCTCGGCCAATGAATACCTGACCCGGGCCAATCTGATGAAGGCCTATAAATACCCCGATGTGGACACCCCCATCCCGAAGGGGAAAAACGTGGTGGTCCTGGGCGCTGGAAACGTGGCCATGGACTCGGCCAGGACGGCCATGCGTCTTGGCGCCGAGAGCGTCAAAATCGTCTACCGGCGTTCGCGGGAGGAGATGCCTGCCAGGGGCGCCGAGATCCATCATGCCCAGGAGGAGGGGATCGAACTGTTCCTGCTGACCAATCCCACCCGTTACATCGGCAACGACCAGGGCCGTCTGACCGGTATGGAGTGCCTCCGCATGGAACTGGGCGAGCCGGACAGTTCCGGAAGGCGGCGTCCGGTGGCGGTAAAGGGATCGGAATTCATGCTTGACTGCGATCTGTGCATCGTCGCCGTCGGTTCGGGTGCCAATCCCCTGCTGACCAGTGAGACGGCCGATATGAAGCTGAATAAATGGGGCTATATCATCACTGATCAGGCCACCGGCAAGACAACCAAGAAGGGCGTATGGGCCGGCGGCGATATCGTTACCGGGGCGGCCACCGTCATTCTGGCCATGGGTGCCGGCCGGCAGGCGGCAAACTCGATACACGATTATTTGACCTTTGGCTGGTAGATTTTTCGCATTCCAGCAAAGACAGAAGGACCGTGAAGGCCTGCCGATTCACTCCGGCAGGCCTTCCTGCTTTATAGTATGCCATGAAGAAATACACACGGATCTTGACCATAGCCGGCTCCGACAGCGGCGGTGGGGCCGGGGTTCAGGCTGATCTCAAGACCATCGCGGCTTGCGGATGCTACGGCATGAGCGTGATCACGGCGGTGACGGCCCAGAATACCGTGGGCGTTACCGCAATCCACCCTGTTCCCGCTACCGTGATTGACGCGCAGATCAAGGCAGTACTGGACGATATCGGCGCCGACGGGATTAAAATCGGCATGCTGTACTCGGCGGAGACGGTGGCCAGGGTTGCGGCGTCACTCCGTCCCTTTCACCGTTCTCCCGTCGTCCTGGATCCGGTGATGGTTGCCACCAGCGGCGATCCTCTGGCCTCAGGCGACTTGGTCTTGGCCATGAAAGACCATCTCTTTCCGCTGATACGTCTGCTGACCCCCAACATCCCCGAGGCAGAAATCCTCCTGGGCGGCACCGCCATCGGCGGCGACCTAGCCGATGCAGCCCGCCAGATGGCTCGGGAGTTTTCCCTGTCGGTACTGATGAAGGCGGGGCATCTGCAGGGCGGAGAGCTCGTCGATGTCCTGTATGACAGGTCCACCGGCGCAATCACCACCTTCGAAAACCAGCGACTGGAGACGAAGAACACGCACGGCACCGGCTGTACCCTTTCCGCCGCCATCGCCGCCTTTTCAGCCCGGGGTCTGGCGCTCCCTGCCGCGGTTCAAAAGGCCGAGGACTATCTGCATGGTGCCATCCTGGCAGGGGGCTCGTATACGGTGGGCCATGGGCATGGTCCCGTACATCATTTTTACCGATACTGGCAGTAGCCAGCATGGCGCCCACTCCTGCCGGCCGCAACAAATTATGAAAGCTTGTCATGTTTGAATGGCGGGGCCGCGATTCAAATATGACTTTCGTATAACGGGTTCCAATACATGAGGTGAATATGAATATTCTCGTAATCTTAGGAAGTCCACGCCGGAACGGTAACAGCGAGACCCTGGTCCGGACCGTGGTCCGGGAACTGGAACAGCAGCCGGCTCATACAATCGACTCTATCCAGCTCAGCAAGTTGAAAATCTCTCCCTGTCAGAGCTGCGGCGGCTGCGAGAAGACCGGAGTCTGCGTGATCAGGGACGATATGGACAGTTTGTACGAAAAGGTGGATGCCGCCGATCGGCTCTTTCTGGTCAGCCCGGTCTACTTCTATGGTCCGACAGCGCAATGCAAGACCTTTATCGACCGCTTTCAGGCCCGCTGGAGCCGGAAATATCTCCTGGCAACGTCCTTTCGCCAGGGTGAGGATCGCAAGGCCTATCTACTTGCCACTGCGGCAACCAAGGGTGAAAAGGTCTTCGACGCCAGCCTGCTTATCGCCAAATGCTTTTTCGATGCCGTGAATATTCCCTTCGGCGGTTCTTTGGTGGTAAGGAGTGTCGATAAGGCCGGGGCCATTCAGAGACGCCCGAACGAGATGCAGCGGGCCTCAGCCTTCGGTCTGGATATTCTCGAAGGCAGGATTTGACAGAGATCTCTTCAGAAGGAACCTGCCTCTGCGGCGGCTGATCTCAGCACTGTTGAGATCGAACGCGTCCTACCTGCCCAGAAAGGCCTTCTTTACATGATCGTTGTTCAGAAGTTCCTTGCCCTCGCCGGTCAGGACCACGCGTCCTGTCTCGAGGACATAGGCGCGATGGGCGATATTCAGGGATTGGAAGACATTCTGTTCAACCAGCAGGATGGTTACGCCCTGCCGGTTGATCTCCTTTATGATCTCAAAGATATTCTTGACGAAGAGGGGAGAGAGGCCCAGGGAAGGCTCGTCCAGCAGGAGGAGCTTCGGGTTCGCCATCAGGCCGCGGCCGATGGCCAGCATCTGCTGCTCCCCTCCGGACATGGTCCCGCCCAACTGCTTTTCCCGCTCCTTCAGGCGCGGGAAAAGGCTGAAGACTTTCTCGATATTGGCCTGCCTGTCCTTGCGGCAGCTTTTCAGAAACGATCCCATCCTGAGATTTTCCAGGACGGTCATCTCAGGAAAAATCTTGCGCCCTTCGGGGACCTGAACAATCCCGTGTCCGACCACCTCATGGGATTCCAGCTTGGCGAGATTGACCCCGTTGAAGGTGATGGTCCCCCCCCTGTTGGTATCCCATTTCACCAGGCGCGAGATATTTTTCAGGGTTGTGGATTTGCCTGCCCCGTTGCTGCCGACGACGGTAACGATTTCCCCTTTATGGACCTCAAGGTCGATATCCCAGAGGACCTGCATATCTCCGTAGCTGAAATTCAGTTTGCTGATCGTAAGCATGACACCTCGCGTATGTACCAATACTTCTTGTAGGGTTAGTTCTCCGGGCCAAGGTAGGCCTCGATGACGGCAGGGTTGGTGACGACCTCTTCAGGGTTGCCCTCCATCAGCTTCTTACCCGAGTTGATCACCACGATCCGGTCCGAGATCCGCATGATCGCCTTCATGTCGTGCTCGATCACCATCTGGGTAAGCCCCTGTTTCTTGATATTGAGGATCAGCTGGATGATATCCTCGCTTTCAGCCGGATTCAGGCCGCCCATGACCTCATCGAGCAGCAGCATCGAAGGCTTGGTGGCGAGCACCCTGGCGACCTCAAGTTTCTTTCTCTCGCCGATGGTGAGCCCTCCGGCAATGAAATTATCCTTTTGGGTCAGGCCGACCACGGCCAGCATCTCATGGGCGATGTCCCGCGCCAGGGCGAGGGAGCCCGTCCTGCAGAGGGCGCCCACCATCACATTGTCGATAACCGAAAGCTTGGCCAGCGGCCGCACCTTCTGCCAGGTCCGGGCCATGCCGAGTTTGCAGACCTTGTCCGGCTGCAGCCCGTTCATCTTCCTGCCCTTGAACAGGATGTCGCCGCGGGAGGGCGGGTAATAGCCGGTTATGCAGTTGAACAGCGTGGTCTTGCCGGCGCCGTTTGGGCCGATAAGACCCATGATCATTCCCTCGTCCATGGTGAAGGAGACGTCGGAATTGGCGGCCAGGCCGCCGAAGAACTTGCTGACGTTGATAATTTCAAGTATCGCCATCAGGCATCCTCCCCTGTCCGCATCGTTGCAGAAATTGGTCTTTGCAGGGGGATATGCTCATTCCCGCTCTTGCATGATATCGAAGAAGTCATTGTCTCACCGCATCTTTTTTTGTGTCAGCTTTTTGATGAAGCCCAGGACCCCGTCCGGCATAAAGAGGATCACGACTACCACCAGGATGCCGTAGATCAGGGCATGGGCATGGCCCAGGTTCTCCTTCAGGAAGGTGCCTGCCGCCGATTGTTCGGATACGAGTCCGGTCATGAAGATCCCGTGGGCGATCATATTGGTCCTCAGGGCCTCGGAGAGCGGGACCAGGACCAAAGAGCCGATGACCGGTCCCATGATGGTGCCGATACCGCCGATTATGCAGATCAGCACGATCTGCACCGAGGTATCGAGGCCCAGAACGGTGGGGGGATCGATGAAGCCCACGTAAATGGCGTAGAAGCTTCCGGCCAGAGAGGTCAGTACAGCCGAGATGGCAAGGGCGATATTCTTGTAGACCGTCAGATTGATGCCCAGGGAGTGGGCCGCATCCTGATCCTCGCGGATGGCCTGAAAGTAGTAACCCAGCTTGGAATGCTGAACCAGATAGTTCGCCAGAATGGTGATCAGCGTAAAGGCCAGGCCGATGTAATAGAAGGGGACCTTGGTCAGGAAATCGGTGACGACCAGGCCGCCGATCTTAAGCGGCATGATCTCGGTTGCCAGGATGCCTTCGGCGCCGTTGGTTATGTCCTTCAGATTCATGGCGCTCAGCCTGATGATCTCGGCAACGGCGATGGAGGCGAGGACGAAATAGGGACCCCGCAGGCGGAAGCAGATGGAGCCGATCATCAGGGCGACCACAACCACCATAACCATCCCCGCCCACATCCCGAACCAGGGAGGAATCTGCTTGAACTGCATGAGCATCATGGTGGTGTAGGCCCCGACCCCGAAATAGGCGGCATGGCCGACCGAATACTGACCGGTATAGCCGCCCAGGATATTCCAGCTCTCCCCCATGATGATGCTCAGGAAAAACAGGATCATCATGTGAAGGATATAGGGAGTCTTCACGAAAAGGGGAAACGCCAGCAGGAGCGAAAGGATAGCCGCAGCCGAGATCACCGAGAGCGGCGAAAAGCCGGAATTATGCATGTTTCTGAAAATTTTCATGTATGGCTGCCCTTGTTACATTTTTGATTTGCCCATGAGCCCTGCGGGTTTGAAGAGGAGCACCAGCAGAAACAGGATAAAGACCACCACATCTTTCCAGCCGCTGGAGATATAGACGGCCCCCATGGATTCGGCGATGCCGATGATGATGCCTCCCAGGGTGGCGCCGAAGATGCTGCCCATGCCCCCCAGAACCGTGATGACGAAGGCCTTGAGGGTGAACATACTGCCGATCTGGGGAAAGATATAGTAGGTGGGCGAGACCAGCGCCCCTGCCGTTCCCGCCAGGGCCGAGCCGATGCCGAAGGCGATGATCGCCATTTTCCTGACGTTGATCCCCATGAGCTGGGCGGCATCCCGGTCCTGGGCGGTTGCCCGGATGGCCTGGCCAGTGTCGGTCTTCATCAGGAACCAGTAGAGGATAATGGTGATGATCATGGTTATGGCAAAGGAGATCGCAAGAGGCGTGGACACCGAGAGTCCGGCATCATGGCCGTCGGATTTGATCCTGAAGGCGTGGACATAATTCCCGTATGCTGCGGCCAGTTGCGATTGCATTTCGGGGATGGTCTTTGCCGGCTGACCGGCCTTCGCTGCCTCGCGGGTCGGCATATTCTCTTTGGCCGTCAGGTATTTTTCGTAGGCCTCGGTGTAGAGGCTGTCTGCCTCGTTCCCCTGCTTTAATCGGGCCTGCCTGTCCAGGGTCGCGGCCCAGGCGCTGAAAAGCTCAAAGCTGTCGGGGCGCGAGTCGGCTGCCGTCTTGAATTTATCGGCGGCTTTGGCGAAGAGGCTGTCTGCCTCGGGACCGGTCCTGGTTGCCGCATGGGCGGCCAGGGAGCAGCCCCAGTTGTAGAGAACCTCAAAATCGTCGTCGCTAAGGGAGGCGGCCTTGGAAAATTGCTCGTCGGCCTGATTGAAGAGACGATCCGTCTCCTGTCCCGACCTGAGGCCAGCCAGGGTTGCCAGTGAAACTCCCAGGTTATTCATTCCCCGGAACTGGTCTCCCTTTATCGTGAGGGCCTCTGTGTACTTTTTATCGGCTGCATCGAGAAGCTCCGCTGCCTTGTCGCGGGGAGCTGCAATCGCCTTGGCATAGAGCTGGTTTCCCTTGTTGTAGAGTGATTCGAACTTATCGGGGTTGATGACGGACTGAAGAACTTTGAAGCTGTCGGAAGAGTAGGATGTGGTCAGGATCTTGTAATCCGACGTGTAGACCAGCATCATGGTGTTGCTCATCACCAGCCCCAGACCGATGGTAAGCAGGATCTGGTTCTGCGGAAGCGCCCCCTGAATCCGGTTGATGAAGATTTTCTGCAGCAGCCCGCCGTAGAGGAACATAATGGGAATGGAAATGAGGATCGAGACGAAGGGGTCGATCTGCAACAGGGTGAACAGCTCATAGGTGAGGTACATGCCGATCATCAGGATATCGCCGTGGGCGAAATTGATGACCCTCATTACGCCGAATATGATAGACAGGCCGATGCCGATCAGGGCATAGACACCTCCTATCAAAATACCGCTGATTAAGGATTGCAGAAATATGGTCATGAGTTACATTTCCGATAAGTTATTGAAGAGAATAAAAAAATCGCAACAATAAAAAAATCCGGCTGACGGGGAGAAGCTTCGTCAGCCGGAATGATTCTATTTCCAGCGAGGGAATGGGTAAACAGCCTTCTTTGTAGCGAATTCCGATGGATAAACAGTCTCGTAATTGCCATGCTGGATCTGCTGAACCAGCATCTGATGATTGTTCTGGTTGGTGAAGCCGTCATAGTCGGCAAACTGCACGTTGCCCATAATACCGTCCCATTTGCCGTTTTTCAGGCCTGCACGGGTTTTTTCACGGTCGCCATCGGCCGCAGCGGCAGTTTCAGCCAGGATTCTCATTGATTCATAGGCGCAGGCGGCATGATAGGTGGGTTCCTTGCCGAATTTGGCCATGTAACGATCAAAGAAGTCCTTGGCGCCCGGCCACTTTACATCCTTGGTCCACTGGGTGCTGGTCATGACGTAGTTGGAGATATTGGCTTCATTGGCAAATTGGGCTGTTGTAAAACCGGCTCCGCCGCCCAAAAAGGCATGGGGCTGCAGTCCGACTTCCCGGGCCTGGCGCATAAGGAGAATGGCATCGGCAACGTAAGAGACCATGAAGACCAGGTCGGGATTATTCCCCTTGATTTTGGTCAGGGTTGAGCGGTAATCGGGGGAGCCTTTGGAATAGGGCTCATTGGCGACAACCTTGAGTCCCAGCTTTTGGGCATATTCTTTGGCAGAGTCGGTGGTTGAGGTCCCGAAATCGGTGTTTTCATAGATGAAGGCGATGGTCTTCGGTTTGCCCAGAGCCATGGCCGCGTCCATGATGACCGAAGCGTATTTGTCGGCCGGAGCGTTCATCCGGTAGACCCAGGTATTGCCCTGGCGGGTAATATCCTCTTTTGCCGCAGCAGGGATGACCTCGGGGACCTTATATTTATCAGCAAGTTTCGCAACCGCGTTGGCGCAGGCCGAGGTGTAGGGCCCGACTACGCCTGCAACACCCTTGCCGGCCAGTTCTTCCATGGCGCTCATGGAGATCTGCGGCTTACCGGTGTCGTCTTGTTTGAGAAGTTCAACGTGAATGCCTTTTTTTTCCAGATCCTCAATAGCCAGAGTGACGCCGTTTGTAATATTTTCGCCGATAGGCGCCTCAGGGCCCGTTATCGAGTTAATGAACCCGAGTTTAACATTGGCCGCCCGGGAAATCCCGGGGAGCGAAAGACAAAGAGTCAACATCACCGCCATAGCACTTTTTCTTGTCATGTTACCACCTTTGATGAGTTATCGGTTTGTTTTGCGGCAGTCTGTCTGCGGGCTCATTGATGATCCCGAGAAGGACACCTCTCCATCCGCGCAACAGACACCCCTGAGCCTGATTGCTGCGTCACACTAGCACATGGCAGGACAGATTATCAAATAAAAGACTGACACATCACCCTTAATGATGAGAGTGATTTTCGTAACAATTCAATAATACAATATTTGTATGAATTTCCTGCCTCCCTGTTCTCATTTTTTGCCAGGATGCGTCTTGTTGCGGGACCAAATTTGTCTCTCGTCAGCAAAAGCCGCACCACAGCTGGAAAAAATTATAATTATCCGTTATGTGGTGTATAAATAAATTCTTCTTATCCATTTTATAGATAGGAATGGTGGAAAACGACCAAAACCGAGACTTGAGAAGGGTGGTTATCCGCCGATATTTCCGGGAATGTATCGACATATACCATCAATGGAATTTATAGCTGGTGAAACCATGCCGCGGATCTGGTCTCTCAAGGCGAAGCAGGATGCCTCTGTGCAGGCAATAGGCGGTTTTTGACACAACGTCTTCGTCCCCACCTGCCTGCAGGCAAAATTGTTATGTATTTTCTGCGTTTTTTGCCTATTTCCCCCTTACTGCTTCCGGTGCCCAGTCTGGCTTGCCGCTGGTGAAATCAGTCAGGCGATCGGCAAAAGGTGATCTTTTTCCGGCAATCTGCCTGACGCCTGATCGAATCAGGAGCTCGGTTTTATGGGATATTTTGTCGTAGTTGCTATAAAATGAGGGCTTTTTTATCTGCGCCGGGAATGATACACTCTTTTATAATAACGGGAGCGCAGATGAGATGTTGTCGGCAGTCACATATGATTTCGCATCATGAAACATAGAGGGAATCTATGAAAATGAATGTAAAGGCCAATATCGGTAAAAACAGATTGCATCTAACCTTTACCGGCCGGGCGGTGAAGGAGGATCTGAAGAAACTGTATACCGATATCCGGTTCTGTGTGGCGGATCTGACACCCGGTTTTGATGTGATATCTGATTTTTCACAGTGCAGTCTGATGCATATCAGCGGAATAAGCGTTTTTAGAAAGATAATGAATTACCTTATTTCAAATGGAGCCGGAGAAATTGTCCGCGTGATAAACCGGAGAAGCCTGCTGTATAAGCAGGTCAGAAATCTGTCATCGCGGATATGCGGATACTGTCCCATTTATGTGTCAACCCTTGAGGAGGCCGAAGAGCGGCTGCTGCATACAGCGAAGCGCAACGGAATCCGTCTCACTGTGAACCGTCTGCCTGTTGTCTACACTATAAATGAGCAGGAGGGGGAGGGCAGAATCCTCAATCTGTCTACAAGCGGTTGCGCCATAGCGAAGCCGGGGACGCCGGTTTCGGAAAATGAAGAGGTTTCGATCAAGATCCTGTTTAAGGATCATACGAATTCAGCAGATGAATTCGACGTAACAGGAAAGGTTGTCAGAACCGCGGAAGACATGTTTGCGGTGGAGTTTAAAGATATGGATGATGAGGGAAAAGAGCGATTGTGGAAACACCTCATTGACGAGATAGAAGGTCAAAGTCAGATATAGTGTGAGCGGAAAATACCTTGACACGGATACCTGATTCTGCTAAGCGGTTACATATCAATGCGTAGAAGTTGACGCATTCAACCCGTTAAGGATAAAGCATGGACCGTATTGCCTCCATCATTATGAAGAACGTTTCCTGCAGTCAGGCATTTGCCTGCATGCTGGTGGTGGTCGTCTGCGATTCAGGGAGCGGAGCGCCATAACGGGAAGAGATCAGTCATAAATCATTCTAACCCCTGTCGGCGCAAGCCGGCGGGGGTTTTTTTTTCCTGTCGGACCGCTGCCCGGGAAAAACACCACAGGAGGAAAAGTCCATGTACACCATGAACGGGGCCGGCATCATCATCGAGCTGCTCGAGCGCCAGGGAATAACCACTCTTGCCGGCATTCCCGGCGGCGCCAACCTGCCCCTGTACGATGCGCTCAATCGGAGCAGGAAGATCAGGCACATCCTGGCGCGTCATGAGCAGGGGGCCGGTTTTATCGCCCAGGGAATGGCACGTTCCACCGGCCTGCCGGGGGTCTGTTTCGCGACTTCCGGTCCGGGGGCAACCAATATCCTGACCGCTGTCGCCGACGCCTATCTCGATTCAATTCCCATCGTCTGCATCACCGGCCAGGTACCCTGCCCGCTGATCGGAACCGATGCCTTTCAGGAGGTCGATACCTACGGCATGTCCATCCCGGTCACCAAACACAATTTTCTGGTCCGCTCGGCGGCCGAACTGCTGCAGGTGGTCCCGGAAGCCTTCCGGATTGCCGTCTCGGGTCGGCCGGGTCCGGTGCTTATCGATATACCGAAAGACGTGCAATCTGAGGTCATCGATTTCAGCCTCTGGCCTGAGCCGGGACGGCCAGGGGCGATTCCCGTCAGTGAAACCGGGATGCTTGCCCAGGCTGTGGAGATGCTTGAGAGCGCAGAGCGGCCGATGCTTTATATCGGGGGTGGGATAATCCATGCCGGGGCGGCTTCCGCCGTGTTGCGCCTGGCCGAGACGGGGACGATCCCGGTTGCAATGACCTTGATGGGCCTGGGGACGGTCCCGGCTGGGCATCCGCTCAATCTGGGGATGCTCGGCATGCATGCCTCCCGTGCCACAAATCTTGCCCTGGAGGAATGCGACCTGCTGATTGCAGCCGGAGTCCGCTTTGACGACCGTGCCACCGGCAGAATAGCGGAATTCTGTCCGGCGGCACGCGTTATCCATATGGATATTGACCCCAGTGAGATCAGCAAGCTCAAAACGGCCGACCTGGCCCTGACCGGTGATGTCCGGCAGGGACTTTCGAGGCTGGCTCAGCTGATCAGGCCCCGCAGACGGCAGGCATGGCTGAGCAGGGTTGCGCTGCTGCAGAAGACCTATCCGCTGGTCGGGCCGGATGGATTGTCTCCGGAAAGTCCCCAGGCCCGGATCACGCAAATTGCCGGACTGCTTGATGATCAGGCCGTTATCGTTACCGATGTCGGCAAGCATCAGATGTGGACGGCCCAGGTCTATCCCTTTGCCAGACCCCGGCAGTTTCTCACTTCGGGAGGGCTCGGCACCATGGGCTTCGGTCTGCCTACGGCCATCGGCGCGGCCCTGGCCTGCCCGGACCGGCAGGTGGTCTGCTTTACCGGCGACGGCAGTCTGCAGATGAACATCCAGGAATTGGCCACGGCGGTGGAGCAGCGGGTCAATGTCAGGATAATTGTCTTGAACAACAATTCGCTGGGGCTGGTCCGACAGCAGCAGGACCTTTTCTATGAAGGGCATCGCTTTGCCTCTGAATACCGGATCAGCATCGATTTTCCGGCCATTGCCCGGGGATTCGGCATGCGGGCTTTCGATATTCGATGCGAAGATGATCCGCAGGGACAACTTGCCGCGGCATTTCGGGAGCCGGGGCCCTGTCTGATCAATATACCCATCGGTATCGATGAGGATGTCTTCCCGATGGTCCCGCCGGGGGCCGCCAATACGACGATGATAGGAGGCTACAATGTCGAAGGATAGAGAGGCCGGAAAGACCGAAAGAGGCAGGATGGCGGTGCTGGAACTGACTGTCAACAATCATCCCGGTGTGATGTCACATATCTGCGGTCTTTTTTCCCGCCGGGCGTACAATCTGGAGAAAATCCTCTGTCTGCCCGATGAGGCAGGCCGGCAGAGCAGGATGTGGCTGCAGGTTGACGAGCAGGAGAAGCTGGAACAGGTGGTCAAACAGCTGCAGAAACTGGAAGATGTCCGGAAGGTCAGCGCCTATCCCGGTGGCGATGCGCTCTTTTCCGGGATCAAGAGGCTGCTTGCCTTGTAGATTGCCCGGGATGCGTCCCCCCTCTCGAGCGAGGGGGGACGGCCCACTCCCCTTCGTCCTCAGCTGGCCTTGCCGTCTTCACAGACAGTGGCATTGCCTTGCTGAAATGACGAGCTTACAGATTTGCTGCGGCTGGCCAGCCCGGTTTAGCGATGCCGGTCAGATGGTCCCGGCTGCCCGCAGGGAATCGGCCAGAATCTCGACCACGAAGCGGACATCCTCCGGGGAATTGTGCTGGAGGAGATTATCCTGAATATGCATCACGCATGTAGGGCAGGCCGTGGCCACCATGTCGACTCCGGCCTCCCGGATATGCCGGACCTTGTGGTTGTTGATCTTGATGGCCGTGTCGTAATGGGTCAGGCAGTAGCTGCCGGCGCTGCCGCAGCAGACCGCTGCCTCGGTCAGTTCCTTGAATTCGATGCCGGGTATCCGCCGCAAAAGGTTCCTGGGCTCCGCGCTGATCCCCTGACCGCGTACCAGATGGCAGGGATCATGGTAGGTGACTCGGTAGGGCAGAGGCCCCAGATGCTCTTGTTTTATATCCAGGGAATTATGGATGAACTCGTTGATGTCCCGGACCTTGCCGGTGAAGGCCGTCAGTTCGTCGCCGGGTTCGATGAAGAGGTTGATCTCTTTTTTCAGGGACAATCCGCAGGAGGAGCAGGCGACGACGATGGCATCGAAATCATACTTCTTAAAGAGGTTGAAGTTATGCTCCATCAGCCGCCTTGCCCCCTCATAGTCGCCGTTGGCCAGCACCGGGGTGCCGTTGCACTTCTGCCGTTTGGGGATCACCACCTCGCAGCCGTAGGCGGTGAGGATATCGACCACGGATTTGACCACATTGGTGTAGATCAGATTGCCGGCGCAGCCGGTGAAATAGCCGACCCGCATTCTTTTCGCGCCGGTCCTGGCCGGAATAACCTCCGGATACCGGCTCTGGGCGCTGCGCAGGGCCATGGTCGGGAAGTTCCGCCGTTTGGAAAAGCCGAAGAGGGGAAAAAGGTGGCGCACCGGGTTCTTCGGCCCGATCCCGAAGAGGAGCCGCTGGCAGAGGCCGACCAGCACGGCGGCCAGGCCGATCGGCCATTTCCGCCAGACGATCTGCCTGAACAGCAGGGCCTTGAAGAAACCCAGTCCTTCCTGGGTGGTGATATACCATCTCAGGCGCAGGACAACATGCTCGGGGCTGACCCCGGCGGGACAGTTGGCCGAACAGGTCTTGCAGTTCAGGCACTGGTTGACCGCGTCCTTGACCCGAGCGCTGATCTGCAGGTCCCCGGAGACGATCTTCTCCGCCAGTTTATTTTTGCCGCGGGCCACATAGAGTTCATTGCCCATTTCTTTAAAGACCGGGCAGACGCTGCGGCATTTGCCGCATTGCATGCATTTCTGGAATTCCCGCGCCGCCTCCAAGAGATGAGTCTCAGCCTGGTTTTTTGCTGCAGTGTGCATTTCGGTATATCACCTCCGACCGTGAATATATAGGTGGTATGAGCGTTTTTTCTGGAAAAGCTCAGATGCGGCCTGAATTTAATAGATGGCCGGCATGTCGAATATTTTCCCGGGATTCAGGAGGTTCTCGGGATCCAGGGTCCGTTTGATGTCGCGGAGCAGATTCATGCTTGCCTCACCCAGCTGATTCTCCAGGAAAGGCTTCTTCTCGATGCCGATGCCGTGCTCTCCGGAAATGGTCCCGCCCAGATCGATTGCCAGCTGAAAGAGCTCCTTCACCGCGCTTTCGGTGCGAACCATCTCTTCCCTGTCCTTCATGTCGATGAGGAAGGTCGGGTGGAGGTTGCCGTCTCCGGCATGGCCGAAGATGCCGACCATTATCCGGTACCTGGCGGCGATATCGATAATTCCGCGGACCATTTCCGGCAGTCTGCTCCGGACGACAGTGGCATCCTCAAGGATCAGATTGGGTTTGACGCTGGCCAGGGCGTTCAGGGCGACACGGCGGCCCTCAAAGAGACGGTCGCGTTCCTCGGCATCCCTGGCGCGGTTGAACTGCCGGGCGCTGTTTTTCTTCACTTGCGCCTCAACCCTTGCCATCTCGGCCTGGGCCGAGTGAAATTCGCCGTCGGTCTCGATGAGAAGCACCGCCTCGGCATCCCGGGGCAGGCCGCAATCCTTGAAATTCTGGATGGCCTTGATGGTAGTGTTGTCCATAAATTCCATGGTCGATGGAGTCACGCCCGCGGCGATGATATCCGCTACGGCCTGGGCTGCATTTTCGAGGGTGTCGAAGATTGCCAGCGCCGACTCGCGGTGTTCCGGAATGGGAAGCAATGCCAGGGTCACAGTGGTGATGATGCCCAGGATCCCCTCGCTGCCGACAAAGAGCGACTCGGCATTCAAGCCGGCCACATGTTTGACGCACCGGTTCCCCAGCCTGACGATATCGCCCTTCGGCAGGACGATTTCCAGCATCTTTACATAATCCTTGGTGACGCCGTACTTGAGTCCGCGCAGGCCGCCGGCATTTTCCGCCACATTGCCGCCGATGGTGGAAAAAGAGACGCTGCCGGGGTCCGGGGGATAGAAGAGACCGGTGGAGACCGCGGTCCTGTCAATTTCAGAGGTGGTGAGTCCCGCCTCCACGGTGATCAGACGGTTGGCAGGATCGAAGTCGAGTATGGAGTTCATCCTGTCCATCACCAGGACAATACCCCTTTGCAGCGGGACCGAGCCGCCCGAAAGACCGCTTCCCTGCCCTCGGGGGGTGACTGGTATCTTTTCGCGGTAGGCCAGGCGCATCAGTTGACTGATCTGCTCTGTGGTCCGGGCAAAGACAACGACCTCGGGGAGTACTTCGACATGGGCGGCATCGTAGCTATAGGCAATCATATCCTCCAGTTCGGTGAGGATATGGTCTTTGCCGAAGATCAGGGTCAGTTCGGTAATACAGCGGGCATTCATGGCTTTTCGCTCCGGTGGTGTGTGGCGGTTTGCGCACGGTCAGGAAACCGGTCGGTCGGGCTCCAGTCCCCTGAGAGGCCTTAATTGGTACTACCAATGTAAAAGATACCAATGTTTCTGTCAAGAGGAATGATGCAGTTTGGAAAATTATGTCGGGGACGGCAGGCTCTTTTTTGAGCAAAGAGTCTGGCCCTTGATCTGGGTCAAAGAAAAAAACAGGGTCATGCCTTATTGTTTTCAGAGGATGGGGGCAGACAACCTGTTGAGACCGAGTCCTGACCAGGATGGCAGGACCGTGCCGGGGCCTGCCGCAGCGAAACATGAAAGCGCATCAGTCCGACAGGGGCGAGGCCCTGTTTCCGGAGAGCTTTCATTTGAAATTACAAAGGAGGAGACCAACGATGAAGAAAATAGAACTGGATAAAACGGCGGAATTCACCAAGGGCGCGATGAAGCGGTTCTTTCTGGTCGAGGATTCACCCTCTTTCAAGATCATCAATTTTAATCTGGCGGCCGGGGCGACCTTCCCGGTCCATTCCCATGATCTTGATGGCGATGTTTCCATCCACGTGATCGAGGGGATGGGCTTCTTCCTCGGGGCGGATGATGCGGAGATCCCGGCCAAGAAGGGCGATATCCTCATCTCGGCCATAAGGGAACCCCACGGAGTTCGGGCCACGAGCGATATGCGCCTAGTGGTGACGATCGCCCCGCCGATCTGAAGAGGTCCGGGAGGGGCGTGAGCGAGGATTCTGCCGCGCTGTTCTACTGGAAGTTATGCTGCCTTTTCATTTCCTGGTAGACCAGCGTGGATACCTGGCGGATGATATTGCCGCGGGTCAGCATCCAGTTGCCGTAGTCGGAAGGGCGGGACTGGCGCTCAATAATACCCACCAAGGCATAGGGGTATGGTTGACCCGCCCTGGTCTGGGCCACCAGGATGCCCATGTCGCCGCAGAGATGGGCGGTTGTCCCGGTCTTGCTGTAGACCCGCGTGCCTTCAGGGATGGGAGTGCCGTCGTAGAGGCGCCCCCGCTTGGGCAGCGCCATCAGGCGGCGAATTTCTCCCTCATAGGGAAGTTTCTTCCCCCAGAGTGCCTGCAGAAAACGGATGTAATCCGATGGAGTCGAGGTATTGGAGTATGTCCGCCCTCCGGCTGGGATGTATTCGCGGATTTCGGTCTGCCTGAAGATGAAGCCGTAGGAGCCTTTTAAAATACCTTCGCATTCTTCTGGACCGCCGACCTTGCGCATGAGCCAGTTGGCGGCGGCGTTATTGCTTCTCTGGATCATCGCCTCCATTTTTCTGCGGCTTTCCGGTGTATATTGCAGCCTGCCGTTTTCGACCTGATGAAAGAAGGCCAGGGCGATAAAGGGCTTGATCATGCTGGCGGCCTGAAAGACCTGATCCGAGTTGATGTCCACCAGGATTTCGTTGCGGCTCAGGTCATAGACCATCCAGCCGGTACTCTCATCCTGTAAGAGCTTTCCCTTCTCCCGCTGTCCCTGGATGAACGTTTCGATGGACCGTCCAAAATCCGGGTTGGACCGGGCCATGGCGGGAGCCTCGGTTTCAACCTGGGCATTCCGGCTGACCTGCTGTTCTGCCTGAGCCTGCATTTCCCTCTGCGCCTGGAGCTCTTTCTGAGCCTGGAGCTCCTTCTGCGCCTGGAGCTCTTTCTGAGCCTGAAGCTCCTGCTGCTCCTTCTGTGCCTGCTGCTCACTCTGGGCAAGCTGCTCTCTTAGTGCCTGCAGCTTTTTTTCCGTCGGCTTGTTCCTCAGCTCGGCTGCCTTCGGCTCGGTGGCGTGCAGGTGGCTTGAAAGACCGAATACTATGGGATCGTTGTTTTCAGGGATGACTGCTGTTTCTATCCCGGCCTTTTTCAAATTCTTGGCCTGTTTTTGGGCCATCTGATAGGTGGAGCGCGCCTCTCCCCGATGGAGATAGACAAGGGCGTAGGTCTGAGAATCAATTTTTTGGATACACAGGTCCTTGCCGACTTCCTTCCCCAGCGCCTGGTAGACCGCTTTATACTGCTCTTTCAAATCACCGAGATTTGCGCCCACTCCATAGCTGATGTTGTAGAGCCGATAGTAATTCTGTTCTTTCACCACCGTCGGGGCACGGAGCCCGGCCCGGCTGAGCACCTCTTTATGGCGAACCAGAATCTGCGCTGTATTCAAGGATGATTTTTGCTGGTCGTACAGGATGCCGTACTGGTTTCCGCGTCTGACTATGATCAGTTTCCTGCTTACCTCAGGAGAGAAGGCATGTTCGAGCCTTTCCTTGTAGTCAAGGACGTTATTGATATTTGAATCCCATATATACGCGATGTCTGAGCGTTCAGCCCGTGCGGTGGCGGTCAGCAGGAAGATGAAGAGGAGAAGGACGGGTCCGGACTTGCAAAGATTGGCTAGAAGGCGTGGCATGGCAGAAAAGAGTCGGGATAAAATTTAATCGTTTATAAGCGGGTAAAAGGCACCGGGCAGGCGGACACCGGAATTGCCTATCGTCAAAAACTTTCTCACACATTTTTTGGTCAACTAAAATAGTCAGAATACTCGGAGAACGAAAGCGAAAAGATGCAGAAATCACAGAAAATACCATGTTTGCCCGAGATTCAAGTATTTTTCTCCGGTTGCAAAGAGGCAGCCGATTCTTCCGGCTGACACGGTATGGCCCCCTGATCCTTTACATTTGTTCGATGAATCGTATAATGGTCATTGCTAGGAGTTCAGGCTCCGGCGCGGCCCTGCTGGGGCCTGAACCGTACAATGGAGAATTATGCAGTATGTTTTCAGACTGAATATATTTCTGAGACCCTACCGGCTGCAGGCCTCCCTGGCCTTGGTCCTGCTGGCCACCCTGGTGTCTCTCGATCTGGCCATCCCCCGTCTGATTCAACAGCTCATCGATCAGGGAATCAACCGCCATAATGAAGCGGTGGTCATAAAGACCGGTCTTCTCATGCTGGGAATCTCGCTGGTCAGCATGTTCATAGCCGTCGGCAACAACAACCTCTCGGTGATGGTCGGGGAGGGTATGGCCCGCGATCTGCGGGATGCCCTTTTTCTGAAGATCCAGACCTTTTCCTTCGGCAACCTCGATCAGATGAAGACCGGTCAGCTGCTGGTGCGGCTGACCAGCGACATTGCCGCCGTCCAGCGTCTGGCCCAGATGTCCCTGCGTATCGGCACCCGTGCGCCGCTGCTGATGACCGGGAGTCTGGTCCTGATGGTCAACACCAGCCCGAGTCTGGCCCTGACGCTGGCGCCGCTTTTGGCTGTGACCCTGGCCATTATCGTTTTCTTTACCCTCAGGATGGAGCCTCTCTTTCATCTGGTGCAGCAGAAATTTGATGGCCTGAACATCGTCCTCCAAGAGAATGTCGCAGGCGCCCGTCTGGTTAAGTCCTTCGTCCGGGGCACCTATGAAGGCCGGCGCTTTGAGGCTGCCAATGAGGATTTCACCGTTCAGTCCACCCGGGTTGCCCGGTTTCTTGCCATTATGACCCCGATGCTGACCATCTGCGTCAATATCGGCATGGTCATCGTCATCTGGGTCGGAGGCGAGGACAGTGTCCGGGGAGGGCTGACGGTCGGGCAGATTGTCGCTTTCACCAACTATCTGCTTACAACCATGGCTCCCCTGCTGATGATGGGCCGGCTGGCCAATGTCTGGGCCGGCGGTATGGCCTCTGCCGGTCGGATCTGTCAGGTGATGGATACGGTTCCTGATGTCGGTGACGGAAAGCCCGCTCAGGTTTCTACCGTTTCCGGGCCGGGCCGGATCGTCTTTGAGCATGTCAGTTTCCATTATAACAGCCGCCAGGAGGAGCCGGTGCTGGCCGACATCAACCTGGTGGTGGAGCCGGGTGAAATGGTCGCCATCCTCGGGGCCACCGGTGCCGGTAAATCGACACTCATCAACCTGGTTCCCCGGTTCTATGACGTTACAGCAGGCCGTATACTGCTGGACGGCGTGGATATCCGGCAGCTGCGGCAGGAAGACCTGCTAGCCAGCATTGCCGTGGTGCCTCAGGAGACCATCCTCTTCTCCGGCAGTGTAGCCGACAATATCCGCTACGGTGCACCAGAGGCCTCAGACGAACAGGTGATTCAAGCGGCGAGGGCGGCCCAGGCCCATGCCTTCATACTGGCGCTGCCCCGCGCTTACGATACCCATATAGAGGAGCGCGGCGTCAATCTCTCCGGCGGACAGAAGCAGCGGATAGCCATCGCCCGGGCCCTGCTGACCCGGCCGCAGATTTTAATTCTGGACGACAGCACCAGCTCGGTGGATTCGGAGACTGAATGCTTGATCCATGAGGCCCTGGCCGGGCAGGCCACAAGCCAGACCCGCCTGATGGTGGCCCAGCGGATCAGTACGGTGCTCAAGGCCGACCGGATCGTCGTCATCGACCGGGGCCGGATCGTTGCCTGCGGCAGACACCGCGAACTGCTGCAGACGAGCCCGATCTATCAGGAGATCTATGACTCCCAGCTGGGAGGGGGAACCGGTCTGCCCGAAGATCTGCTTTCCGGGCTGCAGGAGGACGGGCGATGAACGGCACCGGCCCCAGGGATGTGCGTGCCTCCCTGCAGCCCGTCAGGCCTGGCGCCGTCGGTCCCATAGAAAAGGCCAGGGATTCAGGCCACGCGCTGGCCCGTCTGCTGCCCTATCTCAGACCCTATGCCGCGGGGCTTGGCCTGGTGTTCTGCTGCATAGTCATCGCGACGGTCAGCGGCCTGCTGGGCCCCTATCTGCTGGGTATGGCCATCGACCGGCATATTGCCGTCAGGATCATGTCGGGCCTTCCCCTGATGGCCCTGTGGATGCTGGCGGCATACCTGCTGAGCAATCTCTTTCAGACCCTTGCCGACTGGATCATGGCCCATGTATCCCAGCGTGTGCTCGGTCGTCTGCGTCAAGACCTTTTCGCCCACATGCAGAATCTGCCGTTGGGCTATTTTGACAGCCGGCCGGTGGGAGAGCTGATGAGCAGGCTGACCAATGATATCGACGCTATCAACCAGGCGGTATCGCAGAATGTCACCTCGCTTTTTGCAAGCGTCCTGTCTCTGGCCGGCATCCTGGCGGCAATGTTCATGCTGGACCGGTGGCTGGCTGTAGCCTCGCTGCTGGTCGCCCCCATCATGTTCTGGTTCACCGGCTTTGTCGCCCGTTCGACCCGCCAGGGTTTTCGCGATCTGCAGCGGCATCTGGGCGGATTGAACAGCGTCATGGAGGAGGCCATCAGCGGCCAGAAGGTGATCAAGGCCTTCAGGCGCGGTGAATCCGTGCTCGCGAGCTTTCGCGATCAGAATCAGAAGGTCTATAAAACCGCCTTGCGGGCCAACAGCTATGCCCTGCTGCTGATGCCGCTGACCGGGGTGCTGGGCAATTTCTTTGTCATCGTCCTGGCCGGCCTGGGCGGCTGGCTGGCCCTGCACAGCCTGGTCAGCGTCGGGACTATCGCCACCTTCATCGTCTACGGCCAGAATTTCATCCAGCCGCTGAGGCAGTTGGCCAATATGTATAACACCATCCAGGCGGCGCTGGCCGGGGCCGAGCGGATCTTTGAGATCATCGATACCCCGGCGGAGGTGGACGAGGCCGACAGCAGCTCACCGGGGAAGCCGGTCCGCGGTCTGGTGCGGTTCGAGGATGTGGAGTTCGCCTACACCCCCGGCAACCCCGTCATCAGAAAAATGAGCCTGGAGGCCCGGCCCGGACAGATGATTGCGCTGGTGGGGCCCACGGGGGCCGGCAAGACCACCATCATCAATCTTCTGACCCGTTTCTATGAGATCAACCGGGGCCGGATCAGCATCGACGGCATCGATATCCGCACCATCCCTAAAGCCCGGCTGCGCCGCGGTCTGGGGCTGGTGCTGCAGGACACCTTCCTGTTCGCCGGCACGGTTATGGAGAACATCCGCTACGGACGGCTGGAGGCCACGGACGATGAGTGTATCCGGGCAGCCAGGTTGGCCGATGCCGATCATTTCATCCTCCAGCTTCCCCAAGGCTATCAGACCGATCTGTCAGAGCGTGCCGGAAACCTGAGCAATGGCCAGCGGCAGCTGCTGGCCATTGCCCGCGCCATCCTGGCCGACCCGGGAATCCTGATCCTGGATGAGGCGACCAGCAGCGTCGACAGCCGCACCGAGGTCCGGATTCAGACCGCCCTGCTGCGTCTGATGCAGGGGCGGACCAGTTTTGTCATCGCCCATCGTCTGAGTACAATCCGCGATGCCGACCGGGTCCTGGTGGTGGAGAGAGGGGAGATTGTCGAGCAGGGCAGCCACGAGGAGCTCCTGGCCAGGCGGGGCTTCTACCATCACCTCTACCTGAGCCAGTTCAAGGGGGAGCAGATCTAAGGCAGAAGACGATTGCCGATTGTCAGCGCATCTTCTTCAGTGCCGCGTTTATGCCGTCGATGTCGAGATATGCCGGGTCGAAATGGTCGGCCCCCAGCCATTGGGCCATCCTCCGATGGTGTGTATGCTGCGGAGCATTGATGATGGTCAGGAACTCTTCATAGCCGGGGACTCCGCCCACATTCTCAGGCGGGCAGGCATGCTCTCCGGCCAGGAGGACAGGATGGCCGGGGCCGTCTGCCGCGGCAATACGTTCCTCACAGTCGATCTGATGCTCCCATCCGTCGCCAAAATCATACAAGTAGGTAAAACAGAATTTGATATCCGGCTCCAGGGCGGTCAGTCGGTATTCCGACTCGTTGCGCTCCCCGGTCTTTGCCCAGAGATCGACGTCGTCGGAGGGGGCGTAAAAGACCTTTCCGATCAGAAACCTATGGGCGTGGAGGTCCTTCCAGCCCATGCAGAACTGGAAGATATCGTGCAGCCGGGCGATGGACATTTGGCCCGGCACCTGAACCCGTCTCCAGATCAGCGGGTCTGTGAAGGCCAGGGAGATCTTCAACTGATAAAGAGGGGCAGGCTTCTCCGCGGGGTCTTTCCCGGACAGTTTTTTCGTCTGGCGGCTAAAATCGCCTTTTATGATTGTCGTCATAGTATAAACCTTTTAAAAGCCGCTCTTCCCGTCTCGGATGCGGAGTCTTGCCGATGAATGTTGACAATCCGGAAACCATGACCAATTGTAACAGGAAGTATTTTAAAAATACAGGGCAGGGCGGTATATTTCTGCTCCATGGCCGCAGAGACAGCCGGTCAGTGAAGCGATCCCCTTTTTTCAGGCAGGAGAAAGCAATGGATTCCATCAGAAAAATCAAAAAAATACTGACGGGTATTCCCACCATGGAAGGAGCCGGTGTGCGACTCAAACGGGTCTTTGGTTTTTCCGAGACGCCACTTTTCGATCCCTTCCTTCTCCTCGATGATTTTCGTTCCTGCAATCCCGACCATTATCTGAAAGGCTTTCCGTGGCATCCGCATCGGGGTATAGAGACCATCACCTATGTGCTGCAGGGAGATGTGGAGCACGGGGACAGCCTGGGCAATGCGGGGAGGATCTCTTCCGGGGCAGTGCAGTGGATGACGGCGGGGAGCGGCATCATCCACCAGGAGATGCCCAAGGGCGACAGCAACGGCTGCATGCTGGGCTTTCAGCTCTGGGCCAATCTGCCGGCGGCCGAGAAAATGATGGCGCCCCGGTACCGGGATATAACCGCTGCGGATATACCCGAGGTCAGCCTTGAAGGCGGGGGAAAAATAAAGGTTATCTGCGGCCGGGTGGGAGATGTCCGGGGGCCGGTCAGGGATGTGGTCATTGATCCCCAGTACCTGGACATCAGCCTGCCTCCCGGCACGGCCTATGAACACCGGACACCTGCAGGCCATACCGTCTTCGCCTACGTGATCGACGGCCAGGGCTGCTTTACCGATGGCGGCCCGGAGGTCGGCAACGAGACGGTGATTCTTTTCAGCGCCGGCGACAGGGTGGCGGTGCGGACCGGAGCCGCCCCGGTCAGGTTCCTGCTGATCGCGGGCAGACCCCTGGGCGAGCCCATAGCCTGGAGAGGCCCCATCGTCATGAACACCCAGGCGGAGCTGGATACGGCTTTTGCCGAATATGCCCGGGGAACCTTTATCCGTTATGTATGTCTCGTTCGAAGTGATAAGCCTGCCTGAATAACCGGACTGCCAAATACTGGCTCGGCATTTCGGCACAGTAAGGCCGCCGCTTCAACGAGATTTATCGGCATCGGCTGATGCCATCATTCCATTCAAAGAGGAGGAGATGCCTATGGCGCTTGACCGGAAACGGGTCCGTTGATCCGTTTTCACCCCGGTAGAATATTGCAAACAAACCTATAAAAAATTCTCAGGGCGGGGCGTAATTCCCCACCGGCGGTATTCTTCATAAGAAGAGAGCCCGCGAGCGCCTGCACAGGCAGGGTCAAGCAGATCCGGTGAGAAACCGGGGCCGACGGTTACAGTCCGGATGGAAGAGGATACCAAAACGCATGTGTTTTCACTGCCGTTTTCCAGGCGGCGCCATGTCTGG
>JARLHL010000040.1 GCA_031292275.1 Desulfocapsaceae bacterium | reverse complement strand
GGGATGAAGAAGTCCGAGTTCGTGGTGGCCATCAATACCGACAAGGACGCCCCGATCGGTGAGGTGGCCGATGTCCTGGTGGTGGCCGACCTCAAGACTTTTATCCCCGTACTTACAGAAAAAATCAACGCGCTCTAACTGTGCAGGACGCGGAGGATCCGTCACACAAACTGCAGCGCCGTGCGGGGTGTTGTTAAGGGACAGAAGTTATTTTTTCGCGTTGTTGTTAGAAAAGTTATTCTGTCCCTGCTTAACAAAACTTCAACACCTGGGGCAGCTTCATTTTTTTTGCAGAATGCGCTGATATTTCACTTCGGTAAGAAAGAGCCCCGCAGTTGGGTAGTATACATAAAGAAAGGGGAAACGCCGGTCTGTACCTGCGCTTCCCCTTTCTTTTTTCAGACTTTCAGGACAGGCTCCCCTGCATTCAGAGACCCTCCTCTTTTTCCCCTTCAAGTGTTTTTCATGGGGGAATCCCGCCCTCAATGCAGAATGTTCATTTTCTCCGCCTGCTCTCGAAGCTCTTCGCGGAAATCGGGATGGGCAATGGAAATCAGGGACAGGGCCCGTTCCCAGGTGGATTTTCCCTTGAGATTGACCATCCCGTGCTCGGTGACGACGTAGCTGACAACGGTCCGGGGCAGGGTGGTGATGGTGCCGGGATCAAGGAAGGGGCGGATTCGGGATTTGAGATTGCCGGCCTTGTCCTTGGTGGTTGAGGTCAGACAGATAAAAGATTTTCCGCCTCGGGAGTGGTAGCAGCCGTAGGTGTAGTCAAACTGACCGCCGGTGCCGGAGATGTGGCGGAATCCGTGCGATTCTGAAGAGACCTGCCCGTAGAGGTCGACCTCTACCGCGTTGTTGATGGCAATGGCGTTCTCGTTTGCCGCAATAACGACCAGATCATTCGTGTAATTGACGGGGAAGCTGCTGCACGCCCGGTTGTTGTTGATGAAATCATAGAGCTTATTTGAGCCCAGAGCGAAGGTGTAGACCATCTTGCCCTGGTTTGCGTTTTTCTTTTTATTGGATATGCAGCCGGCCTCATACATATCAACAAAGGAGTCACACAGCATCTCTGTATGGACGCCCAGATCCCGCAGGCTGGACTTGGCAATAAGCTTGCCGATGGCATTGGGCATGGCACCGATGCCGAGTTGCAGGCAGGCGCCGTTCTGGATCTGTGAGACGACCATCTCGGCGATCTGCTGATCCTGATCGCTGATCTTAGGCTCCGGGAGGCAGAACATGGGCTGGTTGTCGCTCTGGACCACCGCGCTGACTTCGGATATGTGGATATGCTCGTCATAACCGCCATGGCAGTAGGGAATGTTCTCATTAACCTCGACAATGATCTTGCGGGCCCGGTTGGCCTGGGCGCGGGTGAAGGAATTGGCCGCCCCGAAATTAAAGAAGCCATCCTTGTCCATAGGGGTCGTGCGGACCAGCAGCACGTCGGTTTCAACATCCTCGTTGTCATAAAATCCCGGCCCCTCATGATAGAGCAGCGGGATATAATTGCAGGATTTTTTATCATGAAGCTGACGGTCGCCGCCGGTGAAATGCCAGTTGTTGTAGATAAAACTCTCACGGCTTGGATCTACCTCGGCGACCGCAGCAACCCCAAGAAAACCAAGGCTGCGGATTTTGACATGCTTGAGGTCGCCGGCCCGCTTGGCAAGTTCCTGGTCGAGTTGAATGGGGGTGCCGAGAAAACAGGCGTAATCAACCCAGTCGCCGGAATCGATCATCTGTACGGCCTTTTCTGGGGACATCAGTTTGTCGTTATAGGCTCTTGAGTAGTTCATTGTATTCTCCATGAAAATAATAGATGCTAAACCTGAGTTCCATTTAATTGTCGCCATAGTAATTCATCCGATGGCAATCTATCAATCCGCTCATGGCTGATATGTCTTTCGGCGAAAACCCGAAGACGGCTACGTTTATCACCTACAAGGACAGGCGGATTCCACGACGTGCCGGGCATTGGATAAAGTGGAAGTTGCCCGGATTGCAGTCTGAAACCCGGATGTCATGGCCCAGGGGATTTTTCATGACCTTGATGCTCATCTTCAAAGGAGTAAAAAATATTGAGCATAATTTGAGCTGATGGAAGATTTCACAGAAATGAATGGCGTTCTCCTGTTTCTGTAAGACGTTGAAATAGTGTTTGTACGGATTAAAGAAGAAGATGGCGGGGTGCAGTTTCCTGACGAACATCAGGCTGATATTCTGACCTCCATAGCAGATGGAATTTGTGCAAAGTAGGCAAATAATTTCTGAGAAATCTTGTTGACCATGTGATTTTGTCTGAGTAGAGTTTTTGTATCAGTAACGGAAAATTTCATATAGTTATAGCCAGATGATAAGAGAGTGGCGGCGGCTGGATGGAAATGGCTGTTGCAGGGGGGAGGGATATGTCGTGCGTTATGGAAAATTAGATGTGCACAGTATGCACAGAAAATTGGTTGGTTTGTGCGTTGTTTTTAGAATTGGCAATGCCACTAAGTTCCTGTTTGCGCAAGATAATTATTTCTTGACAGGATCGGCGGGGGACTGTTAATGAATGGGTGTTCATTCAGGGATGGTCGACAGTGCCGTTGGGTTGCAGGCGGCGCTGCAAGCAAAAAACGAGGTGGAGAGGGTACATGTCTACGGAACTGATTCTTTCAGCAATAGTGTTTATTGGACTTGCTGTTATTGTCCCGGTCCTTATGACCGCGACGGCGATATTCGGACCCCGTCTGGCCGGGAAGATCAAAAATGAGGCCTACGAAAGCGGGGTTGGCAATGTTATCGGGGCGGTTGACCAGAAATTCAGCGTAAAATTCTATCTTCTCGCCATCCTGTTCCTGATATTTGATATCGAGGCAGTATTCATGTATCCGTGGGCGGTTTCACTCCGGCAGCTCGGCTGGTTCGGATTTGCCGAGATGGTGGCGTTCATGCTCCTGCTTCTTACGGGTCTTATTTATATTTTAAAGAAAGGGGTGCTCAATTGGCGTTAGGATTCGAAGCGAGTCTGGGCGACTCGGTGGTCACCACAAAACTTGATGCAATTGTCAACTGGGGGCGCCAGTACTCTCTCTGGCCCATGGTATTTGGAACGGCCTGCTGTGCCATTGAGTTCATGAGCGCAGCAGCAAGCCAGCATGATATCTCCCGCTGGGGAGCGGAGGTTGTGCGTTTCTCCCCGCGCCAGGCTGATCTGATGCTGGTCTGCGGGACTGTCAGTTATAAACAGGCGCCGATTTTGAAACGCATCTATGAGCAGATGCCGGAACCGAAATGGGTAGTCGCCATGGGGGCCTGTGCAAGCTCCGGGGGTATATATGACAACTATTGCACCGTTCAGGGGATTGATACCATTATTCCGGTCGACGTGTACATCTCCGGTTGCCCTCCTAGACCGGAGGCAGTGTTGGACGCCCTGATGAAGATCCAGGATCAGATCAAAGGCGAGAGCGTGCTGAAGGACCGCCATAAAGATTTTAAAGGGATTCTCGACTGATATGAATGCGACGGCACTTGAAAAAATACAAGCCGCCTTTCCGGAGGCTGCGGTCTCGATAGCTCTGGACACTGCGGTTGTGGCAGTAAGGCCGGAAAAGCTTATTGAGACGCTTACTCGACTGAAAAATGAAAGGGATTTCAAGTTCAGCCTGCTCCTTGATGTCACTGCCATTGACTATCTTGAGTACCCGGCTGTTCAGGAGGCGCGCTTCGCCATTGTCTATACCTTGCGAAACTGGCAGAAGAATCTGTTGGTCCAGGTCCGGACCCCGGTGCACGATCCGGATGCCGGCGTCCCTTCCGTTACGGCCCTGTGGGATTCGGCCAACTGGGGCGAGCGCGAAGTCTATGACCAGTACGGGATCAATTTTATCGGTCATCCTGATCTCAGGCGGATTCTGAACCACTGGCAGTTCAAAGGGCATCCTCTTCGGAGGGATTACAACATCAGGCAGGGACAGATATGTTATGAGACGGACAGCCTGGAAAAGGAGATTAAGGCCCGTCTTGCCACCAAGGGCGTCAGTCAGTCCATGATGGAGGACATCAACACCGAGATCATGTTCCTAAACCTCGGGCCCTCGCATCCCGTCACCCACGGCGCCATCCGGATCCTGACAGCGCTGGACGGCGAGACCATCGTCGCCAACGTCAACGAGATCGGATATCTGCATCGGGGGTTTGAGAAAACGGCGGAAAGCTTGACCTATAATCAGGTCATCCCGCTTACCGACCGGCTCAACTACTGTTCAGCCCTGATGAACAACATTGCCTATGTGAAGGCCGTCGAATCGTGGCTTGGTGTCGAGATCACCGAGCGGACCAAGTTCATGCGGGTTGTTCTCTCGGAGTTTTTCAGAATCCAGGATCATCTGGTCTGCATTGCCGCCAACCTGGTTGATATGGGAGGTCTGACCAACTACTGGTACCTCTATAACGAGAAAGAGGCTTCCTATGACCTGATCAGCAGGCTGACCGGGGCGCGGCTTACCAGTTCCTTTACCCGTATCGGCGGGATGTACAGGGATTTTTATGAGGGCTGGGAAGCCGATATGGATCACCATATCAAAAATATTGAGAAGGGCGTCTCCGATTCACTCAAACTGATCGCCAAAAACCGGATTGTCCATGACCGGACCCAGGGGGTCTGCATCATGCCCAAGGAAAAGGCGCTCTCTTACGGGTATACCGGGCCCTGCCTGCGCGCAAGCGGCGTCCCCTTCGATCTGCGGAAGGATGCTCCCTATTATAACTACGAATCTTTTGATTTTGAGGTGCCTGTAGGGACGACAGGAGATCTTTATGATCGTCTGATGATCCGTTTCGAGGAGATCTTCCAGAGCATCAGGATCATCAGGCAGGCAATGAAGGCCATCCCTGAGGGGCCGATCTTCGTCGACAATCATGCGGTCGCACTGCCTCCGAAATCACAGGTTTACGGGAAGATTGAGGGCCTGGCGAACCATTTCAAACTGATATTTGAAGGTGTCAAAACGCCTCCGGGTGAATGGTACGATTCCTTTGAGGCGGCAAACGGTGAGTTGGGATTTCATTTTGTCTCCGACGGATCAGGGAAGCCCTATAAGGTCAAGGTGCGGCCTCCCTGCTTTTATATCATGGGCGGCTTCCATGAAATGGTCGAAGGAGCCATGATTGCCGATACTGTCATCAACCTGGGCAGTATCAATATAATAGGTGGGGAGTTGGACAGATGAGCAACCGTTCGAAGCTGATTGTTACAGGAAAGCCGTTCCGGTATGACCAGGAAAGGGATGCCGAATTTGAACGTCTTGTCAAGCGATACCCGACCAGGGAGTCTATGATCCTGCCGGCCCTGTGGCTGACGCAGGAGCAGGAAGGGTGGATAAGCGCAGAGGCGATAGCCTATATTGCGGACCGTATCGGTACCTTTGCAAGCCAGGTGTATGAGTGCGCCACTTTCTACACCATGTACAATCTCCATCCGATGGGCAGAAATCACATCTGCATCTGTCGAACCCTCTCCTGCTGGCTCCGGGGAAAACAGGAGATCGTGGATTATCTCAAAGACGAACTCGGCCTCAAACCGGGAGAGATCAGCGCGGATGGAAAGTTCAGTCTTGAAGAGGTTGAGTGTCTTGGGCACTGCGGTACCGCTCCGGTTGTCCAGGTCAACGGCGAATTCCACGAGAACATGGACGTGGATAAACTGAAATCGTTGCTGGCCACGCTGAAATAAGGAGGGCGTACGGATATGGAAGTGAAGATACTCAGTGCCAAGTTCAACATCAAGGACGCCCACAAGCTGGAGGTGGCCAGGCAGCATGGGGCCTATTCCAGGCTTGACAAGCTATTCGCCATGGAACCGGTGGCGGTCACCGAAGAGGTGAAGAGCAGCGGTCTGCGGGGGCGCGGCGGTGCGGGTTTTCCCGCCGGTCTCAAGTGGTCCTTTCTCCCCAAGGGGCTCAACAAACCGGTGTACCTGACCGTCAACTCCGACGAGTCGGAACCGGCCACCTTCAAGGATCGTTTTATCCTGGTGCGCGACCCGCACCTGTTGATAGAAGGTATCATCATCTGCTGTTATGCCATAGGCTGCCACGATGCCTATATCTACATCCGCGGTGAGTATACCACCCAGGTGAAGGCCCTGCAGGCCGCTATTGACGAGGCTTATTCTGCTGGGTTTCTCGGCGAGAAGGTCGGTGGCCATGACTTCAAACTGGATGTGACCGTGCATCGGGGTGCCGGCGCCTATATCTGTGGAGAGGAGACTGCGCTGCTGGAGTCCATCGAAGGAAAGAAGGGCCAGCCCAGGAGCAAACCCCCCTTTCCGGCGGTGGAAGGCCTGTACGGTTGCCCGACCATCATCAATAACGTCCAGACCATCGCCTCGCTGCCGTATATCATCGAAAACGGCGCGGAGGCCTATAAGCAGTACGGCACCGAGAAGAGCCCGGGGACGCATCTCTTCGGTATATCGGGTCATGTGCAAAAACCGGGGATGTATGAATTGCCGCTGGGGCTGCCGATCCTTGAGGTCATTGAAAAAGTGGCAGGAGGTGTGCTGAACGGCAAAAAGCTCAAAGCGATCATCCCCGGAGGAAGCTCGACACCGGTCTTGACTCCAGAAGATGCCAAGACCGTTACTCTTGATTATGAATCCATGGCGGCCCACAAGACCATGTTCGGTTCAGGAGGTATCGTGGTCCTGGATGAGACCGTCGACATCGTCAAACTGGTGGAAAACCTGGCCCAGTTTTATCATCATGAATCCTGCGGTCAGTGCACACCCTGCCGTGAGGGACTCGGCTGGATCTTGAAAATCGTGAAAAAGATCCTGCGCCGGGAAGGCACCATGGGGGATATCGATCTATTGGTTGAGTTGTGTGACAATATTGAGATGAAAACCGTATGCGTACTGTCGGCAGCCTGTACCATGCCGGTGCGCAGCTATTTGAACAAGTTCCGGCACGAGTTCGAGGCCTATGTCAATCAGGGCACCTCTGCTCAAACCGACGTGAAACAGGGATAAGGGCTAAACCATGGCTGAAATGGTAAAACTTTTTGTTAATGGACGTGAAGTTGAAGTGGAGTCTGGTAAAAACCTGATTGATGCTTTCAAGGTCATCGGCATAGAGATCCCCCACTTCTGTTACCATCCCGCTCTGGGCGCCGATGGAAACTGCCGGATGTGTCTGGTGGGTATCGAGGATGGCAGACCGCCTCTGGTCCCGGCCTGCAAGACGCCGGTCGCTCCTGGGTTGAAGGTCCAGCTTGATACCGAAAAGATTAAGAAAATCCAGCATGATATAATGGAATTCGAGCTGATCAACCACCCCATCGATTGTCCTGTCTGCGATCAGGCCGGGGAGTGTACACTGCAGGACTACTATATGTCCTACGACCTGCAGGATAGCCGAATGACGGAACCGGTAGTGGTCAAAGGCAAGCGGATGGATTTCGGTTGCGGAGTGGTACATGATCAAGAGCGCTGTGTGCTCTGCGCTCGCTGTGTCCGGTTTACCCGGCTGATTACCAAGACCGGAGAACTGGGTATCGTCAACCGTTCCGACGAGGCCAGGGTCGAGACATTCCCCGGTCGGCCGCTGAATAATCGCTATGCCGTCAATGTGGTGGACCTCTGCCCGGTCGGGGCCATGACCAGCAGGGATTTTCGATTCACCCAGAGGGCCTGGTTTTTGACCAGGGACAAGGGGATCTGCCATGGCTGCGCCAAGGGTTGCAACATCTATATCGATCATAATCGGGAAAAATACAAGGATGATGTGATCTACCGATTCAGACCGAGACTGAATGAGCAGGTAAACGGTTATTTCATCTGCGACGAAGGACGGTTTACCTATCATGCTGAAAACGAAGGCAGGCTAATGGCCGCCCGGGTCGATGGCAAGGATTGCCTGGGGGATTATGCCGCCCAGTCGGTGCGGGCAGTATTGGGGCCTAAGTCGCTGATTCTGGTGTCGCCGGATTCGAGCCTGGAGCAGATGGCCGCTATCAAGGCCTTGAGTGAAGCTGTCGGAGCGAGACTGTCGGGGTACAGTGAAGGATATATCAAGGAAGGTGATGGCGACAATTGGTTGATACAGGACGACAAGTCTGCCAATCGGGCAGGACTTTCCCTGTTGGGCATAGATGCCGGCAAGGAGACGTTCACTCGCCTGCTCAACAGCTCTGAAGTCCTGGTCAGTTTCGATAATGATCTCTTCATCCATGATACCGGCAGTGAGTTCCGCCAGAGGCTTGAGGCCATTAAGGTCATCGCTGTCACTTCCCATGACGGGATTCTGACGAAAATGGCCTCGATTGCCATTCCGGTGGCTTCTTATAGTGAATCATCGGGAAGTCTTGTCAATATTGATGGGATGCTGCAGCATTTTGACCGGGCAGTGCAGAAAAACACGCCGTATTTTGATATGGTAGAGCTCTGCGGTATGCTCGGCAGTCCTGTGGCGACTGCGAGTGATGCCGTCAATGAAATCAAAAAGGTGATCCCCTCGTTTGCAAACGTTGAGGGAGGGCTGAAATTAACCGCTAGTGAGGCTACCAATGTCCCAGCTTGATATCTTACTTGTTCTTCTCCGGGTTGCTTTCGGGGCCTTTGTGCCGTTGTGCTTTATCGCGGCCTTGGTTTGGCTGGAACGCAGGGGAGCTGCATTCTTTCAGGACAGAGCAGGCCCAAATAGGTGCAATATTTTCGGATTTAGAGCTGCAGGTCTGGTTCAGAACCTGGCTGACGCGGTCAAACTGATTTTCAAAGAGGATGTGATACCCGGGCACAGCCGGCATAAATTTTATTTTGTGCTGGCACCCTTGATTGTCTTTGTCTGTGCGTTGGTCTCTTTTGCCGTGGTGCCCTTTGCCGACGCTCTGGTGATCGAGGGAAAACAGTACCTGATGCAGGGAATCCCGATGGATCTGGGGATCCTCTGGTTTCTCGCCATTACCGGGTTTGCCGTCTACGGGATCATCCTGGCAGGTTGGTCCTCCCACAATAAATATGGAGTTCTTGGCGGTTTACGTGCCTCGGCTCAGGTCATCAGCTACGAAATTCCCATGGGCTTGGCACTGGTCAGTCTGCTGGCAGTCTACGGGACAGTGAATCTGGGAGAGATGGTCCACTTTCAGGGACGGTTGCTCTTTGGCTTCATCCCCATGTGGGGGGTGGTCCTGCAGCCTCTGGGCGCCATTATCTTCATTGTGGCTGCCTTTGCCGAGACTAACAGGACGCCTTTTGATCTGGCGGAAGGCGAAAGTGAGATCGTTGCGGGTTTCCATATTGAATACAGTTCCATGAAATTCGCCCTGTTCTTCATGGGTGAGTATGTGGCGATGTTTGTCTCGAGTTCATTGATCGTCACGCTGTTCTTCGGCGGGTATCAGATTCCCTGGCTGGCAACGGAGACTCTGGTGGCCAATGCCAGGCCGGTGGCATTGTTGCTGCTGGTCGTCATCCCGATTGCAGCCGCCTTGTTCAGCGGGTGGATCAGGAAGAATAATAAAAGTCATTATGACCGGCCCAAGGATCCCCGGGTCTTTGAGGCAAAGGTATATATCGGGCTTATCTGGATGATGGTGATTGTCCTGGAAGCGGTACTCGCCGGCTACTGGCTTTACGCCGCTGGGGGCGCTGCCGACAGGATTCTGGTAGTCCTGCTGCAGATCGCAACGTTCCTGGTCAAGACCTTCATGATGTGTTTTGTCTATGTATGGGTTCGATGGACCCTGCCGCGCTTTCGGTATGATCAATTGCAAAAATTAGGGTGGAAGATGCTCTTGCCGCTGGCGCTTCTGAACATCTTTATCACAAGCGCTGTCGTGGTTGCGTTGAGCTAAAGGGGGTTGGCATGAGTGCAAGTATTAAAGTCATGGAGCGTAAGGGCTCAAGTTTTCTCGAGAAGATCTTTCTCCTTGAGATCTTTAAGGGGATGTGGGTGACCCTTGGCCATTTTTGGTCGAATCTCTGTGATAATTCCAGGTTGTATGTTCGTCATTATCCGGAGGTCAAACCGGAGATAACTCCGCGCTGGCGAGGTCGTCACCGGCTGACAACCCATGACGACGGCTCGGTAAAATGCGTTGCCTGTTTCATGTGTCAGACAAATTGTCCGGCGAAATGCATCATGATAGAGGCAGGAGAGCGGATGGACGGTAAATCGGAGAAGGTCCCGGTCCGTTTCGACATTGATCTGCTGGAGTGCATTTACTGCGGATATTGCGTCGAGGCCTGCCCTATGGATGCCATACGGATGGATACGGGAATTTTTTCGGTCACCAGCTACGACCGTGAATCTGTGTATATGCGGATTGATACGTTGCTGGCAACCGAAGGTGCGTTTGACGAAAAAGAATATAAGAAAGGGGGCGCTTGATATCATGTTTGCCGAATGGTTGTATTTCGGATTGGCTGCCTTGTCAGTGCTTGGTGCCATCGGCCTGATTTTATTCAGGCACCCGATGAACGGGGCGATGAGTTTCGTCGTGACGCTTATCTCACTGGCGGGTATGTATGCGCTTCTGTCAGCCAAGCTGATGTTTGCCGTGCAGCTGATCGTCTATGCGGGGGCGATCATGTCGCTGATCGTCTTCATCATCATGTTCCTGAATATTCAGGAGAGTGATCTGCCGGAAGAAAAAGGCCGCGGTTTGTATCTGGTGGGCGGAGTCGTTGTTATCGCCCCGATCGCGATGTTTCTCTACAAGATCGTGCGGACGCTGCCGGGCGGTGACACCGCAATTGTCGGGAACGGTTTCGGTGAAGTACGGAATGTCGGCATGATACTCTTCAAGAGCTGGCTGCTTCCATTTGAAATAATATCCGTTCTGCTGCTGGTCGCCCTCATTGGTGCTGTGGTTGTGGCTGGAAAGAGAGAGGTGGGCAAATGATCATCAATTATCTTACATTGAGTATCATTCTTTTTTGCCTGGGAATTCTGGGAGTGATCTCAAGGCGGAATGTCTTCACGGTCTTCATGTCCATTGAGCTGATGCTGAATGCCGCCAATCTGGCCTTTATCACGTTTGCCCGTCTGCATGTCAGCATGGATGGTCATGTCCTTGCCATGCTGGTGATTGCTGTCGCTGCGGCGGAGGCAGCCCTGGCCCTGGCCGTGGTCATATTACTGCACAAGCATAAGGGTGTGCTGGACACCAATATTTTCAGCCTGTTGAAGGGGTGATTCGATGGAACAAACTGCTCATTTCTACCTCGGTCTGATTCCACTGATGCCGTTGATAGGTGCTGTGTTGATCGGACTGATGCATGTAACGACTTGCCGGGGGCATCGCTTTCCGGATAAACTCTATGCGGTGCTGGCCTGTATCGGTCCTGTCCTCGCTTGTATTATGGCCTTCCAGGTTTTTACTATCCTGAAGACACTGCCTGTCGAGCATCGTATTCTTGTTCACAAGGTCTTCACCTGGTTCAGCGTCGGCGAGCTTAACATTTCCATGGGGTTCATGGCTGATCCGCTCAGTTCGCTGATGATTCTTTTTGTGACGTTCATCGGCTCTCTGATCCATATCTACTCCATCGGTTATATGGCTGATGACAAGACCTATGCGAAGTTCTTCGGATACATGAATCTCTTTTTGGGAAGCATGCTGATCCTGGTTCTTGGTGATGGACCTGTGGTTATGTTCGTCGGCTGGGAGGGCGTAGGGCTCTGCTCTTATCTCCTTATCAGTTATTATAATGAAGACTCCAGTAACGTTCTGGCCGGCAACAAGGCCTTCATTGTCAACAGGATCGGTGACCTCGGTTTCGTTCTTGGCATGGCCTTCCTGTTCTGGGCGATAGGCGCACAGGGGTTTGACTATATCTCGCTGAAGGCCAACGCTCATCTTCTGCCCCAGGCGACTGCGATGCTTGTCTGCCTGCTGCTTTTTGTCGGCGCTACAGGCAAATCGGCGCAGATACCGCTGTATGTGTGGCTGCCCGATGCCATGGCCGGTCCTACCCCGGTTTCGGCGCTGATCCATGCAGCAACCATGGTGACAGCTGGTGTGTACATGGTTGCCCGATTCAGTTTTCTCTATGTCACTGTGCCCGATGCAGGCGAAATAGTGGCCTGGATTGGTATTCTGACTGCTCTGGTTTCAGCGATTTACGGCATGTTTCAGGACGATATTAAGAAGGTGCTCGCTTATTCCACCGTGAGTCAGCTGGGCTATATGTTTGCAGGCGTAGGTGTAGCTGCTTATTCAGCTGGCATTTTTCATGTTTTCACGCATGCCTTTTTCAAGGCCCTGCTCTTTCTCGGTGCCGGCTCCGTCATCTATGCAATGCATCACGAGCAGAACATCTGGAAGATGGGCGGCCTGAAAAAGAAGCTGCCTGTAACCTACCTGACCATGCTGGTCGGGGCCCTGGCTCTGTCAGGCTGTCCGCCTTTCTCAGGATTCTTCAGTAAAGATGAAATTTTGTTCTCTGCTTTTGCCAGCGGCCATAAGGCGATCTGGGCGATCGGTGTCTTGGTGGCGGGTATGACTGCCTACTATACCTTCAGGATGATTTTCGTGGTCTTCCATGGCGAACCTCACAGCAAATCTTCCTATGATCATGCCCATGAGCCGCCGCCGGTAATGACCGTGCCGCTGGTGCTTCTGGCGATCGGTGCGCTACTTGCGGGATTCTTCAATCTTCCTGAATTGTTTGGTGGCCATCAGATGGTTTCCAGCTGGCTGGAGCCAAGCGTCCTTGATCATCACGCTCATGCTGAGGCTTCTACAGAGTGGATGGTCATGGGGTCTAGTGTTCTGGCGTTCGTGATTGGTTTCAGTATTGCTTATGTAAAATTCGCCAAAGGTGCGCAACTTCCAGTATTTACTGGATTTGCAAAGTTTGCATACAACAAATTTTATATTGATGAACTTTATGACATGCTCTTTGTACAGCCCTACAAGTCGATTGGGGCAATTATCTGGAAGGACTTCGATCCCAATGTCACCGATGGGCCGCGAAAGGCAATTAGCTGGCTCTACGGGGCGATAGGGGACGCCTTCAGGCTTGTACAGACGGGCTATGTCCGGGTGTATGCGATATACATGGTCATAGGGCTGAGCCTGATTAGTCTGTTAATTTCTCAAACGCTGAACTAGGTAAGGTGTAAGAATGTTTGAACATATCATTTCATCAATGATTTTCCTGCCGATTATTGCAGGGCTTATATTGCTGCTTACCCCTGTGACGAAGAACGGCGCCCGGGCAATGGCTCTGGTAGTCTCTGTTGCGGTTTTAATCCTTGGATTGAAACTCTATACAGGCTTTATAGGCGCTGGAGGCATGGAGTTTGTTGAAAATTACGTGTGGTTTCCTTCGCTAGGGATTAATTACACTTTAGGCGTGGACGGCATCAGCCTCTTCATACTGATGGCTGGAACGGTGCTTTTTCCGTCAATCTTTCTGATTTTCACCACTAAGAGCAAAGGATATTATGCGAACCTCCTGATTGCCCAGGGCGCCATGGCCGGGGCGGTCTGTGCAGGGGATCTTATGCTGTTCTATATCTTCTGGGAGGTCATGCTGCTGCCCATTTTCTTTATGATAGGTCTTTTTGGTGGTGAAGGCAAGATTGCGGCTACTCTGAAAATCACGCTTTATACTATTGCAGGCTCCCTTTTGATGCTGGCCGCAATCTTTTATCTGGGGGTTGCTTTTCATAACCAGTTCGGGATATGGAGTTTCAACATTGTTAATATGGCGGCTCTCAAGCTGCACGGAACGGTGGCTGTTCTGGCTTTTGTCGGATTTATGCTGGCCTTTGCCATCAAGATTCCGCTTTTTCCTTTTCATACCTGGCTGCCTGATGCCTATACAGAAGGGCCTGCGGCAGCAACCTTTGTCCTCTCTGCCATTATGGCCAAGATTGGTGTCTACGCGGTCATCCGTTTTGTGATTCCGATATTCGGGGCAGAGTTTACCCGTTATGCACTGATCATGGCTTATCTGGGTGTAATCGGCATGATGTACTGCGGTTTTGCCGCCATAGCCCAAAAAGACTTCAAACGCATGCTGGCTTTTTCATCTGCCTCCCATATGGGCATTATTGCTCTGGGGCTTTTCTGTATGAACATCCAGGCCTTGACCGGATCGTTGTTTCAGATCGTCGCCCATGCGACCAGCACCGGTGCCCTCTTCCTCTTTGCGGGGATCCTTGAAGAGCGCATGCAAACCAGAAAGATCGCCGATCTTGGCGGTATTGCAGGCCGGGCTCCGGTATTTGCGATGTTTTTTGCAATTGCCATGCTTGCCTCTGTGGGACTCCCCGGGACCAGTGGATTTATTGGTGAATTCCTGATCATCCTTGGCGCGATCAAATACAACGTGGCTATCGGAGTTCTGGCCGGCACGTCCCTGATTATAGGTGTTTGCTATATGCTCTGGATGTTCCAGAGGGTATTCTTCGAAAAGAGCAATGAGAGGACGGAAAAATTCAGGGACCTGAGCGCCGCAGAGGTCCTGGCCTTTCTGCCGATACTTGTCCTGATTATTGTCATGGGTATTTATCCGCAGCCTTTTATTAAGAAAATTGAGCCTGCAGCAAGGATTCAGATAAACACGATTCTTCATAATATGCAGGTTGCCGATGCCAATGCCCTCCTCCAAGGGACCAATCTAGAAAAGTAATAAGACAGGGTTGATTATCATGAACCACGATTTTTTGTTATTACTCCCGGTTATCATTGTTGGTGCAGGAGCCGTGCTGTTGATGCTTAGAGCGGCATTTGGGAAATTGGCCCTTGACTCAGCCTCTGTTGTCTGTATGTGCATCTTCGGACTGGCTTTTGCGGCGCAGGCCTGCTCTGCACTAGCAGGGCCAGAGGTCCCCTTTAAGGCTGCCTTTAACGGGATGCTGATGGTAACCGATTTTACCCGAGTCGCAGGTCTGATAATCCTTGGGTGCGGTTTTTTTACTGCAATGAGTTCGAGAAGCTATTTTAAAGAAAATAGATTCGGCCTTGAGGAATACTACAGCCTGATTACCTTCGCCGCCTTTGGCATGTTGCTCCTGACAATGTCTCATGAGTTGATGACGGCATTTATCTCGCTGGAGATTATGTCTCTGTCTATATACATCCTCGTCGGTTTTAATCGTAGATGTGTCACCTGCGCTGAGGCTGTGTTGAAATATCTGATGCTCGGTGCATTTACCGGAGGTTTTTTTGCAATGGGGACCGCCCTTATATATGGTGGTCTGAAAAGCACCAAATTTGAAGTCATAGCATCTGCAGTAGCTACGCATGGATTTCTGCATACACCCGCCCTTGTGGGTGGAGCCTTCTTCATTATTTTTGCCTTTCTCTTCAAGGTCGCTGCTTTTCCTTTCCATGCCTGGGTCGTTGATGTTTATGACGGCAGCTCCATTCCGGTTACCGGTTTTATGGCCACGGCCCTGAAGACGGCAGTATTTGCAATTTTCGCTAATTTTCTGATGCTGGATCCGGGATTGAAAGGAGCATGGGTTACCTATCTGTTCTATATCTCAATCTTGACCATGTTTGGCGGGAACCTCATTGCAATCGGGCAGGGTTCCATTAAACGGATGCTGGCCGCATCCGGTATTGTTCATACCGGCTATCTCTTAATCGCTCTGGTTGCGGTGAGCGCTGATCGTTTCACCGGCAGCGTCATTCTCTATTATCTGGCTGCCTATTCGGTTAGTACTTTGGGAATCTTCGCCGCCCTTTCCTATCTGTCAGGGGCGGGAGAGGTCAGAAGTCAGTTCGAAGACTTCAAAGGATTGGCAAGGACCCGTCCTTACTCGGCTGCTGCCATCACCATATTTTTGCTCTCCATGGCAGGTATTCCTCCCACGGCCGGTTTTATGGGGAAATTCTATGTTATAACCAGCGCCATCCAGGCAGGTCAGGTGACCTTGGCTGTGCTCGGCATAGTCAGCAGTATCCTGTCAATGTGGTACTATCTGCGTCTTATCATCAATATGTATTTCCACGACGCGCATGAGTCCTTTGAGTCGGAATGTACCGTTTTTGCCCCTGCCTGCACATTAATCCTGGCGGTGGCGGTATTTGCAATCAGCCTGTATCCTATAACGCTTTGAGCCTATCTGCCTCAGTCGGAATGAGGCTCCGCTTTTTTTGGAAAACCCGGGTATGAAATGCATATCCGGGTTTTTTTTATCTAGAAGGGTGCCGGGGAGGAAAACTCCATTCTTCTTCCCGAATCGGGGTGCTGAAAGGAAAGGTATGAGGCGTGGAGCAGCATTGGCTCACCTTCTGCCCCCCCGCCGTAGAGTCTGTCCCCGGCGATGGGACAGTTAAGGCCCAGAGCATGGGCTGCATGCAGCCTGAGTTGGTGGGTTCGGCCGGTGAGAGGTCTGAATTCGACCCTGGTCTTCCCGTCAGCGCACTGCAGCTTCTTCCATACTGTCGTTCCCGGCTTTCCCCGTGCCGGATCATAGACCTGATGAGGACGATTGGTTGTATCCAGCCTGAATGCCAGGGTGATCTCTCCGCTCACCTGGCTGACTATCCCGTTGAGGACGGCGATATAGAGTTTTTCTACTGATCTTTGTTCAAACTGTCGGCAGAGATGCCTGTGGGCCTCCTTTGTTAGAGCCAGGACCATCAGGCCGGACGTATACATGTCGAGCCTGTGCACTGCCGGCTGCTTGATGCAGTCGGGGTAGAGCCTCCTGAGCCTGTTGACGACACAGTCCTGGTTTTCCGGCCTGCGGCCAGGTACGGAGAGCAGTCCGCCAGGCTTGTCCACCACCGCCGTGAATCGGTCCTTATAGAGGATGGTCAGTTCAGGTCTTGTGACGTGCATGTGCAACCTCCAGACCGCAGAGCATGAAACCGAGAATGGGGCGGCATTTCTCAGTGCAAGGTGGATAAAAACGCCCATGCAGCTTTGTGGCCGATTTGTTTTCCCGTCCCCAGTAAAATTCCGCTATCCCTATGGGAATGAGATTTCGGGTGGCGGCAAAATTAAAGAGCTTTGGGGCACAGCAATCCCCGGTCCCTGTCGGGATTCCAGTCTTCTCAGAAAAAATGTCCTTCAGGCTGAGTGTCTTGCCTCTGAAGTTTGTTAGTCGGTATACGGCATGCAATTCCTTCATCAGCTTTTGAGAGAGTATTTTCCTGGCTTGTTGCAGCTCTTGGCGCCGGAGGGAACCCGTGGGGCAGGACTGCATTTCCTCTCCAAGCCGCTTGATTTCCCTCTCCGCAGGGGTGTTGATCCGGTTCCACTCTTCAACATCAAAGAGCGGCGGAACCCATCCTTCAACCAGCCACAGGCCGTTGAACTGTCCCGAAAAGGCTTTCAGGGCGAGAATTTTCCCCTCTGAATCAAGACACTGCATCACTCCGAACATCTTTCCCCTTGCCTGTCCGAAAAGAAAATCCGTGGATTGCAGATCGTGTCCGGGCAGTTGACTGAATGATCCGCTTCTGGCTAGATCCTCCATGACTGACCGGGCCGAAGCGCTGCAGTCGATCCCGGTAAAGGTATGATCCGTGCCGCAGGACAGACAGGCGCCCGCATAGGAAAAAGGAGGATGCATGATCGAAGAGGTATTAATATATGTTCACCGCATTGAAGTGGCCCTGGATGGTGGTTACAATCATCTCGTACAGATACAGCAAATATGTCTGAATTATCAAGGATTTTTTGCTGTTATGCCGTAAGCTTCTTGAATGATGGGATTTGAGGATCCCCTGTGGCAGGCAGGTACACAGCCGATTGGGGTTTGTTCTGCCTTGGAAAGCCCATAGCCGATGCCTTTACCAAATTGATATACCCACTCAACCTGAATCTTGACCTATGAATGCGTCTGGGAATATGAAGAAAATGTCTGCCTTCGGTATACTCAAGCCGGATACAGTGATTACGATTGCTGAAAAAGCCCTGGGCCTGCCTTTTTCAAATCTGTATCGCCCCTGTAACAGCTATATCAACCGGGTGGTTGAACTGGAGCAGAAGGATGGTCTCAGAAGAATAATAAAATTTTACCGGCCAGACCGGTGGACGCGCGAAGCGATTGCTGACGAGCACGATTTTCTCCTTGAGCTTGCAGAGCAGGAAGTTCCCGTTATTGCTCCCTTGAGACTGCGGGATGGGGCAACATTAGGAATGTACAAGAACATCTCCTATGCCATTTTCCCAAAATGCGGTGGCCGGTGTCAGGATGAGTTCAACGATGATCAGTGGATGGAGATGGGGCGGCTCCTGGCCCGGGTCCATAATGTCGGCGCCGTCCATGCCGCCGGAGCAAGGATTGTCCTGTCTCCTGAAGCCTCAATGAGCGTGCAGGTGGAGGCGATCCTGTCCAGCGGGCAGGTTCCTGCCGATCTTGTCGGCTCTTTCAGCCGTGTGGCGCAGGACCTCATTCGGGAGATTGGCCCCCTGTTCACTGGTGAAGACTCAATACGTATTCATGGTGACAGCCATTTCGGAAATATCATCTACCGGCCGGGGGAGTCTTTCTTCCTGATCGATTTTGACGATATGGCCATGGGGCCGCCGGTCCAGGATCTCTGGATGCTGCTGCCCGGTCTGGTGGCCGATTCCTTCGTAGAGGCCGACCTCTTTCTGGAGGGATATGAGACCTTCCGGCGCTTTGATCGGCGGACACTGTCACTGATTGAGCCGCTGCGAGCCATGCGTTTTATCCATTATATCGCCTGGTGTGTCCATCAGGTGACCGAGGATGGAATGACCCTGGCCGTACCGGGGTTCGGGACGCCGGCTTATTGGCAGAATGAGATCAGGGATCTCACCGATCAACTTGAGTGCATCAGAAAGGGTCCGACCGCGGTTGGGAATATGGATCTGCGCTAGAAGTGCAGGCCGATGCGCTGGCTGAGGCCCAGGTTGTGTCTGAGGGCAATCGCCGCGATTGTGGCGAGATCAATTTCAAAGTGCCGGGAAAGGGCGCGCAGTTCCGGCTTGGGACGGTTGATTTTTTCCCAGGGAACAGGCGTATTGAAGGCCAGGCCGATAATATTGCCGCGGTTTGGCACGGGGAGATAAATCCGGCTGGCTGAATGTTGCCTGATCTCATCCTTGACCCGGGTCAGTTCATCAGGGATGCCTGCCCAGAGATTGCAGGACAGGATACCCTCCCTGGTCAGCGCGTTCATGCATAATCTGAAAAAATCCCCTCTGTATACCGATGAGGACATGCCCCGGTCGTCAAAGGCATCAAGAAGGATCAGGTCGTAGGAGGACGGTATCCTTTGTGCCGCCAGGAACTCGTATCCGTCGCTGCAATGGGTGGCTATTGGTGGACGGTCCGGCATATGAAAATAGTCAACTGCAATGCTGATGATCTCCTGTGAGCGATCAACTGCATCCACGATGCAGCCGGGAAAGTGATGATGCAGGAAATGGATCAGGGAACCGGCGCCGACACCGATGAGCAGTACCTTGCGAGGTTCCGGAAGGAGGAGAAGGACGCTCATCATGTACTGTGTGTAAGAGAGCTCCAATCGGTGGGGCGCAGCCATCGACAACCTGCTTTGCAGGACATTTTCCCCGAAGTAGAGTGAGCGGCCTTTCTCCTCATCCACTATTGTGACCAGCTGATTGTCACTCTGCCAGCAAAGGACTGTCTTCGGGCGCTTGGTTGACATCGTTGATGTTTTTTCTGTGCGGATACACTTGTAAGATACTGGAAAATAATGAAATTTCAATATAAAACAAATATGGGGGTAATTTTACTTTTCAAACGACTTGACTGAGGACAAAAGTTTCTGGCATAATTTAATGTATTATATACATACCATTTTTGTTTTGATAAGGGCTCAAGAATAATGACGGCCTGCTGGAGTATGAGCCCTGCGCGGGATGAGTGCAGCACTGGCAAAGGCATCAATACCTTTGTGTTGAGAATAGTCCAGACTCCGGAGTATTGTTGAACATAATGGTTTTTTGTCAGATGGCAGGTGTTGAATGAATTATTGAGGAGTCGAGAGTGAAGTCAGAAGGCCGTAAAAGAAAAATCCTGATCATGGATGACGAAGAAATTGTTGGCGATATTGCCAGACAAATGCTCGTCTATCTGGGATATGATGTGATGCTGGTGAAAAATGGGCAGGATGCCCTATCGCTTTATAAGACACATATGGAAAATCAAGACCCTTTTGATGTCGTGATCATGGATCTGACCATTCCGGGGGGCATGGGGGGTAAAGAGACGGTCGAAAAGATCCTGGCTGTTGACCCGGAGGCGAAGGTCGTGGTTTCCAGCGGGTATTCCAATGATCCAATCATGATACACTTTCAGGACCATGGGTTCAGTTCTGCCATCGCTAAACCTTTTGATCTGAAGGCCTTGAGGGAGACTCTAGAGGCCTTGCTTTAGCGGTTCTGCAGCCATCCGTGTCTCTTCTCTGGATGGCTGGCCTCCTGCAGGAGGACCGTGCCGGGAAAGAGAGGCGTTGTTCACGGGCCTTTGGCCGGATCGCTCCCCCTCTCCCTGATTGTTTTAATGTCCTAGTCGCCTGTGCTTTCCTGTTCTTGATCCCTTCCTCGTCCTCTTACTGCGGTGCTGTCTTTGAGGCTTCCCGGCGCAGCGGATTGTCTTGTCCGGCAGACCCTTGCCGGCGATAAAATTGTCTGCCCTGCTTCAGGGAATACGTAACATCTGCATTTATGGGATTGCGGGGGGCAAAAGCTTGAATTTTCCTGTATTATACTGATAACATAACATATGTTTGTCAAGAAACGGGGGGGCGGCTTCTTGCCGCAAAGTATTTTGGGTTGTATGATTGCGAGTATGGTATAGTGCAATATTGTTGGGTTGCGGGGTTTAGCGGCTGCGCGGAGAAAGGACTATTGATCGTGCTTCTCTGCAATTGCGGGAGGGATTTCCGGGCTGATCGGGAGAGGACAATGGTTGAATATATAATTTTCTTCAAGTTGCGATGATATTATCTGAAAAATTCAGCGAATTTTATACAATTAACAAGCATCTCCTTTCAGAAGATGAAAGATTGCGAGAAATTGTCGAAAGTGCTGCGAACAACGTGATTGCCGCCGTCAATCAGTCCGTGGAGACCATACGAAGAAACAGGGATCGGATTTCCGATGCCGCTGATCATATGGACGGGGAGTTTGTCGCTCAACTCAAGGTTACGCAAAAGGAAGAGATTGAGGAAATCGGCCAGATAGAGAATGAGTTGAAGGCTTTTTATAACAAGGCGATCTGGCTACAGGAATTTGCATATATTGACAGGGCGCTGCTGGAACAGGCACGGAAGCTTGACAAGAAGGCCAGTGAGCTGAGAGCCAAAGAAGCGGACATCGAAAAAATTATTTATGCCAGGGTGGCCGATGTCAAAGAGAGAATCAGGGAGGAAAGCACATCCAGCAGGGGGCTCTTCAAGAGTGCACTGAGTAAGGCCCCCAAGGTCTTCGATCAGAATAAAATTACCCGTTTCGTCTATGCTACAATTTCAAAATTTCAAGAGGATTTTTATAAGATTCAAGATATTACCGACGTTGAATGCGTTACCCGATTGTTCCAGGATACCATCCAATCCTTCCAAAAGACCAGAACGGTCATGGACAGAAACGGCCAGTACGTGACCATCATCATAAATGTCTTTTCTGAGGATTGCTACCAGGATCTTTTTCTCTTTTTTTATAAATACTATAACGAGTTGACGGAGATTTACAATCGGGAGAAGGAGTTGCCGTCAACGGCCGATGAGATAGTCCGGGTATTCCAGAATAAAAAAAAGGATGCTCAGGACATCATTAAAGAGATGCATCATGTGCAGATCACGAAAAGGACGGAGGACAGGGGCCCGGGCGATTGATAAGTGTCTTCTCAGAACTGCGTGACGCATGCCGCTTGCCGTCCTTGATCAACATTCCATGACAGATGCCTGTGCCGGATCAACAAGTCCCTTGCATGTAATCCTTTTTTCATTCGGGTTTAAGTTCGGAATTCCTGAGGATGTCAACCTTCTCTGGGATGTGCGGTTTTTGCCGAATCCCTATTGGGTAGAGGCCCTGCGGGCCAGGACGGGTCAGGAACCGGATGTGGCCGATTATGCAGTCGGAGGGTCAGTTGGACAGGAGTTCCTGCGTTTGGTGGAGCCGCTCCTGATCTTTCTGGTGGAGAAGAATATCCAGGCCGGGAAGGATGAGTTGCGTCTGGCTGTGGGGTGCACGGGCGGCAAGCATCGTTCGGTTGCCGTGGTGGAGGCCCTGGGGTTGATCCTCGGGCGGCAGTCGGTGGAATTGACGGTCTTTCACCGTGATATTGAGAAGGAATAAGGATCCGGAAACGGAATGCGGCTCTTCTTCAGTCCTATGAGTGTCGGCACATGTATGATTTAGACCAGGAAAACATAGAAAAATTATTAGAGGACTCGGTTGCGGAAATCTGCCAGCACGAAAATTTCCCCCGCTTCCTGCGATGGATGCAGGAGCGGATGGGGGTGCGGCGGCCCACCCTTTTTTCGACGGCCCCGCAATCGGAGCTGCTGCATCTGGCGACCATGCTGGCCCTGGCGATCTGGAATGTGGTTCCTCTTCCAGGGCAGGGTTTCCAGATTAAGAAAATTGCTTTTCCCGAAAAAAATCAGGTCTGTATCTGCGGTTCCGGCAGAAAATTCATAAACTGCTGTGATATCGGCACGCTGCCTTTTGAGCCGTTGGATTGCGATATCGTCTGGCCGCTGGTCTTTGCATGTATCCCGTCAGGGGTCGTCAAGGATGGGCTGGTAAAAAACCTGATCCCCCTGGATGGCAGGATTCGGGGCGCTATAGCCTGTCTTGAAAAGGGCCGTCCCAAAAAGGCTTTAACCTTTCTGGAGGCCCTTTTCAGTTCCGAATCCCTGACGGAGGTCGGAGAGGATGGTGCTTTTGCCCTGAGTCTCCTGCTGGATGCTTTCGGTATGCTGGGTTTCGCGCATAAAAAGAGTAAGATGATTGCGCATATCATGGCCAGCGCGCCGGCATCGCCTCTGCGGTCCGAGTCCTATCAGCAACTGGCAGCAATGCAGATGGATCAAGGGCAGGTACGCGAGGCATGGATCTCCTTTCGCAAGGCCCAGATAGACACACCCGATGACTGCAAAGTCGGCCTGCTTGAGGTACAGCTTCTGCTTGCCGAACGCCGGTTTGACAGGGCGCAGGAGCGCGCCGGCTTTCTGCTTAAACGCATGCGCCGGCAGGGGGGGGATGATGTCTTTGCCCTGGACTTTCTTAAGGAGGTAGCCCGAGATCCCCGCAGGGGAGGCCTGCGGATAGAGTTCGCGTCGATCCAGGATCTTGGTCTCGATCTGGTCGGCTGGCTGGAGAAGGTAGCCAGTCGGCCTCTTCCCGCCTACTGCTGGCAGGTCCCGGGACAGAGGAACCCTGCCACGGACAGTCAGAGCGAAATGGCGCTGATTGATTTCATACTGGTCCCGCCTGTCGCCGTGCAGACATGCGAAGAGGCGTGGGATGCTGTCTGTCCCGTGGAGATGACGCAGGAAGAATATTCTTCGGGATTTTTATGGCAGGCTGATGCAGATTACGGCTGGATCGATTTTTTGTGCAGGTGTCCGGAGTCCTTTGACAGCCTCACCGTTCTGGGAGAGGTACTCCTGCTGTTGGATCTGCATCCGAACCGGGAGATGCCGGGGTTTAGGGATTGCATATGGGGGCCGGTCCTTGATCGGACCCTGGCGATTACCGAGGGGATCATCACGGGGCTTCCCGATAACGGATGCCTGCCGTGGATCATCGCGGAGAACCGGTCATTCCTGTGGGTGCTCTATAAGTACAGCCTGCAACTCCTTCAGGATGGTGAAAGGGAGGACTTCTTCCGCGTGGCGGAAAAGATCTTGAAGATTAATCCCAACGATGAGCATGGGGTGCGGACCGGCCTGGTGAATTGCTGCCTTGATGAGGGAAAATACCGGCAGGCCCTTGCTGTCTGCAGTCGTTACCCTGATGATACGCTTCCCGAGATTCTTTATGGCCGTGCCCTGGCGTTCTACTGTCTGGGAGAACGCCAGGATGCCTGCCGTGCGCTGGAGGCGGCGGTGAAAAAATTACCCCGTGTCGCTGATTATCTGCTGGCAGGAAGAGTCAGAATGACAGAGGAGGATGAACAATTAAGGGAGGCGTATTATTACAGAGAAGAGATGCGGCCGGTATGGAAGGCCTCCGGAAAGGCCCTCGTCTGGCTCAAAAAATCCTGCCCCAATCCCTCTTGCTGAGCTGCTTGCCGGGCCGGCCGTCACCAGATGAGATCCTCAGGGACCTGGAAGGCGGCATAGGGATCTTCCTGATCGGCGGGAGCTTCTCTGGGCGGTATATGAAAGACGACGATGAGGTTCTTGTTATAGGTCTGCACCTTACGGGCCACCTCGGCGGGGACGATCTGATATTCACCGGCCTGCCTGACAATGGCCAGGTCGCCTCTGCTCAGCTGGACTGTAATGGCTTTCGGCAGGAATAATCGTTTGATTTTATTGTTATCGGTAAAATTATATGGCGTCTCTCCTCCTTCCGCCGGTATCCTGTTTGTCGCAATGAGCTGTCGTACCTGCGCGGCGGTCTCCTGCTCCTTCCGCTCCTCGTTTTTCTTCTGATTCAAGAGTCTGCTGTGTTCTTTCTTGTCGGCCTGGGCTTTTTGGGCCTGCAATTTCCCTTTGTGGACGGGGGGAGCCTGACCTTTCTGGGTCCTCTGTTGGTGCTGCACCTTTTTGACCGTGTTCGCCTGTTTTTTTTCCACCAGTCCCATTTTCAGGAACTGATCCTGGAGTGTACTGCCCATTGTCCTTCACTCTCCCTGGGTGTTGAGTATTGAGGATACGCTTCTTCTCTTGCAGAATGATCTTACCGCTATTTGCTCCAGGAGTTCAATGGGAATTTTGCAGGCCGCTATACCCTGGCCGAGAGGATGGAAGAGCTGTTGGGGCCCTGGAAGGGGTGTCTGGCGATCTCCCCGGCACCGGCTTCCTGCAGCATCGCCCGGATCTCCTGCTCCGAATATGTCCTGCCCCGGGCATTGTTGACCAGCATATTTAAGGCAAACAGGGCTGCGAATTCAGGCGAATCCTTGCTGTCTTCGAGGATGAAATCATGGATCATAATCAGGCCTCCCGGTGTCATGACCTCAACGACCTTCCTGATCACTTCCCGGCATTGTTCCGGGCCGTTGCTGTGGAGGATCTGTGAGAGCCAGGCCACGTCATAGGGACCTCCCGGGATCGGGTCACAGTTGAAATCGCCACCCAGAAAACCGATCCGATCCGTCAGGCCAAATTCTCCCACGGTTTTTTGGGCAAAGGGCTGGGTCGTCGGCCTGTCGAAGATCACGGCCTGCAGATCCGGATTGGCAAGACAGAAGTGGATCGCATAGGTGCCCGGTCCGCCGCCGAGGTCGAGAAGGCGTCTGCTGCCATGCAGGTCCAGGCTGCGGGCGATGTCCGGGGCGATCATCATAGCCAGATTGAACATGCCCAGCAGAAAACTCTCCCGCTCTGCTACGGCGCCGTAGGACCGTCTGGCTACCGGCTGGCCGGTTCTGACGGCCAGGTCGAGCTGAGCCCATCCATCCAGAATATGATGGTGGTGGAGGATAATGTGGCCGATATACTGCCGGGAGTCCGTACAGAGAAAATTCAGGGCCGCCCTTGAATTCCGGTAGGTATCGCCCTGTTTATCCAGCAGGCCCATGGCCGACAGGGCGTTGAGAAGATATTCCATGCCTCGATGGTCCGAGTCGGCCCGCTCAGCGATCCGGGAGAGGGGAAGGGCCTCGTCAGCCAGGATTGAAAAGATCTCCAGCCTGACCCCTGCCTGCAGAGCGCATCCGCGCCAGTAGGCACTGGATACACTCAATAATGTTCCTGCATGCCAATCTCTCATGATTCATCTCTTAGAAAAATGGATTATGAAAGCCATCACCACTGCCGATAACTCTAATATACCATATCCTGGTCGGGACAGAGAGGAAAGCCAAAAAAATGTTTCTCAGGAACAATCGGTACAGTATTTTCTTGTTGTTCTATTTCCTTTTTGATTAACTATAATTTCAGGAGGGTATAATGATAAAGCTGACAAAAAGGAACGGGGCCGAGTGCCTTTTGAATCATCTGCTTTTCGAAATTATTGAAGAGTCTCCTGACACCTGTATTACCATGAGCAACGGCAACCGTTATCTGGTTCTTGAAGCGGGCGAGCAGATCCGGGAAAAAATTATCGCCTTTCAAGCTGCAATCATACAGCGGGCGGGAAGAAGAGATGATAACATGACAGCGGAATTCTGAGTGGATATTCAGCTGTTTCAATATTTTTCGTTATAAATTTTCAGATATGGATTTAGCGACAATCATTGGTCTGGTCCTCGGCTTCGGCGCTGTAATCGGCGGTCAGGTTCTTGAGGGTGGGCATATTTCGGCCATCGTCCAGCCCACTGCGGCCATCATCGTCTTGGGCGGGACCATCGGCGCTACCTGCGTATCCTTCCCGTTGAAGGAGCTGATCAAGGCCGTGAAGGATGCAAAGAGGATCCTCTTTCCCGGTGATCAGGATATGGAACAGGTGATCAAAGATCTGGCCTCCTATTCTGAGATGGCCCGGCGAAACGGCCTTCTGGCTCTCCAGCCGCTGATCAATGAATCGACGGGCGATGCCTTTAAGACTAAAGCCCTCCAACTGGTGGTCGACGGTACGGATCCCCAGCAGTTTAAAGATTTTATGGAGATTGAGTTGGCATCGTTTGAAAACCATGAAAAGGCGGCGGCCGAGGTCTTTGAGGCGGCAGGCGGATTTGCCCCTACCATCGGTATTATCGGCGCTGTTCTCGGTCTGATCCACGTTATGGAAAATCTGTCCGACCCCTCGAAGCTGGGCTCCGGCATCGCGGTAGCCTTCGTTGCCACCATTTACGGCTTGCTGACCGCCAATATCGTCTGTCTACCCGCTGCGACCAAACTCAAGAAGAACGTGAAGAGGCAGGTTCTGGTGAAGACCTTGATTATTGAAGGCCTTCTCGATATTCAGTCTGGAATGAACCCGCGGCTTATCATCATGAAGCTCCAGGGCTTCCTCGCTGCTGAAAATAAAAAATCGGATGGCGATGAGGGATAATGGGCAGGAAAAAAGAAGAGCATGAGAAGGAACCGAACCACGAACGCTGGCTGGTCTCCTATGCTGACTTTATTACATTGCTGTTTGCCGTATTCGTGACCCTCTATGCAATGTCACAGGTTGACAAGGCGAAGGTGGCAAAGGTCATTGCCTCCACCAACGAGGCCTTTGGGGTCTCCAAGTCCACCTCGGCCCCGGCCTTTCAGGTCATTGATACCTCGGCGCTGATCCCATTGCCGAACCTCCCGCAGAAGGCCGCTACCGACACCAGGCCCTCCGGTGGTGATAAATACAAGTCAAAGAAAAAACCGGATCAGAAAGATCTCGTCGATGAGGCTTTCAAGCCCCCGGACCTCGCCCCTGTCAAGGATGAGAACGCCAAGCCCAAAGAGGGCGCAGCACCTGATGTGAACGCCCCGGGTGATACGGCAGCTGAAAAGCAGCTGGAGGAGAAGAAGGCCCAGGGGCAGGAACAGGCCAGGCCTCATGAGGCGGCACACGAAAAGGTGAAGGCGGATCTGCAGGAATTCCAGAAGATCAAGGAAAATATCGCCGCCTTTCTCAAGGCTGAAGGCGCTCAGGATAAGGTCAAAATGGATATCGGTCCGCGGGGGCTGGTTATCAGTTTGAAAGATACCGAATTTTTTGATTCGGGCAAGGCTTCGGTGCGCCAGGATTCCAAAGTCCTTCTTGATAATATCGCCGCAGCGATCGGCACATATTCCAATTCCATCAGGATTGAGGGACATACCGATAACATCCCCATTAAGACGGCCCAATTTCCGTCGAACTGGGAGCTTTCCACGGCCCGTGCCACCAATATTGTCCATTATCTGATCGATGATCACCAATACTCCGCCGATAAGCTGTCGGCCGTGGGCTATGGTCAGTATCGGCCCATTGCCGACAACAGCACTGAAGAGGGCCGGCAGAAAAACCGCAGGGTTGATGTGGTTGTTCTGTCCAGTGCAGGGGAGCAGGGAGAGCCTGGCGCGAACGGGACGCAGCCGGAGAAATAGATCCAAGGGCCGCTGCCGGTTCCTCCCTCCTCAGTATACAGGTCGTCGCAGGCGCCTTAACGCTTCCATCAGTTGCCGTATCATCCTTTTAAAAATCCAGTGAAGCAAAAGAGACAGCCTGCCTGATTCCCCTGACCTTTCGGTCCTCTTTCCTCCCTATGGCGTCTGCCTGTGCCGGCCTGCAGCCTGTCCTTTCTCAGAGGAATCTCAACACCAGGGCGGTTGCGTTCAGACATCCCCTTTGTCCTGAGGATGAATATGTCCTTCAGGTGGATCGTACAGGGCCTTGGCCCCCAGGAGAAGAAAGGCGATACTGGCGATGGGCGCCAGATTCGGGGCGGCATGCAGGAGCGTTTCGAGCCATGGTATGTCGGTGCTCAGGGTGGGGAGCCAGTAGGTCAGGCCCAGGTAGAGGGCGGCAGCAATGATGATGTGAAACCACCATGGTATCCGCCGGCGACGGATCTTCTGAGATGTCTTCATGCTGATGATTTCTTGCTCTCTATCGTCTGAAAAGGATTTCATTCAAGCATCTTACTTTTTTGCCGGGAAACTGACAATGATTGTCTGCCCCTCATGTTTCCGGCAGCCCTCCCTTCTTGGGAGAAATCCTGGATGGGAGAAGGGATGCTTGCTGCAAGAAAGGGCGAGCTTCCGTAAAATCTGAGAAAAAATTCTCTAGGGGGCAAAGACCTTCTTTACAATTCTTTACTGTAAGGAAAAGACGTTGCCTGTATTTTTCGAGGATGGGTGCGGGGAGAAAAAATCGTATACTACACTATAAAGGATAATCGGTGACGCGTATTCTGGTTATAGATGATGATCTCGAATTGTGTGAGCTGCTTGCCGATTATCTGCGGCCTGAGGGATTTGAGGTGGAAGCGGTCAGCGATGCCGGGCAGGGGATTAATCGCGCATTGTCGGGAGCCCATTCTCTGGTCGTCCTCGATGTCATGCTGCCGAAGGTCAGTGGATTCGACGTTCTGCGGTGTATTCGGGGCTCTTCAGAAATCCCGGTGCTGATGCTTACCGCCCGGGGAGAGGAAATTGACCGGATTGTCGGCCTGGAGATGGGGGCAGACGATTATCTGGCCAAACCTTTCAACCCCAGGGAGCTCGTGGCCAGGCTCAGGGCCATTCAGCGCAGAACTGAAGGCACGGCCAGAGAAAAGGGCGGTCAGACAGCGGACGAGGTGCTTTCTGTGGGAGATCTGATTCTGGATGCCAGAACCAGGACTGTCAAAAAAACCGGCAGACACCTTAGCGTAACGGCGGCGGAGTTTTCGTTGCTGCGTGAACTGCTGCTGCAGGCGGGACAGGTTGTGAGCCGCGAAGATCTGGCTGAGAAGGTGCTTGGGAGAAAATTGGCGGTCTTCGATCGGAGCATTGATGTCCATGTGTCGAGTCTGCGCAAAAAGCTCGGACAGGAGTCTCCGGGGCTCGAACGCATCAAGACGGTGCGAAGTGTTGGTTATATCTATGTGAAAACCAGCAGGAAGGCTTGATTCCTCCCCTCTGTTGGAGACCTGAAGGCATGAGAGGCATATTCTTCAAACTCTTTCTCAGTTTCTGGTTGATTATGCTTTTGGGCGGGGCCATGAGCGTCGTCGCGGTTTCCACCTTTCGGCATCTCTCTATCGAGTCGCTGAAGACTGATATGGCCAGGAAGAACGATGAGAATCTGGCCAGACTGATCGTTCTTTCCGGACAGGCCGCCTGGGAGATGTTCACCTGCGGTGGGTCGGAGGAATATGAAAGCTATATCGATGGTCTGGCCGCGGGCGCCAGGATCCGGCTCACCCTGATCAGGGACGATAACCGGACCATAACCGGCGGGGAGATCGACAGCGAGTCGGAAAAGCTGGCCGACAGCGCCAGAATTGCACCTCAGGCCTCTCTGCTGAAAACAGCGGAAGGCCTGACGGTGGCCAAACGGCTTACTGCCAGAGATGGCGGCTCGGTCGTTGTTGTCGGCGTGCAGACCTTCGGCCCTCCGCCGGGACAGCCTCCTCCTCCTCCTCCTGATGCGGGAGGGTTCCATTTTCATGGCGGTCCTCCTTTGGGGCCGCCTCTGCCCTTTGGGGAGGAACGGCACCTTTATGCCCGGTTTTTCCCGCCGTTTCTGGGCAGAGGAGAGATTATCAGATCTGCGATCATGTTGATAGTCGTCTCCGGTGTCTGTTATGTCCTGGCACGTTCCCTGGCGACTCCGATCCGGAGGCTGCAGGTCATCGCCCAACGGATCGCAGAGGGAGATTATTCGGCTAGGGTGGGCACGGTCATGGGCGGGGCAGGCTCTGAACTTGCCGCCCTGGGAAGGGACTTTGACATCATGGTTGAGCGCACGGAAAAGGTGATCGCTGCCCAGAAGCGGCTCCTCCGCGACATCTCTCATGAACTGCGTTCCCCCCTGGCCCGGCTCAATGTGGCGCTGGAACTGGCAAAAAAACAGCTGCATGCTGAAGAGAATATATCTCTGCGAAAGATCGGTCAGGAGTCAGCGCGCCTCAACGACCTGATCGGCCAACTCCTCATCTTGGCCAGACTGGAGAGCGGTTCCGGTCTCCCCGCCGTGGAGCGGGTCAATCTGGCCGGCCTGATCCGGGAGGTGGCGGCGGACGCGAATTTTGAAGCCTCGAGTATGGGGCGCGGCGTGGAAATCCTTTCTGTACAGGAGATAGGTGTTTCCGGGTCCCGCGAGCTTCTGCGAAGGGCCATCGAGAATATCGTCCGCAACGCGGTGCAGTATACGGCCAGGAATACCCGGGTTCAGATCTCCTTATCCCTCGAGGCCCGCAGGGCGGAGATTCGGGTGGTCGACTTTGGGGCCGGTGTTCCCGAGCAGGATCTCCTGCATCTCTTTGAACCCTTTTACCGGGTTGCCAAAGCGAGAGAACGCCAGACCGGTGGCACGGGCATCGGACTTGCCATTGCTGAACAGGCCGTAAAGGCCCATGGCGGCCGGATTGCTGCTCTCAACGGCGAGGGGCAGAAGGGACTGATTGTCATCATAGTCTTGCCGGTCTGTGAAGACCAGGACTGAGTCCGTCACCGCCTGATCAAAAAAATATACAGTCTTCTCTTCATTGTGGGTATTTTTTACCCGATGATGCAGCCGGGATGCGGCCCGATGGAGGAAAACTCCTCGCTATCATGCTGGAAATGCATGGGTATTCTTTGCCAATATGGGGTGGCACAGGTTTTGCTTTCTGAAGACCAGGAACTGTGATCCCGGAGAGCGGACCGGCTTGTTTTTCAGGATTGAAATCGTACATTCAGAGATTCGTGCACGCGGATGTACTCCACTTTAATTTTCAATAGTGAGGTTTGGATATGAAGAAGGCGGTTTTAGCAGTGGCGTTGGCAGCGGCCTTGGGTCTTACTGGTATGCAACATGCTACGGCGGGAGTCTCTGATGGAAAGACGCCTGCTCAGTCTCAGCAGATTCAGAAATTTGATGATGCAACCAAGGAAAAAATTGCAAAATTCAAGTCTGATACGAAAGATATTAGACGGCAGATGGCCATGAAAGGGGCAGAAGAAGCTGCGTTGATTCGGAGTGAGAGTCCCGATGTTGAGGCCGTAAAGAAGGCCGCAGGCGAGCTGTTCGATCTGAGAGCCTCGTTATTTGACAAGGCCAGGGAAGCCGGATTGTTCGCCCTGTCAAAACGTGGCGGCGAGGAAGGCAAACCCACTGACAGACAGGCAAAGATCGAGAAATTCATGACAGATACCAAAGATATCCGGAAGCAGCTGTTTGTCAAGCGGGCTGAAGAGCAGGCCCTGCTGCATGGCCGGACTCCCAATGCGGCAACTGTGGCGCAGGTTGCAGGCGAGCTGTTTGATCTGCGTTCCTCCCTGCAGGAAAAGGCTCAGGCCGTCGGGATGGGAAGGCCTTTTGGCAAGATGGGAGAAAAAGGACAAAGGACCGGATTTCATCATCGTGACTTCGGTATGATGGATCATGGCATGCAACAGGACCGGGATTTCACAGCAGCGGAAGGCTTGGCTGTAGATACGGATGCCGCTGAATAGGGAAAAAGGAGCATGTGGGGCCCTGTGAACTCCAGCGGGCTCCAAGGCTCCGCGGCGGCGTACTGAAACTGCTTGACTTCACCGGTTTGAAACCTCATCGCCGGCCAGATGACAACGGATCATCCGGCCGGCGATAGTGCCTTCTTCCGGGATGAGCGGCAGGTTTTCGGCACGATACCAGCCTGCATCGCTGATTTCAACCCCATCGATCTGAATCTCACCGGAGTCGTAATCGGCAAAAAAACCCAGCATCAGCTGCCCGGGAAAGGGCCAGGGCTGACTGCCGAAGTAGCGGAAATTTTTGATGCGGATTGCCACTTCCTCTGAAATCTCTCTTTGCATCGTTGATTCAACCGATTCTCCCGGCTCGATAAAACCCGCCAAGGTACTGTACATTCCCGGTCTGAAATGAGGTGAACGGGCCAGCAGGATCTCTTTGCCGCGAGCGATCAGCACAATAATACAGGGGGCTATCCGCGGGTACCAGGTCAGCGAACAGCTCGGGCAGACCCTGGCCAGTTCGCTGGGATGCTCCACTGTTGCAGCTCCGCAGGCTCCGCAATACCGGTGGGTCTTCTGCCAGTTGAGGATCTGGGCCGCCCTGCCCCAGCGATCAAAACTGGCTGCGTCAAGTCTTCCCACCAGGCTCCTTAACGGAATCCATTCAAATCCGGGACCCGGTTCAGTGTCCGGGTGCAGTTGAACTGCGAAGTCCCTGTTTTTCTGACCCTTGCTGAGCGGGAGAATGGTTTCGGCGCCCGAGCAGAGGGCCTTCCCGTCTTCCGTCAGGGGGCGGATGTCCGTATTCCCCTTACGAATAAGCACCTGTCCCTGCCGAAGGATGTAGTAGCGCTGTTCCAGCCTGTCCATGTCCGAATCTTCTCCGTTTTTTGCAAATCTCAAGGCATGTTTCGTAGGGAAAGGCCCAGTCTTACCATGCCTCATTATGCACACAGTCTTCCCGATAGCGGGTTCGCGCTCTGGGAGTCCCTTCGGGCCAGCCCAGGGCTATCCCTGCCACCGGGACGATATGATCCGGGAGCTTGAAGAGGCTGCGAATTCCCTCTATTCGGGGCTGCCGAGGATGGATGCCCCCAGCCAGCAGGCGCCGAGGCCCAGGGCCTGGGCTGCCAGGAGAATATTTTCAACTGCAGCGCTGACATCCTGCAGCATGTAGGATTCATAACCGTCAAAAGCCTTGGTCATATCACCGCAGGCCACTATTGCCGCCGGGGCGGTGAGAAGCATTTTCCCGTGGGGCAGAAACGCAGCGACCCCGCTCAGGGTTTCCCGTTCCGTAATGACGATGAAATGCCATGGATCCGTAGCTGCGGCCGAAGGGGCGGCCATGCCTGCCTCCAGCAGATCTCTCAGAATCTCTGCCGGGATGGTCTTGTCGGTATATTTTCTTACACTGCGCCTCTTGAAAATGAAGTCCAGATCAGAGTTCATTCCTATGGATCTCCTTGAAAAAATAGGGGTATACACTGCGGGACAGATTCGGTCGATGAGGATGTTTTCAATGCCCATCTCGCTGCTTGCGTGAATGCACGATCAGAATAATCACGATCAGGAGAGAATTCCAGCCTTTTTGCAAGAGGATGAGCCCCGGTTCAGATCAGGAGCCCCTGCCAGTCCATCGCCGGGAAGGTCTGGCGGAGGAGATGGTCGTCATTACAGAGACGGATGTCGAGGGTGCTGAAGGTCACCCGTGCAGCCGGGATGACCAGATCCGGCGGGGTAACGGTATCGTTGCTGCCGATGACCAGCAGGGCAGGATTGTCCAGCGGGGCTACCGGCGGCGAAAAGCCCTGGAAGTTCAGCGCCGGGGCCAGCAGAATAAGGTGCTGCACTCTTTGGGGATGACTGAGGGCAAAGCGGGTCGCCATCAGGCCGCCAAAGCTCGATCCTATCAGAACCAGCGGATTTTTAAGTCCGCGGCAGATCGTTTCAAGGGCATGCAGGCGCTCTTCCAGGGTGCCTGAAAAGTCAGGCGAGAGGACATGGGGAAAGTGTTCGGCGAAATACCTGCCTTTGGTCCCCTGGCTTGATGAGTCCTGGCCGTGGAGATACAGTGTCGTCGCAGGCATACCCATTATGCGATATCCTTGATCCTGTGCAGGATCTCCAGGCCGTCCGGGGTGAAGGCTTCCCGTCTGCTCAATTCCAGGGCCTCATCGACAGACAGGAAACAGCCATGTTCAATCTCTTCGGCCTGCAGCGAGAACGGGCCCTCGTGGGTGCAGGTGAAGACCCGGCTCCAGACCCGGTTGGCAGGATCTTCAAAATAGAAGTCGAACCTGAACGTGAGTGGATTTACCGCGATTCCCAGCTCTTCCATCAGTTCACGCTCGGCGGACTGTTGGTAGGATTCGCCGGCAAGAACCACGCCTCCGGCGGCAATATCCCAGTATCCCGGATAGATATCCTTTGTGGCTGTTCTTTTCTGTATGAAGAGCTGCTTCCGGTTGTTGAAGACGAGAATAGAGCAGGCACGATGGATGAGCCTCTGTTCCCGCATCAGGGCACGCGAACACTGCCCTGTTTCTCTGTTATCAGCATCGATAATCTGGACGATTTCATCTCCCGGTTTTTTCATAGGTCCAGAAAACCAGGGACTGCACGAATTGTAAAGGATATTTTTCCAGAATAGATGGAAATGCGGGGCGTCCGGCCCGAAATGCTGTCTGCTTCGCCCAAGGTTTAAGGGCGAAGCAGGGTGTTGCTATAAAGCAATGTTGAATCAGTATGTTACTGAATGGTGATCTGCTTGGCTGTCTGTTCTTCCGGACGCGGGATTACCAGACGCAGGACGCCGTTTTCATACCTGGCTTCGATCTTTTCCGGGTCGATATCGAAGGCCAGATTGAAGGTTCGTTCAAGGTGCCCATATCTCCTCTCCCGCCTATAGCTGTTTTCGTCCGTGACCTCCTTGTCGCTGGAGCTCTCTCCGGACAGAGTCAGTGTCCTGCCTTTGACATCCACATGGATATTCTCCTTGGGGACGCCGGGAAGCTCTGCTGTGATATGGATCCTGCCTTCTTTTTCATAGATATCAACAGATGGGAGCAGTTTTTCGGTGCTCTGGGTGCTGTTGCTCCAAGTCATCGGCGCGAAAAAGTCATCGAAGAGCTGGAAAAAGGGACGGGGGTGCGCGGTCAGAAGGTTGCCGGGGATGTGTCGTACGAGTTCCATGATATTTCTCCTTGGGTTGTTTTTTTTGGTGCAGCCTGTATTTTTTGGTTTACCTCTTTACCTGAGATGGTAATAATTAAAGAAACAATGTCAATAAATGAATATTACTTTTTATAAAAAATAAGAAAAGTAATTTAAGAGGGATGGTTCATGGGGAGGATATGTGACGATGAAACAGGCTAAGTCACTGATTGATATAGAATATTCTGATGAATCTACCGCCGATCTCCGGGGGAGGCAGTCGGTAAGAACGACATTTAAGCTGTCGGAACGAAGTATTACTGCTCTCAGTATCCTGGCCTCTCAGCTAGGGATCAAGCAGAAATCGCTTTTTGATCATCTGATTGACGATATTCAGGCCCTCCGAATCATTGCCCGTGCATCGGAGGATCTTGACCCGCGGGAGCGTCGGGTGGCGAAGACCTTTGTTATTTCAAGGAAGACCCTGGAAAATCTGGAGCTGGTGTGTTCTCGCTTCCATACCCCGCGCGATGTCCTGGTTGAGTTTTCCATAGAAAGGATTATGCCGCTGATATCGAGGGAAAAGGAGAAGCACGAGAAGAGGAAGATTTTTTTGGAAGAGCTGGGCAGTTTTCTCCGGCAGGGAGGAGAGATCCTGGAGAGGGCGGAAGAGAGCCTGGGGGAGGATGATCTGGTTTTTGAAAAGATCCTGACAATGATGAGGGCTGTGAAAAGCGGCTATGATGATGTAGAATCCATGGTAAAGCGGGGAGAGAGGATGGAGGGCTTTACTGGACGGTCCCTGTGAGCCGGAGGCCTGGTGGTTGCCGATGAACAGTCGGAGCAGCGGGAAGGAGGGGAGAGGGTATGTCGCGGATCAGAATAGTGAAGGCCGATATTACGACCTTGCATGTTGATGCCATTGTCAATGCTGCAAATAATTCCCTTCTGGGAGGGGGCGGGGTAGACGGTGCCATCCATCGGGCCGCTGGGCCGGGTCTGCTTGCGGAATGCAGAACGCTCCACGGCTGTGCTACCGGCCAGGCAAAGATGACTGCGGGCTATGATCTTGCTGCCCGGTACGTGATTCATACCGTTGGGCCAATCTGGCGGGGAGGACAGCAGAATGAGCCTGCACTCCTGGCCTCCTGCTACAGACAGAGTCTGGCCTGTGCCCTGGCCCATAGCCTCACCACCATCGCCTTTCCGGCCATCAGCTGCGGTGTCTACGGCTATCCTGCGGCCCAGGCCTGTGCCATAGCAACGGCTGAGGTCGTCAACGTTCTTGCAGGGGACACCACAATGAGCCAAGTCATTTTTGCCTGTTTTTCAGATGCCCTGGAAGAAGAGATGCGTGTTGCTTTGCAGGTGTCAGAGAGGAAGGCGGGCATAAAACCGTAAACGTGAGGAGCGACGATGGAACAGGAATATTCTTTTAATCTGACGGTCCCTCTTACCGATATCGACGAGGTGCAGGAGTGCCTGGCCCAGGCAAAATCAAAGACACCGGCAATGCGTATCAGCAGGAAGACCGACCGGTCCGGTCAGGCCAGGTTCTATCTCAGCTTTCCCTTTTCCGATGCGCGTGCTGATCTGGCTTTCGAAAAATGGTTTCTTGCCCGTAAGGCCCGGGGATGGGAGCTTCTCGGACCGACCTACGGACGCTGGGGGCTATGCTGACCCGTCCTGTACGGCCGGCCTTCGAGAGAACATGGAAGGGCAAGCCCGCAGGGAAGGGCAAGCCCGCAGGCATCCCCCGAAGAGTCTCTACTTTCCCCGGGCTCATGCGGCAAATTGCTCTCTCATTCAGATTTCGTAATCTATCATCCGTCTTTCACAGGTCCGCGGCCTGACTATCGTACCGACCGCAACATGGGCCGGATGTTCCGGATAGGCCAGCAGGGCCTCTTTTGACTCGAATTCAGAGTAAAGGACAATATCCCCAGCGGTATCCTTGCCGCTGAAATCGAAACCTACCTCAAGATGCAACAGCCCCGGGATTTTTCCTCGGAGGCCTTCCAGCGCCGTTTTTATTGCCGCTGCGTCAGCATTTTCTTCTAATGGCTTCGTCCTGTTTCGCAATTTCCAGCAGACAATATGCTTGATCATTTTCTTTCAGAACCTCCACGGTCGATAAAGTTGGCTATCTTAGGCGGGACTGTTCCATGGTAACCGGCCCGGCTGTATCGGTGCGGGCAAATCACAATACCATCAATGGATAACACCGCTCTTGTAATAAATCAGGAATTTCTTATTTGTCAAGCCTGGAGATAGTCTCCGGTCTTTAGTTTTTCTTTGCCTCCCGGCACTGCCGCACCTTGCTAAAATTACATGGACGCATGGTTCCAGCCGATGCTGCCTGCTGCCTAGATCCTGATCTACAGCCGTAAAGAGAGGAGAATCCGGAGACAGTCACGGAGACCTTGCCGAAAAGAATTAATTACAGTATTGATGCTCTACACAGTGGGCAGTGAAAGAGGGGAGCACCGTTCTTGTCCCTATTAAACCAGCATCAGATACCGGTCGGCTGTTGAACGGTTCAGTGTGCTGAGAGTTGAGAGAACTGACATCTACAATGCCATCGATTTCTTTCCGAGTGCTCTCCATCAGACGAAAGTTGATTTGCCTTATGTTTGGCGTATCGGCTGCAGCCCTGCTGCTGTTCTCAATCGTCTCCACGATAAATCAGATGCAGGCGGCCCGGCATGCCACGGCAGACAGTATGGATGTCCTTGCCCAGGTGCTCGTCAGCCTGGGGAATCCCACGTTCACCCCGCTGACCCGCGAATCGGCTGTGGGCATCTTGAAGAACCTGCAGGTGGATAAGGATATCGAGCGGGGCATAATCTTTTCCCCCGACGATGCGGTCATCGCCTCCTATGTGAATCCCGATGCCGCCGCCCTTACCTTTCCCGAGGTGGTCCCGTGGAGCGGCCCTGAATTCTTTCTGCAGAACAGGGTACTGAAAATGAATATCTTTCACTCCATTGTTCTGGACGGGAAACAGGTCGGCACCCTTTATTTTCTTGTGAACTTGAACACGCTTACGGCCCAGTTGTCAGCTTCTGCGCTGCTTTTACTGTTCAGCCTGGCATTGATCCTGCTGCTGGTCTTTATCGTGTCAGCCCGTCTCCAGCGCCTGATAACCGGTCCGGTCTTCCTGCTGGCAGAGACCGCCAGGAAGATTACGAAGATGGGCGATTACGGCATCAGGGTGGTGAAGAACACCGATGATGAGATCGGCGGGCTGATCGATGACTTCAATACCATGCTGGATGTCATCAGGCAGAGGGATGCGGAACTTCTGGAGCATCGCCATCATCTTGAAATGCTTGTGGAGGACCGCACCGAACAACTGCGTCAGAAACGCGACGAGGCCCTGGCTGCAGCCAGGGCCAAAAGTGAATTTCTGGCCAATATGAGCCATGAAATCCGCACGCCGATGAACGGCATCATCGGTGTGCTGTCGCTGCTCAAGGATGTCAAGCTCAACGAAGAATACCGGGGGCTGCTGCATACGGCAACCCAGTCTGCCGATTCACTCCTGCTGATTATCAATGACATCCTTGATTTTTCCAAAATCGAGGCGGGCAGGATCGAATTTGAATCCATTGCCTTTGACCTTCGGGATATGCTGGAGGATGTGGCCCTTCTTTTTGTTGAGGCAGCGAAGATGAAGCAGCTGGATCTCCTCTGCTATATGCCTGCAGAAATCGACTCCCGGGTCACAGGAGACCCGACCCGCCTGCGGCAGGTACTGACCAATCTGCTGAGCAATGCAGTCAAATTTACCCTCAGGGGGGAGGTCCTTCTGCAGGTCTCTTTCGTGACAGGACAGGCCGATGAGCAACTGCTGCGTTTCTCCGTGGAGGATACCGGTATCGGTATTGCTGCCGAGGCGGTGAAGAACCTCTTTCAAAAATTTACCCAGGCCGACGGTTCGACCGCCAGAAAATATGGCGGTACGGGCTTGGGCTTAAGCGTCTGTAAACAGCTCATTGAATTGCAGAATGGAGAGATCGGCGTCGACAGTGAGGAAGGGAGGGGCTCAGTCTTCTGGTTTACCTTGCCTCTGCGGATCAGAGCCGGCGGGAGCAGGGAGGAGCACAATATCGATATTGCCAGGGGCCGGCGGTTCCTGGTGGTCGGTGATAACACCACCAGCCGCAGGATCGTCGAAGCCTATCTCCGGGCCTGCCAGGCCGAGACCTTTGTTTGCGAGGGGAAGGAAGCTGTCGGCAGTATCCGGAAAATGGCTGACGAGGGCCGACCAGTCAGTACTGTTTTTATTGATCATCGGCTGCCTGATGGAGACGGCCTGCAGTCTGCTGCCGCAATAACCGGGGAATTCGGACCGGATTCTCCACGGCTGATCCTGCTCAGCCCCGAGGGCGGCATCCGAAAAAAGGCCCTGGCCGTGGGTGTGCAGACAATTATGTATAAACCCCTCCGTCTTTCGCAGCTTTGCGCCGTCCTCAGCAACATTCCCGGATTGACAGAAAAGGCTGTCGGCAGGGAAGAGCGGGTGGCTCCGGGAGTCGACCTGCAAGGCCGGATTCTTTTGGTCGACGATGAACCGATCAATCAGAAGGTCGGAGTGGCCATTTTAAAAAAATTCGGGCTTGTCACAGATGTTGCCGAGAATGGCTGCAAGGCTGTGCAGATGGTCGGAGAAAATTTTTATGACCTTGTCCTGATGGATATCCAGATGCCCGAAATGAGCGGATTTGATGCCACTCAGGCCATCAGGGAAAGGGAGGCCCAGTATGGTCTGCCGCGGATCCCCATTGTTGCGATGACCGCCAATGCGATGGAGAGTACCCGCGACCACTGCTTGTCTATCGGTATGGATGATTTCATTGCCAAGCCAATTAAACCTGAGATCCTGATGAAACGTCTGCGGCCCTGGCTGGGTCAGCAATTACCAGCCGCTCCCGGACAGGATTCTGCTGCAAATCCTCCTCAGGCGCCGTCCCCGCAGGAGGATGCCGTCCGGGCTCCGGAGCCTGCACCTGTCCAGGGACTGGTCTGGAATCCCGAAAAAGCTCTGCTGCTTGTGGGCGGGGATGCTGTCCTCCTGCAGGAATTGGCCGGGGTTTTTCTGCAGAGAAGTGCCTTTCTGCTGGGGAATATAGACAGGGCTCTGGCGGCAGAGGATGCAGCCGCCCTGCACGAAGCTGCCCATGCCTATAAGGGAGCCCTCAGTCATTTTGCTGCCGAGGAGGCGCGGGAACTGGCCTATACGCTGGAAAAAAAAGGCCGGGAAGGGGACTTGGACGGAGCCGAAACCCTCTTGGCCCGGCTCAATGTCAGTGTTGGTGCCCTGGTGCAGGAACTTCAGACCTTTGTCACACCGGAATAACGGCAACTTGCGGTCGCTCCGCCCCTCAGCCCGCACCGTGCTGCATGGCAATCTCCACCCTGTTGCGTCCCTTTTCCTTGGCTTTGTAGAGGGCCTGATCGGCTAAAAGCAGGAGCGTGCCGCTTTCAGTTATCCCGGGACTCATGACGGCTATCCCGAGGCTGATGGTGACCCGGATGGTGGTTTCCTGCAGGGCAATCTCATGATCGGCGATATGCTGACGCAGGCGTTCGGCGAAAATCACGGCCTTCTCCAGGCTGTTCTGTTCGCTGATTACCAGAAACTCTTCGCCTCCCATTCGGCTGATCGTGTCGGTTGTCCTGGATTTTTTTCTGAAAACGGCGGCGATTTCTTGCAGAACGAGGTCGCCACTGTCATGGCCGTAGGTGTCGTTGATCTTTTTGAAATGGTCAATGTCGATCATGATACAGGAGAACATATTTCCCGAATGCCTTGATGCGGTTATTATTTCCTTCAGTCGCTCCATGGCGTGACGCCGATTGGACAATCCCGTCAGCGGATCTGTCATGGCCAGGGTGTGAAATCGTCTGTTGACCGCGGTCAGCGTATCTGCATAGTCCTGGATAATGGCCCGATCCTGGTGCATTTTCTCCTGATATCCGACAATACGCCTTCCTCCTCGTATGCGGGCTTCAAGGACCTTGGGGATGAACGGTTTTCCCATATAGTCATCGGCCCCGGCATCAAAGGCCTGCACCAGTTCATCATCTGATTCATTGGTCGTAAGGATAATGATGTAGAGATGTCTGGCAAATTCGGTCTTGCGGAGCATCCTGCAGAGATCAAGCCCGCCGATATCGGGCATATGCCAGTTGGCGATGATCAAATCAGGCTGATGGTGAACGGCAAGGCGCAAAGCCTCGTCGCCGGTTCCGGCGGTCAGAATGGTTGAGACGCTATTTTTTAGAAGACTTGTCATGATCTGCAGGGTCTGGGGGTCATCATCGACGGCCAGAATGCAGAAGGGTTCCTGGCTGTCCGGGACGGACTCTGCCCCGACAGAGGTCGTCCCGGACAGGGGAGGGCCGGTCCTGGCCGGGATTTCAAAGAAAAGACTCCACTCCTGCCAGCGGGAAACGATTCTGCCGAGCAGGGCATCCATGTCTTCGTGATGTATGGCATTCTGCCGGGTCAGTTCTTCTGCGGCCGGCAGCGGAGATTCCATTATGCAAATTTTTGCCAGGAGCCTGGAGAGCCGCAGCAGACTGGCGAGATCAGGCAGCACGTTCGCGTTGGAGTCTTCGAAAGGGTGCTGCTTGAGCAGGCTCCAGACCTCGCTATATTTTTCGGGGAGCCCCCACTCTCGGAAGAGTTCTATGGTGATTTCTGTATGATCGATGCTGAATTCCCTGGCTTCCCTGAGCAGAAGCTCGGACTCTGTCGGATTTCCAGCCAGGACCTCACTGTATTTCTGAGGATAGATGCATGCCAGAGCCAGTTTGCCTATCTGGGAAAGCAGGCCGCAGACAAAAAGTTCATCGGGTTCGTATTCAGGCTGCATCGTGGCCAGATCGTGGGCCGCTATTGCCGTTGCCAGAGAACCTGACCAGAAACCATCATAGTCGAAATTCGCGCAGCGCCCCTTCCTGTTCTTGGCAAGCAGAGAAAAACCCAGGGCCAGGCCCATGACAACATCGGTTCCCAGCCTGATGACAGCCTTTTTGATGGAAACAATCGGGGTTGGGGCTGCAAAGAGAGCGGTATTGGCGTATTTGAGGATTTTTCCTGATAGAGCGGGATCTTTTTCAACAATATCAGCAATATCATTAACTGAAGCTGCTGGGTTTGAGCTCAGCCGCATGATCTCCAGGGCAAGCTGGGATGGTGTCGGCAATTCCCTGGTGGTCAGCATTTTTTTGAATATTTGATTCATGATTTAATTTCCGGCTGGCAACTTCCAGGGCTGCCGATGCATCCCGGAACGGTTGCGGCAGGCCTTGAGCTGATTTTGAAAGTCCGCAGGCGACAAGGGCCTGCTGAAATAATATCCCTGGAAGGTGTTGCAGTTGTTCTCCAGGAGGAAATTCAGCTCCGTTTCGGTTTCGACTCCCTCGGCAATAACGGCCAGTCCCAGATTCCCGGCCAGAATGATGATGGTTGAGACGATGGAGGCAAAACGCGAGCCCTTGGCCAGTCCCTGTGTAAAGGAACGGTCTATTTTCAGCTGGTCCAGAGGCAGACGGTGCAGATAGGACAATGACGAATAGCCCGTGCCGAAGTCATCAATGGAAAAATTGATGTGCATCTCTTTCAGTTCCAGAATTTTGGCAATGGTGTCCTCCAGATTGTTGATGGCCACCCCTTCGGTGATTTCGATGGTCAGCATGGAAGGATCCACGCCGGTTTTTGCCAGAACGCGTTTGACACGCGCGGTGAAGTCCGGCTGCCGGAACTGCCAGGGACTGATATTGACTGCAATATGCTGCAGATGTCCGCCAATCCCCTGCTGTTTCCAGAGGGTCATCAGACGGCAGGCCTCAAAGAGGACCCATTCGCCCAACTGGAGGATAAGTCCGGTCTCTTCGGCGATGGGGATGAATTCCATGGGAGGGATAAATCCCCGGTTCGGATGCTGCCAGCGGACCAGCGCTTCTGCACCGATGATGAGCCCGGAGGCGTCCACCTGGGGTTGAAAAAAGACCTGCAGCTCATTGCGGTCCAGCACTCCCCGGAGTTCTTTTTCCATGATCAGGCGCTGATCTGCAGCTTCCTGCATGTCGGGAAGATAGAACATGCACCGGTTGCGTTCGAGCTTTTTGCAGCGGTTGGCGGCAGTTGAGGCGTGCCGCAATACCTCTTCTGCACTCTCGTGATTCTTGGGAAAGAGGGCAATGCCGATGGTGGCGGTGATGTACAGCTCGTGCCCCTCGATCAAAAAGGCCTTGGTCATGGCTGTTCTGATTTTCTCTCCGATCTTGGCCAGTTTCTGCCCGGCATCCAGGGCCGTCTGGGCGATATCTGCAAAAAGAGCGGCGAATTCGTCGCTGCCTATCCTGGAAACGGTGTCTTCCGCCCTGATTATTCGTCTGAGTCGCTCGGCTACTTTTTGCAGGAAGATATCGCCAATGTCGTGGCCCAGAGAGTCATTGACGATCTTGAACCGGTCCAGATCCACATAGATGATCCCGCCGTGGCTTGACCTTCTGGCGGCAGCGGCGATGGCCTGATTCAAATGGAGCAGGAGCATGGACCGGTTCGGAAGATCGGTCAGGGCATCGAAAAAGGCCAGGTGCCTCACCTTTTCCTCCGCCTCCTTGCGCTGGGATATGTCCTCAATGAGCATATCGATATACCGCGGACTGCCCTTTGGGCCCTTAACCAGATAGGCCGAAAGCGCAACCCAGAGGGGTGAGCCGTCTCTCTTCTGTATCAGCAGCTCGGAGAAGACCACCTCGCCGTGTCTGTAAAGCCTGGCCAGCAGTTCGATGTGATCTGATTTATGCATGTAGAGAGCACTGGGCTTCGTCCGCATCAGGTCGCCTATGGAGGCATAGCCGAGCATGGATGCGGTGGCCGGATTAGCCATGATGAAGGTCCCGTCCCTGCCCGGGGTGTACCTGCAGATTCCCACCGGGATATTGGCCACCAGGCTGCGATAATGACCCTCCCTTTCCCGCAGGTCCTTTTCCATCATCTTCCTGACGGCAATGTTGCGGATATTGCCGCATATCCTGCATGAAACTCCGGCTGCGTCCGTCTGCAGCACCGCCGTTATGGAGCAGTAGAGCGGGGACCCGTCTTTGTCTTGGAAGACCACTTCGTAATCGCTGACCTTCCGCACCGTATGCAGGTGACGCAGGAGGTAATTCCTTTCGTCCTCGTTGGCGTACAGGCAGGAGGAGTGCGTCCCGATAAGTTCCTCCCGGGTGTATGGAAATTCCTTTTCCACAGAAGGACTGATCTCCAGAATCGTCCCCTCGGGACTTGCCTCAAAATAAACGTCCTGAAGATTTTCATAGATGGAATGGTAGCGCTGTTCGCTCTTTCGGAGTTCTGCATTTTCTCTTGCCAGCGCGGAGTATTTCAGGTGTTGAAGAATGGTCTGCCGGACAAGGTCCTGGGCGAAGACGGACATGCAATCCCAGGCCCCGCTCTGCACGGCTAGGACTCTGTCCAGAGGCCGCTGGCCGCCGGTCAGGATAATGATCGGGAGATCGGGTGCGATTTCCTGTACATTCGTCGTGATTTCCTTGCAATCCCTCTCTGATACCAAAGGACCGACAATGATCAGGTCGGGGGAGACGGTTCTGATAATATGTTTGTATTCAGAGGTATTATCAAGATGAACCGTGGATATGTCATGCCCTTTAAGGGCCGTCTGGATACAGGTCCGGGACTCGGCAGTTTCACCGATGATGAGCATTTTCGGAGATCTCGGCCTGGATAGGGTCATGCCCTTTTCTCCCTATTGGTGACATGCAAGGCTGGCAGCATCTGCAAGCCCCGGTGATACTTCTGCTTTAGTCTATGCAATATCTGTCTGCTTATCAAGGATGATATATCGAATTTTCGGGAGAAGGGGAGGGAGATTTGCGGTCGGCAGGCCGGTCACGGATCGGCCAGCTCGACCCGGTTCCTGCCTTTGGATTTTGCCTTGTACATGGCCTTGTCCGCGGCCCTGATCAGGGCATCGCTGTCTGTGAATTCGGGTCTCCAGGTTGCAACACCAAGGCTGATGGTCACCTGTACGAAGCCTTTTCCCAGATCTACCCGCAGGTCGGCAATGGCCTGGCGGAGCCGTTCGGCCAGCTGTTGTGATTCGAAAATATCGCTTCTGGCGCAGATAACGAGGAATTCTTCGCCCCCGGTCCTGCTGACGGTATCATATATGCGGGCCTTGCGATGGAATGTCGTCGCAATAGCCTTCAGGACTAAATCTCCGCTTTCATGGCCGAAGGTGTCATTTACCGTTTTAAAATGATCAATATCTATCATGATACAGGAAAGCCTTTCGCCATGTCTGAGGGTCTCCGCCGCGGCAGCGTCCAGACGGTTCATGGCGCTGCGCCTGTTGGGCAGTCCGGTCAAGGGGTCGGTCATGGCCATGGTCTCGAGCTGCCTGTTGGCCGATGTCAGTTGGGCTGCGTAGCGTTGGATGACCTCGCGGTCGTGGCTTATGGTCTTTTGATAGCGGATCAACCTCTCGCCGCTGTGGATCCTGGCCTCCAGGACCTTGGGAGTGAACGGCTTGGTGATGAAATCATCGACACCTGTTTCAAAGGCCAGGACTAGGTCATCGTCACTCTTGTAGTTGGTCAGCATGACAATATAAATGTGCTGAGTAAGGCTGGTCCTGCGCAGGATCCTGCACAGTTCCAGACCGTCCATCTTCGGCATACGCCAGTCGGTGATGACCATATGGGGACTGTCTCTCAGGGCAACGCGCAGAGCATCCTCGCCGTCACAGGCTGTCAGGATTTCCTTGTCCGCCCCGGAGAGCGTCTTCCGCAGACGTATCAGGGTGAGAGGGTCGTCATCGACGGCCAGGATGCGTATTTTCCTCTTATCATAGTGGGAAGGCTGCTGGCCGGCCTGCAGCCCCTCTTCAGCCATGATCTGGTTATAGGAAGAGATCGGGCGGGGAGGAAAACGAAGAACCTGGTTCCACTCATGACAATGGTAGGACAGCTTGTCAAAAAAAGGGCCGAATTCACTCTGACTGATATTGTACTGCTCGGCCAGGAGTTCTGCGTGATTCAATTTCTCGAGCAGGGGCACTTCAAGAAACAGGATTTTCGAGAGCAGAAAGGCAAGGTAGAGCAATCGTGCTATCTCGAAGGAGCTTTGGTCGGGGAAATTATATGGATTCGGATTTTCATGGAATCGGACCACCAGCGAATGCTTCTCCTGCAGCCCCCACCCGTGCAGGATCTCGGCACTCAACTCCAGATGGGTGATGCCGAAGAGTTCTTTTTCCCGAATCAGCATTTCCTGCTCATTGGTACAGGTGCTGATCAGACTGTCATACTCCTCGGGAAAGATATCGGCAAGAGCCAGGGAACCCATCTGGGCCAGAAGGCCGCAGATGAAGAGTTCATCCGGGTTGAAGCTGTTCTGCATCTGGGCGATTGCCCGGGCGGCAACAGCCCTGGCGAGGGAGACGGACCAGAATTTGACATAGTCGAAGCCGCGGCATTTCCCTTCCCTGTGCCGGTTTAGAAGGGAAAATCCCAGGGCCAGCAAGACGATAATGCGGATATCCAGGCCGGTTGCCAGCAGGTGAAGAGACTGCGGGCCCCTCCGGTCTGGAACCAGGAGGGCGAGATGGGTGTACTCCCGCAGATCCCTGGCGGTCTCATGGTCGGTCTCCATGAGATCCATGAAAGCTTCAGGTGTCACAACACCCTCTCTGGCCATGCCCATGAGTTTCAGTACGGTAAGAGAGGGTGACGGTAATTTCCCCGTCTCGTTGAACTGATCAAAGATTATTCTGGTTCCCATGGATACAATTCTGCCAGCCTTTGTCCAGCTGTCACTTGAGGATTTGTACCCGAACCATTTTTACGGAGTCATTCAGGCCAGAGCACGGTATTGCAAGATGTATGGAACTGAAATTTATACTGCGGGCCCAACCCCTCTGCTGTCCATAGCCCGAAAGCATAAACCCCGTTGCTATGATGCAACGAAAAGAGAGTTGATGTCAAGGGAATATACAACGGCCGGTGTGTGATATTTGACATTTTCCCTCAACAGCCTTACCATGGCTGGATTGAAAGCCTCTCAGGTTTCGATCAGGGATGCGTGCAAAGAGTTTCGAAGGTCGGCCCGCACGGGTTTTGCAGAGTCCGGGCGCCTGACGTCTGTGCCGGGATTCGGGGTTCCTCTCAAGTTTGCCGGACAGACAAGAGGTGTTTCTGATGGAGGCTTTATTACAGGAAAAAGTGATGATATGGATATACATGTTCTGGCTAATCAGTGGATGAGTCAGATTGCCGACTCCCTGCAGGTTGGTTATGCCTTCGGGGCCGGGATGGTTTCAGCGGTCAATCCATGCGGATTTGCAATGCTGCCCGTCTATCTTTCGTTATATATCGGCGCCGAAGACGAGGCCTTTAGAGAGCGTAGTTTGATTGTCAGGATATGTAAGGCGGTCTGGGTCGCGATTGCCGTCACTTCAGGCTTTGCCCTTCTGTTTGGGAGCTTTGGGCTTATCGTTTCAGCGGGAGGGACTGCCCTGGTCCGGTTCATGCCCTGGATCTCGGTTCTCATCGGGGGCCTTCTGATCGTTCTCGGAGGATGGCTTCTGGCGGGCGGACACCTGTCCCTGGGCTTCATGCTCCGGTTTGCCGGCAGGATAGGGGATCCGCGGAAGATTACGGCAGGCGGGTTTTTTTTATTTGGAGTGGCCTTTGGGGCAACATCGCTGAGCTGTACCCTGCCTATTTTCCTGATGGTAGTTGGACGTTCGGCCACTGCCGGGAACTTTTCAGCAGGTATTGTCCAGTTCCTCTGGTATATCCTGGGCATGGGGACCATCCTGCTCAGCCTTACGGTGAGTATGGCCCTCATCAGGGAGGGAGTTGTGGTCCGGCTGATGCGCAGTACCATGCCCTATATTCAGAAGGTATCTGCGGTGCTGATCATCCTGGCTGGAATCTATATTCTCCATTACTGGTTTTCCAGCAGCCTGCTCTTCGGTTGAGAAAAGGACCTTTCCCGCCCCCCTTCGTTATTCCATGACGGAGTCCATGGTGTCTTTCAGTTCGCTGATATCGAAGGGTTTTGCGATGGCCGCGCAGAATCCGTATTCGTCGTAATCGACCATGACCGGGTCATGACTGTAACCGCTGGAAACAATGATTCGGGCCTCGGGGTTGATGTCGTAAATGGCCCCGGCGGTCTCCTTGCCGCCCATGCCGCCGGGAATGGTAAGGTCAATAATAACCCCGTCAACCGGCGTTCCGGTCTTCCAGAGGTGTTTGTAGATCTCGATGGCCTCAATGGAGTTTTTCACGCAGATACACTCGTGACCAAGATGAACGAGCATCCGTCTGGCTATGTTGAGCAGCATTTCCTCACCGTCTACCACCATGATCCGGTAGTGCCGGTCTGATATCGCCTCTCCCCCCTTTTCTTCTTTTTTTAGGTGCTGATCAAGCGAGGCCGGCAGAAAAAGGGTAAAGGTCGTGCCCTGTCCGGGTTCCGATTGGACGGTTATATGGCCGTCATGCTTCTGGAGGATCGAGTAAACAATGGCCAGGCCAAGACCGCTGCCGTAGTCCTTGGTCGTGAAATAGGGGTCAAAGATTTTCGGCAGATCCCTCTTGACGATGCCGCAACCGGTGTCTCTGATCTGCAGCTTGACAAAATTGCCGGTTACCGGCGCGGAAAAGGCGGGGATATCGATGGCAGTCTCATTGCTGCAGGAAATTTCGATGGTGCCGGAGCCGGATACCGCCTCTTTGCTGTTGATGATCAGGTTCTGCACGACCTGGCTTATCTGGCCGGTGTCGATGTCCACCAGCCAGAGATCTTCCGGGGTATGGATGGTGCATGAGACCGTCGAACCGTGGAGGGCGAAATCGGCAGAGTCCCTGATCAGCGGGGCGATGGACGAGGTCTTCCGGACCGGATTGCCGCTCTTGGAAAAGACCAGCAGCTGCTGGCTGAGGGCTTTTGCACGCAGCGCCGCCTTGTCTGCGCTTTTGAGCAGGTCGTAATTTTCGTCGGAAGGGTTGGTGAACTGGCAGACGAGATTGATGTTGCCGATGATCGCCGTGAGCAGGTTGTTGAAGTCGTGGGCTATCCCGCTGGCCAATACCCCCAGGGATTCGAATTTCTGGGCTCTCAGGACTTCCTGTTCCATTTTTTTTCGTGCAGAAATATCCCGTATGATGCCGACCGTATGCCATTGTTCCCCGCTTTTAAAGGCGGAAAAAGAAACCTCAACCGGAAACTCTGTGCCGTCTTTCTTATAGCCGAAGAGCTCGATAATTTTCGATCCCCTGCTGTCCTTGTCCGGTAAGTTGAATTTTTTTGAGATCTTAGTGAATGTTGACTGATGTTTTGGCGGGGCGATAATGGCCGTGATCGGCTTATCCATGGCCTCTTCCTGGGTATACTGGAAGAGCTTTTCTGCGGCGGGATTCCAGTGCAGGATCTTCCTGTTGTTGTCGATGACGATGATGGCATTGGCGGCGGCCGAGTTGATGGCACGCAACTGCTCGTCCCGCTCCCGAACGGCCTCTTCGGCTGTCTTCCTCCTCATGCCGGTACGCGCCAGTAAAAAGGAGCAGATCGCGATGATGACCAGGCAGACAGTGTACAGCAGAAATATACGATTGAGGATCTTGATCGGCATAATGCTCAGCATCTTGGTCGGCACATAGGAGGCGATCTTCCAGGTATATTCTTTTTGCTGGGCCTGGAGAAGGGTGAGGCTGGCTTCCGCTCCCGTCTCCCGGGTATACAGCAGGGGATAAATGGTGCCAAAGGTTACCATCCCGTCTTCGGTATGAAATTGTCCTGATTCATGTTGATTTATGCGCTGCCATTCTTCCGGAAGATGCCGTTTTATCCCCGCCGGTTTCTCCTTGGAGGTCACGTCCCAATCTTTATCCTGATCCGGACTTGTTAAATAGTAACTGTCCGCATGGACTAGCACCGTTGAGCCTGGTGAACTGGCGGAGGCCTTTTTCAGTTCGTCAATCAGAAGCGTTCCAAGATAATTCAGTATGAGAACGCCCCGCTTGCGTCCCGATTTGTCGAATACGGGGACGCCAACCCGGACAATGGGTTCAGGTGATTGCCGCTCATTTTCGTTATCCGTGCTCAAATCAAAGGGCGAAATGTAGACAGCATCTTCGGGCAAACCTATTGTCCTTTTGAAATAGTCTTTTTCAGAGACGTTGACAGGTGCGGTGGACAGGACGTTTCCTCCCCCCTGCCTGTTACGGCTGACGCTGAGGATCTCTATTCCGTTTTCATCGATGTATCTGATTTTATAGTAAAATGATTTTATAGTGCATAATGAGCGCCATTCGTCACTGAGTAGTTTAAGGTATTCAGGGCCTCCGTTCTGGAGAAAGCCTGCCAGTTCGTTTTGGCTGGCCTGGAATTTCAGATCCATGCTGATTTGGTTGAAGGTGGCTGCAACGGTTTCCATCTGGGTCTGAATGTTGATGACCTCATTGCTTTCAACAGTCTTTCGTTCGATCTTAACATCCTTGAAATAAAGGAAAAAAGTCAAGCTTCCAAAAAAGATAGCCAGAGGAAGGAAGATTATGAGAAAGCGTTTAATAATATCCTCCGATCTGACACGGTTGGAGAGTTCCAGCGGGATCTTCATGTGATTTCCGGTTAATTTACGTACAGTTGTATATTCGGACAGGAGATCATAATTTCCTGAAATGAGAGAGACCAAAAAAGGGTGTACGTCTCAGTGATAATCCACAGAGCATTAGCAAGTTCAGCAGTAATTGGCAAGGGTATTTTCAGCAGCTGCGGGGCGGGGTAGTCTGTCTTCCGAAGAGTGGTTCAGGGAAAATATGCAATTCACCTCAGGAGCGCCCTCCTGGAATTTCAGGACACCCATGCAGAGCAGAGTTTACCGGCGAAGGAAATACTTTGCAGTTCTGACGGTCGTTGGAGCGGAAGAAAAAAGAACAAAACAAAATAAATTCTGATGCTTCGAATGCCGATCGGACGTCTAAAACCGGCCCTTCAGCCCAATATTGTGCTGAGTGTGCTATTGAATTCTTTGACATTGATGGGCTTTGCCAGAAATCGCTTGAAACCGATAGCCTTTCCTCTCTGGATATCTGCAGGTGCAGCGCTGCCGCTTAAAGCAACAACAGGGATGTTCACAGTCATGGGATCATTCTGCAGAAGGCTGAAGAGGGTGAATCCATCCATGTCGGGCAAATGGAGGTCCAGGAGGATGAGGTCCGGCTGACATTGTTTAATTATTGCCAGACCCTGGGTCCCAGTTTCAGCCTCCATCAGGCTTATGTCCGGATGCATCTCCATAATATACCGGACCAACTGACGAATGGTTGTATTATCTTCTATATAGACAACGGTACGTTTGGCAGAGACGTTTTCAGATCGTTCCTGTGGCAGAGACGCGTTGCTCTTCATGTTGGCCTGCTGGAAAAAGAATTCGTAACCAGTTTTACCCGGCGCAGACAGATAGAGACTCCTTTTCTGCCTGATAATAGAAAATCCTGAAAAATGTTACTATATTAATTAATACACTAAATGGACAGGCAAGTCAATTGGAAAGTTGTGACTGCCGATTTTCCTGCCCATTTCAGGGAGGGATGCGGGCCCGCTTTTTTCCCCTGAGTGCAATTCGTTTTGCTGGAAATGGTTCTGTCTAAAAATGATGACCGTGAGGTGCGGATGTGAGGTGACTTGCTGATGTCTCAAAAACCGTTCCCTTTCTTTCGGGAATCGACAAGGGGCAGCCGCGCCGTTTCCTGCGCGGCAACAGCGGTGGCGGTTCATCAGTTTGAGCTGCCAGGGGCTGCGGCCGACCGTCGCTCATCGGTGTGATTAGTCCTCCGGCGCTGGGTTTTACCAGAGGGAGGCTGGCTTGATCTGTTTTTCAGGGAGCCGTTCGTATTGCTTCGGCAATGAGGAGAGCCTGCCTGGTTGCTGCAACATCATGGACACGGATTATCGAAACGCCCTGGTCTACCGCCAGGGCGGAGACGACGGCCGTGGGCAGGTCGCATTCGCTGGCCTCAAGGCCCGTCAGGGTCCGTAGAAAGCGTTTGCGCGAGTGCCCCAGCAGGACCCGGAGACCGAGTTCTGAAAAACGCTTCAGGTGTTTGAGGATGGACAGATTATGTTCAAGGTTCTTGCCAAATCCGATACCAGGATCGATGATCAGCCGTCCTCGGTCAATGCCCTTATCTTCAAGTTGGGCGACCCGCTTCCGAAAATAAGCCAGGATATCTTCGACCACATTATCATAGTGAGGGTTGACCTGCATGGTCTCGGGGGTCCCCTGCATATGCATGATGATGAAGGGAACAGTGGTAGCCGCTGCCAGTGCGAGCATCTCTTTATCCTTTTCCATGGCCGAGATATCATTGATAATATCGGCGCCGGAGTCCAATGCAGCCCTGGCGACGGCCGCCTTGGTGGTATCGATGGAGATGGCGGTGCTATACGATCTGCGGATCTCCCGGACAAGAGGAATGACCCGCCCTAATTCTTCTTCCGGGGACACGGGTTCGGCAAAGGGTCTGGTGGACTCTCCGCCGATATCGATGATATCCACTCCGGCCGCAATCATCCGTTCAACCTGAAGCATGGCCGCCTGCAGGGTGAAGTGCCTGCCGCCATCGGAGAATGAGTCGGGTGTTGCGTTCAAAATGCCCATGATCCTGATTGCAGCTGTCGGCATACCCCCTCCTTCAAGCCGGGCAGGGGCGAGAGCCCCCAGCGAATCCGGCCGGATGTTGAAAATGGATGTCAGATCAAGGCACTTCGGTCAGACCGTCCTTTCCTGTCTCCGGGAGAGGGTTTTGGACGGCGGTCGTGTCTGCGGGCATGTCAGGCTGCTCCGGCAGGTCCGGGCCGGTGGATGATGAGGCGGCCTTTGGCTCCTTCTGCGGGAATCTTTCCGGGTGCAGTTCAGTCATGATCCTTTCGATATCGGCCAGAACAATGGTCTCGCGTTCCAGCAGCTCTTCTGCCATCCTGGCAAGGATGTCCTTGTTCTCTTCCAGAAGCGCTATGGCCGTATCCTTGGCCTGATAGATGATCTTCTTAACGGCGATGTCTATCTGCCGGGCCGTCTCTTCGCTGAAATCCCGGTGCTGAGCGATCTCCCGGCCCAGGAAGATCTGCTCTTCCTTTTTGCCGTAGGTCAGCGGTCCCAACTCCTCGCTCATGCCCCACTCACAGACCATCCTTCTGGCCAGGTCGGTGGCCCGCTCCAGGTCATTGCCAGCCCCGGTGGTTATTTCTCCAAAGATAAGCTGCTCGGCAATCCGGCCGCCGAAGAGGATGCAGATGGTGTTTTCCAGGAACTTCTTGGAATGGGTGTATTTTTCATCGATGGGCAGCTGCATGGTGAGCCCCAGCGCCCGGCCGCGGGGAATAATGGTCACCTTGTGGATGGGGTCGGTGTCGGGCAGCAGCCTGGCCACCAGGGCATGGCCCCCCTCATGGTAGGCCGTAACCTCTTTTTCCTTCTCGGTGATGATCATGGATCGGCGTTCCGCTCCCATCATGATCTTGTCTTTGGCCCTCTCCAAGAGTTCCAGGGTGATCTCAACTGCCCCGGTTCGGGCCGCCATAAGTGCAGCCTCGTTGACCAGGTTTTCCAGATCGGCGCCGGAAAATCCGGGGGTTCCCCTGGCCAGGACCTCCATGTCCACGTTTGGGGCCATCTTGGTCTTCTTGCCGTAGATCTCCAGAATCTTTTTTCGTCCCCCGACGTCAGGCACGGGGACGACGACCTGACGGTCAAAACGGCCCGGACGAAGCAGAGCCGGGTCGAGGACGTCAGGCCTGTTGGTGGCGGCGACGATGATGACACCTTCGCTTGATTCAAAACCGTCCATCTCGACCAGGAGCTGGTTCAGGGTCTGTTCCCGTTCGTCATGACCGCCGCCGAGCCCTGCGCCACGGTGTCGTCCCACTGCGTCAATTTCGTCGATGAAGATGATGCAGGGGGCGTTCTTTTTTCCCTGGGTAAAGAGATCCCGGACCCGGGAGGCACCGACGCCTACGAACATCTCGACGAAGTCTGAGCCGGAGATGGTAAAGAAGGGCACATCGGCCTCACCGGCGATGGCCTTGGCCAGGAGCGTCTTCCCTGTACCGGGAGAACCTGCCAGCAGCACACCCTTGGGGATGCGGCCGCCGAGCTTTGTGAATTTCTGCGGATCCTTGAGAAAATCGATGATCTCCTCCAGTTCCTCTTTGGCCTCGTCAATACCCGCCACATCTTCGAAGGTTACCTTGTTTTTGCCGCGCTCCATCAAACGGGCGCGGTTTTTCCCGAAGGAAAGGGCTCCCCCTTTGCCGCCGCCCTGCATCTGACGCATGAAGAAGATCCACACCCCGATCAGGAGCAGCATAGGGAACCAGGAGACGAAGACGGTCATCAGCCAGCTTTCCTTCTGATTCTCCTGGACGGTGATGTCAACCTCCGCCTTTCTCAGGGTGGGGATGAGTTCACTGTCGGTGGACGGATAGATAGTCTTGAAGGGTTTGCCGTCCTTCAGGGCGCCGGTGATCGTGTCGCCGTTGATATTGACCCGGCTGATGGATTTGCTCTCCACGCTGGCTATAAATTGTGAGTAGGTCAGGGTGCTGGTGTTGGATTGCTGCTTGTTGAAGATATTAAAAAGCAGGATCATGGTCAAGCCGATCACCAGCCACATACTGAGATTTTTATAAAATGTATTCAAAGAGTCCTCCGGTGGCTCCTGAGAATTATCAAGGTACTGCGATATCTGCGCAGTGGAGAGCGCAGATGCGGTTTTATACTGCCATTACCCTGGATAGATTTCATAATTGTAAAACATTATTACTGGAAGTCGAGGTGCATGTCAGTTTTTTTCTACCGCTTCAACTGCGTAAAGTACTGAACCGGATTGACCCCTATGCTGGTCTCCCGCATCTCCTTCAAGGCCCTGACCAGGGCGGCAGCGCCGGTTGCCGTGGTCGTGTAGGGGATATGGAAGTCCAGGGCGGCCCGCCGGATAGTATAGGAATCTTCAGTGGTCCGCTTGCCGAGCGAGGTGTTGACTATCCAGGAAATTTCATTATCCTGGATCCGGTCCAGGATGTGGGGGCGGCCCTGGGAGATTTTGTTGACCTTGGTGCAGCTGACCTGATTGTGTTGGAGGTAGTCGGCTGTCCCGTCGGTTGCCAGGATGATGAATCCCAGATCGACCAGACTCTTTGCGACCGGCACCAGCGCCTTCTTGTCGCTGTCGCGGACACTGATAAAAACATTGCCGGAGATGGGAAGCCTGGAGCCTGCGGCCAGATAGGATTTGGCGATGGCCAGGCCCAGGTTGTCGTCGATGCCCATGACCTCGCCGGTGGATTTCATTTCCGGGCCGAGCAGGGTGTCGACTTTGGGAAAACGGTCGAAGGGGAAGACGGCCTCTTTGACCGCCCAGTGGCTGACGACAACCTCCCGGGTCAGGCCCAGTTCGGTCAGGGTTGCTCCCAGCATGATCTTGGTGGCCAGCTTGGCCAGCGGCACGCCGGTGGCCTTGCTGACGAAAGGCACGGTGCGCGATGCCCGCGGATTGACCTCAAGGACATAGAGATCGTTATCTTTTATGGCGTACTGGACGTTCATCAGACCGATGACGCCGAGTTCTTCGGCCATGGCCCTGCTGGCCTGTTTTATCTCCTCGATCATTGCAGATGAGAGGGTGTGCGGCGGCAGTACGCAGGAGGAGTCGCCGGAGTGGATGCCTGCCTCCTCGATATGCTCCATGATGCCGCCGATCACCGTCATCCTTCCGTCGCAGATGGCGTCCACGTCTACCTCAATGGCATCCTGAAGGAACTTGTCGATCAGCACCGGGTGCTCCTGAATTGTGCCGCCGATGGCCTGCATGAAGTCCCGGATGCCCTGGTCGGTATAGACGATGCGCATATCCCGGCCCCCCAGGACGTAGGAGGGACGGACCACTACCGGATAGCCGATCCTGCGGGCGGCGGCCAGCGCCTCTTCCAGGGTATGGGCCGTGTCGTTTTCCGGCTGGCGGAGGTTCAGCTTCTGCAGAAATTGCTGGAAACGCTTGCGATCCTCGGCCCGATCGATGGCGTCGGGCGGGGTGCCGATAATCGTGACTCCGGCCTGCTCCAAGGCCACTGCCAGGTTGAGCGGAGTCTGGCCGCCGAACTGGACGATCACGCCATCGGGTTTTTCCAGGTCGAGGATGTTCAGCACGTCCTCCCGGGTCAGGGGCTCGAAGTAGAGCTTGTCCGAGGTGTCGTAGTCGGTGGAAACCGTCTCCGGATTTGAGTTGATCATGATGGATTCGACGCCGATCTCCTTGAGGGCAAAGGCCGCATGCACGCAGCAGTAGTCGAACTCTATGCCCTGGCCGATCCGGTTGGGGCCGCCGCCCAGAATGACGATCTTCTTGCGGTCGGAAACAACGGCCTCGCTTTCGCTTTCGTAGGTCGAATAACAGTAAGGAGTATAGGATTCAAACTCAGCGGCACAGGTGTCAACCAGCTTGTATGCCGGAACCACGCCGGATTTTTTCCGTAGATTGCGGATGTCATCCCTGGAAGTCCCGGTCAGGTAGGAGAGCTGCCAGTCGGAAAAACCCTCCGCTTTGCATTTTCGCAGGAAATCAGGGTCAAGGCCTTTGAAGCCCCGTTGCCGGATGAGCCCCTCAGTGGCAACGATCTGCTGCAGGTTGCGCAGGAACCAGGGGTCGATACTGGTCAGCGCATAGAGCTGTTCGATGGACATGCCCCGTTTCATTGCCTCATATATGTGGGCAATACGTTTGGAATTGGGGACCCGCAGACCCTTCTCCAGGTCTTCGGCCTCCAGGTGGTCGAGCATGTCGCGGCCGTCGCCGCCAAAACCGAACCGGCCGGTCTCCAGGGAGCGCATACCCTTCTGAAAGGCTTCCTTGAAGGTTCGACCGATGGCCATGGTCTCGCCCACCGACTTCATCGCCGTGGTCAGGACGTCGTCGGCCTCGGGGAATTTCTCAAAGGTCCAGCGGGGGATTTTGACCACACAATAGTCGATGGACGGCTCGAAAGAGGCATAGGTCTCCCGGGTGATGTCGTTTCTGATCTCGTCCAGGGTGTAGCCCACGGCCAGCTTGGCGGCGATCTTGGCTATCGGGAAGCCGGTGGCCTTGGAGGCCAGCGCCGAGCTCCGGGAAACCCTGGGGTTCATCTCAATGACCATCAGTTCGCCGTCGACGGGATTTACCGCAAACTGGACGTTGGACCCGCCGGTCTCGACCCCGATCTCGCGGATGATGGCGATGGCCGCATCCCGCATCGCCTGGTATTCGCGGTCGGTCAGGGTCTGGGCCGGGGCGACGGTGATGGAGTCCCCGGTGTGAACGCCCATGGCATCCATGTTTTCAATGGAGCAGATGATGACGACATTGTCGTTTTTGTCCCGCATCACCTCCAACTCAAATTCCTTCCAGCCCAGCAGGCTCCGCTCCAGCATGATCTCGCTGGTCATGGACAGGTCCAGGCCCGAGGTGCAGAGCTGTTCGAGTTCCTGGCGGTTGTAAGCGACGCCGCCGCCGGTGCCTCCCAGCGTGAAACTCGGTCTGACGATCACCGGGAAGCCGATGGCGTCGGCGGCCTCCATAGCCTCGGCTCTGGTATGGACGATGGCGGATTCCGGCACCTTGAGGCCGATGGCATGCATGGCGTTTCTGAACTCCTCCCTGCCTTCGGCCTTCTTGATGACATCTATCTTTGCAGCCAGAAGCTCCACATTATACTTCTCCAGCACGCCGGTCTCGGCCACCTTGATGGCGGTATTGAGCGCAGTCTGGCCGCCCAGGGTGGGCAGCAGGGCGTCAGGACGCTCCTTTTCAATGACCTTGATGACCATCTCCGGGGTGATCGGCTCGATATAGGTGCTGTCCGCCAGCTCGGGATCGGTCATGATGGTGGCGGGATTGGAGTTGATCAGGACAATTTCATATCCCTCTTCCTTGAGCGCCTTAACGGCCTGGGCTCCGGAGTAATCGAACTCGCAGGCCTGACTGATGATGATCGGCCCTGAGCCGATGATGAGAATTTTGTGGATATCGGTTCGTTTCGGCATGGCGTACTTTCAGGTCAATAAGGGCAGAGGGTTCATTGTGGACGGACAATGGATATGCATGGCGGCCTTTATCCCCGGATCATGGTGATAAAGCGATCGAAGAGATACAGGGCGTCGTGTGGCCCGGGCGCGTATTCGGGATGATACTGGACCGAGAAGGCCGGATATTTTTTATGACGCATGCCTTCGACACTGCCGTCGTTGAGATTGATGTGGGTGATCTCGACTTCTGCAGGATTCAGGCTGTTCTGGTCCACGCAGAAGCCGTGGTTCTGGGCGGTGATCTCCACGTGGCCGGTGGTCAGGTCCTTGACCGGCTGGTTACCGCCGCGATGGCCGAACTTCAGCTTGTAGGTGGTGCCGCCATAGGCCAGTCCCATCATCTGATGGCCGAGGCAGATCCCGAAGATCGGCACCTGGCCCAGCAGGGTTCGGACTGTTTCCACCACTCCCCGGACTCCGGCCGGATCACCCGGTCCATTGGAGAGGAAGACGCCGTCAGGGCGCATGGCAAGGACCGTCCCGGCATCGGTGGTTGCGGGCACCACCTGCACCTGGCAACCCTTGTCGGTCAGAATCCGGAGCTGGTTGTACTTGATGCCGAAATCGAAGGCAACAATCTTTAGCGGATCCGCAATGTTACGTTGGGCTGTTGTGAAATTGGCGCCGGGGACCGGACCGAGGTCCGTCCAGCCGAAAGGCTCAGAACAGGTTACTCTCTCCACCATGTCGACGCCCAGCAGCCCGGTCCAGGACCGGGCCCGTTCGACCAGCGAATCCCGGTCCAGATCTAGGGTCGAGACGATTCCCTTCATCGCACCTCGGGTGCGGATATGCCGGACCAGGGCGCGGGTATCAAATCCTTCGACACCGAGTACTCCGTATTTTTTCAAGAAATCCGCCAAGGTCATCGTGGATCTGAAATTGGAGGGGATACGGTTGTACTCCTTTACAAGAAAGGCCATGGGATGGACGGCTGCCGATTCCATGTCGTCAATGCTGATGCCGTAGTTCCCGATAAGGGGATAGGTCATGGTGACGATCTGGCCGGTGTAGGAGGGGTCGGTCAGTACCTCCTGGTATCCGGTCATGGAGGTGTTGAAGACAATCTCTCCGATTGCCTCTCCGGGCCCGGTAAACGATTGCCCTTCAAAGAGCGTGCCATCTTCCAGGGCTATGAGTGCTTTCATACCTTATTCCTTGGTTGGTGCCCGTTCCTGGCCGGCTTTCCAGGGAGTCAGAGAAGACCGGCGGTCAGGTGTAATTGATTTGATCTGTACTCTGCCGCCTGACCGGGAAGGCAGGAATGGCGGTTCGCTGGGAATCTGCGTGTCGGGGTGGACTGCCTCCATTTTTCCAGTCTTCAGGTCGAGCAGGCAAAATTACAGTATTAAACCCGGTAAATCGATATCCGTCAACAGGAATAAGGTGTCCGATCGGGGAAAAAGCCTGCGGTGGGAAAACACGCTGCACAGGGCAGATGCGCCTGCCTGCAGCGGGGGCGGCGCCCTGCAGGTGCCGCAGACTTTCAGTCGGGATGGGGCCAGGGGCCGTCCTGCTGCTCTTCAGCGAAATAGCAGAAACGATCCCAGGTGAATTCCCGGTGAGATACGGGGCAGCGCAGGGTGACCTTGCGGTCGGTGACATCTGCGACTTCCCAGTCTCCTCGCCGGGGACCATCTTTGATATATATTTTTTGCCCGATCTGGAAGGGATATGATCGAAAGGTCATGACGATGTGATTTTCGGTGTTCACAGTCCACTCCTGGCACATTTTTTGGCTGAATATCCAAACCCCGGCTTTCATCAAACATTTCCTGCGGGAATTTGTCAAGTTGTCATATCCGGATGACAGGAGAAAATGGGCCATTGGCGGTGAAGAAAGAATATTTTTCTTTGTTTCCGAGAGTTTCACTTGTATATTGCAGATGCATGTCCGGATAAGACCCGACGAGCTGAACTTCTTCAGCTCTCTCCATAATACCAAACGTCCTGGAGTTGTCTCGCGCAAGGAGAGGCAGGGGTCTGTTCTTGTGCTGATCTTATCCCACTGCAAGGAGATTTTTTCGATGCCGGTTCCCGGAACCATGAGAAAATGGGCTGTAGTCCTGCTTTTGCTGCTGGCCGTTTTTGCAGCCCCTGGGGAGGTCGGCGCCCAGACCGTCAAGCTGCCCATCACCGTTGACTATAGTTTACTGCAGGCCCTGATTGTCCGTAACGCCTTTTCCGAGGCCAATCAATCTGTGACCCTGCTGAACAGGGGCAACAGGTGTCTGTTCCTTTCGCTGTCAAAGCCCGCGGTATCGGAGGCGGGCGGCCTTGTTCGGTTTGAGACCCAGGTCATCGTTCGGGCCGGGACTCCGGTTGCGGATCAGTGTCTTGTGCCAGTCGAATGGCAGGGCTTTCTGGTCCTTAACCAGCGGCCGGTCGTTGACGGGAACACCTGGAAGCTTTCCTTTGTCACCGTGAGTTCGTCGTTGCTGAACAACGACAGGCAGTCCGCCAAGATTGCCGCAGTGCTCTGGGACCTGATTAAAGCCCAGGTCTTTACCTATCTCGAGAGTATCAGGATCGATCTGGCTCCTCCTGTCAATGATGTAAAAAGCTCTCTGCTGCCCATGTTCCCGCAGCAGGTACAGGAGCAGACCAGAGCGATGTTGAGAACCCTGCGGACCGGTGAGACCCGGGTTACCCCGCGGGCCGTTGTCGTCGACCTCCTGGCCGACGTCAAGGAGGTGTACCGCCCGGGTGATGCCCATCAGACCGAGGTGCTCTCCGGCAAGGATCTGGAGGATATGGTGGGGATCTGGGAGCAGTGGGACGCCCTGCTGGGCTTTCTGGTCTCGACCCTGTCCAGAAACTCGTTGACGGAGGATGAGCAGCAGGTCCTCCGGGACGTCCTGCTGGAGACGCGCTACGCCTTCGTCGAGGGATTGAGCAGCCAGCACCTGACCCATGATTTTGTCCGTGAACAGTTTGTGAAGGCCTGGAGGCGGCTGTCGCCCCTCTTCAGGAATCATCTGGGGCAGAATCCCGACCAGCAGACGTTGGGCTATCTGGCCTTTTTTTCTACTGCCGACGCGCTTTCGGTCCTGGACGGGCTGGGGCCGACCTTCGGGGTGGAGGTGAGCCGCGACGGTCTGATTCGTATGGCGCGGATGCTGACCGCCGATCCGTCCATCCTGAACTATGGTGCCGGGGTGAACCCGGATCTGCAGAAGCTCTTTCAGCTCATGCCGATGCTGCAGTCGGGCAAAGGCGGCGTCGACTCCGGTGAAGGCAGGAGGATTGAGGAACGCCAGCCCAAAGAAGGAGGCGAAGGGCTGCAGAACGGCGGCGGACGGGAACAGCAGGCGGCGCCGGATAAAGGCGGCAGGGACGATCAGTCCGTCCCGGAAGAAAGAAGAGACGCAACTCCGGACCGGGATCGCCAGGCTGCCCCCGCCAGGCCAATCGAGCAGCGGAATCTGGAGATCGATCGCTCCTCCAGTCCTCAGAGCAGAATGCCTTTGGATCAGGGAACGGGCCGCAGGGACCAGGATGGTCTGCAGACCGCGCCGGGGACCCAGGGGGACCAGGGGAACCCTGCAGGCGCAAGGACGCAGCCGGTTCCGGAGAAACCCGGCGCTCAGGATCTCGACGTCGATCGTGCCTTTGCTCTGCCGGGCAAGGCGATTGCACCGGAGAAACCCCAGGGGGGAGCCACGAGTCCGGACAGCCGGGGCGATGGCGCTCCCGCTCAGCCTGTCTCGCCGAAGGGCCAGATAAAAGTCCCGGAGCAGCCCCGAGATCAGGGGGACGGAACCGTCGTGCCTAAAGATGGCCAGGGCAGCGTTTTTATGGGTTCGCGGCAGTTTCTGGCGATAGTCCGGGATTTTTTCCTGACCCCGGCAAATGCCGGGGACCTGAGCAGGTACGAAATCAAATATGATATTCAGCGCTGGAAGGTGCCGGACGTCGGGGGGGAGCAGTATATCAAGAATGTCCTGGAGGTGCTGGGCAGGGCAACCCATTCGCTGTTCAATAAAGGGGATCTCCCCGCCTCCATGCAGGGGATGTACCATTCGCTGATGATCGCCATGGCCTGGCAGGAGAGCTGTTTCCGTCAGTTTATCGAAAAGGACCGGCAGATGACCTATCTCCTGTCCTCGAATAATACCTCGGTCGGCCTGATGCAGGTCAATGAGAGGGTCTGGCGGGGGATCTACGACCAGGAACGCTTACGGTGGGATATCGAATACAATGCCGCGGCCGGGGGGGAAATCGCCGCCCTCTATCTGCAGAAGTATGCCCTCCGCGACAGGAGTATGGCCAAGAAGCTGGACGATGCCACCCTGGCCCGCCTGGTTTATGCCATGTACAACGGCGGACCGGCACAGTATCGCGAGTTCCTGTTGCGCCAGAAGAGGGGAAAGATGCTGTCCTATGACACGCTGTTCTCGGAAAAATACTCTGCGGTGGTAGCGGGAAGATGGGATAAGCTGACCCAGTGTCTGTCGGGAAATTGAATTGTTGCGTCACGGGCTTTCCTGCGTGTCTGCCCTTTCGTCGTGTTTCACGAGCCTGCTTGCAATTTTATCCGAGCAAGGAGTGTCTTACCGCTTGCGATAAAATTTCTCATCGGGCCGTGGGCAGGGACGAAAGCGTTCAGCAATCAGGAGAACCTGGAGTTGAGCGTTGGGGGGGAGCAGTACTGTGTGCAGTACTGTACATGCAATTTTAAAGAGGAGTGCAATTATGAGTATTATTAAGGAATTCAAAACATTTGCAATGCGAGGAAACGTTGTCGATCTGGCGGTGGGCATTATCATCGGCGGTGCCTTTGGGAAAATAGTCTCATCGGCGGTTGCGGATATAATCATGCCGCCCATCGGTCTGCTGGTGGGTGGGGTTAATTTCAGCAGTCTGGTAATCACCTTGAAAGAGGCCGCCGGCAAGACCCCTGCAGTAACGCTGAATTACGGCAATTTTCTGCAGACGGTCTTTGATTTTCTCATCGTTGCCTTCGCAATTTTCATGATGGTCAAGGTCATGAACGCCCTGCAGTCAAGTGAGAAAGCGGCTACTCCTCCGCCGAAACAGGAGGTTCTCCTGGAGGAGATCAGGGATATCCTGCGTCAGAAATAATTCAGTCTCTGCCGCATTTTTACAGCAACTTATATCGGGAATACACCATGAATCCTTACTGGAGTCCGGTTGTCCGGGGACTTTCACCTTATGTCCCCGGTGAGCAGCCGAAGATAAGCGGATTAATCAAGCTCAACACCAATGAAAATCCCTATGGCCCCTCTCCCCGGGTCCTCAGCGCCCTGGCCGCTGAGGCGGCGGAAACGCTGCGTCTCTACCCTGATCCCAATTCGGACAGGCTCAGGGAGGCTGTAGCCGGGTACTACGGTCTTGCGCCTGCGCAGGTCTTTGTCGGCAATGGGTCGGACGAGGTCCTGGCCCATGCCTTTCTGGCCCTGCTGAACCATGATCTTCCTCTGCTCTTTCCCGATATCAGCTACAGTTTTTATCCGGTCTACTGCGGGCTCTATCAGATAGATTTCCGGACCATACCCCTGAGTGCAGATTATCAGATCAACCTGGACGACTACTGTCGACCCAACGGCGGCGTGATCTTCGCTAATCCCAACGCCCCGACGGGCCGGGCCCTGCCGCTCGGGGAGATTGAGCGATTTCTTGTCCGCAATACCGATTCGGCGGTGGTGATCGATGAGGCCTATGTGGATTTCGGGGCCGAGACCGCCGCGGGCCTCATCGACCGGTTTCCCAACCTGCTGATCATCCAGACCCTTTCCAAGTCTCGGTCTCTGGCGGGATTGAGGGTCGGGCTGGCCCTGGGCCATGCGGATCTGATCGAGGCCCTGGATCGGGTCAAGAACAGCTTCAACTCCTACCCGCTGGACAGGTTCGCCATCAGCGGGGCGGTGGCGGCCTTCGAAGATACCGACTATTTTGAAAAGACCAGAAGAAGGATAATGGTAACCAGGGACAGGCTTACGGCCAATCTGCAGGCGCTGGGTTTTATAGTCCTGCCGTCGCAGTGCAATTTCATCTTTGCCCGCCACCCGGGCAGGGATGCCGCAGAGCTTGCCCGTTCCCTGCGGCAGAAATCGATTCTGGTCCGCCATTTCCGGCAGGAGCGCATCGATCAGTTTCTGCGGATCACGGTCGGGACCGATGACGCCTGCGCAAGGCTGGTTGAGGTCTTAAAGGAGATCTTGCAGGGCGGAGAAGAGACGACGGCCTGATCTTCCGATCAGAGAAAAGGAGGAAAAACTATGAGACCATTCAGGGCCCTGGTCGTGGCTGAGGTTAGGGACAAACGGTACACCGGCAGTATTGTCGAGCGTGATATCGAGGATCTGCCTGCAGGCGATGTCCTGATCCGGGTCCGGTATTCCTCGCTGAACTATAAGGACGCCCTGTCTGCTGCCGGCAACAGGGGGGTTACCCGTCATTACCCGCATACGCCGGGAATTGACGCCGCCGGAACCATCGAAGAGAGCGCAGATCCTGCTTGGAGGCCGGGCGATCCGGTCCTGGTCACCGGCTATGATCTGGGGATGAACACCTCCGGCGGATTCGGACAGTATATCCGGGTCCCGGCGGGTTGGGTGGTTCCCCTGCCGGCGGGACTGAGCCTTAAGGAGAGTATGATCTTCGGCACGGCCGGATTCACGGCCGGCATGTCCGTCTCGTCGCTTGTCGCTTCCGTCAGACCGGAAGACGGCGAGATCCTGGTTACCGGGGCCTCCGGCGGGGTTGGCAGCATCGCTGTGGCCATTCTGGCCAGACTCGGTTATTCGGTTATAGCCGTCAGCGGCAAACCGGAATCCCATGACTTCCTCACCGATCTCGGGGCCTCGGGGATCATCGGCAGAGAGGAGGCCGCCGAGACCAGCGCCAGGCCGCTGCTGAACGGACGCTGGGCGGGAGTCGTGGATACGGTGGGCGGAGCCCTTCTAAGCACGGCCATCAGGTCGACCCGGCCCTTCGGTACCGTCACCTGCTGCGGCAACGTGGCCTCGCCCGATCTGCCGATGACGGTCTTTCCATTTATTCTCAGGGGAGTGCGTCTGCAGGGGATAGACTCGCAGAACTGTCCTATGCCGGAGCGCCTGCAGGTCTGGGAGCGGCTGGCGGGGATCTGGAAGCTCACGCAGCTTGGCAGTCTGCACCGGGAGATCGGCCTGAGCGGGATCAGCGATAATGTCGCCCTGATTCTGCAGGGCAGGCAGCAGGGCAGGGTCTTGATCAATCTGGATCTGGAATAAGGCCCGGACAGATCAGATCAGGCCCGGATGATCGTCGATCTCCTGTTCGATCTGATCCGGGTCCGGGGCGTTGTAACGGAGAATATTGTGCAGATGGAAGAGGCTGTCAGGGTCGATTCCTGTAAATTTGATACCAATTCTGCCCGGCTCCGAGCGGGCGATCACGCCTGTCACCAGAATTTTTTCGGTGGATCCGTCCAGCGAGATGGTCAGCCGGCAGGAGCTTCCCTGGGGAAAATCCTGCGAGGTCTGCAGCAGGCAGCCGCCGATACTGAGATTCTCCAGCCGTTCAATTTTCAGAACTGCCTCTTGAACCTTCAACTCGGCCGCGACTTGGAAGCCAATACGGATGAACCGTCTCTTTTCGGTCATTATCGTCACCTGTCCCGGTCCTGACGCCTCAACCCCTTCCGTGACTGACAGGCGAGGTCAGCCACGGAGAAATCGTTCCGGTTTGGAACCATGGCTCACAACGATCCCGGCCATGGCATTCCTGTTTTCAGCTGCTGCAGCCCGTCTTAATCTGAAAATCCTGTTTAAAGCGGTAAGCCGCTTGTAAACCAGACTTTCAGATTGTGTTGTGGCCGGCACAGTCTGATTCGGCCATGCTGATCAGGCAAAAGAATCGGTGAAGAGTTTTTCAATGGCCTCCCGCCCTGCGTCGTTGAGATAGCGGGTGCCGGAGCCGACAAAAGTGTCATATTCGATTTTCGGGGAATCTTCCTTCCAGCCGTCCTTCCAGGTGAACCACTGCTTGCCGGGCTGGTCGAAGACATGCAGCGGACGGTTGAACATCTTGGCAAGCTCGACGGCCCAGCCGGTTCCGCCCTTTACTGAGCCGTCGACCTGGATGGAGCCGATGACGAAGACCTGGTGGCCGCTGTTGACCATATGAAAAATAGTCTGCAGGACCTTTCTGATCTTGTCGGTCTCGTAATAGGTGCGGTTCAGCATCCTGGAGGCCAGTTCCATGCTGATATCGCCGCGTTCAAGTTCTTCCTGGTTGAGAATAACGGCATTTTTATCCCGACTGAGCTTATGACCCTCAAAGGTATAGATAACCTCTTTGATCTTCATCTTCTCGGCTGTCTCGCCGAAGGTCGCCTCGGCGCCCTTCAGGCCGCCGCTGAACAGTGTGCATTTCGTATGGTCCATTGAATATGGCTCCTTGTGGGTTGCGAGAAATAAATTGTGGTAAATTTTTGCAATTGTATACCATAGCCTTCAGTAAAGGCAACGCCTAGCATTATTTTTTATCGGAAGCCGGGATCTCTCTTGCAGGTGGATGAGGACGATTCCGGATTTCAGGAAGTCCTGCAGCTCTGCCAGGCACCAGAAGCCTGGTTCGTCTCTTCGACTGCGGGCACCGGCTTGCAGTTGCGACCAGCAGAGTACAGCCAGGTGTTCGGAGGCCAGCAAAACTTGGCTGTAACACAAAAATAACAAATAAATGATTGCAAAATGCCTGATAACATATAAAATTGGAATTACTTGCAATTTGTATATATGGGGGACGTGGGGGCTTGGAAAACGCCAGCAGAGGGCTTTCCTGCCCCGGCGAGGTTTGAAGACCGATGGAGAGCGGGGCCCATGGCCCTTTGGCAGGGCTGTCCCCTCTCCGCACCCTCGGCACATGGCTGCTCCGTGCATCTCGCCGGCATCATCACCTCCCCCTCATTCCAATGGGGATCGGCATGGTTTACACCGAATCGGAAAGAAAATGAGAACGATGGATAAACAGTTCCCGTGCCGTTCCGGGGCAGAGGCTGATCTGCCATGAATCCGGCCAAGGTGGAACGAAGCCGCGTGCAGTTGCTCAGTGATCTCCCCAATGTAGGCAGGGCAGTGGCCGCGGATCTCCGCCTTCTGGGCATTGACAGGCCGCAGCAGCTCAAAGGCCTGAGTCCGCTTCACCTCTATGAGCGGCTCTGCGAAATAACGGCAAGCCGTCAGGATCCCTGCGTCCTTGACGTCTTCATCTCGGTTGTCCGTTTCATGAACGGCGAAGAGCCGCGTCCCTGGTGGACCTATAGTGAGGAGCGAAAACTGATACTCGGCGAGGACCCGGATAAATGAGATCCGGTAGCGCCTGCATCTGTGCTCAGCCTGCCTTGATGACCTTTTGTAAAGTATGAGGGGATTTCAGGGCCGGGGATTAGGGTGTGGGGGCAAAGGCACGGGGGCTCCTGCTGTTTTCGGGGAGACCTGACCTGGCGGAAGGCAGAGGGACACAGCCCCTGAGGCTTCGCCTGAGCTGTGGGATGGCGGCGGGCCTTCGGTGCTGTGGCGCTCAAACTGTACAGTATTGCAAAAAAAATTATGGGGGGGAAACGTATGAAGAAATTTGGTGCCGAATTTTTTGGAACCTTCTGGCTGGTGCTTGGCGGCTGCGGCAGCGCGGTGCTGGCTGCGGCCTTTCCCAATACAGGGATCGGCTTTCTCGGCGTGGCTTTGGCCTTTGGCCTGACAGTGCTGACCATGGCCTTTGCCATCGGCCACATTTCAGGCTGTCATCTCAACCCGGCGGTGTCGATCGGTCTCTGGGCCGGCGGGCGTTTTGAGGCAAAGGACTTGCTTCCGTATATCATCGCTCAGGTCCTGGGGGCGGTGGCTGCCGGCGGCGTACTCTATCTCATAGCCAGCGGCAAGCAGGGCTTTACACTGTCGGCAGGATTTGCGTCGAACGGGTATGGTCCCCATTCGCCGGGCGGCTATAGCCTGACGGCGGCCCTGATTACCGAGGTGGTGATGACTATGATGTTTCTCCTCGTTATCCTCGGTGCAACCGACAAACGGGCGCCGCAGGGCCTGGCCCCGATTGCCATCGGCCTCTGCCTGACGCTGATCCATCTCATCAGCATCCCGGTTACGAATACATCGGTAAACCCTGCCCGCAGTACAGGGGTGGCGGTGTTTGCAGGCGGTTGGGCGATTGAACAGCTCTGGCTCTTTTGGGCGGCGCCGATTGTCGGTGCATTGCTGGGGGCTGCAGTCTATCGTTTTATCGGCTGCGAACAGGCTTAGCGGGACCTCTGGGGGCGCGGGAGGCCCCGCAGAGAGCGCGCGCCTCCGATTTAGGATTGTGATGATCGGAGGGGACCGGCAATCAATGGACACTCGCCGGAACGGTCGTTGCGATCGGGAGATGAAGGACTGCGGTGAAACCTTCGCTGCATCGGGGTATTTTTTCACCATATGCGTTCTTAAAAGCCGTGCCGGCGGAGGGCTGTTCATCCTCTTAGGGCAGCAATGATCGGCATGTACTTTGGAAAATGTATCCTTCCGTCTCAGGTGTCGGTGCGGAAGAGGTGGCGGCCTTTCCTGCACGCGGGAGATGTGTGCCGGATAGGGTGCGCGTGTGAAGCCAACAGGGAGATCAGCAATGCAGGATGATGACCGTTATCGGAGGGGTTGGGAAAAACTCACGGAAATTGATGGGGAGGCGGGGGCACGCGTGGTGGAAAGTCTCAAGGATATTGCTCCCGACTTTGCCCGGCTCCTGATTGAATTTCCCTTTGGAGATATCTATTCGCGGCCGGGTCTGGACCTGAAATCCAGGGAGATAGCCGTGGTTGCCGCTCTCACGGCCCTGGGAAATGCCGCCCCGCAGTTGAAGGTCCATATCCATGGGGCCTTAAATGTCGGCTGTACGGAGCAGGAGGTCGTGGAGGTGATTATGCAGATGGCGGTTTATGCTGGTTTTCCTGCAGCACTCAACGGACTTTTCGTCGCCAGGGAAGTCTTTGCGGAGCGTGCCATCGGGAAAGGCTGAGGCGTCGATATGTCGGACTTCATGCAGTCCGGTGCCTGCTGAGGCGGTGCAGTGTCCGCCTGCAAAATTCTGGATATGAGGATCATGGAGTTCAAGCTGACGCGTCGTCGTTTCCTGATCGGATCTCTCGCCGCAGCTGTCGGCATTGCGGTGGATATGAGCATTATTGAACCGCGCTGGCTCAGCCTGGCCCGTGTCGATGTCGCCCTGCCGGGCGGACGGCTGGCGCGGCCGATCACGATTCTTCATATCTCCGACCTGCACGCATCCCTCCATGTACCCATCGCCTTCATCAGAAGGGCAATTGAGCTGGGGATTGCCCAGGAGCCGGATCTGGCTTGTATTACCGGAGATATGATCTCCGGGCGTATACCGGACCGGCAGGACTATGTCGACAGTCTGAGCCTGCTCTCGGCAGCTTGTCCTTGCTTTGCCTGCGTCGGTAACCACGACGGCGGACGCTGGGCGGGGCGGCGGGGCGGGCATAAGGATCTCAGAGAGATCCGCCGGCTGATGGAGGATTCCGGGATTACACTTCTCTTCAATAGATCAGAGCTGGTGACGATTGGCGAGACGGCCGTTGAGCTGGTCGGCCTCGGCGACCTCTGGGCCAGGGATGCCCATCCGGAATTGGCACTGATGGGCGAGACCCCTCAGGCCACCCGGATTGTGCTGTCCCACAATCCCGATTCTAAGGAACTGGTGAAAGACTATGCCTGGGATCTCATGCTCTGCGGCCATACTCATGGAGGCCAGATCTCTCTGCCTTTTCTCGGCGCGCCTCTTGTCCCGGTGCGCGATCGCCGGTATGTCTACGGATTGAATCAATGGCAGGACAGATTGATATATACAACAAGTGGTGTCGGCAATGCCAAGGGCCTGCGTCTGAACTGCCGGCCGGAGATTGCGATCCTGACTCTGTCGTAGCGGCAGGAGGAGGGCAGGGCTTGCGCAATTCATGCGGAAGGAATATATGTATCCTGATCAGAGAGGGATCAAAAGGAGGCCCCGCCGGGCTTTTTCTTCTCTCTGCGCGTCGTCTGCACACCTTTCAAAAGGTTTTTACCTGCTTGTCTTCTGCAATGGCACATCCCGGCGCCTTGCTTTTTTGAGGAGAATAAACATGCGTCTGATCCTGGCAATCATCGTGCCCTGGCTGCAGTTCTTCACCATTGGCCGTCCCTTTGCAGGGATTTTTTGTCTGATCCTGCAGATCACACTCATCGGCTGGGTTCCGGCCTCAATCTGGTCGGTTTATGCCCTGAGCCAGTATAAAACCGATCAGAAGATCGAGAGAGCCCTCTCTTCCCGGCCATGATGCTGCAAGAGGAAACTATGCCTGCCGCCTTCAATTGCAGAACACGTTCCTGCGACCGCGTTCCGGCCCTCTTTTCCTTTACAGGATGCGCGGAGGTGTGTCGTGTCTGATGGCAGCCGGAATAAGGGGCCTGCTTCGGAGGACCGGAAACGCAGTATTGCCATGGCCCATCTCGCCGACCTGGATGAGGGGGTACCGGCTACGCCCGAAGAGCGCGGTTTTGCAGCTTGTCCCTGTCCTGGCAACTGCACCCTGCATGGCCAGTGTCTGCTCTGCACCGCTTTTCACGGACGCAAGGGCAGGCTCCCGATGTGCATGAAGAATATTTCCCTGCCGCCTGATTGATTACAGCATGAGGGACGCCCCAGGTCCTGGTCGCTGTCCCTTCAGTTTTTCCGGCCGCTCAGGAAGACGCGCTGCGGAGCCGGATAGCCCTCCACTGTCAGGGCCGGATTCTCGGGATCGAGAAAATCGCGGTAGGACTCAAAGACCATCCAGTCGGTACAGCGCTGTTCGGCCTCGGACATCGGATGGCTGCAGAAGAGGTCCACGTCTGCAAATCCGGTTCGTTTCATCCAGTTGCCGAGGCAGGCGCCTGTGGGGACGAAATAGGTCCCGGGGACCTTGGCATAGGTCTTTTGAGGGAAGAGGGCCACGGACTCGGCTCCGGGTATGGCCTGAGATTCCAGGATCAGTGTGCCGCCGGGCCGCAGGGCGGCAAACACATCCCGCAGGACGTCGATGGGGGATGGCCGGTGGTAAATGATCCCCATCAGGAAGATCACGTCGAAGCAGGCGGGAAAGAGCTGCAGATGTTCGACGCCCAGCAGGTCGATATGCAGATTCGCCAGCCCGGCCATCCCGTTCAGGGCGTTGAAGCAGGTGTAATGCTGGATGGTCGGCTCCAGGCCGAGGACGAGTTTTGGCTGGGCGGGGGCCATCCGGAACATGTAGTAGCCGTTGTTGCAGCCGATATCGGCCACGATCCTGTCCTTCAGGTCCGGAAGCGCCGGCTGCAGCCGCCGCCATTTCCGCTCGCTGCGCCACTCGGCATCGACATCAATGCCGAAGACCGAAAAAGGGCCCTTCCGCCAGGGCATGAAGGCGCGAAGATCCTCCCGTATCGCATGGCGTTCGTCTGCGCTTACCTCGGCCTCGGCGCCGATGGTCACCACATCGCCCCCGCAGTCGATATGTCTGGCCCTAAAGGAAGCCAGGCGCTCGCAGGGGAGACGGTAGCGCAGGAATCCTTTTTTATCCTGGCCTGCCCAGTCCAGGCGCTTCCGGCGGATGGCCCGGATCTCATCGCCTTTGGCCGTTTTGGGAAGTAAGGAAAGATAGTCCACTGCAGTTCAGACTCCTTTGACTGCGACGAAGGAGGCGAAATTGAACCACTGGAAGAAGGTCTCCGCCGAGACGAAACCGACCCGCTTCAGGAGTGCCTTGTTCTCCTCGATGGTGAAGGGGATGAGGACGTTTTCCAGGGCCTCCCGTTTCTTCGCGATCTCCAGCTCAGAATAGCCGCTGTCGCGTTTAAACTGGTGATAGATTTCGATAAATTCCCTGTTTAACCGGATATCCTGGCCGATGGTTTTTTCGCTTACGATCAGGATGCCCCCCGGCCGCAGGTCGGCATGCAGGCGTTGGAGCAGCTCTTCGCGCAGCAGTGGCCGGATGAACTGCAGGGTGTAGTTGATGATGAAGGCCCCGGTCCCGGGCCGATGCAGTCGGGTGATATCCTCTTCGACAAAGGAGATGCGGTCCTGTTTGGAGAAGAGTTCGGCCTTCAGCCTGGCCTTATCCAGCATGGCCGCGGAATTGTCGACGCCTATGAAACGCAGTCCCGCCTGGGGCAGGAGCCTGCTCAGTTCGAGCAGGCTCGTCCCTGTGGCGCAGCCCAAATCCACCACCCGGTCCTGCGGAGTCAACGAGGTCTGCAGGAGACTGGCCGTGGCCCGGATGACGTCCCGGTAGAAAGGGACGGACCGGTCCAGCATGTCGTCGAAGACCTCGACGACGCGTTCTGAAAAGACGAAATCCTCAGGGACGGATGCAACCTTGAACAGGGTGTCTCTGGGCGGGTTTGATTCTGACATGGTCGGCGGAATGTGGGGTGATGAAATTTTTTCTGGAATTACCGGTCTCAATGGCGCGTCTGCAATGAGCGGCCGCCAATCAACCGGCGCCCACTATACCACTTCTGCTTCTGCGGGAAAACAGAAAAGCGCCCGCTCAGGGTCGGCCCGACAGGTTCGAGCCCGGCTGCGGTGTCCGGGGTAGATCCTCCCGCGGTCCTTTCACTCTTCAGGCTTGCCTGCAGTGGAGGCCTGCTCAGAATAGACTTGCCTCGGGGGTATTATCTCAGTAAATTTGTATATTCTTTGGTGTCCTTAAATGCCTGAGGATGGCGCATTGATTTTCTGACGGTCCCGAATTTGTGCAACAGTGATGAAAGGCGTGAATGGTCGGGACCGTTGCAATTTTCAAGAGGATGTCTTCAGGCGTACAGAACCCGATTTTCGAAGGAGTATCCAGGCTTGCAGAATGGCGAATGAAATAGATTTTGAAGCGGTTTTCAGAAAATACAGATCTGATCCTTATGATTATATTGATGTCTGCGCAATCCACACCGGGGTCGTTCGCTGCCTGACGACAGAGGGCGCCCCGGTAGCCGGCCCCGGCGGCGAGTGGATGCATGTGTCGGGAACGGGCCTCTATGAGATAACCAGGGAGCGGAATTCCAAGCTCGTGAGCGCCCAGACCAATGGTACCGTGGCCAGTATCAACACCGCGCTGGACGGTACATTTGTCGAGGCCGGAGAGAGGCTCATGACTATCCGCCATCCGCTGAAAAAAAAAGAGATTGTTGAAAATATTCTCAGAGAGGTCCTCTTTCTCTTTCCGGCACCTGAAAAGGCGAAGTATTTCTTTTCGCTGGATGTCCAATCCCGTATCGAGAAGAAGGGCGCCCGGGCGATAACGGTCAATCCGGGTGATGAGATCATCACCATGTCCCTGATGAAACGTGACAGCCCCGTCTATTATGATGGGGAATCGGGTGTGATCTATTCGATCTATTTCAGACCGGGCATTTCCGTGGCTCAGGGCGAACCCCTGATCGGTGTCTGCGCACCGGAGAAGCTGCCTCTGATCCAGAGGGTCATTGCCAAGGTCAAGGCCGACTGGGATGTTGAATAGCCATCGGGTTGAGCTTTGATGAAGAAGAGCAGCGGTGCAGAGATTGAGGATGATCCGACCGGGGCACTGCGGCGGTTCGTCGCCGACCATGAACTGCCCCTGCGCAGGCAGGTCCATGGCGATCTCGCTGCGGCAGTCCTGCGCTACGGTGCTTTTGTCGGCTCGGCGATCCAGCATTATCCCCGCCTGACCCGGGCCATGGACCAGGCCCGTGCCCATATTGCCGCCCAGGAGGCAGGCGCCCGTTCCGTGGCCAGCGGCACGGTTATTACGGCCGGCAGTCTCAGCGATTCCCGGGGGCGTTTTGCCCGCCGCTGGTTTGCACCGGCCGGCGGGTTCTGGGGCTGCCTGATCCACGCCAATACCCTGTTGCCTGCATCGAGATCCCTGCTGCCGCTGGCGGTGGGGGTGGCCTGCTGTGAGGCGATCCGGCAGGCGGGGGCCTTTGATGCCCGTCTGCGCTGGGTGAATGATGTCCTGCTCGATGGTAAAAAAGTGGCAGGATCCCTGATCCAGGGTTTTTCCGGGCCGCAGCGTCAGGATGACTACGACCTGATCGGTTTCGGGGTCAACCTCAATAACCGGATCTTCCCCGAAGAACTGCGGGAGAGTGCGACCTCTCTGGCAGCGAGCCTGGGCCGCCCCATCGACCTCCCCCATTTTCAATCGACCTTTCTGGCCAAGCTGACCTGGAATCTGGGACTGCTCTATTTTGAGGAGGCAAAGTCTCTGCGGGAAGAGGGTTTTTCCGGCGCCGGAGGGGAGCATTTGCTGCTCCACGGCTGGAAGGAGCTGTCCGATACCATCGGCAGAAGGATCGTCTTCGGCCAGGACCTGTTCGAAACTCCCCTGTATGAGGCGACAGTGACCGGATTGCGGGACGATGGCGCCCTCATGATGAGGTTGGACGACGGCTCATCCCTTGCCCAGCTGTGCGGAGAAATACGCTATTGCCCCGGGAGCCCAGAGGCAAAGCGAACTGAGGCAGCCAGACCGCTCAAGAGTAACGAGCCTTGAGCCCTGCGCCCTCCGGGTCCAGAAGCGCCTTCCAGGAGTGGATGTCCCGCTGGAAGAGCTGGCGTCCGAAATGGTGGAGCATATTCAGGGATTCTTCCCGGGCCCGGAGAGAAAACTGCAGACGATGCAGCCGTTCCAGGGGTTGGCTCTGGGCATTGGCCAGGAGCTTAATCGTCCCCAGCGACAAAGGGACGGTGGTCTGCAGGCTGTGGCGGGAACAGGCCTCGCAGATCAGGCAGCCCGTCATATAGTTGAACTCGGAGGTCCGCTCAGTGGCTGTCGACCGGCCGCAATGGTGGCAGTGGAGCAGATCGGGCCTGTAGCCGATATACTCAAAAAAACGGATGAGAAAGAGGATCACCACCGTGTGGCTGGGCTGCTTTCTGTCCAGCGCCCGCAGTGCCCAGAGGAGGATCTCAAAGGCCTTCTCGCTGCGTTCTTTCTCGCTTGTTCCCATCAGGGTGCATTCTCGGATCACCGTGGCGGCATTGTAGAGTCCGACGGAATGGCGCAGGCTCAGAAAACTTGCCTGCAGCTCGGCGGCGGCGATGAAGGCCAGCTCCCCATGGCGCGGCAGGGAGTAGGTGAGGTGAAGCAGGGAGAAGAGCTCTAGCTTGTTGACGAAACGTCGCTTGCTTCGTTTTGCCCCCTTGGCGAGGCCGGAGAGGCGACCGGCTTTTGGGCATAAAAAAGTCACGATCTTGTCAGATTCACCATAGTCGCGGCAATCGAGGACGATGGCGGAGGTCTCCATTTCAAGTGGGGACATACAATCTGCTGAAAAAATGAAGGTTAAGGATGCACTGCCTGTTTTCCCCGGGGTGACCAGAAGATGGTCGAGGGACAGTCTCGCCTGCCGGTGACAGGCTTATTGGGCTGGAGAACCGGGAATTAAAACGGTGATGAATCCATCGACGGGGGCCGGCAGCGGAGTGCTCACCCCATTCAGAGTTAAACGTGTTCTGGTCTGGGAGGGGAGGACCATGGTCAGGGCATTTTTGGCGTACCAGCTGTGGGTTTGACCCGCTGAAAAGGTCATTTCTTCCGGGAATTCATCATCGACTGTAACTGTCGTTTTGGTCAGATCCGAAAATTCTGCCATGAGTGTGTATTTTATTGCGGACGTTCCTGCCGCATTCTGGCCGGCCTCCTGGTGCCCTGCCGGGACGGCGGCCCGAAAAGCAAGAGGTTTGTCTGCCGGTGCGGCGGGGGTGGTCGAAGAGGTGTCGCCGTCAGTTTTGTGCTCAATAACCGGCTGATTGCCGAAGCTGCGCAGTTTGTCGCTTAGAAAGTTGGCTGGATTCCAAGAGAAAAACCAACTGAAGCCAACCGTGAGCAGGATCAGGATAACCAGACCGCAGGCCAGCATGGAGAGAGGCGTAACAAGAGGCCGTTCCGCCATCGGGCTTACAGAATTGCCCAGCACTGACGGGGCCTGGACGGTATGTTTCTGGTTTTTCAGGGCGATGCCTCGCTCTCTGGTATAGCGCTCCAGCACCTCCCTGGTGTCCAGCTCAAGGAAGCGGGCGTAAATTGCATAGAAGCCGCGGGCAAAGGCGTCGGCCGGCAGGCTGGCATAGTCGCCGCTTTCCATCGCCTGGATCGTGGGCTGCGGAATTCGTGTTTCTTCAGCTGCCTGAAAGAGATCGATACCTTTTTCCGTCCGTTGCCGTTGGAGATATTGACCGAGAGATTCAGTCTCGGACGAGGCGGTGACAGTAACCGTCTGTTGATTCATGGGGGATAAAAATGTGGGGTTGAGTGTTAAAGGTCCGGTCCGGTATACCTGCCCTCCGGATAGGAGCGGCTGTAAGGACGAAACCTTGGAGCGTAATAAGCCGAACTCAGGAGGAGTTCGAGTTACAATTTCTGTATGTATGCTTCATCCTTAAGGTTTTTTACCCAGACCTCAAACGTCTTCCTCAACTCCTGCTCGTAGAGGGTCTGTCTGATTGCTTCCTTGGCGGATTCATATGAGGTTTGGGTATCCACCCCTTCCTTGCTGGCGAGGAGCTTGAAAAACTGGTAGCCTGCCGGTGTCCTGATAATGCTGCTGATCTCTCCCGGTTTGAGATGGATTATGGCCTCCCGCATATCTCCTGCGATTTCGTCATCCTGAAAGACTCCGATATCGCCTCCGTCCGCTGCCGACGGCATATTGGAGTATTTTTTTGCAAGCTCACTAAAATCCTGGCCTTCCCTTGCCAGGCCGAGCACTCGTTCCGCGGTCTTCGCGGCGCTTGCCTCATCTGCGTAGACCGGTACCGATTTCGGGGCGCCTTCCACTTTCCCCCAGGCAAAGCCGATCTGCAGGAGAGCATACCCCCCTTTGGTGGCCTTTGTCTGCACCATACCGTGATGGTCGTCATAGTATTGTTTGACCATGGCGTCGGTGATAACTATTTTTGACCGGACATCCGTATTGATGAGCTTGTCTTGGAGGACCTGCTGGCGGAGATTGCTCAGGTATTTATCCTTGGTCAGACCCGCCTCTTTTACCTTTTCCAGAAACTTGTCCTCTGACAGGCCGCTGCGTTTCTGCATCTGCTCGTAGGCCCTTTTCACTTCTTCATCGGATACGCTGACATTATCTTTTTTCGCCTTCTGGATAATGAGACTCTTTTCGATCAGACTCTCAATGACCTCGTTCCGGGCCTTTTTAAGGGCCTCTTCCCGTGATTGTTCCGGGGCCTCAGCCCTGATCTTGTCAAAAAATGCCTTGCCGGTGTCTTCAACATCGGAGAGGAGGATGACATCGTCATTTACAACGGCCACCACGCGGTCAACAACCTTGGCGATAGAGCTTCCAGCCAGAAGAAGACTGAATAAGCAGGAAAAAAGTACAATCGTTTTTTTCCGTACAGGCCGTGATAGAGGAGATCGAAAAATCATCATAGCGGGTTCCTTGCATGCGGTAACATCATAAATAAAGTGTAAACGGAGCACACTCTAGCATGTTTTGCAATTTATTACACCCATCTCTCTCCCTTTTTTGCACGATTCCGAGGATTATAGGTGAGGGAAAAGTGTCGGGAAAGCGTGTTTGGAGATGCTGGTGATCAATGGGGCCGGGCAAAAGCCTTGGACCAGGTGCCTGGAAAATACTATAAAATTCAGGGCCTGAATCTGCATCGATGGGCGGGGACGGTTTTGTTGAACAGGGTCTTGTGAACTCCGGTCCGTTCGGCAAGGGTGGAGAGGGCAGGTTTGAAGGGGGGAGGCTGCAAAACGAAGAGATGACGAAAAGTAAGGAATATTTTTCTGGAGGAGTGTATCATGAAAAACTCATTTTTGAATTTATCAAAGGTGCTCATTGATGAAAAAAAACTCTTTTTCTGTGTTCTTGACCGTAATTGTTCTTGCTGCGGTCCTGCTGTCCTGGTCGGCGGGGGTGTCGCTGGCGTCAACAGATATGCCGGCTTTTTCCCTGCCGGACGTGGCCGGGGATAAGGCTGTCGATAGCCGTGAATACAGCGGCAAGGTCCTGCTGGTGGTCTTCTTCGCCACCTGGTGCCCGCCATGTATGGAGGAGGTTCCCAGTCTGATTAATCTGCAAAAGGAATTTGTCAGAGACGGGTTTACGGTCATCGGCCTGTCTGTGGATGAGGAAGGCCCCCAGGTTGTCAAAAATCTGATCAAACAACAGGGGATAAATTATCCCGTGGCGATGGCAGACAGCCGGACGATCAGGGGATTCGGCGGTGTCTACGGTATCCCGATGTCCTTCCTCGTAAATCAGAAAGGTGTTATTGTCAAAAAATACAGCGGCCTGGTTCCGCATACTGTTCTGGTCAGCGATATCAAAGCCGTGATGCAGTAAGGACCGCCATGGTCATGCAGGGCTTGCCGTCTCGGCATCGAGGCGTCGGTTGGCGGGAAGATGCTGTGCGGTGCCGGCCGGTTTGACTAATCTTTATAGGCCCTTTCTGCCGGGATTCTGGTTCCGGCGGGGAGCGCCTGGTGTGGAGTGTTGGGCGGTTTGCCGCCCGTAGTGTTATGGATATACGAAATTTACCGGAACAAGAACGCGGTATCTACAACCGGATCAGGGAAAAATATACGCTTACCTTTGATAAGTTGAAGGTGGGGGAACGGACTGTCCGGATCCTGAAGGCTGCCGATCTCGAAGAGGTCCTGGCCGGCAAGGATCCTTTTGCCGATGTCTCGGAATTTCCCTTCTGGATCAGACTTTGGGAGGCTGCCCTGGTCCTTTCTTACGTGTTGTGTTCACAACCTGAAAGACAGGGCCGGACGCTGCTTGAACTGGGGGCGGGACTTGGTGCTCCCGGACTTGCCGCCGCCGCCGCCGGCTTTGAGGTCACCCTTAGCGATTATGAAGAGATTATCCTGGATTTTCAGAGGGTGAGTTGCGCAGCCTCGGGTCTGTCCGGCGTCCGGCCCATCCTTCTCGACTGGCTTGCCCCGCCTGCGGATCTGCCGCTTTTTGACGTGATCGCCGGGGCCGAAGTCCTTTTCAGGAAGGAGTTTCTCCAGCCCATCCTCACAATATTAAAGACGTATCTGAAACCTGACGGGGTCGTTTATCTGGCCCATGATGCCCGTCGGAAATGCCTGCCGCAGTTTCTGGAAATCGCCCGAGAGGACTTCGATATTGCCGTCGGCAGGCAGACCATGAAGACCTCGCGGGGAGAGGTTGCCATCCTTGTCAACTGCCTTAAACGAAAGAACAGGGCGTAATGCACTGAACCATGCCTTTTTATCCGGTTAATCTCAATATACAAAATCGCTTCTGCCTGATAGTCGGCGGTGGAGGCGTCGCTGCCCGCAAGGTGGGCCCGATTCTGGACTGCGGTGCCAGGGTCAGGGTGATAAGCCCTGCGGCCTGCGCCCGGATCACGGAACTTGCCGCCCGGGGGAAAATCGAATGGCAGCACAGGGGATACCGCCCCGGCGATCTGCGCGGCGCCTTTCTGGTCTTTGCGGCAACGGATGACCCGGCTATCCAGCGGCAGGTGACCGATGAGGCCAGGGAACTGAATATCCTTATTAATATAGCCGATAATTCCCCCGAATGCTGCTTTCAGCTTCCGGCCGCAGTGCGACGGGGGGACTTGCTTCTCACCATCTCGACCAGTGGCGGCAGCCCTGCCCTGTCCGCATGGATCAGAAGAAAATTGGAACGGGAGTTCGGCCCCGAATATGGGGCGCTGGTTCGACTGTTTTCCACCATCAGGGGCGCTGTCATCGGCGACGGCGCCTCGTCTTCCCTCCATCAGATCCTCTTTGAGAAAATGCTGGAGGGGGATCTGCTGTCCCTGATCCGGAATGAAGACTGGGGGGGGCTGAGAGAGAGGCTGGCCGGGATTTTGCCGGCGACCATCAATGTGGCAGAACTGGTGGCCTTCATTGCCTGCCCGGAAGGGGCAGGCGCGGAGCGGGAAACGGGCCTGCAGGACGGTGGTCTCCTGAAGAACGGTGTAAATCCTCTACCTTGAGACTATGATGACCCAGATAAGTTATCTGCTTTTTCAGACAGTCCTGGCCGCAACCTTTCTCTCCTGCGCCGCCTACATCGTTTTTTTCATCAGCAGGAAAAAAGAGGTCCGCACCCTGGCCCGATGGATCCTGACTCTCTCGGGAATCCTGCAGACATGCTATATCCTTTCCCGGTACTGGATGACAGGCTATGCCCCCGTGACCTCGCAGCATGAGACCATTACCTTTTTCGCCTGGGCTTCAACCTGGGCCTATCTCTCCTTCAGGTGGCGGTATACGGTCAAAAACTTCGGCACCTTCGTCTCCCTGCTGATCTTTATCCTCCTGGTCATTGCCGCCTCGGTTTCCCGGGGAACGGCGCCGCTGGCGCCGGCGCTGCAGAGTCCGTGGCTCCCCATCCATGCGGGGGTCTCGCTTGTCGCCTATGGTTTTCTTGCCCTGGCCTTCTGCGGCGGACTCATGTACCTCCTGCAGGAAAAGGAGCTCAAGACCAAGCGTTTCGGCTATTTTTTCTCCAGACTTCCTTCCCTGGAGGCTCTGGATCAGCTCAACAGCCACTGTCTGACCGCGGGCTTTCTGTTTTTGACCCTGGGCATCGTCACCGGTACGCTGTGGGCGCATCAGGCCTGGGGGACCTACTGGCAATGGGACCCGAAGGAAACCTGGTCTCTCATTACCTGGTTTATCTATCTCATTCAGGTGCATCAGCGCCTCACCGTAGGCTGGCGCGGTAAACGGGCGGCGGTGATGGCGATCCTGGGTTTCTGCGCTGTCCTCTTCACCCTCTGGGGCGTGACCTTTCTGCTTGGAGGGGCGCATAGTTATGCCCGCTGAAAGAATTCTCCTGGCCGGGGTCAACCATAAGTCGACACCCCTGCAGATCCGCGAACTGCTTGCCCTTACCGATGGCTATGAAGAGGCGTTGAAGCGCCTGGCGGGAATACCCGGGTGCCGGGAGTGCTACCTGCTCTCCACCTGTAACCGGGTGGAGATCCTGCTGATCGTAGAACCCGGCGTCCGGTTGGAGGATGAACTGGTCAGATTCCTGTTCGCAGGCCGGGTATCAGCTGGAAAATTCAATGAATATATGTATTTGTACTATGATGAAGAGGCTGTAAACCACCTCTTTATGGTGGCGGCAAGTCTCGATTCCATGATCATCGGCGAGGCCCAGATCCTGGGGCAGTTGAAGGAGGCCTACCGGTATGCCTCCAGGCTGCACTGTACCGGTCCTCTCCTGAACAGGCTGCTGCATAAATCCTTTTCGGTTGCCAAGCGGGTCAGGAGCGAGACCGGCATCGGTTCGTCCGCGGTCTCCATCAGCTATGCGGCGGTCCAGCTGGCCAAGAAGATCTTCGGCAGTCTCCAGGACAAAAAGGTCCTGCTGGTCGGTGCTGGCGAGATGGCGGAACTTGCCGCCGAGCATCTGCTGGGGCAGGGGGTGGACGAGGTGGTGGTGGCCAATCGGACCCTCTCCCGGGCGGTGGATCTGGCGGAGCGGTTCAACGGCAAGGCTGTGTCGCTGGCAGAGCTTGTCCTGCAGCTTGAACGGGTGGATATCATGATCAGCTCCACCGGGGCCTCCGGCATAATCCTGAAAAAGGAGGATGTCCGGCCGGTTATGCGGCTCAGACGGAACAAGCCGCTTTTCCTCATCGATATAGCCGTCCCCCGCGATCTCGATCCCGAATTGAATGATCTGGAAAATGTCTTCGTATACGACATCGACGATCTGACCAGTGTGGTCGAACTGAATAAATCCGAGCGGGAGAAGGAGGCGGTCAAGGCCGCTCGTATCGTCGATGAGGAGGTTTTGAAGTTTCAGCGTTGGTATAAGGGGATGGCCGTAACGCCCACCATTGCCGCCTTGCAGAAAAAGGCCCGGGAGATCTGCAGATTCGAGCTCGATAAGACACTGCCCCGGCTGCAGGGGCTTTCGGAGAAGGAACAGCAGTCCATCGAGAAAATGGCAGGCGCCATCGTTTCGAAGATGCTCTACGATCCCCTGCTCTTTCTCAAAAAAGACTCTTGCAAACAGGACAGCAATGTCAAGGCGGACATGTTGCGTACCATTTTCGGATTGGGTGACGATGAGCAGTAACAGGGCTGAGTTGCTTGACAATGAGTGGCATCTGGTCCGTGATTCGGGCGAACTTCCCGAGGTGGCCTATAATGCCTCTCTCTATTATCTGACCCAGGACGAGAATGGCCCGCATCTGCAGTTGACCGACGCGGAGAGAGGGCGTCTGCTTGAGGCTGCCCAGAGGCGGTACCGTGATATCATCCTCCGCGACATGCTGCCGGAAAACCGGGGAAAATCATTGTACCGTGGCCTGAAACGATCCATGGAGAACTGGCAGCGCTTCAAGGTGTTCCAGGCCCGTAACGCGGTGGAATCGCTCTTTCTGCGGCAGGAGGCGGCAAGCACGCTGCTCTCGTTTCTTGCCTCGGAGGTCGGAAACGGGAGCCCGGAAGGAGCGGGATTCAACTGCACATTGCCCGAGCTGTTGTCTTTCGCCCACGACCTGGGGCTGATTCGCCACCAGCTTCCCGAAAATATTGGAGCGTACTGTCTCCAGGGTGAAGGGCGGGGCGGCTGATGCTGATGCCGGTCATCCTGAAGGCTGCCCTGAAAGAAAAGGGCGGTCTCCCCAAAGCCTATTTTTTAAATCCCCTTCTTTTCGATGGTATTTGTATTCCGCTTTTGTTATGTCTTTCAAGCGAATCTCCCGACGGCGGTATTTCCTGAGCTTTTGCCGCGTTTCTTTTTCAATGGAACATTTATGAAAAATTTATTTCAACGTTCTTTATCAGCATGTATCGTTCTTCTGTTTTTGACTGCCGGTATTGCAGGTGCGAAAGAGAGCCAGGAAGTTGACCAGAAGAGAAACCAACTGATCGGTTACATGCTGGACAAACAGCTTCCTTCCATCCATTTCAGCGACAAGAAGATGGACAGCAGTCTGTCCACGGCGGCCTTCAATCTGTATCTCAAGCAGCTTGACTATCAGAAACGGTTCCTGTTGGCCAGAGATGTCGAGCAACTGCGGACCTTTGCCCCTTATATTGCTGATAGTCTCGAGCATGGAACCATCGTCCTGCCGCAGGCCGGTTACGAGATCATCAAGGAGCGCATAGCCCAGGTCGAGAAGATGGTGGATCAGATTTTAGCCGCAGGTTTCGACATGAACAGCGACGAGACCCTGGAGACCGATCCGGAAAAACTGGCCTATGCCGATGATCTGAATGGTCTGAAGGACAGATGGCGGAAAATCGTCCGGGCCCAGGTTATTACCAAATACCTCGATCTGCTGGAAGACCAGAAAAACAGTCAGAATGCCGGCCCCAATACCCATGCCAAGAATGCCGGGGACACCTTGTGGAAGGATGCGACGGACAAGGTCGCCAAGATCAACAAAGACTTTTTCCTCCGTCTTAATCAGGAGACCCCGCAGGATCAGTATGATCGCTTTTTCAATTCCGTCGCCAGGGCCTTTGATCCCCATACCGATTATCTCCCTCCCGACAAGAAGGAGGATTTCGATATCCAGATGCGCGGCAGTCTGGATGGCATTGGAGCCCTGCTGCGTGAAGAAGGCGGCCTGATCAAGGTCGTCAGCATCATCCCCGGCAGTCCTTCCGCCAAGCAGGGGCTGCTGCAGGCCGAGGACACCATCCTCCAGGTCGCGGAAAAGGGAGCCGATCCTGTGGAGATCTCGGATATGCGCCTCACTGATGCCGTTCGTCTGATCCGGGGGCCCAAAGGCACCGAGGTCCGCCTGACCGTGAAAAAACCGGATGGGACCAAAGTCGTCATCCCGATCATCAGGGACGTGGTCCAGATTGAGGAGACCTTCGTCAAGGACACGGTGCTCGACTCTCCCGATGGCGGCAAGATCGGCTATATCCTTATCCCCAGTTTTTACCGGGACTTCGATAAATCCAAAAATGGTGATGACGCCAGAAACGTGACAGACGACACCCGCAAGGCCATCGCGGATCTGAAAAAAACCAAACTTGAAGGGGTCATCCTGGACCTGCGCGATAACGGCGGCGGTTCGTTGGTCGATGCGGTGGATGTGGCCGGCCTCTTTGTCGGGGCGGGACCTGTTGTCCAGGTCAAGAACAGCTACGGCTCGACCAGGGTCTTAAGCGACGATGAGCAGAACCTCAGTTATGGCGGGCCGCTTGTCGTGCTGGTCAACCAGTTTTCGGCTTCTGCCTCTGAGATCGTCGCTGCGGCCCTGCAGGACTATAAACGAGCCGTCATCGTCGGCGGCGCCCATACCCACGGGAAGGGCACCGTGCAGACCATTATAAACCTCAATGACAACATGCCGGTTTTGCAGATGAAGAAAATGGGTGATCTCGGCGCGTTGAAGGTGACGATACAGAAATTCTACCGGATCACCGGAGGCTCGACCCAGTATAAGGGCGTTGAACCGGACATTGTCCTGCCCAGTCTGTTCCAGAATTTGAAGTCGGGAGAAAAATATCTCGACTACTCTCTCCCCTGGGATCAGGTCGGACCTGTGGCCTTCACGCCGTTCAGCGGCAGGCCGATTAATCTGGAGATGATCAAGCGGAAGAGCATGCAGAGGGTCGAGCATGACGAGGGGCTGCAGGTCATTGCCCAGGAGGCAAAAAAGAGCGATGAGCGCAGTAAGCAGACTACAATATCACTGAAGTTAGCGGATATGCGGCAGAAAATGGAAGAGGCCCGCGAGGAGAGGAAAAAGATCGGCGCCCAGTACCGGAAGTACCAGAAGGCGATGGAGGCTGAGGATCAGAACGACTCGGGTAAGAAACCGGCGAAAAAAGACGAGCCACCCAATTGGCAGGAAGATCTGAAGCAGGATCCCTATGTGGGTGAGGCAAAAAACATCATTTTGGATATGGACCGATAAGCTGGGCGGTCCATGCATCCGGATCAGCAGGGGGAGTTCAGGGGCAAGTCCGATCCTTTCCAGAGAAGAATGTTCTTGAAAAAGGGAGGGAAAGGTGCTAAAAATGCTCTTTTGTGAATGGTCATTCATTCAATTATGATTTGTGATTTTACATGATTATAGAGGCAATTCAACGGAGCAGAGGCGGTTTGTCGATGGAACTTGGCGAGGCATTGAAGAACAAGAGGGAGGAGATTGTCTCCAAGTGGGTGGACTATACCCTTTCCACCTACCAGTCATCTGCTTTCTTCTTGAAGGAAAAGGATGCCTTTGCAAACCCCGTCGGCAGTACCATACGCCAGGCCCTCAAGAAACTGTTCGTCCTTCTGGCGGAAAATGCCGATCCCAAAGAATTCCTGGCTCCGCTTGAGCAGATCATGCTGATACGGTCCGTACAGGAGTTCACCCCTTCCCAGGCCCTGGCTCCCATCAACGCGGTCAAGCATATAACCCGTGCGGTTCTTGCGGCGGACAAGCAGGCCAGCGGGCTGGTAGGTGACCTCTATGACTTTGAATTCGCAGTTGATCTGGCGCTTCTGTCCGGTTTTGACATCTATATGCAATGCCGGGAACGCTTGTATAAAGTCAGGATCAGAGAGATTAAAACCGGTTCCCATATTCTTACAGACAGTCAGTGCCCAACGGCATTGCTGAATAATATCAGGAATGAAAATTCCGAAACGGTCAAGAGTAATTAACTGGTTTCCGGGCCGTGTGAGTGTCGTACCTCACCGGTGCGGTCTCCAAAAATTCAGTTCAATTTGAAGCGAGGTAAGAAATGAAGTACGCCTTCTCATTCCTGGTGGTCATCGTATTGATCGTGGTTGCCGGGCTCGGATCCCAGATACAGGGCATGCAATACGTTTTCGGTGTTGCGTTACCATATCTGGCCATTTTGGTCTTTGCGGGTGGCTTTATCTACAGGGTTGTGCAATGGGCAAAATCTCCGGTACCCTTTCCCATTCAGACAACCTGCGGTCAGGCGGCATCTCTGGATTTCATAAAACAGAACAAGCTGGAGTGCCCGAACACCACCTCTGAGGTAGTGGCAAGAATGATTCTTGAGATCGTAACCTTCAGGTCCCTGTTCAGGAACACCAAGTCGGAGATTCACGAGGGCCCGCAACTTACCTATGAGTCTTCGAAATGGCTTTGGGTTTTTTCCCTGATGTTCCACTATTCCTTCCTGCTTATCATCATCAGGCATATGCGGCTGTTTCTGGATCCGGCCCCGTTCTGGATGGCCTGGATCGAATTCGGGGACGGTATTTTTCAGGTCGGTGCGCCCAATGCGTATATCACCGATGCCACCATTCTGATGGCGATCGTCTATCTCTTCGGCAGGCGTATTATCAACCGCCATGTAAAATATATTTCGCTGATCAATGACTTTTTCCCGCTGGTTCTGATCTTTGGTATTGCCTGCACCGGGATTCTGATGCGTTATTTCCTGCGGACCGATGTCGATATCCTTGCCATCAAACGGCTGGCTGTCGGTCTGGTCACCTTCTCTCCTGTGATCGGTGTCAAGATCGGGGCAATTTTTTATATTCATCTTTTCCTGGTTTCAACTCTTCTTATTTACTTCCCCTTCAGTAAACTCATGCACATGGGTGGCGTCTTCCTGAGCCCCACCAGAAACCTGAAGAACAACAGCCGTGCTGTTCGTCATATAAATCCCTGGAATCCGGATATCAAACCTCACTCCTATGCAGGATATGAGGATGAATTCAGAGAGTTCATGGTCGATGCCGGTATTCCTGTTGAGAAAGAGTTGCCAGTTGAAAAAGGATGAAATCACTTATTGTTGACCCAATACTAGCTTATAAGGATTAAAAAACGATGGCAGTTCCAAAATTAGAACAATTATCGAAAAGCGTAGTGCAGGGACCATCCTTGGCAACTGGAGCAATACCAACCAGGGACTGGATGGATATTCCTGTGGTCTTTAAAGAGGGGAACTTTGCGTATCCCGCCAAAAAGGAAAAGGTTGAATACCTGAACAGCCAGAAAGGGCTGCATTTCCCCAATGCCAGGGAGTGGTCGCCGGAGCATGACGACTGGAAACTCCCGGAGAACTGGAAGGAGATCATCCTGGCAGGCCTGAAGGAGAGGCTTGAGAAATTCCGCTCTCTGAAGATATTCATGGACTGTTGTGTCCGCTGCGGCGCCTGTGCTGATAAGTGCCATTTCTTCCTTGGCACCGGCGATCCGAAAAACATGCCGGTCCTTCGCGCCGAGTTGCTGCGTTCTGTCTACCGGAATGATTTCACCCTGGCCGGGAAGATCATGGGCAGGATGGCCGGTGCCCGGGAGATGACGGTGGGCGTCCTGAAGGAGTGGTTCATGTACTCCTATCAGTGCACCGAATGCCGTCGATGCTCGGTCTTCTGCCCGTATGGCATCGACACCGCCGAGGTGACGATGATGATACGTGAGCTGCTGCATCTCGTCGGTGTCGGCATAAACTGGATTCTGGAGCCTGCCTCGAATTCCAACAGGACCGGTAACCACATGGGGCTTCAGCCTCATACGTTCAAGGATAATGTCGATTTCCTGGCCGATGACATCGAAAATCTCACCGGCATCAGGGTCAATCACTCTTTCAACCGCAAGGGGGCTGAGGTCCTCTTTATTACCCCTTCAGCCGACGTTTTTGCCGAGCCCGGGTTGTATACGGCCATGGGATATCTCCTGCTCTTCGAGGCGATCGGTCTGGATTATACCTGGTCCACCTATGCCTCCGAGGGCGGCAACTTCGGTCTGTTTACCAATAACGAGCTGATGAAAAAACTCAATGCCAAGATGTACGCCGAGGCCAAGCGGCTCGGAGTCAAATACATCATTGGCGGAGAGTGCGGCCATATGTGGCGCGTCCTTCATCAGTATATGGATACGATGAACGGCCCGGCAGACTTTCTGGAGACGCCCGTGTCGTCCATTACCGGCACCAGGTTTACCAATGCCGCCTCGACCAAGATGGTGCATATCAGCGAGTTTACCGCAGATCTGATCAAGCACGGCAAGATCAAGCTGGACAAGAGCCGGAACAGTCATGTCAAGGCGACCTATCACGATTCCTGCAACCCGGCCCGGGCCATGGGACTGATGGACGAGCCTCGTTACATCCTTGACCATGTCGTCGACTGGGTCGAGATGCCCGAGAATACCATTCGGGAACAGACCTTCTGCTGCGGTTCGGGCACAGGTCTGAACACCGATGAGATCATGGAACTCAGGATGCGTGCGGGTCTGCCGCGGGCCAATGCGGTCAAATATGTCCACGATAAGAAGGGCGTCAACATGCTGTCCTGCGTCTGCGCCATTGACCGGGCAACCCTGACCTCTCTGATGAACTATTGGAATCCTGACGTCAGGGTCTGCGGCGTATCTGAACTAGTGGGCAACGCTCTGGTGATCGATGGCGAAACACGAGGCGATCTTGATGACGGCCTTCGAACTATGCTTTAATTCTGACCGGGAATAGAGGAGTAGCGATAATGTATAACAAAGGAACAATAATACCGGGACTGATTATCTTCGTCCTTATTGTGATGTCTCCTGTCTTATATAACGGACTGAAGGCAGGTTCCGTGCCGAAGCCGGAGCCGCCGCCGGGCGGAGAAAAACAGTGCGTTCTCCCTGTCAGTGAGATGAGGGACAAGCACATGCAGCTGCTCAACGAGTGGCGTGATGAGGTGCTCCGGGACGACGAGCGCGTAACCGTGGTAGCGGACGGGAAACAATATCGTAAGGGGCTGCAGTTGGCATGTATGCAGTGTCATACCAATAAAGAAAAGTTCTGCGACAGCTGTCATGAATATGCATCTGTTAAGCCATACTGCTGGGATTGTCACCTGACCCCTGCGCAGCAGAAGGCCGCATTAAAGAAGGAGACGCACTAATGGATAACGAGAGAAGAAAATTCCTGAAGATTGCCGGTATATCTGCGCTGGCCGGCATCGGCGCCCCCGCTATCGCCAAATTGACATCTACAGCGGCCATTGCTGCAGGAACAGAAGGCCATGCTGCTGGAGATGCACCGCATGCTGAGGAAGCTGCCAGTGGAAAGCAGTATGGCATGGTCATCGATATGCGCAAGTTCATCGAGAGACCGGAACTCCTGGATCAGGCCATCGCGGCCTGCGCCTTAGCTCATAATATTCCGGAGTTTCCGCCGGACAAAAAGAAAAGCGACATCAAATGGATCTGGAAGACTCCCTTCGAGAATGCCTTTACAGAAGAGAGTGCAACTCATCTCTCCAAAACTATTGAAGAGGCTCAATTTCCGGTGCTCTGCAACCACTGCGCCCATCCTTCCTGCGTGAGAGTCTGCCCGACCAAGGCGACATTCAAACAGAAAGATAATGGTATCGTGGCGATGGATTATCATCGCTGTATCGGCTGTCGCTTCTGCATGGCGGCCTGTCCTTACGGGGCCAGGAGTTTCAACTGGGAGGATCCGCGGCCCTATGTCAAGACGATAAATCCCGATTTCCCGACCCGGATGCGCGGTGTTGTCGAAAAGTGCAATTTCTGCGGTGAGAGGCTGGCCCTCGGCTTGCAGCCGGCCTGTGTTGAAGCCTGCAAGGGAAGCGGGGCGATGGTGTTTGGTGATATCAATGATGAAAAATCAGAGGTGAGGCAGGTTCTTGCAAAAGAATTTACTATCCAGCGGAAACCTTCCGCAGGGACAAAACCATCAGTCTTTTACATAGTGTGAGGTCGTCATGATTGAAAAAACACTCAAAGGCAAACCGGCTTATTGGATTTGGCTTGCCTTTCTTGGCGTATTTATTGCCATTGGAGCTGCCTGTTATATTCGGCAGTATCTCTTCGGACTGGCCTTGACCGGCATGAGCCGCGAGGTTTCCTGGGGGCTCTACATCTCTCAGTTTACCTTTCTGGTCGGTGTCGCGGCTGGAGGTCTGATGCTGGTTTTGCCCTACTATATCCATGACTACAAGGCCTTCGGCAAACTGACCATTCTTGGTGAATTTCTGGCCATCGCGGCCATCATCATGTGTCTGATGTTCATTATGGCCGACCTTGGCCAGCCCCTGCGCGGGCTGAATATGATTATCCACCCGACGCCCAATTCCATGCTCTTCTGGGATATGGTGGTCCTGCTGGGATATCTGTCCCTCAACGTCCTGTGCGGCTGGGTCATCCTGACTGCGGAGAGAAAAGAAGTGGCACCGCCGAAATGGATCTATTTCTTTGTCTATACCTCGATCCCCTTTGCGGTTTCTATCCATACGGTTACAGCTATGCTGTATTGTGGTCTGCCGGGACGGCATTCCTGGCTGTCGGCGATCATTGCCCCTCGCTTTCTGGCCTCCGCTTTTGCGGCCGGACCTTCTCTGATTGTCCTTGCCTGCCTTATCATGAAGCGTGTTGCCCATTTCGATGCCGGTAAAAAAGCCCTGGATAAGCTGTCTACCATTATCATGTATGCGGCCATCATCAACACCTTCTTCGTTATTCTTGAGTTTTTCGTCGGTTACTATTCAAACGTCCCCGGCGAGATCCATACCCTGCAGTATCTGTTCTTTGGTCTGACTGAGCACGGGCATACCTATAATAATCTGGTCCCGTTCATGTGGATGTTCGTCTTCCTGAACTTTGCTGGCCTCGGCCTCTTTGCATATCTGAAATTTAAGGAAGGGTCGGATATGTTGCTGGGGGCCGCCTGTATCATGATCTTTCTTGCACTCTGGATCGATAAGGGGCTTGGCTTCGTCCTCGGCGGCTTCGTTCCGACGATGCTGGGCGAGGTTGTTGAGTATTATCCGACCGCAAATGAGGTCGGTATAACGCTGGGGATCTGGGCCACCGGTTTCTTTCTGGTTACGGTCCTCTATAAGATCGCCGTCGGCGTGGAGCACGAGATAGAGTAACGGATATTTTCTGATAGGATATTTAAGCCCTCGATAAATCGAGGGCTTTTTTTTTGTCGTATACTGCTGTATAGTTCGTGCATTAGTGATTTCCTGTCTCTTAATACAAACAGAGAAAATGTCGTGAACAGTCCGCGAGTTCTAATAGTTTTTTTTTCATTCAGCAGCCAGACCAGAAATCTTCTGCAGGGATTGAGCAAGGGACTGCGGGAGTACGATATTCAGGTTGAATGGCAGCAGTTGAAACCTCTGCAGGCTCTGCAGTTTCCGCCCGGTTCCTATCTGGCCACCGTAAAAATGATGCTGACGACTTTTTTCCGTAAAAGGCTGGCCATTGAAGAGCTGAGTCCGGACTGCTTCCAGAATTGGGACCTTATCATTGTCGCCGGGCCGACATGGTCGTATCATCCCAGCGGGCCGATTTTGTCCCTGCTGGACCGCGATGGCGAGAGGCTTGTGAAGGACCAGCTGGTCCTTCCGTTCATATCATGCCGGGGTTACTGGCGTATGCATCACTGGGGATTGAGACGCCTTTTACGGAGTAAAGGGGCCCGGGTTTTGTGTCCTGTGGTGTTCGCGCATCCCGTCGCGGAGCCTTGGCGGACCATCGGCGTATTTCTAAAACTTGCCGGCAAGGTCCCCGAGTCCGGAAAATCATGGTTTCATCGTTTTTATCCCAAGTATGGACACAGCAGCCTGCAGATAAATGACGCCAAGGCTATCGGCCTCATTATCGGCAAATACATGCAGAAGGGGAAATCCCTGCAGGAATTGAGCTTCCCAGCGCCGGTCCCGGTTGACTGAAGGGCTGGACTTAGAGGTAATAGGTCCGGAAGAGATGGAGGATGGTCTCTCTGAAGAAAAGATAGACCAGGGCTGCACAGGAGAGAAAAGGCCCGAAGGGAATGCGGGTGTTTGCCCCTTTTTTCTGCAGGCTTAAAACCAGCAGGCCGATACCGCTGCCAGTGATGGAACTTATCAGGATGACGAAGGGCAGAGACTGCCAGCCGAGGAAGGCACCGATCATCGCCAGGAGTTTGATATCGCCGCCGCCCATGCCTTCCTGCTTGCGGATGAGGTAGTAGAGCAGGGCGACGGCATAGAGTATCCCGCCTCCCGCAAGCAGTCCTATCAGCGAGTCCTGCCAGGTGATGAAGGAGTTGATAATGGCAAATGCCAGCCCGATGACGATACCGGGCAGGCTGATCACATCCGGTATGATCTGGTGATGAATGTCAATCCAGATGATGACGATGAGGGCGGTGACGAATAAAAAATACCCGGCGGTAGTGGGTGTCAGTCCGAAGCGGTAGACGAGGGCCGTGGTCAGGATGGCTGTCAGCGCCTCCACCAGAGGGTACTGGATGGAGATCGGAGCCCGGCAGTGACCGCATCGGCCGCGCAGGAACAGATAGCTGATTACGGGGATATTTTCTGTCCAGGAAAGTGGCGATTTGCACAATGGACAATGGGATGCCGGGAAGACGATGGAGCTGTTTTCCTGCGGCAGGCGCAAGATGACTACGTTCAGAAAGCTGCCGACTGCAGCGCCGAAGATTGCAGCGAGTGTCAGGATGAGAGGGTCGTGGTGCATGGGACTCTTTTTAGGTTGAAGGATGGTACTTTAAATTGCTCAAGGTATGCGTATACTATGTCTCAATACCAGGAAAATGCAACAATTATTCGATTTGAACAGCTGACGGACACCAACGTCCGCCTGACATTGCAGACGGAAGAGATTGCTCAGGCCGCAAAACCGGGACAATTTGTTATGATCCGGGCCGGAAAGAGCAAAGATCCGCTGCTCCGCCGCCCGTTTTCCATCCATCAGACCAGCAGCAACGGCCGGATGCAGGTCCTCTTCAAGGTAACGGGCCGGGGTACCGGACTGCTGGCCCATTGCAAGGAGGGCGAGACGCTCTCTGTCTTCGGACCCCTTGGCCGGGGTTTTTCTATCGATCCTGCGCGTCCGGTCTGTCTTGTCGGTGGAGGAATGGGGATTGCGCCTCTGCTGTTTTTGGCAAAAAGGATCTGTCAGGTCAAACAGAATACCGAAACCGACATGATTGTCCTGGGCGGACGGACGAGAAAGGAGATCGAGCCCTTACTGTCTGATTTTCAATTTTTTGATATCGGAATCATGACCGTCACCGATGACGGTTCCTTAGGGATGCACGGTATGGTGACCGATGTGCTGAAAACCCTCAGCCTGCCAAATAACTGTATCGTCTATACCTGCGGACCCGAGCCGATGATGAAGTCGGTGGCCGCCTTATGCCGGGAGCAGAAAGTTGACTGTCAGGTCTCGGTCGAAAGCGTCATGGCCTGCGGGATGGGTGCCTGTCTGGGGTGTACCATAAAGGCGAAGGATGACAGATATGTTCATGTCTGTTCGGATGGGCCGGTTTTTAAGACGGAGGATCTGGGATGGAATTTGTAGGGAATCATGATCCGTTCCCGGATCTGCGGGTGAAGATAGGGGCGCTTGAACTGCAGAATCCGGTGCTGACTGCCTCCGGGACCTTCGGTTATGCCCGGGAATTCGTCGATCTTGTCAATCTGCACCGGCTGGGCGGGGTTGTGGTTAAGGGTATATCCCTTTTCCCCCGGATGGGGAATCCGCCGCCGCGGATTGTGGAGACTGCCTGCGGGATGCTCAACGCCATCGGGCTTGAGAATGTGGGCGTTGACCGTTTCATCGAGTTGAAAATGCCCTATCTGCGGGGGATTGATACGCAGATAATCGTCAATATTCTTGGGGATTCTCTGGAGGAGTACAGGCATATAACGGAAAAACTCTCACAGGTTCCTGGAATTGCTGCCATCGAGGTCAATATCTCCTGTCCCAACGTCAAGAAGGGAGGGGTGGCCTTCGGGAGCGATCCGGATATGGCCGCGGCGGTTACCCGGGTGGTCAGGGACAATACCTCTCTGCCGGTGATCGTGAAGCTCTCTCCCAATGTAACCGATATCAGCCTGATTGCGATGGCCGTGGAGCAGGCCGGCGCAGATGCTGTTTCTCTGATCAACACCCTGATCGGGATGGCCATCGACCTGCGGACAAAACGGCCTTGTCTGGCTAATGTCATCGGCGGGCTTTCTGGTCCTGCCATCAAGCCGGTGGCGCTGCGGATGGTCTACCTGGTGGCGAGAAGCGTCTCCATTCCGGTAATCGGAATCGGCGGGATCGAATCAGCCGAAGATGCCCTCGAATTTATGCTGGCCGGAGCCACCGCCGTGCAGGTCGGGACCGCAAGCTTCATTAATCCCAGGGCCAGCGAGGAGGTCGTGGAGGGGATCGGTGACTATGTGATCCGGGAGAAGCTGCAGTCAGTCCGGGATATCATCGGCGCTCTGGAGTCGGACTGAAATAACCTATAGCGTTGATGCAGGAGGAAATCCCGTGACAGAGAGAATTTGCGCGGCAGTGGCCCGCTCTTCGGTGGCAGAGGCCATTGCGGCGGCGGAGCAGGCGGCCTCCGGGGCTGATGTAATTGAGATCAGGCTTGATTATCTGCAAGAGATTGCAATTCCCCCCATTCTTGCCGCCATCGACACGCCGTTGCTTTTTACCAACAGGCCTCGCTGGGAGGGCGGCCAGTTTGCCGGCGCCGAGGAGGTCCGGCTTGCCCCGCTGATGGAGGCCGTGGAACTGGGGGCAGGCTATGTGGATCTGGAGCTTCGATCACCGGCGGAATCGCTCTGGCGCCTCAAAGACTGCCTCGGCCATTCTTCCACCCGTTTGATTCTCTCCTGGCATGATTTTTTGCAGACGCCCGGGCGGGACGGGCTGCTGGCCACCCTGCAGGCCATGCAGGATAAGGGGGCCCATATCGGGAAGATCGTTACCATGGCCTCCGATTTCCATGATGTGCTGCGGGTATTGCAGCTCCAGGAAGACGCGGCACGCATGCAGTTTCCTCTGATCTCCTTCTGTATGGGGACGCCGGGGGTGATCAGCCGTCTGGCGACTCTGGAACTGGGGGGGTATATGACGTACTGCTCGGTCGGAGAGGGCGGGGCGACGGCGCCTGGACAGCTGTCTGTCGACAGCCTGCGGCAGATTCTCACCTGCCTGCGTGGCTAGAAAATGTGGGGGCCTGTTTGCGTCCCTGGGAGGGGAAATGGTTGACGGAAAGACAAAAATTTATGGAATAATTGGAAATCCTGTCAGCCACTCGCTGAGCCCGGCAATGCATAATGCCGCCTTTGCGGCCCTGGCGGAGAATCGTATCTACCTTCCCTTCCCGGTGGAGGATGTACAGGCCGCCCTGGCCGGTTTGAAGGCCCTGCATATCTGCGGGGTCAGCGTCACCATCCCCCACAAGGAAACGGTGATCCCCTCCCTTGACCGGATTGATCCGGTGGCCCTGAAGATCGGGGCTGTCAACACCATTGATATCCGGACTGAGGAGGGCGCGCGGATCCTCTGCGGCTCCAATACGGACTGGCTGGGGGCCAATCGGGCGCTGGAGAGCCAGATTGGCCTGTCGCAGGCGCGGGTGGTCCTGCTGGGAGCAGGCGGTTCGGCCCGGGCCATTGGTTTTGGCCTCAGGGAAGCCGGGGCAGGGCTTGTCCTGTGCAGCCGGTCGGAGCCGAAGGGGAGGGCGCTGGCAGCGGAACTGGGCTGTCCGTGGTTCCCCTTGTCCGGGCTGGCCTCTCTTGAGGGGGATGTCCTGGTCAATGCCACTTCGGTGGGGATGAGTCCCCGGCTTGATGCCTCGCCGGTGCCTGCGGCCATTCTTCCTGCGTATCAGGTGGTTATGGATATTGTCTATGCCCCGCTCCAGACCACCCTGCTGAGGGAGGCCGAACAGGCAGGGTGTCGGACCATCAACGGTTTGGAGATGCTTCTCTATCAGGGCGTGGCCCAGTTTGAGCTGTGGACCGGACTCTCTGCCCCGGTGGAGGTCATGCGCAGGGCGCTGCTAAAATGTACGGGAGGGGACCTTTCCTGAGCCCGAGATCAGGTATCCTGATCCTGCAATTCAGGATACAGTTCGGGGTAGAGATGCCCCACACATTCAGGGCAGATTCCGTGCGAGAGCTGCAGGTCGGAATGGTCGCTGATATACTGCTCAATTTCATTCCAATACCCTTCGTCATCGCGGATTTTCTTGCACGAACAACAGATGGGGAGCAGGCCGCTTAGGGTCTTGACCTGACCAAGGGTCTTTTCAAGTTCGATATTTCGCATTCGCAGCTCTGCCTCGGTCTTCTTCAATCTGGCAAACATCGACAGGATGAGTTTTGCAGGGGGAGGCACGAGGATGGAGGGTGCGGAAAAGGAGATGCCGATACCGAGCATATCGACGTAGCCTTGAAATTCAATGAGGGCGAGGGATGAAAGCAGTACGGACAGGACCACAAGAATGGCCGTGATGATCAGCACCATGGTGTTTACACCATAGCGTTCAAGCAAGGTTTCTGTGAGGGCGCTGATGCGGGCATATCCAAAGCCCGTTGTCAAAGTTGTCGAAATTACGGATGAGATTTTTTCCATGAATCATGATATACCATCTTTTGCATCGGAATGCATAATAATTCCCGCAAAGTCCCTCAGCGGTTGCGATGCGATGCCGTCTGGTTTTTCTTGCACTTCCACGTAGTTACAGAGATTCTGTCTCCAAGCCGGCAGCCCAGAACCAGGGCCGCATTGCCGCAGACAAGGGCAATTTCAAGATGCTCTCTGCTGTCGATGAGGGCGATGAGCGCGCCTGGGGCGGCATCGCTGTAGGTTGTGCTGACTGTTGCGATGGCGCGGCCTCTGAGCGAGATGCTCAGCCCTGCCCCGGCGGGCAGCGCGGCAAGATCCCGGGCTGTTATGCTGGTGCGCAAGTTGCCGAAATGATCGATATGCACAACCTCGCCGATGATGCCTTCGGCGCTGACTCTGGCCGCCGGCAGGGAGATCTGCAGACATTCCTGCCGGGACAGTTCCGGGCCCGCCAGGGAGATGTCCATGCCGCAGGCGAGCCTGGCGGCAATCGGGGCCATGATATCCCGGCCATGAAAGGTTGTGCTGACTGTCCCGGGAAAGAGTTCCCGGTTGTTCACCTGGAAGGCCTCCTGAAAACGGGCCTCTGTCAGAAAAGGGGTCAGGACCCCGTTGTCTGGGGCGATAAAGAGGTGATCAGCGGCCTTGAGGGCCAGAATCCGGCGCTGTGATCCGACTCCGGGATCGACAATGACCAGATGGACGCTGCCGTTGGGAAAGAAACGGAAGGAATGGCCGATGGACGTGGCCGCCGCCGCAATGTCCTGCGGCGGAATCGCATGCGTAAGATCGATGATGGCTGCCTGCCGGCAGTGGCAGAGTATAGCCCCTTTGAGGGTCCCTGCATAGTCATCCGCAAGCCCGAAATCCGTGGTCAGGGTGATGACGGCTCTGTCCTTGCAGCTGCTCACCGGAGTTATGATCGCTTCTTGACCAGAAAGTACAGCTGGCCTTTTTCCTTCATCTGGCCGGCTGCCGCCTCTTCATAATCGCCGTTTCCCCAGAAGAAATCCACCCGGCCAGTCCCCTTGATCGCGGTCCCTGAATCCTGAGGCAGGACGAACCGGCGCATGGGCGTCCAGCCTGTCACTGTCCCCTGCTGATCCACAAGCGGTCTTCTGGTTACCATGTAGCCGATGACCGCCGTCGGCAGGACATCGCGGTCGATGGCGATTGATCTTCCCGGCGTCAGGACTTCTCCGACACTCCCGATAGGCCCCTTTTCCCCCCATTTGAAAAAAATGAACTTGCTGTTATGGTGCAGCACGCGGCGAATCTCGTCGGGGTGTTCGCGCAGATAGCGTTTGATTGCCTGCATGGAGGCGGCTCCATTGGGCATCTTGTTTTCATCGACCAGGAGCTTGCCGATACTTTTGTATTCCCGGCCGTTTGATCCACTGTAAAGAACCAGGCGGCTGGAGCCGTCCCGGAGTCTGATCCGGCCTGATCCCTGGATATGAAGGAAATAGGCATCAAGGGGATCCTTCACGTAGACCAGTTCATTCCCCGCCAGGAGCCTCTGGTCTTCTATCTCTCCCCTGGTCCAGAAAGGCAGCATATTTCCGTTGCCATCCAGGCGGCCGATGCGGAGCTTGCCGGTGGCGCGGTCATTGCGGGTACATAAGGAATCAGGTTTTGCATAGAGTGGGTAGATGAAGGGCGGCCTCTTGACCAGGCTTCCTTCCAGGGACGGTTCGTAATACCCGGTGATCAGCATTTCTCCTGCAGGCGCGCCATCCCTGCCGGGAGACTGGTAGACCAGAAACTTGCTTCGGAGTGTGGCATCCAGCTCTTCAGGAGTGGGGTTTTGGCTGACGATATCGAGAAACAGGCGCAGGGATTCAGCCAGCCAGCCGATGGTGTAGGTATCGCCCTGGATCCTAACGATTGCGTCTGAAGGGAGCCTGTTGAGATAGTTGAGTTGGCGCTGGGTGGCCCTGACCAGCGATGCCCGGTCCGCGTCATCGATCAGTGGAGGAATATTCTGGAGTCGGGTGGTGCTGACAGGAGGCGTTATACCACAACCGGCTATGAGGAGAATAATAAGGCAGAAGAGTGCACCTATGCCTTTAACGGGCAGGACACGTCCGGACGGCTGCTGCCTATGCGTTGCAATATCCGAATCCAATCAATTGGACCCCTGTTTAAGTGCCTCCGCCAGCTCGGACACGACCATTGCATATCTGCTGGAATGGTTCCACTCGGTAATCGCCTGAAAATTCTGATATCCGGCGATGTAGCGAAATCCCCCCCCCTCATCGGGACTGACTTCAAGCCCGACAACGATCAATCCCGAATTATCCGGGGGCTGCGGCAGCCGAAGTCCCTGGGTCTGACAGACGGACTCCCAGTCCACCTTGGCTAACCGACCTTTGGTATTGGCGGCGATGAGGGCCTGTGACTTGAGCTCACTGCCGAGATCGGAGTAGATCGGAGCGTTCAGGGTCCAGTGGAAACGACGGAGATAGTTGGCAATGGAACCCAGGATATCATCTACTGAGGTGAAGACATCGATACGGTTGTTGCCGTCGAAGCTGATGGCATAGGTCCTGAAACTTGAAGGGATGAATTGCGTTTGTCCGAAGGCACCGGCGTACGACCCCTTGACACCGAGAGGATCGATCTGATTATCCCGGCACAGCAGAAGAAACTGAACCAGCTCATTACGGAAGAAGGCGGAACGTCTGGGATAGGCGTCAAAAAGCGTGTTCAGGGTGGTGAAGACAGGATACCGTCCCTGGTGGTTGCCAAAACGGGATTCAATTCCCCAAATGGCGACAACCACTTCACGGTCGACCCCCAGTTTACTCTCGATCCTGTCGAGCAGGGGCTTGTATTCCTGCAATTTTGCCTTCCCCTGGGCAATAACGGCCGGAGTAATGAAAAGCGGGCGGTAATCGTAGTAGGGTTTGGCCTCCCACTGCTTGTCCATGAGTTCCAAGACTCTTTTGTCAATGCTGACGCCCTTGAAGATCTGGTCGAGACTGGCCTGGTCGAAATGGTAGACGTCCCGGAGTTCTTTGAAGAGCGCCTGGTATTTTTCCTGCAGAAGATCAATCTGCTGTCCGTCAGTGACCAGATCTGCGGCCTTCTTTTCCTCATCGGCTGCGTCGACATAGGAATAGGCGACCAGAGAGAAGAAGCCGAGAATGAGCAGTGCCAGAATTTTTGTGAATGTGTAATTGTTTTTGATGGCGGTACCTCATTGAATAGAGAAAGCGCTATAATAACATTGGAACAATTCCTTGGCAATTGTCTTTTAGGGGTACATGGCGTTGAATGCCGACAGGAAGGTATCGACCATATCGGCAGGCAGGCGATTGATACCGGCTGCGGCTGCCCGGCCTCCGCCTGTCGGAAAGGTGCGGCAGAGTGCATCGGCGTCGCGCCGGTTGGTGAGCGGCGCCCTGACGCTGACCTGGAAGGTTGTATCGGCATTGGCAATGAGGACTGCATGGGCGGTATCGACCAGCTCCCGGGACTTCAGATTTGAGAAGAGGCCCGCCACCCTGCGTGCCCAGGGGGTTGTCGGGAAAAAGTAAACCCGGTTTGTGCCGCCGCCAGCCGCTGCCTTGACCCCGAGGGCCTGAGCCATATCTTCCCTGAACCCATCCCGCAGGCGCGGCAGCGTCTCAGATGCCGCATGGAAATCAAGAGGATCCTCAAACTCTCCCAGGGAGCGATAGAGGTGGGCAGGATGGAAGTGCAGGTCCTCCAGGGTGGCGCCGTAGCCGTTGTAGTTGATGAGCTCCCCCACCTCCCGCAGCCGGGCCAGTTCATCCTCGCCAAGGCCGAGGGATGAGCCCATTTGCGTTGCCGGGGCATGGAGATTGTCGCCAAAAGCCCCGCATATGGCCCATTTGCTGAAGCGGCCGCTGAGAAGGGTGTTGACGATCAGGGATGTGCACTGGTCTGCCGAATAATCGATACGGGCATAGAGATTATTGTTTTCTGGTATGATCCCGGCATAATGATGATCGACGTAGAGGATACTGTTGCCTGCCTGCAGAAGCCGGTCCAGCGCGGAGCGGTTGCTGTCCAGGGAGACATCCAGGACCGTGATGGAGCAGCCTGTCAGTTCCGCTATCCGGGAGAGAAGGGTGATGTCCCGTTTGACCCCGGTTACCAGGCGGGCCTCGGGTGCAGGCTCCGCCAGGCGGAGCTGATGGAGGGCGCAGATCCCGTCCGCATCACCGTTGAAGACATCATAACGCATGCTCCCTCCTGTCCTAGAGTGAAATCGGCAGACCCGTGCCCATGTTGGCAAGGTTGAAGATCAGCATGATGCTGCTGTCCGTCGGGGTATAGGCGGAGCGTATCTGCACGGACCAGCAGGCGGCCTGATAGATCAGCGAGATGTACTCGTTGTTGGTCTGTGATTGGCTCAGAGAGCGGGATATCAGGAATTCCCCCCGGATATTTGAGAACAGCTGCGCCTGGGTCTGGAAGTTGATCTGTTCGACATCCAGGAGCTTGTTGTAACTGTAATCCAGGCTGAAGGTATCCCCCCGGTTGGTTCTGTATGAGCCCCCCAGGGAATGAAGCAGAAAACCGTGACCGTATACATCCAGATCATCCTGATAGATGATATCCAGATTGGGGGTGAGTTTCCAGCCGAATTTGGTGTCGATGGGGGAGAGGGCCTTGTTGGTCTCGTCGGTCGGCAGGGGATTGTTGTTGCTGTCGTAAAGGATATTTTTCCTCACATCTCCCAGGTAATAGCTCTGCTTGATCTTGATATATGTCAATTCGCTGTTTGAATTGAAATCACGGTTGGCTGAATTTTTGAAGAGGTTGAAGAAATTGTTGATTCCGTAGGTGATGGTATTGGCCGGTTGAATACGGTCGATGCTGTCAAAATAGGGGAGAGCAGTCTGGTCGCTGTCAGGGAGGTAATCGTACTGGACATAGGGCCTGATCTTGTGGTTGAGCACATGAAAATCACCCGCCTGGACGTCATAATCCCTGGCCAGGGTGGTGCCGATGTCGGTATGAAAATTATAGAGCGTGCGGCTCGGGCTGTCCCCTTGATCCCAGAGACTGTCACCGTGGGAGGTTACGTCGTAAAATGTCTCTCTGGCTCCGATTTCGGCCCGTGATTCAAGAAAATTGCCCAGAGGCAGCGGTGTACTGATCCTCGGATAGAGATCGAGCCGCTGAGCCCCGATGCCGTCCTGCCTCCAATAGTCGACATAATTCGCGTCCCAGCTGAAGTCGAATCGGGAATTCCGGATGGGCGTTACCCCGGAAAAACCGACCCCGGGAAGCTGCCAGAGCGGGGAGGGGCCGGAGGTGGGGACCCGGACATCGTTGATGGCCAGGACATTGGTGACAAGAGACATCCCCGTCCAGGTCTTCAGCACGCCGATGCTGTTTTCGCGCTGGTCCTGAGAGGCATCCTGGAATCCGCGGCCATAGACCTGGAGAAAGCGGTTGTTGGCCTCATTGAACCCCGTATATCCGCCCGAGTTGAACTCCGTCAGATAATCCCGGTCGGAGACAATGTCGAGGTCGAGGCGGACGATGACGCTGTCGCCGAAGGACTTATCCATTTTACCCCGCAGCCAGTACCTGTCGGAGTTGGTGTGGGTAAACTGGGTGTTGTTGTAATAACTGGTCTGCTCGCCGGTTCGATCACCGGCCGGGGCCGACAGGCTGTCGTGCAGAAAACTGGCGGCGATGGTCCCCTTATCGCTATCGCCGAGGACGTATCTGAATTCCGCCCCCGGCATAAATCCGCGATTCTGGTAATATTCGGAGAAAAAGGTTGCATCGGCGGAGTCGGAAATATTGTAGAAAAACGGAAGGATGAACCCGTAACCATTATTCGTCGAATGAGATACCTCCGGAAAGAGGAAGCCTGACTCTCTGGTGTCCTTGGCCGGTATTACCATGTATGGCGTATAAAATACCGGGATGCCTCTAATATTGAACGTGGTGTTCTTCATCAGGGCATAACCGCCCTGGGTGACGGTGGCGTCGCTGCTGGCGAAGCTCCAGGGCGGTGTTTCCCCCTTGTCAACTTTACAGGTGATGGCCCAGCCGCTGACAATATGATAGGTGCGCACCCCGGTTTTTTCGACGGACTTTCCCTCGAGATGAAGCGAATTCTTGTTGAGCGTGACGGTGGCGTCTGCGAAGGTCCCCGTATCTTTGCTGAGGTCCACCACGCCGTGCTCGGCCACCAGCCTTTCCTCGCCTGAGACGATGTCAACGTGGCCCCTGAGCTTGATGGTTCCCAGAGCGACATCATAGACCATCCAGTCGGCCTTGATGGTGGCTTTCGTCTCGAAGCGTTCCGCCTCTTTAGGGGCTGAATCGGCAGGAACCGGAGCTGCAGTCTGCGGCTTATCCTTCAGAAGATCTGGCCGTACGCCTTCACTCCCGGCCTTCGGCGGGGCTGGCGAGAGGACTTTTTCCCGTTTGATGAGCTGGATATTGCCCTCGGCGACTATGCTTTCCGGATTGTCGTAGCGGATGATCCGGTCGGCGGTAATCTGCCATTCCTCTGTGTTGGCGTTTTCTGCAAAGGCGCTGGGCAAATACGCCAGAGGGGCGAGGGCAATGCAAAGGGAGAGAGAGCATTTGAATATAGTGGATTGTGGCAAAAACATTGTCACAAGGAAACTCCTTTTCGGGGATACATCTTTTTCTATCTGCTCCATCCCGCCGGGCAGGGAAAGGAACACGATCGGTCTGGTCGCAGAGCTGCCATGCGGAATAGAGTCTTCCCCAGATCTCTCGGCCTGCATTAAATACCGGAACAATCCCGCCGGAGACAAAAATGTGCCTTTCCGGTTACCTGGCATCATCTGCTCTGCCATGGTTATAGTTTGGTAATAAGAGGGAATTGCTTTATATTCCGTATAACTTACCGCTTATCGCCGAGAATGAAAATGTTTTTCTTGCCAATTTTCCCGTTTGCTGCGCAAGGCTCTATTCTGTTGGAAATAATTTCTCTATGGTGTGTAAGTTTGCAATATGGTAAGGTAATAAGGCTCATAATCCGGGGACATATTTCTGGGACAGATGGCTGGGTTTTTTTTGTAACAATGATTCCGGCCCCCTGCCTTTCGGTTTGGAATGCAACAGCGCCGGTCTGTAACAGCGGTCAGGAGAAACGATTTCTCCAGAGATAGCTTTGCTGGACAGAGGGTATTCAGCGGGATTCCACGGATCGTTTTCATCGGGAATGAGGCCTGTAGATTAAAAAAGGAGTTCTCTTTTTTATGCAGGGAATTGCAGAGGGCGTCAACGTCGAGGCAGAATATTGTCTGGAAGGTTGATAGGTCACGTTGTGGGCGCCTGGACAGAGTTGGAGGTGTCTTCATTGAAGGAAGATTATTCGGGGTTCTCTCCCCGGGTTCAATTTTTTCTCAGTGTCTTTTGTGGAGATACCGGATTTGACGGTTTGGCAGAACAGTCTGCCAGAATCGTATAACAGTTTTGAATGACCCGGCGGGATGACCGTCCGGTCGTTCACAGTGCGCCGGGAAAAAATTCTTGATAAAGAATCCCGGTAAGAAAGGACGCAAATGGTCGAAAATAAGCCACGTAGGAAAAAGGCGGCTCCTGCCGCAAAATCAGGAGAAGATAAAAAGGAAGTGAAGGCCTCAACGGGAGCCTGGTGGAAGAGTGCGGCCCCTCAGGAAAACCCTGATGCCCCGGAGACAGCTGTAATAGAACCTGCCGCAGAACCTGCCGCAGCAGGCGAAGAGGGTCCGGACGCCTCGGCAGAGCCGGTGAAAGCTCCGCGGAAGAGGGCCAGCAGGAAACGTTCGGCGCCCCAAAAGGAGGCGGAGGCCGAAGAGGCGGCAGCTGAGGAGGTCCCGGTCCAGGAGCCGGAGAAAAAACCGCGAAAGAGGCCGCCCCGGAAAAGAACGGCAAAGAAGGATGCTGTGCCCGAGCCCCTGAAAGAAACACCTGAGGCCGCTGGACCTCAGCAGGCGGCAGAGCCGGTTAATACCGAGGAAGTTGCTGCTGTTTCCCTGCCTGGTCAGTCTGAGGTGCAGAACCCCGCAGTTGAATCGGGAGACGAGGCGGTCGGGGAGGACCGGGTCTCATCCGAGGAGGTCGTCTTCGAAGAGGTCGTATCCGAAGAGACCGCACCGGAGCAGGCGGCGGCAGTTGCGCCCGCTGCCGGAGAAGGTGAAAAGCGCAAAAGCGGTCGGTCACGCCGGGGAAGAAGGGGGCATAAAAAAACCGAGGAGGCAAAGGCCGAGGCTGAGCTTTCCGAAGATGTCGATGATGAGGACCAGGATGTGCCTGAGGCTGAAGAGCCGGATCAGCAGGAGATGAAGGATGGGCCGAAACCTGTCCGCAAACTTTTGATCAATGCCGAAGAGCCGGAGGAATGCCGGCTGGCCCTGCTTGAGGATGGACGGCTTGAGTCCATCTATGTGTCCACCGTCACCCGCACCCATACCAAAAACAATATTTACAAGGCCAGGATTGTGGCCCTGGAGGCCAACCTTCAGGCAGCCTTCGTGGACTACGGGACCGAAAAAAACGGCTTTCTTCCCTTCGGAGAGATCCATCCCGAGTATTACCGGCAGAATGTCAGTGAAAAATCCAGGAAGCTGATCGAGCAGCATCAGTGGAAAAAACTGAGCATTACCGATGTCCTGGAAAAAGGCCAGGAGGTGCTGGTCCAGGTCGTCAAGGAGGAGATAGGGACCAAAGGGGCCAATATGACCACCTACCTCTCCCTGCCTGGACGTTGTGTGGTGCTGCTGCCCGGCTCCGATTCTTCGGGCATCTCGCGGAAAATTTCCGGCGAGGAGATGCGGACCCAGCTTCGTGATATCATGGAGTCGATGTCCATCCCCGAGGGGATCGGCTGGATAGTGCGGACCGCCAGCAGCGATATCAACAAGGCGGCGCTCTCCCGGGATGTAACCTACCTGCTCCGATTGTGGAGCGAGGTCAAGAAAAAGGGACAGGACATGGAGGGAGTTGGCCTGATTTACCAGGACCACGACAGCGTCCTGCGCTTCCTGCGTGAGCATTTTGACAGCAGCATCGAAGAGATTCTGGTTGATGATCAGGCCGCGCTGGAACAGGTGAAAGGCTTTGTTGAGCTGTTGCCGGCCAAGCAGAGGACCGTCAGGGTTAAACTGCATCGGGGCTCGAGACCGATCTTCAACCAGTACAGCGTGGAAGACCAGATCGAGTCCATCTACCAGCCGCGGGTCAATCTTCCTTCGGGCGGTTCCATTGTTATTGATCAGACCGAGGCGCTGGTGGCTATTGATGTCAACTCCGGTTCTACCTCCAAAGGGCAGAATTTTGAAGCCTCGATCTTTCAGGCCAATATGGAGGCGGCCTCCGAACTCGCCCGGCAGCTGCGTCTGCGGGATCTGGGCGGCCTGGTTGTCGTCGATTTCATCGATATGCGCCTGCAGAAAAATATCCGGGAGGTGGAAAAGCAGGTCAAGATTTCCATGAAGCGGGATAAGGCCAAGGTCGATATCAGCCGGATTTCAAAATTCGGACTGATGCAGATCTCCAGGCAGAAGCTCGGGGCGCCCATCGATGCCGGCAACTACCGTGTTTGTGAACATTGTAAGGGCAGGGGGACCGTGCGCTCCGTCGAGACGCTTGCCCTTTTCTATCTGCGCAGGATCCAGACAGGCGCCAGCAGGAAACAGGTGCGTCTGGTGGAATGCCATTTCCCGCTGGACGTCGCACAGTATCTCCTGAACAATAAAAGACAGGAGCTGCTCGATCTCGAAAATCGGTATGAGACTGAAATCTCGATTATTACAAGTCCTTCTTTGAAACCGTCCGACAACGAGATTATCTTTCATAAGATCGAAAAAGAGAGCCCGGCCAAAAAACAGGCTTGAGGAAAGGACAAAACTGAAGTATATAAACAGTTCTTCATCGGCACCAGTGGCTCAGCTGGATAGAGCAACGGACTACGAATCCGTAGGTCGGGGGTTCGAATCCCTCCTGGTGCACCAGTAAATACAAGCACTTATCGTTAATTCGGTAAGTGCTTTTTTGTTTTCAACCGTATCGGGTAACGTATGGGTAACACTTGGAGGAGGGAAACCACCTGCATCTTATTATCTGTATGCCCTTTTAATAGTGACACTTTTGGGTCAGGGGATTACAGATACCAGTTAAAGCAACATAACCTACAGTGAAATAGCTTACATTTTAGAGGCAAGAATCCAGGGGACCTTTTTGTGAGGATTTCAGCAAGAGGGGCGGTACCATTATGCCGAAAGGAATTAAAAATTTTCAGAGAGCCAAAAATTTGCTTAAACCCATATCGGCTTGAAATTATGTATCGTATGATGCAAAGGATTTAACCACTCAGAATAAGTGATCAGGAGTTAAAAACAACCGTAAGAGGGAATTGTGACTAAAATATATCTCCTACTTTATTAAGCTATTGCGGGTTTCTTCTTTCTACGAAGTCCAGCAAGCCCAACTAAACCTGAACCAAGCAGCAAGGCAGCGGAGGGGATGGGGACTACGCTGGGGTTAATAATCATGAGACTTTCAATGCCGTTAACGTAATCTAATTTCCAGGCAAGTCCTGAATCCAGGCCGTTGAGAGTATTGTTGAGCTGATCTATTCCGTCTATTGATGTGGCATACAGGAGGTCCCATCTATCACCGGCTTGGGCTTGATAACCGTTAATAAAATCGAACTCCATGCCGCCGCCATTGAATACAGCTTTGCCGCCATTAATTTTTAACTGATTATTCTGCCCGTTGTCTTTTCCGAAGATTTCAAACAAAAGGTTGCCACTGCTCGTAAAATCTCCATTGATTGTCAGTAATCCGCTAGGGTCTCCTGGCTTAACAGTCGCTCCAGAGCCGATGGTCACATTTCCGGTTATCGTTCCAACTCCACTCAACTGTCCTCCTAATATTTGGATGTTTTGCTGAATCATGCTGCCGTTGTTTTTGGTATTACCGGCTGTCTGGGTATAGTTGCCAGTGCCCGTAATTATACCCGTGCTGGAGTTAGTTAGCGAGCCGTTATTGTTTAGCGTGCCGGAGTTGGTCAGCATGGAGTAGTTGGTCAGCGTGTCGCCGTAGTTGTTCCAGTTGGTCAGCGTGCCGCCGTAGTTGTTGGCCAGCGCAGAGTAGTTGTTCAGTGTGGAGTAGTTGTCCATTGTGCCGCCGTAGTAGTTGGTCAGCCCGGAGTAGTTGTTCAGTGTGCCTGAGTTGCTCAGCGCACCTGAGTTGCTCAGCGTGCCTAAGTTGTTTAGTGCGCCGCCGGAGTAGTTGGTCAGCGAACCCCAGTTTCCCAGCTCAGAGTAGTTGTTCAGAGTGCCGGAATTAAATAACCCTGCGTTGTAGCTGTTGTTGTTGGTCAAGTAACCATAGTTGTTCAGCGTGCCGCCGGAGTTGTTGGCAAAATAGCCATTGTCTTTGTTGTTCAGCGTGCCGCCGTAGTTGATGTTCAGCGTGCCGGAGTTGGTCAGCATGGAGTAGTTTGTCAACGTGCCGCCGGCGTTGTTGTTCAGAGTGCCGGAGTTGGTCAGCGCGAAGGGGTATTCCAACCCGAAGCCGGTGTTCGTGAAGTAGTTGGTCAGGTCGTAGTTGTTGTTCAGCGTGCCGGAATTGGTCAAATTGGAGTAGTTGTTCAGCGTGCCGCCGTAGTTGTTGTTTAGTGTGCCGGAGTTGGTCAGCCCGGAGGAGTAGTAGTTCAGAGTGCCGCCGAATTCGTTATTTAGCGTACCCGAGTTGGTCGACCAGCCGTCGAGGGGGTTGTTCAACACGGAGTAATTAGTCAGCGTGACGCCGTTATCTGTGGCGTCCGCCGCGAAGGGTGTCGCGGCCATGAAAATCCAAATTGTAAGAGTAGCAATCAATCCATTTTTCATGAACAAATCCTCTTGGTTAAGCATTGTATGGAGCCACAAAAAAAGCCTGAGCCACCTCTTTTGGAGTAATTCAGGCTTTCTGGGTTCCTAAAGGATCAGAATACAATAACTTTTCAACCTAACTAACTAACAGTTCATCGCGAAAACCTCAAGTTAAAACCAGATTATGAAATGATTAGGACGCTAATTGCTGAACATTGAAAATGTGGTCAACTGTACCTTAAGGCACCGCTTGATTTGACACATCCACAAAAAAAGACAGCAAGACCAGCACAAGCAATTATCATTGCCGCATTCTTTAATTTTCAATGGACCTGAGATCTTAGTTAATTCGGTTGGGCGAGAGGCTTTCTTCAGTACCTCCTTGGGTAGCCAATGAGCATCTCATCTACTACAGGTTCCATCTTCGTTCTTGTATTTCCCCATTTCGTAGGCGAAAGACCTCCTCCTCCATTCAAATGATATTCTGCATATCCGACTTGCAAATTGTTGTGGTAGAGGCGAAGTTCGGCATGCTTCATATACATTGCCAGGTCCCAGGAGCGTTCACACATGATCGACAAGTTGTATTCACATTCAGATGGAGGAGTTCCTGAATAGACTTGTGTGGTAATTCCATGGCGATCAAATCCATCCCGAACCACCCCCATCATTTCCCCTTCAAAACAAGTACTCTGACAGTCCTCAATGCATACGTGTTTTAATTGTAATGAAGCATCTATTGGTCGAACAGTTACAGCCGTACATCCTGAGAGACATAAAATCGAAATTAGCACCATGTTCAGAAATAGCTTTTTCATTATATGCTTACCTTGTTATTGGTTAGGGTGAAACCGCTATTTATAAAATAAGCTCATCAAGGATTCCATTCCTATTATTTGGATTCGTCAGGTGGAAACCAAATCCTTGTTGATGGACCGTCTGTTCGCCATAACCGCGATTTGCGGAAACCCATCTGGTGTAACACCTTGCCGATGGTAGCAGTAGAATCGTAGAAGTGATATCGGAAGAAATCCATCGTGTAGTATGGACGACTCTTTTCCTCCTCTTTGAGACTATGCCACCAATTCCGGAAGGTATCAAGGGGAGTTTCTTGGCAGGATTTCTGTGATTCTTTTTCCTTGGCTGCCAGCTCTCGTAATTCTGTCATGAATGTTTTTGGGAGACTCATTGTTGACGCCTTTTTGGTGGTGGTGGCTAAAAAGGGGCGGGTTAAACACACCCGCCCCCTTGCCTTTTATTCCCCTTGATACCTTCCGTCGTAAGCAGCTGGTAAGTACCTAGAGAGTGCGGAATCCAGTGCCGAGAAAACATTTACCGCCGAGTGGAAAGAGGCGAAGTGTATTTCATAGCCCTCTGATGTCTCTTGGACTAAAGGCCTGTTCCATTCTTTATCTGTTTCGATGCGAAGTACCGCACCTTGGTAATTAGTGCCGAGATAAAGATCGACTTTCGCTCCGCCGTCCTCATCGTGTGACTCCATTGAGCAAATATGATCAGTTTTATCGTGAGTCTCAATCTTACCGTCGTTGCGGCGTATTAATATATCTGGTGTATACATTACATAGCTCCTATCTGTTACATTTTACATTAGGACGCATTGGGGCGCATTTTTGCTAAAATATATTTTTCCTATATGATTTTTTCTATAGGGTAATAAGAAATGGCAAAAATGCGTCCAAAGCGCCCACGCTTTAAAAATTTCCGTTGATTTGTTGATTGAGGCGGATGCCGCTCCAGCGCCTGTCTCCGCCACTCTTCGATTTCTCAAACCCAGCATCTGAAAGCATCCTTCCAAACTTATTGGGGTTCAAGCTCTTCCAGTGGGAGAAGTTAATAAAAGAGCTTAGCAAAGCTTGTGGCCGTTCAGAAAATTGCGGCCCGATTTCGCAGAATTCATCTATCCACGATTGCAGCATATCCTCTGCTCTTTTGTATTCATCAACTGCAGCCTTAACCTCACATGGTGGGTTTAAACCCATTTTCTGCCAAGCAAGACAGCCCTTAACTGCCCAGGTGAGTATTCCTGGAAGCTCATTCCGGAGTTTCTGATCGAGATGCGGATCACACTCTGCATCGGTAATCGTTACACCGAAATTGAGAAGGTGAATTCTCCGCCAGACTCCGTAATCTCGACCCCGGATATTAGGCTTGTAATTGCCGAAAAGGAGCAATTTGAACTGGGGTCTGTATGAAAAAAAACCCTGGTGTAGAAACCGGCATGAGATTTCATCCTGACCAGTAAAGTTTTTGACAGCTGCCTCATTCAAGCGGTCTCCGTCATTGATCTCATTGAGAGTAACAAGTCTTGTGCCTCTCAGACCCGCCAGTGTGGCAAGCGAATTAAGATCGTTTCCAGTTCCGTTGAGAATTATCCCTCCGTCGGCAGTAGTGGCGAATTCCCCGAGCAGTTCCCTTACAATATTCACCAGGGTAGTTTTCCCATTTCTGCCTTTGCCGAAGAGAAACAACAGTACCTGCTCACTGGTCATCCCTGACAAGCAGTAGCCTAACCATCTTTGGAGATAAGAAATCAATCTTGCATTACCTCCCATTATCTTTTCAAGGAAAGCCAAAAATACAGGGCAGGTGGCCTCTGGATCATATTCCATGTCAATCCGCCGGGTAATAAGGTCAGCCGGGTTATGAGCCAGTAGCCTGCCTTTCTTAAGGTCTATTGTGCCATTCAAAACATTCAAAAGCATCGGGTCACTGTCAAGCATCGCACTTGTAACAATCAACTCCGGGATGTTTTTTGCCGATTCGAGTACAGCGCACTGTTTCTGATGGGATTCCAATTTGAGAAGGTCTTTTAGTTTCCCAATCCGCTCAGTCTCGCCAGGGATTAACCGAGCTTGGTCAGTTAAAGCGGCAACCATCTCTTTTATAAATGTAAATGGCCCTCCAGGAAAAGTTGCATTGAATCGCGTACCGTCAAAAACCAGAAAGTGACCTCTGTCGGGCCAGTACTTAATTAAGCCATTGGCTTGTAATGTAAAAAATCGAGCAACCCTTGTGTCGGTAAATACAGAAGGGGCATCCGTCATCAACTCCTTTTTCTTTTGGTCGGCAGCAAAGATATTACCGACTGTCTTCTCAACTTCATCGTCTTCTAAGGGAGGGTTGTTTTTCTGATTCCAGGTCAGGCAGAACTCAGTAGACTCAACCAAGCTCAGCCCTCTGGCGATAACAGACCCAGCAACTTTTGTAAGTGCTGTAGTCCTTCCGCCTTCATCGACCCCATGCAATATATTATGGGTATTTCCTACCGGGAGAATTTTCCTTTCAACTGCTTTTCCCTTTACGAAATCTGACACCTTCAAGGGTTCGCCCTTGATATGCTGAAATCGGAAAAGATCAACTGCATCTGGTGGACAACTAGGTGTGAAGAACAACTGATTAACCGTTCTGGATTTAGGGTCGATATGCGGCCCGATGACACTTTCGAAATAATCCACCATTCGACTGATTACACCTTCAATATCCTGAACCACGAGCTTATCCAAGAGGACAAAAATACGGAATTTTCCCTTTTCCTGAGAATGCGAATAGCTTGAATGGACAAAACATTCTAAACCAAGCCCTTGCAGTAATTCAGCAAGCGTGTTGAAAGCGTAATGCCCATCATCTAGATCCAAAATCAATACGGATCGGTTTATTAAAGCCTCCCTTTTCCTGGTTCCTGGGCTTAAAAATTCGCCGCCTATCAAGCCCTTTCCGTTCTTCTGCTTGGTCTGCACATCTTTCTCGGCCTTGAGGTAATCGGAGAGACTCAACTCCCCGCGGCCTTTAGGCTTTGAAAAGACGCGGATAAGGTTTCCCCATGTACATTCTGTAGCCTTGGGACTGGTATCAGTGACCGAATCGACTATTGAGATAGCTATCTTCTGTTGAGAATAATCTTTCTTTCCCAACAAAAGTGGGGTAAAATCATCTTGTGTTATGGGAATCTCAAGGGGCCAAAGCTGGGGAGCTTGAGGTGGGCACCCTTGGATTCCTTGCATTGATTGAATCATGCTGCACGTCCTCCTGCCTCAGTAGTCGAACTAAAAACCCGCTCTTCGAGAAAGGCTTCAAGGTCAGCCAATCGATACCGGCAGGACCGCCCGATTTTTACGAAACGTGGGCCACGCCCATTCCATCGCCATTGTCCTAGGGTCGCAGGCTTGAGGTTTAGGAATCTTGCTGCTTCAATGGTTGTGAGGTTCCGGGAGAGGGTGAATGGTGTCGCTGTTTGGACGTTGATTCTTTGTTCCATTGTACTACTCCTTATTCATAAGATGATCTTGTAGGGAAAGAGAAACCTTACTGAAATCTCTCTAACCCTTTTGATGTCTACATAATAAGGTGGACTATTCTTTTAGTCGGTGAACTTAAATGGCCCTGAGATTGACTATTTCGTTTTACGCTTGTAGGGGTTTTTTCTTGTGGGCGGTATAGAGAGTTGGTTTACTCGCTTTTTTGGGTTTCTGTGTCTAGGAGTATAGAATGTGTCAGACTGTTATCGAGGACCTTCTTGGTAAAATAGCCAGTTCCTTGTGATGCTGCCTCGATTAGTTTTCGGGTCTTTATAATCTTTTGATATACCTTTTGCTTGGCTGTAGCGCGATCTTGTCCTGGGTAGAGAATATTCTGGATTTCAATACGGGATTTTCCTTCCTCCTCTAAATCATAAGCTTGCAAACATACTCGCAACTCTTCAAATGTGGTTTCTTTATATCTTATCCCTTGTCCACGAGCTTTTAACTCAGGAGGCGTAGATTCAGGGTTATCAAAATCCATCAGCTGCTTGTTGAAACTTATTCTCCCCATCACAGCATCGACGACAGCTTTTTTTATACCCTCTTCGATTTCTTCCAATGTGGCATAAAGGTTCACATTGAGTGTAAGTGGTGGGAGTTGGTAAAAATGTTTACAGCCATCGACAAACGATCCCACACTATCAGGGCCTGATTGGGGAATTTTTACACAAACGGTAGGTTGTTCACGATGCTCTAATGCCAATTCTGCCCGATATATTGCACCTGTCCCCTGGTCCTTACCCCTTTTGAGGAATTCAAGCCGCAATTTCTCAAGTTCTTTCATTTCGTCCATTACATTGACTCCCTTTGTATTGGATCCATTGGTACTATCTGTCCGTGCTGTTTCCTTATCCGCTCATGAATGGCATTGGTAATCTTCTGCATGGGTTCCCGGAGTCGCTCGACATTCAGGATGATATACCCGCCGGTAACATCGCCGAGTTGCTGCTTATGATTCAAGAGTGCTTTTACAGTGTAGCCAGACAAATCAAGACTTTCAGCAATGGTGGCAAAGGTTCTTCTCAGATCGTGACAAGTGAAGACAATCCCCGTGTTGGCCGTTACAGTTGCCATGGGTTTTTTCGGTTCTTGCAAATGCCCTTCCTTGCCATTACCAGGAAATACAAATGGATTGTCAGCCCAAGCCTTGGCCTTACGACGCATCAGAAGGGTTTTCAGGTAATCACTCATAGGCAGGGTGTGAGGTTCGCCGTTCTTTGTGGTCGGGATCGTAAAACATCCTTCTCGAAAGTCCACCTGATCCCATTGCAGCCTTGCTGCTTCATTACGCCGCAGGCCGGTATAAAGAAGGAATAGCAGGAAGTCACGCACTATGGAATTATTGAGGTCCTCAACGGCCTTGCTCCATTCGGGAAGATCACTGTTTTTTATCAGGGTCCGCCGCCGCTCTACTTGATACCAGGCTTTTCTCTTTTTCGATGAAAGCACGTTGACCGGGTTCATGTAGGTGGAATCGTTTTCTTCATTCTCAAAGGTGTAATTGAGGACAGCG